>NZ_JBIVVA010000017.1:0-148426 GCF_044757465.1 Streptomyces sp. NPDC091279 | reverse complement strand
TCAGAAGGGCGTCCAGGTCTGTCTTCACACACTGACCAACGGGCGCCCTTCGCCATGGTCGCTACCAGCACACACATCGGACTCACTCATCTAGGTGCGGTACCCCTACGTGCGGTATCCCTACGTGCCGTACGACAGCCCGTACCCGAGGGGGTGGAGCACCTTCGTCGGGTCGTCGGCCGCCGGGACCGGGACCGGGAGGCGGCCCCGGGGCCGGACCCGGCCCGCGATCACCCGGGCGGCGGCCCGCAGTTCGACGTCCGTCCACGAGTAGGTCGCCAAGCAGGCCCGGACCGTGGGCAGTTGGGCGATGTCGTACGGGTTGCGGATCGCGACGGCCACCACCGGTCTCCCGGTCGCCAGGAGCCGTTCGACCAGGGTCTTCTGGGGACTGTCCGCCGTCAGGTTGTACGTGCCGACGACGACGGCGTCCACGCCCCCGGCCGCCGCCACCGCGTCCGAGATGACGTCCGCCGACGGACTCACCCCCGTCGGCCGGGCGGTCGCCGTGAACCCCAGCCCCGTCAGGGCCTCGGCGAGGACGCCGGTCGGCGGCCCCGTGGTGCCGGACGGGGAGTCCGGGTCGGCGCCCACCACCAGCAACCGGGCATGCGTACGCGGCGACAACGGCAGCAGCCCATCCGCGTTGGCCAGCAACGTCGTCGTCCGCTCGGCCAGCCGGTCGGCCTCGGCGAGGTGCGCCCGGACACCGACGACCCGGTCCACCTCGCCCTCCCGGACGTACGGCTGCGCGAAGAGCCCGAGGCGAGCCTTCAGCCGCAGGACCCGTAGCACCGACTCGTCGAGCCGCGCCTCGGTCAACTCCCCTTCCCGCACGGCCTTGAGGACCGCGTTCCAGGCGACCTCAAGCGACGGCGGGTTGAGGAGCTGGTCGACGCCCGCCTTCAGCGCGAGCACCGGGACCCGGTCGTCGCCGTACTTCGTGCGCACGCCCTGCATGCCCAGCGCGTCGGTCACCACCAGCCCGTCGTACCCCAGTTCACCCCGCAGGACCCCGGTGAGGATCGGGTGCGAGAGGGTGGCCGGATCGCCGGAGCCGTCCAGGGCCGGGACCATCAGATGCCCGGTCATGATCGAGTCGACCCCCGCCCTGATCGCCGCCCGGAACGGCACCGCGTCCAGCGCCGACCACCGCGCACGGCTGTGCGTGATGACCGGGAACCCGAAGTGGCTGTCGACGGCGGTGTCCCCGTGCCCCGGGAAGTGCTTGGCGGTCGCCGCCACCGAGGACCGCTGATATCCGGCCACCTCGGCGGCGACCATCCCGGCGACCGCGTCCGGGTCGGCACCGAAGGAACGGACGCCGATGACGGGGTTGGCGGGATTGACGTTCACATCCGCGACCGGCGCATAGTCCTGGCGGATGCCGAGGGCGCGCAGCTCCCGGCCGGAGATCCGGGCCAGCGTGCGGGCGTCCGCGCGGGAGCCCCCGGCGCCGATCGCCATCGCGCCCGGCAGCAAGGTGGCCGGCGCCCCGACCCGGCAGACCGCGCCGTGCTCCTGGTCGGTGGAGATCAGCACCGGCAGCCCGCGCGGCTGCGCGAGCGAGGCCCGCTGGATGCCGTTGGACAGAGCGGCGATCTGGCGCGGGTCGCGCGTGTTGTGCGCCCAGGTGAAGTAGATGATCCCGCCGACCCGGTAACGGGCGATCAGCTCGGCCGCCGTACGGACGCCGATCTCGGTCAGGTTGGCGTCGATGTCGGCCTGGTCGGGGTCGGTGGCGGAGTGGCCGTAGGCACGCATGACGAAGAGCTGGCCGACCTTCTCGGGCAGCGTCATCCGGCCGAGCAGGGAGCGGAGCTGCTGGTCGTCGGCGTGGGCGGCGGTGCCGGTCGCGAGGGACGCGGTGACGCCCGCGGCCGCGCTCAGGACGGTACGTCTGGAGGGCACATGCGCTCCTTCCGGAGATGATCCACGATGATCCGCTGAAGGAAACTTCCGTGCGTACAGCCGTATCCGGGAAGTTTCCGCCAGTCAAGGGCGTGCGCACGGTAACCGCCGGGACGCCGTCGACCCCGCCGGTGCGACGGGGCGCGCCGGTCAAACGGGGTCAGTGGGATGGCTGATCCACGACCCTGGGCCAGTGCTCCTGAAGGGTACGGACGGTCTCCGCGATCGCCGGCCGCCGCGCCGCCCCCGCCCGCCACAGCGCCGACAGCCGCCGCACCGGCGTCGGATCGAGCCGCACCTCGACCACCCCCGGCGGCAACGGACCCCGGCCCAGCTCCGGGATCAACGCGATGCCCAGACCCGCGGCGACCAACGCGACCAGCGTCGGATTCTCCTCGGCCTGATGGACGATGTCCGGCTCGTGCCCGGCGGCCCGCAGCGTCCGCACCAGCCACTCGTGACAGATCCGCCCCGGCGGCTGACACACCCACCGCTGCCCGCCCAACTCCGCCCGCCGCACGACCCGTTGACCCGCGAACGGATGCCCCTCCGGCACCAGCAACGTGCACCGGTCCTCACCGATCACCGCATGCTCCACCCCCGCCGGCACCACCAGCGGCGCGATGTCCCACCCGTGCGCGACCGCCAGATCCACCGCACCCCGGGCCACCAGACCGACCGAGAGATGCGGATCGACCTCACTGAGCCGGGCGTCCAACGCCGGATGCCGCACCGCCAGATCCGCCAGCACCCCCGGCAGCAGCCCCCGCGCGCTCGACGCGAACGCGGCGATCGTCAACCGCCCCGCCGGCACCCCGCGCCGCTCCTCCAACGCCGTCTCCGCACGCTCCATGATCGCCAGCAACTCCTGCGCGGTGACCACGAGTTGCTGCGCCTCGGGGGTGAGCCGGACACCCCGCCCGGCCCGTTCCAGCAGCACGGTCCTGGTCTCCCGTTCCAACTTGGCGATCTGCTGCGAGACGGCCGACGGCGTATAGCCGAGCGCGGTCGCGGCGGCCCCGACACTGCCGTGCACGGCGACGGAATGCAGAGCGCGAAGACGTTGCAGATCCAGCACGGTTCCCCCGACGACGACACCCACTCTTCAGCGATGCTACAACCGACCCGGTACCGATCATCGCTGGTGCTTCACGGTCACGGGCCCTGATGATCGCCGTATGCGACCCGCACATGTGGCCCTCGCCGTCCTCGTGGCGGCCCTGTGGGGCATCAACTTCACCGTCGTCGAGATCGGCCTCGGCCATTTCCCGCCCCTGCTCTTCTCCGCCCTGCGCTTCCTGGTGGCCGCCCTGCCCGCCGTGTTCCTCGTGGGCCGCCCCAAGGTCGCCTGGAGATGGCTCGTGAGCGTCGGACTCGCCCTGGGCGTAGCCAAGTTCGGGCTGCTGTTCGTCGGCATGAGCGCGGGCATGCCGGCCGGACTCTCCTCCCTCGTCCTCCAGATCCAGGCCGTGTTCACGGCCGCCGTCGCCTTCGCGTTCCTCGGCGAACGCCCCTCCCGCATCCGCCTGACAGGCATGCTCGTGGCGCTGTCCGGGATCGTCGTCGCCGCGATCGACGAAGGCACCTCCGGACCCCTCGGCGCCTTCGCCCTGGTCATCGCGGCGGCCGCCTGCTGGGGCGTCTCCAACGTCCTGACCCGCAAGGCCGCCCCACCCGACGCCCTCAACTTCATGGTCTGGGTCAGCACCGTCCCCGTCCTGCCCCTCCTCGCCCTCTCCCTCCTCCTCGAAGGCCCCACCCGCGACCTCGATGCCCTGCGCGCCCTCGACTGGCAGGGCGCCGCAACGGTCCTCTACGCGGCCTGGATCACCACCGTCCTCGGCTTCGGCGCCTGGGGCTGGCTCCTCAACCGCCACCCCGCCACCACAGTCGCCCCCTTCTCCCTCCTCGTCCCGGTCTTCGGCATGACCTCAGCAGCCCTCTTCCTCAACGAAACGATCACCCCCCTACGCTGCTGCGCAACAGCACTGCTGACGGGCGGAGTGGGCCTTACCTCGCTAACGGGGCTACGGGGCAGGGGAGTTGGAAGCGGCAGAGCAACGGCCACAGGTCCGGCCCACGACGGGGAGACGGGGGCAACGGGGACGGCGACAGCGCCGGTGGCGGTGACGGTGGCGGCCGGTTCCGAGAGCGCGGATGCGGGTGCGTCGGAGACGGTTCTTCAACGTCCTTGAGGGCAGCGGAGGATGCGTTGTCCCCGACGCCAAGTCCCGTACCGTGCACGGCCCTTCCCGGCGACGAGAAGTCAACGACGATGACAGTCAGCCCCGTTGGCACGCCTCGGGCGAATCGGCCGAGGCGAACGGGCAGACGGCGAGGTCGGTGAGGTCGGTGAGGTCGGCGTGCACGTCGGCCCGGGTCCGCCCTCAACATCCGCCCAGCGCACCGCCGTTGACGCACAGGGCTGTTCACTCCCGGGTCGTCGACCCCCGCAGTTCCGGCGTGACCGTCGCCACGTAGGCGATCGCCAGCGTGCACAGCAGGCCTCCTGTTATCAGGGCCGTCGCGCCCGAGGTGGAACCCGCGACGAGGCCCGCGCGGAGGTTGCCGAGGTGCGGGCCCGCCTGGCCGACCGTCAACTCCGCCGCCGTCACCCGCCCCAACAGGGCGTCCGGCGTGCGGGTCTGGACGATCGTGGTCCGGGAGACCACCGACAGGGAATCGCCCGCACCGGCGACCGCCAGCAGGGCGAGGCCCGCCCACGGGCTGGTCGTGAGGCCGAAGCAGGCCAGCGCCACACCCCAGGCACCCGCACCGCACAGCATCACCAGACCCGGACGCGCGAGCCGGGTGACCGGGCCCGAGAACGCCGTCGCGACCAGCCCGCCCGCCGCCAGCGAGGACAGCAACAGGCCGAGGGTACGGGGGCTGCCGTCGAAACGTTCCGTGTTGACCAGCGGGAACAGGCTCACCGGCATCGCAAGCACCGTCGCCGCGAGGTCCGTGATCAGAGCGCCGCGCACCACCCGATGACCGGCCAGGAACCGCAGCCCGTCCACGACACCGTGCCAGCCCGCCCGGGACGGTTCGCCCTCCGGCGGCAGCGCGGGCAGACCATGGGCACCGTAGAAGGAGAAAGCGAAGGCCAGCGCGTCGACCAGATAACAGACGGCGACCCCCAGCCAGCCCAGCAGCACGCCCGCCAACGCCGGACCGAGCAGCATCGTCGCCTGCCCGGAGACCTGGTTCAGAGCCAGACCCGCAGGAACCTGCTCCTTCGGCAGCACACGCCGCACGAACACCCCGGCCGCCGGACCACTCACCGCCCCGAACGACGCCTGCCCCGCGACCAGCACCAACACCCCGGCCACCGGAACCCCGCCGGTGAACCCCTGCACTGCAAGCAACACCGAACACACCGCCTGCCCGACCGTCGCCGACAGATAGATCCGACGCCGGTCACCCCGGTCCACCCACGCGCCCGCGAACAGCCCCACACCGACCAGCGGAACAGCCTGCGCGAGCCCCACCGCACCACTCCACACCGGGCTGTGCGTCATGTCCCACACCTGATACATGACAGTCACGACGGTCATGAACCGGCCCAACCCCGACGCCGTACGCCCGATCCACAACCGCCGGAAGACAGCAGAACCGCGCAACGGCCGGACATCGATCAACACCCGGCCGAGGCGGGTTCGCGGGGGAGGCATGCCGGGACGCTAGCCGCAGCACTCCACACGGGCCATCGAATATCGAGGGGTGGGCGAGCGAGAGGCGAGGGGGAGCGGGGGAGGGCACGCCTTCAGTGGGCGAGCGTCGGAGGGGCCCGTTCTCCCCTCCTCCTTCTCCTTCTACGCCGAGTCGTCGAGGAGTCTCGACAGGTGGGCGTGGCCCGCCGCCAGCAGCTCTGGGAGCGGAGCGGCCTCGTCGTACCAGCGTTTCTCGTACTCCCAGCACAACCAGCCGTCCCAGCCGTGCCGGGAGAGCACCTCCACACACTCGGCGAGCGGCAGAACACCCGCGCCCAGCGCCAACGGGGTCGTGTCATCGGCCTACGCGATGTCCTTGACCTGCACATACCCGAGGAACGGTGCGAGGGCCGCGAACGACTCCGAGGGCTGTTCGCCGCCGAGCCAGGTGTGCATGACGTCCCAGAGCGCACCCGTGTTGCGATGGCCGACCCGACCCAGGACCCGGATCGCGTCGGCGCCGGTGCGATGCGAGTCATGCGTCTCAAGGAGGACCCGCACACCCTGCTCGGCGGCGTACTCCGCGGCCGAACCGAGCCGCCGCGCGGCCGTCGCGTCGGCCCGCTCCCGGGTCTGCTCCTCCCCGGCACCGGGAAAGACCCGCACATACGGGGCACCGAGGTCGCGGGCGAGGTCGACGAGGAGGCGGATATCGGCGATGACGGGACCGTCGTCGCCGGGGGCGGCCACACGCGGATACCCGGCGACACCGAGCACCTCGACGCCGTTCGCCCTGAACTCGGCGGCCACCGAGGCCCGTTCCACACCGCTGAGCCCGGGGTGGACGGGTTCCTCGGGGTGCGCGCGCAACTCGACACCGTGGAAACCGTGGGCGCTGGCCAGCCGGATCACATCCGGGACCGGCAGGCCGGGGACGCCGAGAGTGGAGAACGCCAGTTTCATGACCGCTCCCGCCCCCTCAGCCGGCGGCGGGCCGGTACACGCACACCTGGGCGCCAGTCTTCCCGGTGGCCGTCGAGACCAGCTCGAAGGGACGCTTCATCCCGTCCGTCGGGAAGATCGACTTGCCGCCGCCGAGCAGCACCGGCATCACGATCAGCTGAAGTTCGTCGACGAGACCCGCCGCGAGGAGGGTCCGCACCAGGGTCGGACTGCCCATCATCGCGAGGTCACCGCCGTCCCGCTCACGCAGCTCCCGGACCCGGGCGACCGCCTCACCGCCGGGAATCCGGGTGGTGTTGGCCCAGGTCAGATCGGCGTCGTCGAGAGTGCTGGTGACGACATACTTCGGCAACTCGTTCAACCGGTCCGCGAACGGGTCACCCGCCCGCTCCGGCCACGCCGCCGCCATCGTCAGATAGGTACGCCGCCCGTACAACAGCCCCGCCGCCCGCTGGAGCCCGGCGGCGAACGCCCCACCGACCACCTCCGGATCGAAGTACGCGTGGGACCAGCCGCCGTGCGCGAACCCGCCGTCGGTGTCCTCCTGCGGCCCGCCCGGCGCCTGCACGACCCCGTCCAGACTCACGAACTCACTCACCACGACCCGCATCACAACCCACTCCCGTCGTCCCGAGGCGCCCGGCGGACGCGACCGACCCGCAGCCAGATCCGCAGACAGATCCTGCTGCCAGATCCGCCGACCGATCCTGCTGTCAGCCATCATGGCGCGCCCCACTGACAATCGCCCGGGCGCCGAACGCCGCCCCCGGCACCGGGACGTCACCCGTACCCCGCGCGGCCGCCGCCACCCGGGGTGGGTGAACCTCGTTCGGGTGATCACCGTGATCACCAGTTGATGGCGTCCGACATCTCCTGCTGCCAGTAGGTGACCTTGACGGAGTCGTCGATGTAGACGCCGCCGCTGGGCAGCGAGGGGTGGGCGCCCTTGCCGACGCTGCCGTTCATGGAACGGTCGGAGAAGTAGACGTTCAGGTCGTTCACCTTGCGGCCCTTGCCACCGCTGCCGTCGGAGGCGGACAGGGCCACCGACGCGTAGCCCGACTGGCCCGGCTCCAGGGTGACGACGGCCTGCGGCTGGGACTCCTCGATGACCGGCGGCACCGACTGCGCGTCGGTGAACTGGACGGACGGGTAGCCGTACAGGAAGCAGGTCTTGCTGCCGGTGTTGGTGACGGTGAGCAGCAGGTGGTTGACGGGCCGGGTCAGCGGGGCCGCGACGGTCTTGGTGTTGGAGCCCTCGCAGGTGACGGCCTTGCTGCTGGACGACGCGTTCTCGGCCGGCGTCTGCACGCTCGACTTCGAGTCGCTGGAGCCGGCGGAGGAGCCACCCTGCGTGGAGGTGCTGTTGCCCGCGGTGTCGCTGGTGTCGCCGCCCTTGGCGGAGGTGGGGACCGTCGCCTTCTCCGACGGCGTGTCACCGGAGGACGGAGTGATCGTGGAGGTGTGCGCCGCCGCGCCTTCGTCGGTGACGCCCGAGCCGTCGCCGCACGCTGTCAGGGAGAGGCCGGCGAGCGCCACGGTCGCGGCGACGGTCAGAAGGCGAGTGCGGGAGGTGCGGATGCTGGACATGTGGAGGTACCCCTTCGAGGTGCGGGTCGGTGTGGTGCTTGGATGACCGAAGCTTGTGGGGTGATCCGTCCCAGCCGCTACGAACTGCGGGGAGTGCGGGACAATGGAACGCTGGGACAGCCTCTGACCAGGGGAAACGTGGTACCCCTGGAACGCGGGAATGGGACGTCGGAGAAGTGGTGGGACGAGTGTCGGACGCGAGCGGTACCGGGGAACCGGACGGATTCGCGGCGCTGCTGCGGGAACTGAAGGACCGCGCGGGGCTGAGCTACGGAACGTTGGCCAAACGGCTGCACATGAGCACGTCGACGCTGCACCGCTACTGCAACGGCAGCGCGGTGCCCCACGACTACGCCCCCGTCGAACGCCTCGCCCGCCTCTGCCGGGCCACCCCGCAGGAACTGGTCGAACTCCACCGCCGCTGGATTCTCGCCGACGCGGCGAGAGGAGCCCGCGCGGAGCGAGCGGTGCCGGAGGGGACGTCGGGGGCGGTCGGGGCGGTCGGTGCGGGCGGTGCGGGCAGTGCGGGCAGTGCGGGCAGTGCGTCCGGGGTGTCCGGTGCGTCCGGCGCGTCGGGGGTGTCCGGGGCGGTCAGGGCGGGTGAGGCGTCCGGGACGGGTGAGGCGGGCGGGGCTTCCGGGACTTCCGGGGCGGGCGGGGCGTCTGCCGGTTCGGCTTCGGAGTCGGCGGGTGGGTCTTCTGGGACGGTGGGGGAGACTTCGCCGAGCACTTCGGGGGGCCCCTCCCCCCTCCCCCTCCCCACCCCCGCCCCCACTCCCACCCCCAGCGACGCCCCCACCCACGCCGACACTCCCCCCACCCCCCACGCCGACGCCCCCTTGGTCGCCGACATCCCGCACGACAACGCCCCCGCCCCCACCCCGGCCCTCTCCCGACGTCGCCGCAACGCCCTGATCGCCGCCGTTGCCGTGGCCGCCGTTCTCGGGGCCGGTGTGCTGGCCGTCGGCGTGCCCTTCGGGGGGAAGGAGACGGCAGGGCGGAGCGTCGCCGAGGCCACCGGCTTGACCACCCCCGAGGGGGCCAGCGGGAAGCCGTCGGCGAAGGAGTCAGCCAGCCCTTCCCCGAGCGGCACGAGCCCCGGCCCTTCGGTCTCCGCTTCCGCCTCCGCCGGGACCGGCACCACGAAGGGCGACGGCAAGCAGGGCGCGCCCACCCCCACCGCCGACAGCACCGCCGTGCCGTTGAACGTCGGCACCCGCCCCTATGTCTACGACAACCCGTGCAGCCAGCACTTCCTGGTCGACAGCGAACCCGAGCAGGTCGGCCCGCCCGCGAGCGAGCAGGACGCGCCGCGCTGGGCAGCCGCCTACGGAGCGGTGTCCTCGGGTGACCAGCGGGTCGCGCTGACCGTGCAGGGCGCGGGGCAGGACACCGTCGTTCTGGAGGCCCTGCATGTCCGCGTCGTGTCCAAGGGGGCGCCGCTCGCCTGGAACGACTACTCGATGGGCGTCGGCTGCGGAGGCGGCGTCGAGACCAAGTCGTTCGACGTCGACCTCGACAACGGCAGCCCCTCGCTCGCCGTCAAGAACGGTCAGCGCGACTTCCCCTACAAGGTCAGCGAGTCCGACCCGGAGGTCTTCTACGTCACCGCGCACGCCAAGGCGCACGATGTCCGCTGGGACCTCACTCTGGACTGGTCGAGCGGCAGCCGACGCGGCACCGTGCACATCGACAACAACGGCACCCCGTTCCGCACGAGCGGCGACGCCGGCCGCCCCGGCTACGACTACCCGCTGGGCGGCAGCGAGTGGATCGAACGGGAATAACGGGAAGGTCGGTCGACCCTGCCGGTCCGGAACCTGATCATGAATTGCCCCCGTGGTCTGGTGAGTTGTCGCCGGGCCGGTATGGGTCTCAGGTGGCCCGGCGATGTTCTGCTCGACGGGTTTCTGCCCGCCCTCCGCCCACGAACACCCGTTTCATGACGCTTTCCCCCGGACGAGTGGGCACCCCCCAACGCCCGTTGACGCCCCCACCTCCACCCACGCCCCGCCCCGCCCCGACCGGTCCGCGCCTCCGCCCGAGCCCTGCCCCTGACCGCGCCCCGCCCCGACCGGCCCCGCCCCTGACCGCGCCCTGACCGGGCCCGCCCCTGACCGGTGCGCGCCACTGACTGCGTTCTGCACCTGACCGGGCCCCGTCACCGTCTGCGTGCTGCCCCCGACCGCGCCCCGCCCCTGGCCTGAACGGGCCCAGACCGGGCCCCGCCGCGACCGCGTCCCGCCCCCCGACCGGACCTCGCCCCCGACCGCGCCCCGCCCCTGACCTGACCCGCCCCTGACCGGGCCCCGCCCCGACCGCACCCCACCCCCGACCGAGCCCCGTCCCCGACCCACCCCCGCCCTCCCGGCGTCCGCCGCTACCCCCTCGGTGCCCCCGAAGACCCCCGCACCATCAACTCCCCCCGTACCGTGGCGATCCCGCCGGGGGGCGCGTCCTCGCGGCCCATCGCGATGCGTCCGGCGCGGGCGCCCGCCTCGGCCAGCGGCAGCCGTACCGTCGTCAGGGCGGGAACCGCGTCGATGCTGAACGGGAGGTCGTCGAAACCGGCGACCGAGACGTCGTCCGGGATGCGCAGGCCCGACTCGCGCAGGGCGGCGCACGCGCCGAGGGCCACGGAGTCGTTCGCGGCGACGATCGCGGTGAGGGACGGGTCGCGGCGCAGCAGCTCCAACGTCGCCTCGTAGCCCGCCTGTCGGTCGTAGCGGCCGTGCACGGTCCAGCGCGGGTCCTCCGTGATCCCCGCCGCCTCCAGCGCAGCCCGGTGTCCCTCCAGGCGGTGCCGGGTCGTCGTCCGTTCCTCCGGGCCCGCGATGTAGCCGAGCCGCCGGTGGCCGAGCCCGATCAGATGCTCGGTGAGCAGCTGGCCGCCACCCCGGTTGTCGAAGGTCAGCGCGATCGCGCCGGTGTCCGGGGCCGGTGGCCGCCCGCACAGCACGACACGTGTCCCGGCCTCCACGAGCCGGCGCAACTTGGCGGAGACGGCGGCCAGATGAGGAACGTTCTCCACGGCGCCGCCGGTCAGCACGACGGCCGCCGCCCGCTGCCGTTGCAGCAGCGTCAGGTACGTCAACTCCCGCTCCGGCGAACCGCCGGTGTTGCAGGTCACCGCCAGCCGTTCGCCGCCCGCCCGGCCGCCGGGGCCGCCGATCTCCGACTGGATCGCGCCGGCCATGATCCCGAAGAACGGGTCGGCGATGTCGTTGACCAGGATTCCGACGAGGTCGGAGGTGGCCGCGGCCAGGGCGCTCGCGGGGCCGTTCAGGACGTAGTCCAGGTCGTCGACGGCCTTGAGCACCCGTTCCCGGGTGGTGGCCGCCACCGGGTAGTTCCCGTTCAGCACGCGCGACACCGTCGCGGGGGAGACCTGGGCGCGGGCCGCCACGTCCGCCAGGGTCACCGTCATCTCGTCGTCCTCCGGTCACGCGTCACTCGTCGCACCTCGTCGCACCTCGTCGTGCACCTTGTCGTGCACCGTCGTGCCTCTCCCTGCACGTACGTACGCCTGTGCGCCGTCACGTGCCCCTGTCTGCCCCTGTCCTGCTTCCGCATGCCCGCACCTCCCCGCACGCGCTTTCCGCCCCCCGGGCCGAGCCCCGGTCCCTCTCGCCGCCCGCCGCACACCCCACGCGGACCGGCCAAGTCCAGACCTTACGGCCCCCAGCCCCACCCGTTCGTGCCGTCGAACAACTCGAAGCGGTCACGGTCTTGTCCGGACCACTGTTCAGAGGCTAGCTTCTCCTTACATAGAAAGCGCTTGCTGTGACGCTCATCAGTAGGGCGTGCGCGGCGCACACAACCGCGTACCACTCCGCGTACGACGCTGTGTACGAACCTGCGAAGGGAATGACGTGACACGCAAGACGGTGCGTATCGCCATGAACGGCGTGACCGGGCGCATGGGTTACCGCCAGCACCTGGTCCGTTCGATCCTGGCCATCCGCGAACAGGGCGGCCTCGACCTCGGCGACGGCACCGTGCTGTGGCCGGAGCCGATCCTGCTCGGCCGCCGCGAGCACGCCCTGCGCGCGCTCGCCGAGCAGCACGGCCTGGAGCACATCTCGACCGACGTGGACGCGGTGCTCGCGGACCCGAGCGTCGAGATCTACTTCGACGCGCAGGTCACCTCCGCGCGCGAGGAGGCGCTCACGAAGGCGATCGCGGCCGGGAAGCACATCTACACCGAGAAGCCGACGGCGACCGGTCTCGACGGCGCCCTGGAGCTGGCGCGCCTCGCGGACGCGGCCGGCATCAAGCACGGCGTCGTGCAGGACAAGCTGTTCCTGCCGGGTCTGCTCAAGCTGAAGCGCCTCATCGACGGCGGCTTCTTCGGGCGGATTCTCTCCATCCGGGGCGAGTTCGGCTACTGGGTCTTCGAGGGCGACTGGCAGTCCGCCCAGCGCCCGTCCTGGAACTACCGCGCGGAGGACGGCGGCGGCATCGTCGTCGACATGTTCCCGCACTGGGAGTACGTGCTGCACGAGCTGTTCGGGCGGGTGAAGTCGGTGCAGGCCATCGCCACCACCCACATCCCGCAGCGCTGGGACGAGCACGACAAGCCCTACGACGCGACGGCCGACGACGCCGCCTACGGCATCTTCGAGCTCGACGGCGGCGCCATCGCGCAGATCAACTCCTCCTGGGCCGTGCGCGTCAACCGTGACGAACTCGTCGAGTTCCAGGTCGACGGCACCGAGGGCTCGGCCGTCGCCGGACTGCGCAACTGCCGTGTGCAGCACCGCAGTCTGACGCCGAAGCCGGTCTGGAACCCGGACATCCCGGCCACCTACTCCTTCCGCGACCAGTGGCAGGAGGTGCCGGACAACGAGGAGTTCGACAACGGCTTCAAGGCGCAGTGGGAGCTGTTCCTCAAGCACGTCTACGCGGACGCGCCCTACCAGTGGGACCTGCTCGCCGGTGCCCGTGGCGTCCAACTCGCCGAGCTGGGGCTGAAGTCGTCGGCGGAGGGCCGCCGCCTGGACGTTCCGGAGATCGAGCTGTGACGATCCGACTCCCCGACTTCCAGGGCGGGTTGCGCTCCTACGAGCCGCGTCCCGAGCCCCTCGCCATCGCCACCGGAACGCCGTTCACCTCGCGCACGGTGTTCTCGGCGGCGCACGTGGTGGCGGACCCGTTGGCCGACGTGTCGCCCGACTCGGCGGCCGCCGTCGACTGGGAGGCGACCCTCGCCTTCCGCCGGCATCTGTGGTCGCACGGGCTCGGGGTGGCCGAGGCGATGGACACCGCGCAGCGCGGGATGGGCCTGGACTGGGCGGGGGCGGCCGAGCTGATCCGCCGGTCCGCCGCCGAGGCGAAGGCGGTCGGCGGCCTGATCGCGTGCGGGGTCGGCACCGACCAGCTCGCCGCCGGTTCGCTGGCCGAGGTCCGGGCGGCCTACGAGGAGCAGCTCGCGCTGGTCGAGGCGTCGGGGGCCCGCACGATCCTGATGGCGTCGCGTGCGCTCGCGGCGGCTGCCCAGGGCCCCGAGGACTACCTCGACCTCTACGGTCACCTGCTGCGCCAGTCCGCCGAGCCGGTGATCCTGCACTGGCTCGGCCCGATGTTCGACCCGGCCCTTGAGGGGTACTGGGGTTCGGCCGATCTCGACGCGGCGACGGACACGTTCCTTGAGGTCATCGCCGCCCACCCGGACAAGGTCGACGGCATCAAGGTGTCGTTGCTCGACGCCCGGCGCGAGATCGACATCCGGCGCCGGCTGCCGCAGGGCGTGCGCTGCTACACCGGCGACGACTTCAACTACCCCGAGCTGATCGCGGGCGACGAACAGGGCTTCAGCCACGCCCTGTTGGGCATCTTCGACCCGCTCGGTCCGCTGGCCGCGGAGGCGGTCCGGGTGCTGGACACGGGGAATGCGGCTGGGTTCCGTGAACTCCTCGACCCCACCGTCGAGTTGTCGCGCCACCTGTTCCAGACCCCGACCCGGTTCTACAAGACGGGCGTGGTGTTCCTGGCCTGGCTCGCGGGCCACCAGGCGCACTTCACCATGGTCGGCGGCCTCCAATCGGCCCGTTCCCTCCCGCACTTCACGCGCGCCTACGAACTCGCCGACGGCCTGGGCCTGTTCCCCGACCCGAAGCTGGCCGAGGAGCGCATGAAGAACCTGCTGTCCCTGTACGGAGTGGACCAGTGAGCGATCCCGAACTGACCCGCTTCTCCATCAACCAGATGACGGTGAAGCAGCTGACCATGCCCGAACTGGTCGACGCCTGCCTGGAGTTGGGCGTCCCCGGGGTCGGCCTCTGGCGCGAGCCGGTCCAGGCGTTCGGCCTGGCGGCGACGGCCCGGCTGGTCCGGGACGCGGGCCTGGCGGTGACCACGTTGTGCCGGGGCGGCTTCTTCACGGCCATCGACCCAGCGGAACGAGCCGCCGCGATCGCCGACAACAAGAAGGCCGTCGACGAGGCGGCCACTCTCGGCACCGACACCCTCGTCCTGGTCTCGGGCGGCCTCCCGGCCGGTTCGAAGGACCTGCACGGGGCGCGGGAGCGGATCGCGGACGCGCTGGGCGAGTTGGGGCCGTACGCGCGGGATCGCGGGGTCCGCCTCGCGATCGAGCCGCTGCACCCCATGTACGCGGCCGACCGGTGCGTGGTCTCCACCCTCGCGCAGGCCCTCGACCTGGCGGAACGCTTCCCGGCCGAGCAGGTGGGGGTCACGGTCGACACCTACCACATCTGGTGGGACGACGCGGCTCCCGCGCAGATCGCCCGGGCGGGCGCGGGCGGACGCATCCACACCTTCCAACTCGCCGACTGGACCACGCCGTTGCCCGAGGGCGTCCTCAACGGCCGGGGCCAGATCGGTGACGGCGCGATCGACATGTGTGAGTGGCAGGGGTACGTCGAGGCGGCCGGTTACACGGGCCCCATCGAGGTGGAGCTGTTCAACGACGGCCTGTGGGCGCGCGACGGCCGTGAGGTCCTCGCGGAGACCGCGGCCCGCTTCGTGAAGCACACGGCACGCTGAGGGGCTCGGGGGAGGGGTGAGGGCCGGGGGGGGGGGGGGGGGGGGGGCCCCCCCCCCCCCCCCGCCCCCCACCGCCGTTGCCCCGCACCTCGTTCGAGGCTCTCCCGCCCCTCTCCCGCCCTCTCCCGTCCGTCTCCAGCCGCCCTCCCGCCCATCTTCCCGTATCACTTTCCGGTCGCAATTCCACAGCTCTTTCTAATAAGGGCAGTTCAGGGGCCATGGGGAAGATGAGAATTCTATGATGTAGCTGTTGATCTGCGGTTTCTCTCGAATCCCAGGAACCGGAACGGCATCCTCCTTGTCTATGCGGTCAAGGCCCTCGGGCCGACCGAAAGATTTGCGAACCACCAAGGAGTTAGCTGTGAACGCTCGTATTGCCGCCGTCGCTCTCGTCTCTGCCGCGCTGGTCGCGGGTTCCGCCACGGTGGCCAGCGCGGCGCCGGCGCCGAAGCCGACCATCTCCCTCTCCGCGAGCACCACCCACGCCAAGAAGGGCCAGGCCGTGGCCTTCTCCGGCAAGGTCTCCGGCCTGAAGGACGGCAGCAAGGTCGTCCTCCAGGAGAAGGTCGGCGCCAAGTGGATCGCGACGCCGGTCAGCACCAAGGTCAAGAAGGGCGCCTACCGCCTGACCGACAAGTTCAAGGCCACGGAGACCCTCCGCGTGGTGGACGGCAAGGCCACGTCCAAGCCCGTGACGGTCACCGTCCGCTGACCTGAGCCCTAGGCTCCGCCCTCACCGGCATGTCCTGCCCCACACCGTCCGGACGGTGTGGGGCAGGCCGCGTCACGAGGTCGCGCAGGCCTTCTCCGCGGCGACGGTGGCCGTGGCGGCGGTGGCAGCTGCGGTGGCCGCCGCGGTGGACGAGGTGACGGCGGCGGCCTCGGCGGCGACGGCGCTGGTGGCGGCCGCCGCCTCCGAGGCGGCATCCGGCGGCACGGCCTGACTCGCCGCGACGAAGATCTTGAGCGCGGCGGCGGCCGAGGCGGCGTCGGCCTGCGCACCGGCGGCCGTGCTGGAGGCGTTGGCGGCTGCGGCGGCCGCGGTGGTGGTGGCCGCGGCACAGGCGGCGGCGTCCCGGCGCACCTGATCGTTCGTGCCGGAACTCGCCCTGAACGTCGTCGAGTTGGCCTCGGCCGTGGTGGCGCCGGTGACCAGCAGGGCGCTGGTGGCGAGGGCGGCGAGGGCGATGTGGTGGATCTTCATGGGCTCCCTGTCCTGGGAAGGCGGGCGCACGTGTCCGGCGGTACAGCCGAACACGGCGACCACGGATGACGAGAGCGGAACCTGCTCTCACCAGAAGAAGAGCATCGAACGCACGGCCTGTCTTTTCGAACACGGTGCCCGCGGCATCCGACGCCGACCCGCGACTGTCCGCCCCCACGGCCGACCTGGCTGGTCAGGAGCGCGCGACCCGGCCCGGCGAGCCCCGTTGGCATGTCCCCTCGTCGGCGTAGCGCACGTGCGCGACCGAAGCGGCACCGAGCACGGAGCCGACCGGAGGCATCCGCACCCCGCTCGGCAGGGCGGGCGGTCTCCCGGAACGCGCCGAAGCCGTCCTCGCCGGGCTCCGCGCGACCGGCGTCGTACCGCGTTGTCTCGCGGTACGCCTCGTCGAGCGTCTCAGGGACGTCGGACGGGTCGCGCGGAGCCGGGGAGAACGGCTCGGCCACGCCGACGACGTGGCCGGCGCGTCGCGGTGACGCCCTGATGCTCCATCCCACCCCCGTGAGAATGGGGCACCCGCACCGGAACGTCGTTCACTCCTGTTCCCGACCCCCGTGCGCTGCGTGAACCGCCCGATCAGGATGCAGGCCGAGCCCTCGGGCTGTCGTTGTCAGAGAGTCCACAGTTGCTGTTGCCTCTGCGTCTACAGCCTCTGCATCCGCGCCCGGCTCAGGCCCCCTGGGGGAGAACCCCGACCGGAGGGTGTTCCTACCGCGCGCCCTGCAAGGACTGCTCCCGGTACTCCCTGGGGGACATCCCGTACGCCGTGCGGAACGCCCGCGCGAAATCGGGGGCGCGGACCAACCCCCAGCGCGCCGCGATCGCCCGGATCGGCGTCGCGTGCAACGCCGGGTTGGCGAGATCGCGGCGGGCGCCCTCCAGCCGTTGGGCCCGTATCCACGCGGCGACCGTCTCGCCCCGCGCGTCCTCCTGGAAGAGCCGGTGGAGATAGCTGAGGGAGATGTGGTGCGCGGCGGCGACCACCGGAGGCGTCAACTCCGGATCGTGCAGGTTCTCCCGCACGAACGCCTTGATGTGCGCGACCAACGCCCGCTGCCGCGTCTCCGGCGACAACGCCGCCTCCGCCTCCACCACCTGCGCGAACCACGCCGCCAGCAGATCCACCAGAACGGCGCCGAGGCGCGGCGCGTCGGCGGGCTTGAGCGTCTCGGACTCCCGCGTCAGGCCGGTGAGGAAGCCCGACAGCAGCGCACCCGTGCCCTCCTGCCCCGGCAGCCGCCGGCCCAGCAGCGGCTGGACCCGCTCCGGCGACAGGGGCAGCAACGACTTGGGGAAGTCCACCCCCACCCCGGTGACCAGATGGTCGTCCCCGACCGTCGGCGGCCCCACGTCGTACGGCCGGGAACTGTCCGTCAGCCACAGATCACGCGGCCCGTACACATCCGCCCGCCCGACATGGTCGAGCCCGAGCCCGCCGCCGAGCAGCAGCGTCAGGTGGTAGATCTCGGGGTCGCACTGCCGCACCATCCGCTCGGTCCGCAGAAACCGCGTCGGCAGGATCATCGTCGGCCACACGACCACAGGGCCCAGCTCCATCAGACGCTGCTGCGCGTAGAAGTCGTCGGCGTACGGGCTGGTCATCACGCTGGGCGCGATCGCCCGTTGCGTCAACTCCCGCCAGTACTCGAATCTGTTCTCGACTGGCACGTCGTCGCTGTGGAACAGCGTCCCGATCATCCGGCCCGGCTCCCTCCGTTTCCCCGTACTGGTCTGGCACCAGCATCTTCCCTGAGCCGCTGCCCCCAGGAGGTCCCGGGGGCCCGCAGAAAAAAATCCGGAACTTCGGGGAAGTCCCGTACAACCCTTGCCCCACCTTGGCTGTCGTACGGGGCATCAGGGCTTCTGGGAGGGGAATCCGGGGGGATTGCGGGGCTCTGATGCGGAGGGGAAAGCAGAGCGGGCCCGGTCGACGGACCGGGCCCCTCTCGCACGTTCAGCCGCTGTCGCACCAGGCTCCCGCAGCTCAGCCGCCCTGCAAGGACACCGGGTCCAGGGTGATCCCCGCCCCCGGGCCCAACGGCAGCCCGAACCCGTAGAAGACCCCCAAAATCGCCAGCCACACCACCAGGAACGGCACGACGAACACCGCCAGCCGCGAGATGAGCGTGCCGAGGCGGGCGTCGGGCTCGTACCGGCGGACCATGGCGAGCAGCAGGAAGAGGTACGGGTTCATCGGGGTGATGATCCCGGTGGCCGAGTCGCCGATCCGGAACGCGGCCTGGCTGAGCGCCGGGCTCATCCCCAGCAGCATGAACGCCGGCACGAACACCGGTCCCACCAGCGACCAGAGCGCCGACCCCGACACGATGAAGAGGTTGAGGACCGAGACCAGCAGCACGAACGCCAGCACCGCCCAGAACCCCGTCAGCCCCACGGAGGTGAGGAGCGCGGCGGCCTTGACGGCGAGCAGGACACCGACGTTGGACCAGTTGAAGACGGCGATGACCTGCGCGGCGACGAACATCAGGACGACATAGCCCGCCATGGTGCGCACGGAGTCGGACATGGCCGTGACCACGTCCTCCGTGCCGGTCAGCGCCTTCACCGTGACCCCGTAGGTGAGCCCCGCCAGCAGGAACGCCCCGAACAGGATCGGCACGATCCCGCTCAGCACCGGCGACGGCACGAACGCCCCGCCCGGCCCGCGCAACGGCGCCCCGGACGGCAGCCACATCGCCAGCACCGCCGCCGCGTACCCCGCGAGGACCAGCCCCGTCCACACCAGGCCCCGGCGCTGCACGGGAGTGAGGGCCAGGTCCTCCTGCGGGGGCTCGTCACCGGCGTCGGTGTACGGGCCGAGCCGCGGTTCCAGCACCCGGCTGATCAGGAAACCGCCGAGCGTGCCGAGGACCAGGCTGCTGGACGCGGTGAAGAAGTAGTTGATGAGCAGGTGGATGTGGAGCGATCCGGCACCGGGCAGCACCGCCGCCGCCTGCTGGGTGATGCCGACGTACAGGGCGTCGAGCGAGCCGATGGTGAAACCGGCGGCGTACCCGGCACCCACGCACGCGAAACCGCCGATCAGCCCGGCGACCGGATGGCGACCCGCGCTCTTGAACACCATCGCCGCGAGCGGCGGGATGACGATGCAGGCGACGTCGCTCATGAGATGCGCCTGGCAGGAGATCAGCGCCACGGCGTACGGCAGCACGGAACGGGGCGCCCGGGCCAGCGTGGCCCGCATCACCGTCTCCAGCAGCCCGGTCCTCTCCGCCAGCCCGACCGCCATGATCATGACCAGCACGGCCGCGATGGGCGGGAAGGTCGCGAAGTTGGGAACGAGGTTCTCCAGCAGCCACGCCACACCGTCGCCGGTGAGCAGCCCGTTGATCTGCCTGGTCGCGTCGGTGCCGGGCACCGTGACCCGCACCTGCGCGAGCGACAACGCGGTGGAGACGACCGCCAGCGCCAGGAACAGCGCCGCGAAGAGCGCGATCGGGTTGGGCAGAGCATTGCCCGCCCGCTCGATCCCGGCGAGGACACGATCGAGCCGGGGGAGGGGAGCGGCGGGGGACGGCGACTTCGTCATACCCGTAGTACCGGTGGTATCGGTGGTGCCCGTGGTGCTGGTCGTGTCCGCCGTGCCCGTCGAGTCCGTCATGGTTGCCTCCGCTCCGGCGAGGAGGCCGCGTCGGTCGTCGCGGCGAGGGTGTCCTTGTGGACGCGGCCTTCCTGGACGACGCAGACGATGTTCGCGGGGTCGCCCAGGACGCCGATGTCCGCGAGCGGGTCGCCGTCGGCGATGACGAGGTCGGCGAGGCGACCGGCGGTCAGCGTGCCCAACCGGTCGTCGAGACCGAGGAGTTCGGCGGAGGTACGGGTACCGGCGACGATGGCGTCCATGGGGCTCATCCCCAGGTCCACCAGATAACTCAGCTCCATCAGGTTCACGCCGTGCGGGCCGACGGCGGCGTCGGTGCCCAGCGCGATGCGTGAACCCCGTTCGATGGCACGGGAGATGTTCTCCTTGGTCATCCCGGACCAGCGGACCTTCTTCTCGTAGTGGTACGGCGCCATCGTGGCCTTGTTGATGCCCGCGTACACCGTGGAGAGCGTCGGCACGACGAAGATGTCCCGCTCGCCCGCCATCTCGATGGCCTGGTCGTCCATGCCGTACCCGTGCTCGATGCTGGTGACGCCGCCCCGGATCGCGGTCAGGATGCCGGCGTTGCCCTGGGCGTGCGCGGCGACCGGCTTGGCACCGTGGCGCCGGGCCTCGTCGACGACCGCGCGGATCTCCTCCTCCAACAGCCCCTCGTCGTCGGGCTGGTCGTAGGGGCTGCCCATGCCGCCGGTCGCGCAGATCTTCACCAGGTCGGCGCCCTCGCGCAGCACCCGGCGCACCGCGAGGCGCGACTCGTCCACGGAGTCGGCGAGTTCGGACATGCCGGCGCTGAGGTCGGTGCCGTCGGGCAGCCGGACGTCGGCGTGGCCGCCGGTGTGGCTGATGACCCGCACGGCGGTGTGCAGCCGGGGCCCGATGATCCGGCCGCTCTCGATGGCCGTCCGGAACCCGGCGGAGAGTCCGGCCAGGTCACGGGCGGTGGTGATGCCCGCGTCGAGGGTCTGGCGGAGCCGGGCGGCGGTGTCGAGGGTGACGAGGACGGGGTCGAGTTCGCCGCGTCGGCCGGGGTGGGCGCCGTGCGCGTACGCGAGATGGACGTGACAGTCGAAGAAGCCCGGCAGAACGGTCCTGCCGCCCGCGTCGATCACCGTCACGCTCTCCCCGACCGGAGCGGGGGCAGGCGCGGTCGCGGCGGGACCGGCGTACGTGAGGGTTCCGGTGGCGTCCGCGATGACGACGGCGTCGACGACGGGGGCGGCTCCCGTGCCGTCGACGAGGGTGGCGTTCTCGACGCGCAGCGCGGTCCTGGGGGCATCGGGGTTCAGGGGATGCGTCATGACGAAGAGCGTCGGAAGATCACGTGAATCCCGTGTTAATGTGCAGCTTTCCTCCGTATCTGGCGTATCAGCGCAGGAAAAGGCCACCCATGGGAATGCAGGTATCCGCCGCCGAAGAGCCGGACCCCAGCGGCGCCCGAGAGCCGGACCCCATCGCCCCCCACCCGCCGGACCCCACCGGCCCGCGCCCGCTGGACGAACTCGACCGTGCCCTCGTGCAGGCCCTCCAGATCCACCCCCGCGCCCCCTGGACGCTGGTCGGTGAGGTGCTCGGCGTCAACGCCGTGACGGCGGCCCGGCGTTGGCAACGCCTGGAGCGGGCCGGGCTCGCGTGGGTGACCGCCTACAGCCGCCTCTCCGACCTTCGGATCGTGGTGACCGGGGTCATCGAGATCGACGCCGACCCCGGCCACGGCGAGGACGTCGCCGACCTGCTGGCCACCCACCCCGAGGTGGTCAGCGTCAAGCTCACGGCGGGCGGCCGGGACCTGGTGGCCACCGTCCAGGCGGCCGGTCTTGAGGAGCTGGCCCGCTTCACCAACGCGCTGTTCCGCGCGACGCCGGGCGTCCGGGCGACCCGCACGCACGTGGCCACGGCCATCCCCACCGAGGGCAGCCGCTGGCGCCTGCGCAGCCTGGACGCGGCCCAACGGGCAAGGCTGGAACGGGAGTTGCCGCGCCCTCCGTCCCCGAGGCCGGGCAAGTCCCCTTCTCCCCTGGACGAGTTGGACATCCATCTCGCCGAACTCCTCGGCACCGACGGCCGGATGACCGTCCCCGACCTCGCGCAGGCGACCGGTGCCGGATTCACCACCGTCCGCCGCAGGCTCCAGACGCTGCTCGACTCCTGGCTCTGGCTCCGCTGCGACCTGGCCAGGCCCCTCTCCGGCTGGCCGCTCTCCGCCGTGTACTTCGCCTCCGTTCCCGCCCCGCATCTCGACGAGACGGTCCGCCTGCTGGCCACGGTCCCGGAGGTGCGGTCCTGCTCGATCACCGCGGGCCCGCACAACGTCGTGCTCGACGTCTGGCTGCGCACCCTCGCCGACGTGCACACCTTCGAGGCGCACCTCGCCCAACGGCTGCCGCGCCTGACCATCGACGACCGCTCGGTGGTCCTGCGCACCACGAAACACATGGGCCGCCTGCTCGACCGCGACGGCGCGTGCGTCGGCGTGGTCCCCCTGCCCCACTACGCGGACGCACCACCCCGCCCCCGCTGACCTAAGCGGGACGGGTGTGGCAACGTGGGAGATATGACGAGAAAAGAACCTTCCGGTGCTCCGCGTGTCCTGCGGTACGCGGCTTTCACCTCCGACCCCGCAGGGGGCAACCCGGCCGGGGTCGTGCTCGACGCGAGCGGCCTCGACGCCGACCGGATGCGGGAGACCGCGGCCGAGGTCGGCTACTCGGAGACGGCGTTCGTCACGGCGGGGGACGCCGACTCCCGCCGTTTCAGGGTGCGTTACTTCAGCCCGCTGGCGGAGGTCGACTTCTGCGGACATGCGACGATCGCGACGGCGGTGGCGCTCGCGGAGCAACTCGGCGCCGGTGAGCTGACGTTCGACACCAACGCCGGGGAGATCCCGGTGGCGACGGCTGTCGGGGACGACGGCGTGGTGCGGGCCACCCTCACCAGCGTGCCGACCTGGTCCCGCCCCGCCGAGGACGCCGAAGTGGACGCGGCCCTACGGGAGTTGAGGTGGACCCGGGAGGAACTCGACCCCACGTTGCCGGCCCACGTGGCGTTCGGCGGCGTCACCCACCTGGTCCTGGCGGCGGCCACCCGGGAACGGCTGGCCCAACTGGACTACGACTTCGACGGCTTGGCCGAGGTGATGCGCCAATACGGCTGGACAACAGTCCACTTGGTCTGGCGAGAGAAACCAGACCTCTTCCACGCCCGCAACCCCTTCCCCGTCGGCGGAGTGATCGAGGACCCGGCAACGGGCGCAGCGGCAGCGGCCTTCGGCGGCTACCTGAGAACAATCGCCCAAACCCCAGAAACCGGCCAAGCAACCATCCTCCAGGGAACAGACATATCCCACCCAAGCCTCCTCACCATAACCACCCACACCACCAACCCCCGAGTACAAGTAACAGGCCAATCAACCCCCCTCCCCGAGACCTGACCCCCACTTTCAGACCTGGGTTACCGGCAACGCCGATAAGGGGTGCGGGGCTGTATCGAATATGCGGCTCCGCCGCGTGGGCGCGACCAGCCCCCACTCACTCGCACCCGACCACAGTCCCTACGGGAAGGGCAACGGGCGCCGCTTTAATACCCCGGCCCACCGCAACGCCGATAAGGGGCGCGGGGAACTGCGCGACCAGCCCCCACGGCCCGCACCCGAAAACACCCCCACTGGAGTGGCCCCCGGGCCCGACCCCGACCCCTAGAAAAACACCCCGCACCGCAGCAACACGTTGGCGTACGGCCGAGCCTCCCCCGTACGCACCACCAACCGCGCCCCCGCGGAAAGCTCCTTCAACCGCTCGTGCGAAACGAACCCCAACCCACCCCCACCAAAGAACTCCCCCAACAACCCAGCCACCGCAGGATTCGCATCCCACACCTCCTCCGCAGCAGTAGCCCCCTCCACCACCAACTCCGCGAGCAACCCATCAAGCACCTCGGCAAACGACGGCACCCCCGCCCGGAACGCGAGATCGACCACCCGAGGCCCCGCCGGAATCGGCATCCCGGCATCACACACCAGCACCCCATCCCCATGCCCCAACTCAGCGATAGCGCCAGAGAGTTGCCGGTTCAGAATTCCCCCCTTCTTCACAGCGCCTCGACCTCCGCCCCGGTCGGGTACGACTCCTGCGCCCCCCGCCGGGTGACCGCGGCCGCCCCGACCCGCGCCGCATACCCCGCCGCCTCGGCGAGAGTCGCGCCCGCCCCGAGCCGCCACGCCAGCGCAGCCGTGAACGCGTCCCCCGCACCGGTCGTGTCCACCGCGTCCACCTTCACGGACGCCACCCGAGTGACCCCCGTGGCATCCGCGACCAACGCCCCTTCGGCACCGAGGGTGACCACCACCGACCGAGGCCCGGCGGCAAGCAACTGCCGCGCCCAGTCGGCAGGTTCGTCACCGACACCGCCGTCACCGGCACCGCCGTCACCGGCACTGTCTCCGAGGATGACCTTCGCCTCGTGCTCGTTGACGATCAGCGGATCGCAAGCCGCCAGCACCTCCTGCGGCAACGGCCGAGGCGGCGACGGATTCAGCACGAACCGGCTGCCCTCGGCGAGGCTCCGGACGACCTCCACCACCGTCTCCAACGGGATCTCCAGCTGCGTCGAGACCACCCGCGACCCCCGGAACAGCGCCCCGGCGTCCCGCACATCCCCCGGCGTCAGACGCCCGTTGGCACCCGGTGACACCACGATGCTGTTGTCACCCGAGGGGTCGACGGTGATCAGCGCGACGCCGGTCGGCGCCCCGCCCACCAGCACACTCGCCGTGTCGACGCCGGCCGCGCGCTGGGCGTCGAGCAGCAGCCGCCCGTGCCCGTCGTCGCCGACCCGCGCCAGCAACGCCGTCCGGGCGCCGAGGCGGGCAGCGGCGACGGCCTGGTTGGCACCCTTGCCACCGGGGTGGACGGCGAGATCGCCGCCGAGCACGGTCTCGCCGGCCCCGGGGCGCCGTTCGACGTCGATCACCAGATCGGCGTTGGCCGATCCCACGACCAACAGGTCGTAGTCGTACATGAGTTGACTCCCTAGGGGATAGCGAGAGGGATACGGAGGAGACCACCGGAGGTGAACGGGCGAAGCGGCCGGAGGGCTCAACACCCGCCCCCGGCCGCCCCGTTGCTCACCGGAACCTGTCAGAACGTCCCGGTCAGCCCGTGAACCCGGCCACGTTCTTCTCGGTGACCACCTTCACCGGCACCTTCACCGTGGCGGGCACCTTCTTGTGCTGGATCGCGCGCAGGGCGTTGTCCACGGCGATCTTGCCGAGCTGGGACGGCTGTTGGGCCACCGACGCGTACAGCGTGCCCTTCTTGACGGCGGTGAGGCCGTCCGGGGTGCCGTCGAAACCGACCACCGGCACGGACGTCCCGGCCTTCGAGCCGAGCGCCTTGATCGCACCGAGCGCCATCTCGTCGTTGGCGGCGATGACCCCCTGGACGTCCGGGTGGGCCTGGAGCAGGTTCGACATCACGTCGAGGCCCTTGGTGCGGTCGAAGTCGGCGGGCTGCTGCGCGACCACCTTGATCCCGGGGTACTTCTTGAGCCCGGCGGCGAAGCCCTGCGCCCGCTCCCGCGCGGCCGACGTGCCCGCCTGGCCCTGGAGGATCACGATTGTGCCGCTGCCGCCCAGCTTCTCGGCGATGGTCTGGGCGGCGAGTTCACCACCGGCCACGTTGTCGGAGGCGACCAGCGTGGCCGTCGTCGCGTTGTTGACGCCCCGGTCGACGGCGACGACCGGGATCTTCGCCTTGCCCGCGGCCTTCACGGAGTTGCTCGCCGCGTCCGAGTCCACCGGGTTGACGATGATCGCGCCGAGGCCCGAACTGGTGAAGTTCTGGAGCTGGTTGGCCTGCTGCGAGGCGTCGTTCTGGGCGTCCGTGACGGTGAGGTCGACGCCCCGCTTCTTGGCCTCGGCCTGCGCACCGGCACGGATCTGCACGAAGAACGGGTTGTTGAGCGTCGACAGCGACAGCCCGATCCGCGGACTGGCCGCCGCCGAGGAGCCGTTGTGCAGGAACGAGGTCGCGCCGACGATCGCGACGGTGACCACGGCCGCCAGCCCGTAGGTGGCCGCCTGCTTGCCCTTGCCGCCACCGGCCCCCGAGGTCAAGGGAGTTGCCCCCGCCTTGCGGCGCAGCGTGTCCAGGAGCACGGCGAGCGCGATCACGACACCGATCACGACCTGCTGCCAGAACGCGGACACCGAAAGGAGGTTGAGGCCGTTGCGGAGCACCGCGAGGATCAGCGCGCCGATCAGCGTGCCGGACGCCTTGCCGGTGCCGCCCGCGAGGGAGGCGCCGCCGATGACGACGGCGGCGATGGCGTCGAGTTCATAGCCGTCGGCGGCCTGCGGCTGCGCGGAGGAGAGCCGGGCGGCGAGCACGATGCCCGCTGCGGCGGCGAACAGCCCGGACAGCGCGTAGATCGCGAGCTTCTGCTTCTTCACCCGCAGCCCGGACAGCCGGGCCGCCTCCTCGTTGCCGCCGATCGCGTACATGGAACGGCCGATGTAGGTGCGGCCGAGCACGAACGCGGCGATCAGCCCCATCACCACCATGACCAGCACCGGCACCGGCAGCCAGCCGCCCAGCGTGTCCCCGAGGTGCGACACCGAGTCCGGGAACGGGATCGGCGACCCCTCGGAGACCACCAGCGACAGACCGCGCGCCACCGACAGCATGGCGAGCGTCGCGATGAACGGCGGCAACTTGCCGTACGCGATGAGGAAGCCGTTGACCAGACCGCACACGATGCCGGTCAGCACGGCGAGGACCACCGCGAGGACGACCGGCACCCCGTGCTGCGTGGCGGTCCAGGCGAGCACGGTGGCCGACAGCGCCGCCACCGAACCCACCGACAGGTCGATGCCCGCCGACACGATGACGAAGGTGACACCGAAGGCGAGAACGGCGGTGACGGCGGCCTGGACGCCGACGTTCAGGAGGTTGTCGGTGGTCAGGAAGTCCCCGGACAGCGCCGACAGGGCGACGACGAGGACGATCAGCGCGGTCAGCGCGCCGTTGTCGAGCAGGAGCCGGCGCAGGCCGCCCGGGGCGCCACTCGCGCCCGTCGCGCTCTTGAGCGTGTCAGTGGCCACGGGGGCCCTCCATTTCGGTCGTGTCGGTCGTAGGAGTGGTGGGGGTGATGGGAGTGGTGGGGGTGAGGGGGGTGGCGGTGGGGGTCGTACGGGGCGTAGGGGCCGGGTCGGCCGGGGGAGCGCCGACGGCGAGGGACATCACCGTGTCCTGGGTGGCCTCCTCTGCCGTGAGTTCGCCCGCGATCCTGCCCTGGGCCATCACCAGCACCCGGTCGCTCATGCCGAGCACCTCCGGCAGATCGCTGGAGACCATCACCACGGCGGCCCCGGCGGCCGTCAGCTCGTTGATCAACTGGTAGATCTCGACCTTGGCGCCGACGTCGATCCCGCGCGTCGGCTCGTCGAGGATGAGCACCTTGGTGTCGGCCAGCAGCCACTTGCCGATGACGACCTTCTGCTGGTTGCCGCCGGACAGGGTGCGCACGTGCTGGCCCAGGCCCGCCATCCGCACCCCGAGCTGCCCCGCGATCCGCTCGGCGGCCACCTGCTGGCCCTTGAGATCGACGATCCCCGCGCGCGTGGCGCCCCGCAGGGTCACCAGACCGAGGTTCTCCGCCACGGACGCGTCCAGGAGCAGCCCCTGCCCCTTGCGGTCCTCCGGCACCAGACCGATCCCGGCCGCCATGGCCGCGTTCACGTCATGCCGCCGCAGGGGCGCCCCGGAGACCTTCACGGCACCCTGGTCGTACGGGTCGGCCCCGAACACGGCCCGTACGACCTCGGTACGACCCGCGCCGACCAGCCCCGCGATGCCGACGACCTCACCGGCCCGCACCTCGAAGCCGACGTCGTGGAAGACACCGTCGCGCGTCAGACCCTCGACGGAGAGCAGCGCGGCGCCTGCCTCCGGCCGTTCACGCGGGTACTGCTGTTCGATGGAACGGCCCACCATGAGGCGGACGAGTTCGTCCTCGGGCGTGGTCGCGGGGACCTGCCCGACCGACCTGCCGTCCCGGATGACCGTGACGCGGTCGCCGAGGGCGGCGATCTCGTCCAGGTGATGGGTGATGAAGACGATCCCGACGCCGTCCTCGCGCAGCGCCCGCACGATCACGAAGAGCTTCTCGACCTCCTCGGAGGTGAGCACGGCGGTCGGCTCGTCCATGATCAACACGCGGGCGTCGAGACTGAGCGCCTTGGCGATCTCGACCATCTGGAGCCGGGCGATGCCCAGTTCGCGCACCCGCGCGCGGGGCGACACGTCGACGCCCACGCGCGCGAGGAGCGCCTCGGCGTCGGCCTCCATCCGCTTGCGGTCGATCATCCCGAACCGGCGCGGCTGCCGCCCCAGGAAGATGTTCTCGGCCACCGTGAGGTCCGGCACCAGGTTGAACTCCTGGTAGATGGTGGCGATCCCGAGGCGCTCGGCGTCCTGCGCCCCGTGGACGCGCACCTCCTCACCCCCGGCCAGAATCCGCCCGGCGTCGGGCGTGTAGGCGCCGGAGAGCATCTTGATGAGGGTGCTCTTGCCCGCGCCGTTCTCCCCGAGCAGGACGTGCACCTCGCCCCGGCGCAGATCGAAATCGACGCCGTCGAGCGCGATCACGCCCGGAAATTCCTTACGGATGCCCTCGATGCGCAGCAACTCGTCCGGGTCGCTCACGACTGGCTCCTGTTCGTTGCGGGGGACTCCTCAGTGGTGTCCGTGAAGTGCGTGGTGACCACGGGGTCAGTGGCGACACCGATGCCTGTGGTGCCGGAGGGGACACCAGTGCCGGTGGTACCGGTGGTGACACCGATGCCGGTGGTACCGGTGGCGACACCGATGCCGGTGATGCCAGTGGTGCCTGTGGTGACGTCGATGTCTGCGGCGCCTGCGGCGCCTGTGCCGCCTGTGCCGCCTGTGCCGCCTGTGACGCCTGCGGCGCCTGCGAGGCCCGTGGCGGCCGCGCTACCTGCGGCGGCCGCGATACCGGTGGTGTTCGCGGCACCGGTGGTGTTCGCGGCACCGGGCGGCCCCGAGGCGTTCGCGGCACCGGGCGCCCCGGAGGAGGCGTTCGCCGCACCCGGCGCCCCCGTGACGTCCGCGGCACTGCCCGGCTCGCCGCACGAGCGGCGCACGACGAGCCGGGCGGGGAGGGTGACCGACTGGGGCGGCCGCCCCTCGATCCGGTCGACCAGGGCCCGCACGGCGGCCCGGCCCAACTCGCCCGTGGGCTGGGCGACCGCGGTGATCGGCGGATCGGTGTGCACGAACCACCGGATGTCGTCGAACGCCGCCAGCGCGAGGTCGTCCGGAACGCGCAGCCCACGCGCGCGTACCGCGTCCAGCGCGCCCAGCGCCATCAGGTTGTCGGTGGCGAAGACGGCCTCGGGCGGCTCGGGCAGGTCGAGGAAGCCCTCGGTGACCCGTCGCCCGCTCTCGGCCTGGAAGTCGCCCTGCCCGATGTAGGCGTCGGGCAACGGGATTCCGTATACGGCCAGCGCCGCCCGGAACGCCTCGACGCGCTCGCTGCCGGTGGTGGTCGCCGCCGGACCCGCGATGATCGCGAGCCGCCGGTGCCCGAGCCCGTGCAGATGCGCGACCAGGTCCCGCACGGCCGCCTGCCCGTCGGCCCGCACCACCGGCACGTCCAGGCCCGGAATCCACCGGTCCACGAACACCATCGGCGTCCCGGCCCGCGCGGTCTCCAGCATCAGGGCGGACCCGCCGTCGGCCGGGGACACCAGCAGCCCGTCGATCCTGCGGTCGAGCAGCGTCCGCACATGATGGTCCTGCAACTCCGGCCGCTCGTCGGCGTTCCCGATGATGACGCTGTACCCCAGCGCCCGGGCCTCTTCCTCGACGGAACGGGCCAGTTCGGTGAAGTAAGGGTTCAGCACATCGCTGATGACCAGCCCCAGGGTGCGGGTCTGATCGGTGCGCAGGGAACGGGCGACGGCGTTCGGGCGGTAGCCCAGCGTCTCGACGGCGGCCAGCACGCGCGCGCGGGCGTCCGCGCTGACCGACGGATGCTCGTTCAGGACCCGCGACACCGTGGCGACGGAGACCCGCGCCTCGGCGGCGACATCCTTGATACTCGCCATCGCCGTCCCACCTCCTTGTGGAATCGAATGCGGTGCATGCGATCCCGCGCGGGGTGCCGGTGGAGCCCGGTGAAGCCCGTGGAATCGATTACATCGACGTTACGGAGGATTGGAATCGATTACACGGGGAGGGAGCAAGGGGGTGGACCTGGCCGAAACTCAATCGTGACCGGAAGCGGTCGTCCGGACCGGGAACGGCGGAAGCACCGGTTCCGTCTTCCCCACCGATGAACCGTCGGCACGCGCCGCCCGTTGCGGACGACCGGCAAGCCGATGAACCGACGGCCCGAGTGTCCCGTTGTGGCAGACGATGTCCTGAACGAGGCGGAGGAAGCGCGGGATGGTGAACTCGACGACGGGCTCGGAGGAATATCCGAGGTTTCTTCCCGGCCAGTACCAGGAGGTGTGGAACTTCCCCCGGTCGTGGGAGAGGCAGGCACCGGCACCGGAGCAGCTCTCCAGCCCCGCGCGCGTGCCCTCTCCGGATGCCGCGAGGCCCTCCGAGGGTGTGCGGGGCAACGGCGAGCGCCAGGCTCCGGTGGGTGACCTGGAGGCGGCGTTCCAGAGCGCCCTGCGCCGGGCCGAGCAGCTCAGCCTCGCCGAGCCACAGCCGGTGCGCCGCGACTCCGAGGCGCGGCTCCAGCAGGACGTCGCGGAAGCGGTCCGCCGCAGCCTCCAGGACACCCAGAACCAGCCGCCCTCCGGCGTGCGCGCCACGTCCGGTCCGCTGGGCGCCGACGCCCCGCCGTTCATGGCCCATGAGCCCGAACGGCAGCAGGCGGAGCCGGTCAGTCGGCTCGCGCCGGTCCGGCCGGACCTCCCTTCCGCTCCGCCGGGCCGGAACGCGGCGCCGTTCGCGGACCATGCGCCCGGATGGCAGTCGGCGGAGCCGGTCAGTCCGGTCTCGCCGGTCACCCCGATGAGCGGGTACGCGATGCCGGTCGGCCCGGTCTCGCCGGTCAGTCCGGTGGACAGGGAAGCGGCGCCGTTCGCGTTCCCTGCGTCCAAGTGGCAGAGGGAGGCACCGGCGGTGACGGTCACGCCCGCCCCTCCTGCCCCGCCGACCCCTCCGGCCCCGCTAACCCCTCTGGCCCCTCCTGCCCGTCCGGCGACCCCGCCGACTCCTCCCGCCCCTCCGGTCACTCCCGTCGGTCCGGCGATCGTGCGGGCCTCTTCCGGTTCGGCGGCAGTGGGTGCCACGTCCGGTCCGATGGGCATGGACGCGCCGTTCACGCCTCCCACGCCCGCGTGGCAGGGGGAGCGGCCGGTCATACCGTTCGCCCCTGCCGACCGTCTCTCCTCGCTCAGGCCGACCAGCCCCAGCGGCACGCCCCGGTCGACGGGTGGAGCACCCTCGGAGGCGGCGGCCGCCGATTGGCGAGCACCGGCGCCGCAAAGGCCGCTCACCCGCTCCAAGGGCGTGCGCAGCGATCGGCCGACGCGGCTGGCCGGATGGAGAAACGCGCAGGCGCAGGCCGCGCCCATGGACGTGGACCCGTACGCGATCCAGGTGGCGCAGACCCGGGGCACGAGCACGAGGGAGGCTCAGCCCCAGCCCGGAGCGCCGGGAGGGAGCCGGACGAACCCGCTCGGCAACGCCGCCAGCAGGCACGCTCCGCCCACCCCGCAACCTTCAGGCGCGCAGGGCGACCAGGAGTCGCGGTGGATGCAGGTGGGCGCGAGGCTGGCCCGGTCCGGCGACCGGAGCGCCGAGTTCCCGAGCCAGACCCGTAACCAGACCCCGAACCAGCCCCAGAAGCGGGCCCGTTGAGAGCAGGCGCCCTGCCGAAGCCGCGCTGACCAGGAACGGCGCCGAAGGACGGCAGGTCTCTCGCCCGCACCGCCCGCACCGCCCCCGGCGTTGTCAGTGGGCACCGGTACCTTCGGAGCATGTCCAGTCAGGTGGGGAGTGCGGCGGAGGCGGGGGAGCGGCGGCTCGCCACCCTCGAAGGCGTCCTTGAGCGTGTCACGTACGCCAATGAGGAGAACGGCTACACGGTCGCCCGCGTCGATACGGGCCGTGGCGGCGGCGATCTCCTCACCGTCGTCGGCGCGTTGCTCGGCGCGCAGGTGGGCGAGTCCCTGCGGATGGAGGGGCGGTGGGGATCGCACCCGCAGTACGGCAAACAGTTCACCGTCGAGAACTACACGACCGTCCTGCCCGCCACCGTCCAGGGCATCCGGCGCTACCTAGGATCGGGCCTGGTCAAGGGCATCGGACCGGTCTTCGCCGACCGGATCACCCAGCACTTCGGGCTGGACACCCTCCAGATCATCGAGGAGGAGATCGAGCGGCTCATCGAGGTCCCCGGCCTCGGCCCCAAGCGGACCAGGAAGATCGCCGAGGCCTGGGAGGAACAGAAGGCGATCAAGGAGGTCATGCTCTTCCTCCAGACCGTCGAGGTGTCCACGTCGATCGCGGTCCGCATCTACAAGAAGTACGGCGACGCCTCCATCTCCGTCGTGAAGAACCAGCCCTACCGGCTGGCCGCCGACGTCTGGGGCATCGGCTTCCTCACCGCCGACAAGATCGCCCAGTCCGTCGGCATCCCGCACGACAGCCCGGAGCGCGTCAAGGCAGGCCTCCAGTACGCCCTTTCGCAAGCCACCGACCAGGGCAACTGCTACCTCCCCGAGGAACGGCTCATCGCCGACGCCGTCAAACTCCTCCAGGTCGACACCGGCCTCGTCATCGAATGCCTGGCCGAACTCGCGGCCCCCGGCGACGACGGTGAGGAGCCCGGCGTCGTGCGCGAGAAGGTGCCAGGCCCCGACGGCGCCGAGCCCGTCACCGCCGTCTACCTGGTCCCCTTCCACCGCGCCGAACTCTCCCTCGCCGCCCAGCTGTTGCGCCTCCTGCGCACCGGCGAGGACCGCATGCCGGCCTTCCGGGACGTCGCCTGGGACCGCGCCCTGGGCTGGCTGAAAAGCCGCACCGGCGTGGAGCTGGCCCCCGAGCAAGAGGCCGCCGTCAAGCTGGCGTTGACGCAGAAGGTCGCCGTCCTCACCGGCGGTCCCGGCTGCGGCAAGTCCTTCACCGTGCGCTCGATCGTGGAGCTGGCCCGTGCGCGCAAGGCCCGCGTGGTGCTCGCCGCCCCCACCGGACGCGCCGCCAAACGCCTCGCCGAGCTGACCGGAGCCGAGGCCTCCACCGTGCACCGGCTGCTGGAGCTGAAGCCCGGCGGCGACGCGGCCTACGACCGGGACCGCCCCCTGGAAGCCGACCTGGTGGTTGTCGACGAGGCCTCCATGCTGGACCTGCTGCTGGCGAACAAGCTGGTCAAGGCCGTTCCGCCGGGCGCCCATCTGCTGTTCGTGGGAGACGTGGACCAACTGCCCAGCGTGGGCGCGGGGGAGGTGCTGCGGGACCTGCTCGCCGACGGCGGCCCGATCCCGGCGGTGCGGCTCACGCGCGTGTTCCGGCAGGCCCAGCAGTCCGGGGTGGTCACCAACGCGCACCGCATCAACTCCGGGCAACACCCGGTCACGGACGGCATGAAGGACTTCTTCCTCTTCGTCGAGGACGAGACCGAGGAGGCCGGCCGGCTCACCGTGGACGTGGCGGCCCGTCGCATTCCGGCCAAGTTCGGGCTCGACCCGCGCCGGGACATCCAGGTGCTCGCGCCGATGCACCGGGGCCCGGCCGGTGCCGGCGCCCTCAACGGACTGCTCCAGCAGGCCATCACCCCGGCCCGCCCGGAGCTGCCGGAGAAACGGCTCGGCGGCCGCGTCTTCCGCGTCGGCGACAAGGTCACCCAGATCCGCAACAACTACGACAAGGGCGAGAACGGCGTCTTCAACGGCACGGTCGGCGTCGTCACCGCCCTCGACCCCGTCGAGCAGCGACTCACCGTCCTGACCGACGAGGACGAGGAAGTGCCCTACGACTTCGACGAACTCGACGAACTGGCCCACGCCTACGCGGTGACCATCCACCGCTCCCAGGGCAGCGAGTACCCGGCGGTGGTGATCCCGGTCACCACCAGCGCCTGGATGATGCTCCAGCGCAATCTGCTCTACACGGCCGTCACGCGCGCCAAACGCCTGGTCGTGCTGGTCGGTTCGCGCAAGGCGATCGGCCAGGCGGTCCGCACCGTCTCGGCCGGACGGCGGTGCACCGCACTCGACTTCCGACTCGCGCCCGCTGGGCCGGAGGGCTGATCCGCCGGGCTTCTGGGAGGCTTGCCCCGGACCCGGAAGGTCGGCCTCCGCGGTTCCGGAGAACCCCCCTCGACCCACATGACCGGTTTGTGCCCAGGATCACAACAAATGATCGATCAAATCAGTCGTGAAGGTCACACAGCACTTCCCGTCGGGGGAGAACAGGGGGCAGGATGGGCAAGTTGGCGGCACTGAGTGCCGCCGATAGACCCGATGGTCGACCCCGAGTGCACTCTCCTGCGCCAAGTGGGGGAAGGTAGAGAACAGTCAGGGCACCTCGAAGATGAGGCACAACGTCGGTGAGGGAAGACGTGAGCGACAACTCTGTAGTACTGCGGTACGGCGACGGCGAGTACACCTACCCGGTGATCGACAGCACCGTCGGCGACAAGGGCTTCGACATCGGGAAGCTCCGCGCCCAGACCGGTCTGGTGACGCTGGACAGCGGATACGGGAACACCGCTGCCTATAAATCCGCGATCACCTACCTCGACGGTGAAGCGGGCATCCTCCGCTACCGCGGCTACCCGATCGAGCAGCTGGCCGAGCGCTCCACCTTCCTGGAGGTGGCGTACCTGCTGATCAACGGCGACCTGCCGACGACCGACGAGGTGACCTCGTTCCAGGACGAGATCACGCGGCACACGCTGCTGCACGAGGACGTCAAGAACTTCTACCGGGGCTTCCCGCGCGACGCGCACCCGATGGCGATGCTGTCGTCGGTGGTCTCGGCGCTGTCCACGTTCTACCAGGACAGCCACAACCCGTTCGACGAGAAGCAGCGCAATCTCTCGACGATCCGGCTGCTCGCCAAGCTTCCGACGATCGCGGCCTACGCGTACAAGAAGTCGATCGGTCACCCGTTCGTCTACCCGCGCAACGACCTCGGTTACGTCGAGAACTTCCTGCGCATGACCTTCTCGGTCCCCGCGCAGGAGTACGAGCCCGACCCGGTCGTGGTCAGCGCCCTCGACAAGCTCCTCATCCTGCACGCCGACCACGAGCAGAACTGCTCCACGTCGACGGTCCGCCTGGTGGGCTCGTCGCAGGCCAACATGTTCGCCTCGATCTCGGCCGGCATCAACGCCCTCTGGGGCCCGCTGCACGGCGGCGCCAACCAGTCGGTGCTGGAGATGCTGGAGGGCATTCAGGCCACGGGTGGTGACGTCGACTCCTTCATCCGCAAGGTGAAGAACAAGGAGGACGGCGTCCGCCTGATGGGCTTCGGCCACCGGGTCTACAAGAACTTCGACCCGCGCGCCAAGATCATCAAGGCCGCCGCGCACGACGTCCTCTCCGCGCTCGGCAAGTCCGACGAGCTGCTGGACATCGCGCTGAAGCTGGAGGAGCACGCGCTCTCCGACGACTACTTCGTCTCGCGCAGCCTCTACCCGAACGTCGACTTCTACACCGGCCTGATCTACCGGGCCATGGGCTTCCCGACCGAGATGTTCACGGTCCTGTTCGCCCTCGGCCGCCTCCCGGGCTGGATCGCCCAGTGGCACGAGATGATCAAGGAGCCCGGCTCCCGCATCGGCCGCCCGCGCCAGATCTACACGGGCGTCGTCGAGCGCGACTTCGTCCCGGTGGAAGAGCGCTGACGGTTCATTCCGTTCAGGCTCCAACGGCAGAGGGCGTCGATTCCGGCGCCCTTTCGCCGTCCCAGGGCCAACGTCACCGCCGTTCAAGACGCCCACCCGACGGCGCCTACAGGCTTCTCCGGTCCCCCGACCAACCCAGCGAGTGAGCCAAAGGGGCGCGCCGGTGCCGAGGGACCGAACGCGCGGAGGCCCGAAGGGTCGAGCACGATCGGGCACTCGACACCGGCTTCGGCGCCCCGGAGGCGAACCGAGCTTTCAAAAAAATACAGAAGGCGCCCTGGCGGCGGTCCCCCCACGGGCCGACGTCCAGGGCGCCTTCCCATGTCCCGGTGCGGATTCCCCCCACGGGATCCGGCCGGGCGTCTGTGAGGACAGCGCCTGAATCGCTGGTGTTGCTGTTGAGCGGGCTTGCGGTGTGACAGTGATGCGGGTCGAACGATCCTGCTGTTGAGCAGAACGAGCAGAACTCGTCGTACTCATGGCTGCGATGTGCCGGGACAAGCGCACGTCGGGAGGGCCGCTCAAAGCTTCCCGGTGCGCGTGTCCCGGCAACGCATCTCCGAGGCAGTCCCCCAAGACAACCTCAGATGTCAGAAAACGCCCCCCAAGACGTTGACTGACATCGTCAACTTAGACCTTCGAACCCCTTAGATGGTTACGTTCACATCACTGTGATCTGCGTCTCTTGCATATGTCCGTTAAGTGCGCAAGAGGCCCGTTGTCGCGACGGGGACCCCAGCGTAAGGATGATGCGCGTGGCTTGTGAAGAGCTTATGTGAGCCGGGCGCAGGACTCTAGGGGGACTCTTACCCCGACTTCGACGAACCGTCGGTAACCCCTAGATTCCCGCCGAACCCGGCTCCCGGCTCAGCGGAACGTCCGCAACCGGAGGCTGTTGGTCACCACGAACACCGACGAGAACGCCATCGCCGCCCCCGCGATCATCGGGTTGAGCAGCCCGGCGGCGGCCAGCGGCAGCGCGGCCACGTTGTAGCCGAAGGCCCAGACCAGGTTGCCCTTGACGGTGGTCAGAGTGCGCCGCGCCAGCCGGATCGCGTCCGCCGCCACCCGCAGGTCGCCGCGGACCAGCGTCAGATCGCTCGCCTCGATCGCCGCGTCCGTCCCGGTGCCCAGGGCGATCCCGAGGTCGGCGACGGCCAGCGCGGCGGCGTCGTTCACCCCGTCCCCGACCATCGCCACCGCGCGGCCCTCGCCCTGGAGGCGGCGGATCACGTCGGCCTTCTCCTCGGGCAGCACCTCGGCCACTACCTCGTCGATGCCGACCTCCCGCGCGACCGCCTCGGCCACCGCGCGGTTGTCGCCGGTCAGCAGCACCGGGGTGAGTCCCAGCGCGCGCAGGGCGCGGACCGCCTCCGCGCTGGTGTCCTTCACCGCGTCGGCGACGGTCACGATCCCGCGCGGCACGCCGTCCCAGCCGACCACGACGGCGGTACGGCCGCCCCGTTCGGCCTCGTCCTTGGCGCGGGCCAGTCTGTCGGGCAGCGTGTCGAAGAGGCGGCCCACGGCCACCGTGCGGCCCGCTGTGTGCCCGCGTACGCCCTTGCCGGGCACGTTCTCGAACTCCGTCACCCCGGGCAGCTCACCGAGCCGCTGTGCGGCCCCCGCGGCGATCGCCCGGGCCACCGGATGTTCGGAGGCGTGTTCGACGGCACCGGCGAGCCGCAGCACCTCGTCGACGTCGGTGGAGTCGTCGGCGTGGACCTCCTGGAGGGTCATGCGGCCGGTGGTGACCGTGCCGGTCTTGTCGAGGACGACGGTGTCGACGCGACGGGTGGACTCCAGGACCTCGGGGCCCTTGATGAGGATGCCGAGCTGCGCGCCGCGCCCGGTGCCGACCATCAGCGCGGTCGGCGTGGCGAGGCCCAGGGCGCACGGGCAGGCGATGATCAGGACGGCGACGGCGGCGGTGAACGCGGCGGTGGCGCTGCCCGTGACGGCGAGCCAGACCCCGAACGTGCCGAGCGCGATGACCATGACGACCGGCACGAACACCGCCGAGACCCGGTCGGCGAGCCGCTGCACCTCGGCCTTGCCGTTCTGCGCGTCCTCGACCAGCCGGGCCATCCGGGCCAGCTGGGTGTCGGCGCCGACCCGGCTCGCCGCGACGACCAGGCGCCCGCCGACGTTCACGGTCGCGCCCGCGACGGCGGCCCCGACGCCCACGTCCACCGGCACCGACTCGCCGGTCAGCATCGACGCGTCCACGGCGGAGGCGCCCTCCATGACGGTGCCGTCGGTGGCGACCTTCTCGCCGGGCCGGACGACGAACCGGTCGCCGACGGCCAGTTCGGCCACCGGGACGCGCACCTCACGGCCGTCGCGCAGCACGGCGACGTCCTTGGCGCCCAGCTCCATCAGGGCCCGCAGCGCGGCGCCCGCGCGGCGCTTGGAGCGGGCCTCCAGATAGCGGCCGAGCAGGATGAGCGCGACGACCCCGGCGGCGACCTCCAGATAGATCGCGGAGGCGCCGTGCGCGCGCGACACGGTGAACCGGAACGAGTCCTTCATGCCCGGCATGCCCGCGTCCCCGAGGAACAGCGCCCACAACGACCAGCCGAACGCGGCCAGCGTGCCGACCGAGACCAGGGTGTCCATGGTGGCGGCGCCGTGCCGGGCGTTGGTCCACGCGGCCCGGTGGAACGGCAGCCCGCCCCACACGACCACCGGCGCGGCCAGCGTCAGCGCCAGCCACTGCCAGTTGTCGAACTGGAGAGCGGGCACCATCGACAGCAGCATCACCGGGACGGCGAGCAGCGCGGAGACGGTCAGGCGCTCGCGATGGGCGGTCAGTTCGGGGTCCTCGTCGGCGGTGGGTCCGGCCGGTGCCGCCACGCGCGCGGGGCGCGGCGGGGGCGGCTGTTCGGCGGTGTAGCCGGTCTTCACGACGGTGGCGATCAGGTCGGCGACCTCGACGCCCGCGGGGTGGGCGATCTTCGCCTTCGCGGTCGCGTAGTTGACGCTCGCGGTGACGCCGTCGATGCGGTTGAGCTTCTTCTCGACGCGGGCGGCGCAGGACGCGCAGGTCATCCCGCCGATGAGCAGCTCGACCTCGCGGGCGTCGGCGGCCTGTGGCGGGTCGGTCGTGATCGGGGTCGTGGTGGTCATGTCCGGACTCCAGACATCGGACCGGACCGTGCGGGTCCGGTATCAGCCGGTCGGCACGGCCCGGTCGGAGAACAGGGTGTGCGTGCGGGTGCTCAGACCGTGCCGGCCAGCTCGAAGCCCGCCTCGTCGACGGCCGCGCGCACGGCGGCCTCGTCGAGCGGGGCGGCGGAGACGACGGTGACCTCGCCGCTCGACGCGACGGCCCGCACCGAGGTCACGCCGGGCAGCCCGGACAGCTCGCCGGAGACGGAGCCCTCGCAGTGTCCGCAGCTCATGCCGGTCACCTGGTAGACGGCGGTGACGGTACCCGGGGTGTCGGTCGGGGCGGTCATGTCGTTCTCCTCGTCGAGGCGTGTGGGGTCGGCGGGGCCCCAGGGGACCCCCTCGTTCCCCACGTTATACCCCTAGGGGGTATTTCTCCAAGAGGGGTCACGGTGAGCCAGCGACCGCACCCAGGCCACGCCGAACAGCGACACCAGCACCAGGCCGCCCACCGAGAACAGCGTGAACAGGTGTTCCTGCTGATCGGTCGGGCGCGGGATGTAACCCTGCGCGAACAGCCCTTTGTCGAGGCCGGTCTTCGTCACCTGGGCGACCAGCCAGACCGCGATGCCGTGCGTGGAGTCCCACAGGGCGTGCAGCAGGGCCACCCCGACATAGGTGCCGAGCACCGGCGCGGCGAACCGGAAGTGCCCGTTCGGGCGACGGTAGGAGAGCAGCACCCCGCCCGCGATCGCCGTCCACAGCCCGTGTCCGAAGGGTGCGAGGACCCCGCGCAGGATCTCGGTCTGGAGCAGCGCCCGCAGATCGATGCCATCGGTACTGAGGGCGGCGTTGAAGGCGTACCCGGCACTCTCCAGGGCGGCGAAACCGAAGCCGACGGTCGCGCCGAGCACCAGCCCGGGCCGCATGCCCCGGATGCGTACCTGGCGGCGCAGCACGAACATCAGCGCCGCCAGCTTGACCGCCTCCTCGATCAACCCGACGCCCACGAACATCCACAGGGAGGGGTGCAGGAGGTAGTACTCCATCAGCGACGCGCCCAGCACGCCCAGCGTCCCGCCGGTCAGGAAACAGCCGAGGATCACGCTGACGCCCAGGTCACGGCCGTGCCGCTCGTACGCCCACAGCACGAACGTGACCGGCATGAGGAAGCTGCCGAGCAGGATCAGCGTCGGCAGCAGCGTCGTGTTCCTGGTGGCGTACGTGACCAGCGCGGTCAGCACCCACAACGCCAGGCCACCCCACAGGCACCGCTTCCACAGCCCGGTACGGATCTGCGGATACGTCGGTGGCGGCTGCTGCGGTCCGGGGATGCGGGCCCGGGGTGTGCCGGGCGGCGGCGGGTAGGTCACGGCTGATCCCCTCGTGCGCGGGCGGCGGTACTCGGCGGGCGGGCTGACGATATTTACCGGCACTTTAGGGTGCATATCGGTCAGGTCGCAGTCCGGGAGGCCCGCCCCGCCCTCGCCGAACACCCCGCCGCACTGCGGGAGGCGCCGCCCGCCCCGGTGCCGTCGCCCCGTTTCGCGGGGTCCCGCCGGACCCGTGGACCGACCCCGCCGTACTGGGCCGGGCGGGCGACGGATGCTGTCGCCCGCCCGGCCTCCCGCCGCCTTGCGCCAACGGTCCCGCCGGCGCCGTTCGCGGGAGGGGTCAGGGGGTGGTGGCGGGCGTGGCGGCGCGGTCGCCGACCAGGGGTTCCAGGTAGCGGGTGAGGACGTCCTTCAGCTCCTGGACGTAGACCTCGCGCTCGGCGCCCTCGCGGGCCAGCACCAGTTCCAGGCCCGACTTGTAGATGCCGAGGCACATGTGGGCGACCCGGGTGACATCGGCGGACGGCGACGCGGGCAGGAAGGCGGCGATGAGCGCCTCGATCCGGGTCACCATGGCGCGGTGCAGCGCGTCGTGCTCCTCGGCGATCCGGCCGGGGATGTCCGGGCCGTGCATGAGCGCGAAGAACACCGGGCGACGGCAGTTGAAGTCGATCAGCCGGTCGACGGTGACGTCGATGACGTCCGCCACCGGGGTCGTGGGGTCGATCAGCGTGAACGCCTCGCCGTGCGACTCGCGCATCTCGTGCATCAGCCGGCCGCCCAGCTCGATCGCGATCGCTTCCTTGTTCGGGAAGAACTGGTAGAGCGTGCCCGGCGACACCCCGGCCTCGCGGGCTATGGCGTTGGTGCTGGCGGCCGAGTAACCGCTGGTGCTGAAGACGCTGGAGGCGGCTTCGAGCAGCTGGGCGATGCGGCGCTCGCCGCGGGCCTGGCGGCGGCGCGGCGGCTCGCCGGATGGGTTGTCGGGCACGAGTTATCCCCAAGTCTCCGAACGCCGTTGACAAACGCGAGTGGTCACTCGCATTCTGGGTGGAACGCGAGCGCCTACTCGTGTTTGCCATTTTATGGCTTCCACGAGCTTTCCGCGGGCGTCCACAGGTATGCACGGATGTCCGCGCAGGTATCCATGGCCGTCCGAAGGTATCCATCCGGGCGCCCACGCGTTGACCATGAGTTCCACGGTGAAGGGGACACCGCATCATGACCGACGTCAACAGGCCGCCCGCACCCGGAGGCTGGACCCGTTTGGTGACCGCCAGGCCACGGCTCTCGCTGCTGGTCGCCCTGGTGATCACCGCGCTGGCCGTGGTGATCGGCAGCGGGGTCGCCGACCACCTGGGCAACGGCGGCTGGGAGGACCCGGCCGCCGAATCGACCTACGCGGCCCAGGCCCTGGAGCGCGAGTTCCCGGACTCCCAGCCCAACCTGCTGCTCCTCGTCGACGCGGGCGGCGCCTCGGTCGACTCCCCGGCGGTCGCCGCCGAGGCCCGTGACCTCGCCGCCCGGCTGGCCACCGAGAAGGGCGTCACCGGCGTCGCTTCCTACTGGCAGGCGGCGCCGTCGGCGGCACCGGCCCTGCGCGCCGAGGACGGCCACGAGGCGCTGATCGTCGCCCGCCTCACCGGCGACGAGACGGCCATGAGCAGGACCCTCGACCGGATAGGTCCCGGACTGCGGGGCATGCACGGCCCGGTGGACGTCAAGCTCGGCGGCATGATCGCCATCCGCCACGAGATGCAGTCGATCATCAAGGAGGACCTCACCCGCGCCGAGCTGATCGCCCTGCCCGTGACGCTGCTGCTCCTGGTGATGGTCTTCGGCAGCGCGGTCGCCGCCCTGCTGCCCCTCGGCATCGGCATCGTGGCCATCCTCGGGACCAACGCGATCCTGCGCGCCCTGACGGAGCTGGCGGACATCTCGGTCTTCGCGATCAACCTCACCACCGCCCTCGGCCTGGGTCTCGCCGTCGACTACGCCCTCTTCATCGTCCGCCGCTTCCGTGAGGAACTGGACGACGGCGCCGACCCGTTGACCGCCCTCGGCACCACCCTGCGCACCGCCGGGCGGACGGTCCTGTTCTCCGCCCTCACGGTCGCCGTGTCGCTGGCGGCGATGCTCGTCTTCCCGCAGTACTTCCTGCGCTCCTTCGCCTACTCCGGCATCGCCGTGGTGCTGCTGGCCGCCACCGCCGCCCTCGCGCTGCTCCCGGCCGCCCTCATCCTGCTCGGCCACCGGGTGAACTCCCTGGACCTGCGCCGTCTCCTGCGCCGCCGCGCCCGGCCCGCACCCACCGCCCCGCGCGAGCGGGGCACCACCTGGGGACGGACGGCGGCCCTCGTCATGCGCCGCGCCCCCTTCTTCGCGCTCGGCACCACAGTCGTCCTCGTCCTGCTCGGACTGCCCTTCCTGGACGCCAAGTTCGGCACCGCCGACGACCGCCAGCTGCCCTCCTCCGCCGAGTCCCGCATCGTCCAGCAGCACCTGCGCGAGAGCTTCCCCGGCAACCCCGGCGGCAGCCTCGAAGTCCTCGCCGACGGCCACGCCACCGAGGCCCAGTACCTCGCCTACAAGGAACGGATCACGGCTCTGCCCGGCGCCCTGCGCGTCGATGGCCCGCTGGTCAAGGGCGACTCCGCGTACTTCACCGTGCAACCCCGGGGCGAGGCCGTCGACGAGACCGCCCAGCACCTGGTGAGCGACCTGCGCGCCACCGATGCGCCCTTCGGCACCCGGGTGACCGGCACGGCCGCCGTCCTGGTCGACTCCCAGCACGCCATCGGGGAACGCCTGCCGTGGGCGGTCGCGTTCATCGTCGTCGTCACCCTCTTCCTGGTCTTCCTGCTCACCGGCAGCGTGCTGATCCCGCTCCAGGCGGTGGTGCTCAACGCGCTCAGCCTGACGGCGATGTTCGGCGCCGTGGTCTGGGTCTTCCAGGACGGCCACCTCTCCGGCCTGCTCGCCTTCACCAGCCCGGGTTCCATCGAGACGACGCTGCCGGTGCTGATGTTCTGCGTGGCGTTCGGCCTCTCCATGGACTACGGGGTGTTCCTGATCTCCCGCATCAAGGAGGAGCACGACCGGACCGGCGACCACGAGGGGGCCGTCCGCCGAGGCCTGGAGCGCACCGGCGGCCTGATCACGGCGGCGGCGGTGATCCTCGCGGTCGTCATGGTCGCCATCGGCACCTCCCGCGTCACCAACACCAAGATGCTGGGCCTCGGCATCGCCCTCGCGGTCGTGATGGACGCGATGATCGTGCGCAGCCTCCTGGTCCCGGCCGTGATGCGCCTGACGGGCCGGGCGACCTGGTGGGCACCGGCCCCGCTGCGCAGGTTCCACGCGCGGTTCGGCGTGGACGAGGGCGCCGCGCGGATACCCCCGTCCATAACCCGGCCCCCGCAGAAGGACCCGGCGCCCGGTCCCACCCCGGAGCAGCCGACGGACACGAACGAGAACAGGCTCACGACACGCGGATAGCGTTCCCTCCATCCCGTCCCGACGGCAGGCGAGGGACGACGGACGAGACGGAGGGACCGGCACATGCGGGCTGTGGTGTTCGAACGGTACGGGGAGCCGGCCGAGGTCCGGGAGGTGGCGGACCCGGCACCGGCGGCGCACGGAGTCGTGGTGCGGGTCGAGGCCACCGGCCTGTGCCGCAGCGACTGGCACGGCTGGCAGGGCCACGACCCGGACATCACCCTGCCGCACGTCCCCGGCCATGAACTGGCCGGAGTCGTCGAGGAGACCGGCGCCCTGGTCACCGGCTGGCGCCCCGGCGACCGGGTCACCGTGCCCTTCGTGTGCGCCTGCGGCACGTGCGCCGCCTGTGCGGCCGGCGACCAGCAGGTCTGCGAGCGCCAGACCCAGCCCGGCTTCACCCACTGGGGCTCCTTCGCCCAGTACGTGGCCCTCGACCACGCCGACGTGAACCTCGTGGCCGTCCCCGAGGACATGTCGTTCGCGACGGCGGCCTCGCTGGGCTGCCGGTTCGCGACGGCGTACCGCGCGGTGGTGCTCCAGGGCCGGGTGGCGGCGGGGGAGTGGGTCGCCGTGCACGGCTGCGGGGGCGTGGGCCTGTCGGCGGTGATGATCGCGGCGGCGTCGGGAGCGCGGGTCGTGGCGGTCGACGTGTCGCCGGGGGCGCTGGAGCTGGCGCGGCAGTTCGGCGCGGCCCACCGCGTGGACGGATCGTCGACGCCGGACACCGCGTCGGCTGTCCGCGACCTGACCGGCGGGGGCGCCCACCTCTCACTGGACGCCCTGGGCTCCCCGGGGACCTCGGCCGCCTCGGTGAACGGCCTGCGCCGCCGGGGCCGGCACGTCCAGGTGGGCCTGCTCCCGTCCCCGGAGGGCACCACCCCGGTCCCCCTGGCCCGGGCCATCGCCCTGGAGCTGGAGCTGCTGGGCAGCCACGGGATGGCCGCGCACGCCTACCCGCCGATGCTGGAGCTGGTCCGCGCGGGCGTCCTGCGCCCCGACCGCCTCGTCACCTCCAAGATCCCGCTGGCCGAGACCCCGGCGGCCCTGTCCGCACTGGGCACGGCGAGAGGAGCCGGGGTGACGGTCATAGAACCGTGGGTCGGCCCCAACTGACCTCGCGGGAGGGCCTATTCAGCCCTCCGCTGCCGATTACGGTTCCCGGGCCGGGCGGCGACCCACGCCCGGACCGTGTCGCCGAACCAGTACGGTTTCCCGCCGTCCACCAGATCTGGCGGCGGCAGCAGCCCGTGTTTGCGGTACGAGCGCACCGTGTCCGCCTGGACGCCGATATGGGCGGCGATGTGCTTGTAGGACCAGAGCTCGCGATCGTTCATGAACGTGCACCTCCCTACGCGCGCCGAGACGACGACCGAGAGGACCGCCGGACAAACCCGACACACACCCCAAGAACGACCCCGCCCCCCTAGCCCCCCCTCTCGTAACAAAAACCAACCAAACCCAAGACATCCGTTACAAACCACCAAACCCCGCCCCAGGGCCGCGGAGAACCGCACAAAAACGCGGCGCAGCCGCGTGCCACCTGCACCCAGGAGTTTCAGGGCCGCGGGGAACTGCGCAAAAACGCGGCGCAGCCGCGTGCCGCCCACGAGCCCGCGGGCAATCGCACCACCTGCGCCCAGCCCCCCCAGGGGCGCGGGGAACTGCGCAAAGACGCGGCGCAGCCGCGTGCCCCGCCCACGAGCCCGCAGGGCAATCGCACCACCTGCACCCAGCCCCCCCCAGGGGCGCGGGGAACTGCGCAAAGACGCGGCGCAGCCGCGTGCCCCGCCCACGCCCCCGCAGGGCCCCGCTCAAGCCCCGCAAGGGAACTCGTCCGAATGTCTGGACAAAGTATTGACACCACTCCCCGTACGGGGCTAGAAATCCGGAGGAGAGCCGCTACGAAGGGAAGCCGATGGCGTACGACCTGATCACCATGGGGCGGATCGGAGTCGATCTGTACCCGCTACAGACCGGCGTCCCGCTCCCGCAGGTGACAAGCTTCGGCAAGTTCCTCGGAGGCTCGGCGAGCAACGTCGCCGTAGCCGCCGCCCGCCTGGGCCACACCGCCGCGGTCATCACCCGCACCGGTGACGACCCGTTCGGCACCTACCTGCACGAAGAGCTGCGCCGCTTCGGCGTCGACGACCGCTTCGTCACCCCGGTCGCCGACCTGCCGACCCCGGTCACCTTCTGCGAAGTCTTCCCGCCGGACGACTTCCCGCTGTACTTCTACCGCCGGCCCAAGGCCCCCGACCTGGAGATCCACGTCAACGACCTGGACCTGGACGCCATCGAGGCGGCCCGCGTCTTCTGGGTCACCGGCACCGGTCTGAGCGAGGAGCCCAGCCGCACGGCGACGCTCCAGGCGCTGGCCCACCGGGCCAAGTCCGGCACCACCGTCTTCGACCTCGACTGGCGCCCCATGTTCTGGAGCCACCCGGACGAGGCCCGCCCGTTCTACAAGCAGGCCCTGCGCCACACCACGGTCGCCGTCGGCAACCTGGACGAGGTCGAGGTCGCCACCGGCGTCCGCGACCCGCACGGCGCGGCCCGCGCACTGCTCGACGCCGGCGTCGAACTCGCCGTCGTCAAGCAGGGACCCAAGGGTGTCCTCGCCGTCAACAGCGCGGGCGAGTCCGCCGAGGTCCCGCCGCTGCCGGTGACGGTCCTCAACGGCCTCGGCGCGGGCGACGCGTTCGGCGGCTCCCTCTGCCACGGCCTGCTGGCCGGGTACGACCTGGAGACGATCATGCGCAACGCCAACGCGGCCGGCGCCATCGTCGCCTCCCGCCTGGAGTGCTCCTCGGCCATGCCGACCACCGACGAGATCGCCGCCGCCGTCGCCGCCGGAGCCGTCCGATGACCGCCGGACAGGCCCCGGGCGCGCCCGCGCGCGTGGACATCACCGAACTGGTCCGGCTGCGCACCGAACGCCCCGAGGCGGTCGCCGAGGCCGCCGCCCGCCGCACCCGGCGCCCGCTGCTCGGCGCGAGCGGCCGCCTGATGATCGTCGCGGCCGACCACCCGGCCCGGGGCGCGCTCGGCGTCGGCGACCGCAAGTTCGCCATGGCCAACCGCGTCGACCTGCTCGAACGCCTCTGCCTCGCGCTGTCCCGCCCCGGCGTCGACGGCGTGCTCGCGACCGCCGACATCCTGGACGACCTGCTGCTGCTCGGTGCCCTCGAAGGCAAGGTCGTGCTCGGCTCGATGAACCGCGGCGGCCTTCAGGGCGCCTCCTTCGAGCTGGACGACCGGTTCACCGGCCACCGCCCCGAGGACATCGAGCGGTTCGGGTTCGACGCGGGCAAGCTGCTGCTGCGCGTCGACTACGCCGACCCCGGCTCGCTGACCACCCTGGAGTCGACCGCCCGCGCCATCGACGACATGGCCGCACGCAAACTCCCGGTCTTCGTCGAGCCGTTCATCAGCCGCCGCGGGGACGACGGCCGGCTGCGCAACGACCTGTCGGCCGAGGCCGTCACCAAGTCCATCGCCATTGCCTCCGGCCTCGGCGGCACCTCCGCCTACACCTGGCTGAAGGTGCCGGTCACCGAGAACCCGGACGACATGGCCGAGGTCATGGCCGCGTCCACGCTGCCGGCCGTGCTGCTCGGCGGCGAGGTCGGGGGCTCCCCGGAGGACCAAGCCGGGGCGTACGAGAAGTGGCGCAAGGCGCTGCGGCTGCCGACCGTGCGCGGACTGGTCGTCGGACGCTCGCTGCTCTACCCGGCGGACGGCGATGTGACCGCCGCCGTCGACACCGCCGTCGGACTGCTGTGAGGGCCGCATGAGCAAGGACCTGTACATCCCGCGCGGCGCCACCGCCGGCGCCGGCTACGCGCTCGACATCGACCCCGAGCGGGCCGGCTGGACCCACAGCAGCCTGCGCGTCGTCGAACTGGCACCGGGCGCCACCCACACCTTCACCACCGGTGACAGCGAGTGGATCGTGCTGCCGCTGGAGGGCGGTTGCACGGTGCGGACCGAGGGTCACGAGTTCCAACTCCTGGGCAGGGAAAGCGTGTTCGCGTCGGCCTCCGACTTCGCGTACGTACCCCGGGACGCCCAGGCCCTGATCGCCTCCGGCGCGGGAGGCCGCTTCGCCCTGGCAGGAGCGAAGTGCGAGCGACAACTCCCCGCCCGCTACGGCCCCGCGCCGGAGGTCCCCGTCGAGGAACGCGGCAGCGGCACCTGTCTGCGCCGCGTCCGCAACTTCGCGTCGGCCGACTCCTTCGAGTGCGACCAGCTGATCGCCGTCGAGGTCATCACGCCCGGCGGCAACTGGTCCTCGTACCCGCCGCACAAGCACGACGAGAACCGGCCCGGCGTGGAGGCCGAGCTGGAGGAGATCTACTACTTCGAGATCGACGGCCCGCACGGCTTCGGCTACCAGCGCGTCTCGCCCTCCCGCGAGGGCGGCGCGGAGGTCCTCGCCGAGGTCCGCTCCGGCGACGCCGTCCTCGTCCCCGACGGCTGGCACGGCCCGTCGATCGCACAGCCCGGCCACGACATGTACTACCTGAACGTCATGGCGGGCCCCGGCGAGAACCGGGAGTGGCGGATCTGCTTCCACCCCGACCACTCCGAGGGGTACCGGTGACCACCCGGCTGACGGTCGCCCAGGCGCTGGTCCGCTTCCTCGCCGCCCAGTACACCGAGCGGGACGGCGTCCGCCACCGGCTGATCGGCGCCACCTGGGGCATCTTCGGTCACGGGAACGTCGCCGGGATCGGCCAGGCGCTCGTCGAGTACGCGGACCGGATGCCGTTCCACCAGGGCCGCAACGAACAGGCCATGGTGCACGCGGCCGTCGGCTACGCCCGCCAGTCCAACCGCCTCTCCACGCATGCGGTGACGACGTCGATCGGCCCCGGCGCCACCAACCTCGTCACCGGCGCCGCCCTCGCCACCATCAACCACCTCCCGGTCCTCCTGCTGCCCGGCGACACGTTCGCCACCCGCACCGCCGACCCGGTGCTCCAGCAGCTCGAAGTCCCGTACGCGGGCGATGTGTCCGTCAACGACACCCTGCGCCCCGTCTCCCGGTTCTTCGACCGCGTCACCCGACCGGAAGCCCTGATCCCGGCCGCGCTCCAGGCGATGCGGGTCCTCACCGACCCCGTCGAGACCGGCGCGGTCACCCTGGCGCTCCCGCAGGACGTGCAGGCGGAGGCGTACGACTGGCCGGACGAGTTCTTCGCCGACCGCGTCTGGACGGTCCGCCGCCCGGCCGCCGACCCCGTCGAACTCGCCGCCGCCGTACGGGCGGTCCGCGCCGCCCGCCGCCCCCTGCTGGTGGCCGGCGGCGGAGTGCACCACAGCCGCGCCGAACAGGCCCTCGCCGCGTTCGCCGAGGCCACCGGGATACCCGTCGCGTCCACCCAGGCCGGCAAGGGCTCCCTGCGCTTCGACCACCCGCAGGACGTGGGCGGCATCGGCCACACCGGCACCGCCACCGCCGACGAACTCGCCCGCACCGCCGACCTGGTGATCGGCGTCGGCACCCGCTACACGGACTTCACGACCGCGTCGCACACCCTGTTCACCGGCGCCGACGTGCGCTTCCTCAACGTCAACATCGCCTCCCTCGACGGCCACAAGCTGGCCGGCACCCCGCTGATCGCCGACGCCCGCTCCGCCCTCGACCAGCTGACCGAGGCACTCGCGGCCGAGGGACACCGGGTCAGCGACGGGTACACGGCCGAGTACACGCAGGACAAGGAGCGCTGGGAGCAGCGCGTCGACGCCGCGTACGAGGCCGAGGAACCGGACGTCCGGCCGACCCAGACGCAGGTGCTCGGCATCCTGGACGCGCTCGTCGACGAGAGCGACATCCTCATCAACGCGGCCGGTTCGCTCCCGGGCGACCTGCACAAACTGTGGCGGGCCAGATCCCGGGACCAGTACCACCTGGAGTACGGCTACTCCTGCATGGGGTACGAGATCCCGGCCGCCATCGGCGTCAGGCTCGCCGCCCCCGACCGCCCCGTCTGGGCGCTGGTCGGCGACGGCACCTACCTGATGATGCCGACCGAGATCGTGACCGCCGTCCAGGAGGGCGTCGCGATCAAGATGCTGCTCGTGCAGAACCACGGGTACGCGTCGATCGGCGGCCTCTCCGCCTCGGTGGGCGGCGAACGCTTCGGCACCGCCTACCGCTACCCCGCCGACGACGGCACGTTCACGGGCGCCCCGCTGCCCGTGGACCTCGCCGCCAACGCGGCCAGCCTCGGCATGCGGGTCCTGCGCGCGAAGACCGTGCGGGACCTGCGCGAAGCACTCGCCGAGGCCCGGGCCGCCGACACTCCCACTTGTGTCTACGTCGAGACCGAAACGGCCGACACTGTGTCGGGCGCGCCTCCGGCGCAGGCCTGGTGGGATGTTCCTGTGGCCGAGACCGCGACCCGCAAGTCCGCAGTCGAGGCACGTGAGCTGTACGAACGGCACGTCTCCACCCGACGCCGCCATCTGTGAAGGAGCAACTGGGAATGACGAAGATCGTCAACCACTGGATCGGCGGCAAGGCCGTCGAAGGCGCGTCGGGCACGTTCGGTCCGGTGACGGACCCGGCGACCGGCGCGGTCACCACCGAGGTCGCGTTCGCGACCGTCGACGAGGTCGACGCGGCCGTCGCCGCCGCCAAGGACGCGTTCGCGACCTGGGGCACGTCCTCGCTCGCCAAGCGCACCACCATCCTGTTCAAGTTCCGGGCGCTGCTCGACGCGAACCGCGACGCGATCGCCGAGCTGATCACCGCCGAGCACGGCAAGGTGCACTCCGACGCCCTCGGCGAGGTCGCGCGCGGCCTGGAGATCGTCGACCTGGCCTGCGGGATCACCGTGCAGCTGAAGGGCGAGCTGTCCACCGAGGTCGCCAGCCGCGTCGACGTGTCGTCGATCCGGCAGCCGCTGGGCGTCGTCGCGGGCATCACGCCGTTCAACTTCCCGGCGATGGTCCCGATGTGGATGTTCCCGATCGCCATCGCGACCGGCAACACCTTCGTCCTCAAGCCGTCCGAGAAGGACCCCTCGGCCTCCCTCAAGATCGCCGAACTCCTCTCCGAGGCCGGCCTGCCCGACGGCGTCTTCAACGTCATCAACGGCGACAAGGTGGCCGTCGACCGCCTCCTGGAGCACCCGGACGTCAAGGCCGTGTCCTTCGTGGGCTCGACCCCGATCGCCCGCTACATCCACACCACCGCCTCCGCCAACGCCAAGCGCGTGCAGGCCCTGGGCGGCGCCAAGAACCACATGCTGGTCCTGCCCGACGCCGACCTGGACGCGGCGGCCGACGCGGCGGTCTCGGCGGCGTACGGCTCGGCCGGCGAGCGCTGCATGGCCATCTCGGCCGTGGTCGCCGTGGGCCCGATCGGTGACGAACTCGTCGAGAAGATCCGCGAGCGCGCCGAGAAGATCAAGATCGGCCCGGGCAACGACCCGACGTCCGAGATGGGCCCGCTGATCACCAAGGTCCACCGCGACAAGGTGGCGTCCTACGTCACGGGCGCGGCGGCCGAGGGCGCGGAGGTCGTCCTCGACGGCACCGGCTTCACGGTCGAGGGTTTCGAGGACGGCCACTGGATCGGCATCTCCCTCCTGGACAAGGTGCCGACCACGGCGAAGGCCTACCAGGACGAGATCTTCGGCCCGGTCCTGTGCGTGCTGCGCGCCGACACCTACGAGGAGGGCCTGGCCCTCATCAACGCCTCGCCGTTCGGCAACGGCACCGCGATCTTCACCCGTGACGGCGGCGCCGCCCGCCGTTTCCAGCTGGAGGTCGAGGCCGGCATGGTCGGCGTCAACGTCCCGATCCCGGTCCCCGTCGGCTACCACAGCTTCGGCGGCTGGAAGGCCTCGCTCTTCGGCGACCACCACATCTACGGCAACGACGGCACCCACTTCTACACCCGGGGCAAGGTCGTCACCACCCGCTGGCCCGACCCGGCCGACGCCCCCACAGGCGTAGACCTCGGCTTCCCCCGCAACCACTGACAGACACGAGCCACTAAACGCACGGTTCCCCCCGCCCACGCCAGGGGCGCGGGGAACGGCGCGCTCAGCCCCAACGCACGCGCACGCGCAAACACACAGTTCCCCCACCCACCCAAGGGGCGCGGGGAACGGCGCGCTCAGCCACAACGCACGCGCACCGGTAAACGCACAGTTCCCCCACCCACCCAAGGGGCGCGGGGAACGGCGCAAAAACCCCCAACGCACCCGCACCCGGCAACGAGCAGATCCCCACGGGGGGAGGCCGTACACCAACCGCGGTACACCTCAAGTCACCGTCAACCTATAGACCCACGCCAACTGTCAGAGACACCCCGTACGGTTGTCGCATGGATCTTCGCCCACCCCGCCCCGGCCGTCCCAGAGGCCGCCGCCTCTGGGCCACGACAGCCGCCGCGGCCCTCCTCACCGCCGCGGGCACCTGGACGGCGGTGGCCAAGAGCAACCCCCAGCCGGACATCCACCGCACGGACCGCACGATGTCCGTGAACGGCGTCTCCCTGGACACCTCGTACTTCACGTCCGGCAGCAAGGACACCCGCCGCCCCGCCGTCCTCCTCGCCCACGGCTTCGGCGGCACCAAGAACGACGTCCGGGCCCAGGCCCAGGACCTCGCCCGGGACGGCTACACGGTCCTCACCTGGTCCGCCCGAGGCTTCGGCAAGTCCACCGGCCGCATCGGCCTGAACGACCCGAAGGCCGAGGTCGCCGACGTCTCGAAGCTGATCGACTGGCTCGCCCGCCAGCCCCAGGTCCAGCTGGACAAGACCGGCGACCCGCGCGTGGGCGTCGCGGGCGCCTCCTACGGCGGAGCGGTCTCCCTGCTCGCCGCGGGCTACGACCACCGCGTCGACGCCATCGCCCCCGCGATCACCTACTGGAACCTCGCGGACGCCCTCTTCCCGAACGGCGTCTTCAAGAAACTGTGGGCCGGCATATTCGTCAACTCCGGCGGCGGCTGCGCCAAGTTCGAGCCCGACCTGTGCCGCATGTACGAACGCGTCGCGGAGTCCGGCACCCCGGACGCCCAGGCCCGCAAGCTGCTTGAGGCCCGCTCCCCGTCCGCCGTCGCCGCCCGCATCAAGGTGCCCACCCTCCTGACGCAGGGCCAGACGGACTCGCTCTTCCCGCTCGGCCAGGCCGACGCCGCCGCGAAGGCGATCCGCGCCAACGGCGCCCCCGTCGACGTCGACTGGATCGCGGGCGGCCACGACGGCGGCGACCTGGAGACGGCCCGCGTGCAGACACGCGTGCGTGCGTGGTTCGACCGCTACCTCAAGGACGACACCGCCACCGCCACCGGCCCGGCCTTCCGCGTCACCCGCACCGGAGGCGTCGACTCCACCGACGGCAACGCCGTTCTGCGCGGCGCCACTTCGAAGAACTACCCCGGCCTGGAGAGCGGCCTCGAACCGATCGCCCTCACCGGCCGCGAGCAGCGCTTCGCCAACCCGCCGGGCGCCAACCCACCCGCCGTCTCCGCCCTGCCGGGGCTCGGCGGCGGCGGCCTCTCCCAGCTCTCCTCCCTCGGCGTCGGCGTCTCCCTGGACTTCCCCGGCCAGTACGCCCGCTTCGACTCGGCCCCGCTGTCCACCACCCTGCGCATCACCGGCTCCCCGAAGGCCACCGTCCACATCAAGTCCACCAGCCAGGACGCGATCCTCTTCGCCAAGGTGTACGACGTCGGCGCCGACGGCACCCAGTCCGTGCTGCCCTCCCAACTGGTCACGCCGCTGCGCGTCGACGACGCCAAGGCCGGCCAGGACGTGACGATCACGCTCCCGGCCATCGACCACGAGGTCGAACAGGGTCACCGGCTGCGCCTGGTCCTCGCCTCCACCGACCTCGGCTACGCCTCCCCGGCGGCCCCGGCCACCTACACCGTCTCCCTCAAGGGCGACCTCAAGGTGCCGACCGCCCCGAGCGTGCGCACCGCCGCCACTCCGCTGCCCTCCTGGGTGTGGTGGCTGCCGCTGGCCGGTGTCGCCATCGCCGCCGCGCTGCTGCTGACCGGCCGCCGCCGCACCGCCGTTGCCCCGCCCGAGCCCGAACTGACCGACGTGCCCCTCCAGATCACCGGCCTGAGCAAGCGGTACGCCCGCTCCGCCGACCGGTACGCGGTCCGGGAGCTGTCGTTCCGCGTGGAGAAGGGCCAGGTCCTCGGCCTGCTCGGCCCGAACGGCGCCGGCAAGACCACCACCCTGCGCATGCTGATGGGCCTGATCAAGCCCGACGGCGGCGAGATCCGCGTCTTCGGCCAGGCCATCCGCCCCGGCGCCCCCGTGCTGTCCCGGGTCGGCGCCTTCGTCGAGGGCGCCGGTTTCCTGCCCCACCTCTCCGGCCGGGAGAACCTGGAGCTGTACTGGCGGGCCACCGGCCGCCCGCCCGAGGACGCCCACCTCGACGAGGCCCTGGAGATCGCCGGACTCGGTGACGCCCTGGCCCGCGCGGTGCGCACCTACTCGCAGGGCATGCGCCAGCGCCTGGCCATCGCCCAGGCCATGCTGGGCCTGCCCGACCTGCTCATCCTGGACGAGCCCACCAACGGCCTCGACCCGCCGCAGATCCGCGAGATGCGCGAGGTGATGATCCGTTACGCGGCCGCCGGACGCACCGTCATCGTCTCCAGCCATCTGCTGGCCGAGGTCGAGCAGTCCTGCACCCACCTCGTCGTCATGGACCGCGGCCGGCTCGTCCAGGCGGGCCCGGTCGCCGAGATCATCGGCTCCGGCGACACCCTCCTGGTCGGCACCGCCACCCCGGTCGAGGAACCCGTCGTGGAGAAGGTCGCCGCCCTGCCCGGCGTCGCCTCCGCCCTGCGCACCGACGACGGCGTCCTGGTCCGCCTCGAACCGGACGGCAGCGCCGAGAGCCTGGTCGTCGAGCTGGTCCGGCTCGACATACCGGTCGCCTCCGTCGGCCCGCACCGCCGCCTGGAAGACGCTTTCCTCACCCTGATCGGAGGCTCCGCATGAGCACCTCGACGCTCACCGACGTGGCCCCCGGCTACCGCGCCGCCCGCACCCTGCCCCTACGGGTCGAGCTGGCCCGCCAACTGAAGCGCCGCCGCACCCTGTTCATGGCCGGCATCCTCGCCGCGCTGCCGTTCGTGCTGCTGGTCGCGTTCGCGGTCGGCGGCGAGCCCGGCGGCCGGGGCAACCGCGTCACCCTGATGGACACGGCCACCGCGTCCGGCGCCAACTTCGCCGCCGTCAACCTGTTCGTGTCGGCCGGCTTCCTGCTGGTGATCCCGGTCGCCCTGTTCTGCGGGGACACGGTCGCCTCGGAGGCCGGCTGGTCGTCCCTGCGCTATCTGCTGGCGGCACCGGTGCCCCGGGCCCGGCTGCTCTGGTCCAAGCTGGTCGTCGGGCTCGGCATGAGCCTGGCCGCGATGATCCTGCTGCCGGTGGTGGCGCTCGCCGTCGGCACCGCCGCCTACGGCTGGGGCCCGCTGAAGATCCCGACCGGCGGCGCACTGGACACCGGCACCGCCGCCCAGCGCCTGGTGGTGGTCGTCGCGTACATCTTCGTCTCCCAACTGGTCACCGCCGGGCTCGCGTTCTGGCTCTCCACCCGCACCGACGCCCCCCTCGGCGCGGTCGGCGGCGCCGTCGGCCTGACCATCGTGGGCAACGTCCTGGACGCGGTGACGGCCCTCGGCGACTGGCGCGACTTCCTGCCCGCGCACTGGCAGTTCGCCTGGGCCGACGCGGTCCAGCCGCACCTGGAGTGGTCCGGCATGCTCCAGGGCACCGCCGTCTCCCTCACCTACGCCGTGATCCTCTTCGCGCTGGCCTTCCGGGGCTTCGCCCACAAGGACATCGTGTCGTAGCCGGGACACGGCGAAGCGGGCCGCCGATGGTGATCGGCGACCCGCTCGGGAGGTGCTGCGGTCAGCTGCCGGCGGAGCCGTTGCCCGACAGGACCGGGATGTTGTCCAGGATGTGCGAGAGCGGCTCGTCACCCTTGGCCTGGGTGGAGTTCTCGACGCACTGCTGGTTCTGCGGCGCGGACAGGATCGGCACGTCCTGGAGGACGGTGACCGGGACGAGACCGACGAGCGAGGCCAGGTTGGCCTTGACCGGCAGACCGATGCAGGGCTTGTTCAGCGAACCCTGGACAAGCGAGAGCTGAGGGCTCATGTTGCCGTGGGTCGACTGGTTGCCGTAGATCTGCGAGGCACCGTTGCCGTTGGTGGTCGTGGTGCCGTTGTCGTTGCCGATGGCCAGCGCCTGGGGAGCGGTGGCGGCGCCCACGCCCGCGACGGAGGCGGCGATGGCCGCGGTCGCCAGCAGCTTCTTCATGTTTTCTATCCCTTTCGGAGAGCGGACTCCGTGCAGAGTTTTCGGAGACGGACTCCGTTGCAGAGCCGCGTGAGGATCAACCCCCGACGGACGGTTTGGTTGCGCTTTTTGCCCCGAACGGCCTAGCGTGCGCCGCGTCGCGCGCCCCCGTCCCGCACCGCCCGCACGCCGGTGGACACACGACAGCGGGCCGCCGAGAGAACTCGGCGGCCCGCTGGGTGGGTCGTGGATCAGCTACCGAGGGAGCCGTTGCCCGACAGGACCGGGATGTTGTCCAGGATGTGCGAGAGCGGCTCGTCACCCTTGGCCTGGGTGGAGTTCTCGACACACTGCTGGTTCTGCGGGGCCGACAGGATCGGCACGTCCTGGGCGACGGTGACCGGGACCAGGCCGACGAGCGAGGCCAGGTTGGCCTTGAGCGGCAGACCGATGCAGGGCTTGTTCAGCGAGCCCTGGATGAGCGCCATCTGCGGGCTCATGTTGCCGTAGGTGGCCTGGTTGCCGTAGATCTGCGAGGCACCGTTGCCGTTGGTGGTCGTCGTACCGCTGTCATTGCCGATCGCGAGCGCCTGGGGCGCCGTGGCGGCCGAAACACCGGCGACGGAAGCGGCGATCGCCGCAGCAGCCAAAACCTTCTTGATCACTTGCATGTCCCTTCTGGAGAAACCCCGTCCACCGGAGCGACCTGCACAACTGGCCGTGCCCCGCATGGTTGCTGGCGTTCACTCCAATGGAGCAATGCGAATCCGCGAGGGTGAAGCCACGAAACCAATCCGGCTCCACCTGGTTGTTGTGACGGGGCAGCAATGTGCGGCTCCGTCAGGAAAGGATTCTGGACGAATGTTCAAGAAGGCAATGGCCGCCACCGCGGTCGCGGCTTCCGTCGTCGGCGTCTCTGCGGCCGTGGCTCCCCAGGCGCTGGCCATTGGCAACGACAACGGCGTCACCACCGTCAACGGCAACGGCGCCGAGCAGGCGTTCGGCAACGCCAAGACCGGCGGTGACATGAGCCCCCAGGCCAGCCTGGTCCAGGGTTCGCTCAACAAGCTCTGTGTCGGTCTGCCGGCCAAGGTCAACGCCGCCTCGCTGGTGGGCGTCCTGGTCCCGGTCACCGCTTTGCAGGACGTGCCGATCCTGTCCGCGCCGCAGAACCAGCAGTGCGCCGAGAACTCCACCCAGGCCAAGGGCGACGAGCCGCTCTCGCACCTGGTGGACAACGTGCCGGTGCTCTCGGGCAACGGCTCCCTCGGCAGCTGACGACCGCTGCCGGGCCGGGCTCGGGCGGCGCGTCGTTCAGGCGTGGCCGCCCGGGTTCCCGGAATTCCACAGGCCCTTGAAAAGAAGCGTTTCTGCCCCGGTAGGTCGTCCGGTCCTTTCGGTGCGCAGCGTTCGAGTGAATTGTCTTTCGAGTCGTGCCCCGTAGTTTCTTCGGGTGTCCGTCCCTCGTTTTGCAGCCTGTAGGTCATGGCGCGAGCCGTTCCGGCTGTGCTCGCTTCGGTTTCGACCGCCACTTGGGCATGACCCGAAGAAGGGAAATCTTCATGAAGAAGACTGCTGCCGTCATCGCGGGCGCGATCATGGCCCTCGGCATGGCCGCCCCGGCCTTCGCCGACGCGGGCGCGGAGGGCGTCGCCGTCGGTTCGCCCGGTGTCATCTCCGGCAACGTCATCCAGATCCCCGTGCACGTGCCGATCAACCTGTGCGGCAACTCGATCAACGTGATCGGGCTGCTGAACCCCGCGTTCGGCAACGTGTGCGTCAACAAGTGACGTCGTAACGCTCACGCGTCAGCCTTTCGGCTGAACTTCTGGCCGGCCTCGGCACCTTCCCGTGTCGAGGCCGGCTTTTCCCACTTCTTCTCCTCAAGCAGGAAGACAACGAGATGCGACAGCCCCTGAGTAGGGGAATGGTCGTCGCCGCCGCTGCGACAAGCATTCTGTCTCTGTACGGCAATCCCGCCTTCGCCGACACGCACGCGAAGGGCGCCGCCACCGAGTCGCCGGGCGTGCTGTCCGGCAACAACGTCTCGGTCCCGGTGAACGTGCCGGTCAACGCGTGCGGCAACACCGTCGACGCCGCCGCGGCGCTCAACCCGGCGTTCGGCAACTCGTGTGCCAACGTCTCGCACTCCCACCACCGTGCCCCGGCCCCGTCGTACGGCGACGAGGACAACGGCTACGGGGGAGGCGGCGGCTACGGCGACCACACCCCGCCGAGCCACCACACCCCGCCCCCGAGCCACCACACGCCCCCGCCGCCGGGAGGCCACCACACGCCGCCGCCCGGCGAGGGGCACCACTCGCCGCCTCCCGGTGGGGGCCATCACACCCCGCCTCCCGGTGGCGGTCACCACACCCCGCCGCCCGGCGGTGGGCACCACACGCCTCCTCCCGGGGGCGGGCACCACACGCCGCCGCCGTCCGGAGGGCATCACACGCCTCCTCCCGGGGGCGGGCACCATGTCCCGCCGCCCAGCAGCGGGCATCACATGCCTCCGCCGGCCGGTGAGCGGCACGTTCCGCCGCCGTCCAGTAGGCATCTCACCCCGCCGCCCGCGCTCGCCGAGACCGGGAGCAGCGAGGGCATGATGGTCGCCGCCGGTGCCAGTGCCGCGTTGATCGGGGCCGGCGCCCTGCTGTACCGGCGTGGCCGGATCGGCGCCCAGCGCTAGCGGTCTGGTCGGAGAACTCCGGGTGCCGGACGGTGGGTCGTCCGGCACCCGTGGCATGTCGTCAGCGGGGTGACGGTGCCGGGGCCTCGGCCCGGGCCGGTGCCGGGAGGGTCACGTCGGGGGCGGTGGCGCGCAGGCGGCGTCGGACGCCCCGGACCAGGGTGCCCGCCGTGTAGGTCGCGCCGTGCACGAAGCGCATCGACGGGCCGAATCCTGCGGCCGTGACCAGGCCGGCCAGGAACAGCCCGGGGTGCGAGGACTCGAAGTCACGGCCGACGGCGGGGGAGCCGTCGGCGACCGTGGCCAGGCCGGTGCGCAACTCGTCGGCGAGCAGCGCGAGTCGGTCGCGGGTCGCGGTGAACCCCGTTGCGGCGAGGACGTGTCGGGTCTCCAGGGTGCGCAACCTGGCGGCGGCGCGGTCCAGTACCTCCAGGCGTACCCCGCCGTCCGGCGTCGCGCGGGCCGCCGACACCTCGTGGCCGAGCAGCACCTCGACGGAGCCCTCCACCCGGTCCCGGACCCACCAGGCGCCCGCGGGTCCGAGCGCGGTGGCCGCGACGCGGGCCCGGGTCGGCTCGGGGAGACGCCGGTACAGGCCGGGGCGTTCGGAGTAGAACCAGTTGCGCCAGCCGGGGCCCAGGCCGCTGTGCGGGGAGCGGGCCGACTGCCACCACGGGCGCTCCCAGGGCGGCGGGACGTCGTTCCAGGAGAGTTCCTCGGCGCGGGCCAACACCCTGACCCGGGTGCCCTGTTCGGCGAGGAGAGCAGCCGTCTCCAGGGCTGCCTGGCCGCCGCCGATCACCGTGACGTCGCCGCCCCGGAAGCGGTCCAGGTCGCTGTGGTGGCTGCTGTGGGTGACGAGGGGGGCGTCGAGCGCGCGCAGCGCCGGGGGGATCTCGACGAACGGCATGACGCCCACCGCCAGCGCGACCGCACGGGCCCGCACCGTCCGGCCGTCGTCGGTGACGGCCTCGAAACCGCCCTGGACCGGGGCGAGTTGAGTCACCATGTGCTCGTCCACGGCGGGGACGGCGTGCCGGGCGAACCACAGGCCGTACTCGGCGAACATCTCCACCGGGATCGGCTCCCCGTGCCGGGCCTCGGTGCCCCGGCTCGCGCAGTACGCCGCCAGGCTCCAACGGCCGCCCGGGTCCGAGAGGTTGGAGGCCCAGGGCTCCGACTTGAGGAACATGCCGCGCGGCATGTGGTCGCGCCAGGACGCCATGGGCCGTCCGAAGACACCCACGTCAAGACCGGCGCTCACGGCGTGGGACGCGATGGACAGGCCGTACGGACCGGCCCCCACCACCAGCAGGTCGTACATCAGCAACTGCTCGCTTTCTCGTCGTCGGACAGATCGGTCGGGGAAGGCGCGGGGGACGGCACCCGGGCCCGGGCGGATGCGGGCGCCTGGGACGTGCGGCCGAGGCGGGTCCACAGGCGGCGGGCGGCGTGCCGGGTCCACAGGCGGCGCAGGGCGCGGCCGGGGCCGGGGTCGTCGGCGGCGTGCCAGGCCAGCTCGCGGCCGGCCGGGACCCGGCGCAGGGCGGTCAGCGGGGCGTAGTTCTCCACCACGAACGCCCGTCCGGGCAGCGGCTTCCCGGCAGGCAGTTGACGGTGCGTCAGGTCCAGGTGCAGGGCGCGGACGACGTCGAGTCCGGCGGAGTCGGCGAACAGGCGGAACTGGGCGCCGGGACGGGGGTTGAAGTCCAGCAGGTGGTAGCGCCCGGAGGGGCCGCGCCGGAAGTCGAGGTCGAGGACGCCCCGGTAGCCCAGCTCGGCGACCAGGCGTTCGGCGAGCGCGCACAGGCCCGGGTTGGCCGCCCAGCGGCCGGCTGCGGTGAGCCCGGCGCCGCGCGGCCAGGCCAGCAGCTTGACGCCGGTGCCGCCCGCCCGCAGCGCCCCGGACCGGTCGACGTAGCCGTGCAGGAACCAGTCGCTCTCCGCGCGCGGCGGCAGGAACGCCTGGAGCAGCAGTCGGCTGCCCGCCTCCCCGGAGCGCAGATACAGCTCCCGTGCCTCCCGCGCCGAGCCCAGCACCACCGTGCTGCGCAGCCCGGTCTGGGCCGGCAGCAGCCAGGGCCGGCTCCACTTGGCGACCAGCGGCAGCCCGAGCCGCCAGGCGGCGGAGGCGGCGTCGGTGGCGCTCTCCGGGACGATCGTCGAGGGGTGCGGGACGTTCAACGCGGCGCACACATGGGCGAGTTCGGCCTTGTCGGCGACCCGGGCCGGCACCTGTTCCGGCATCGCCGGCAGCAGATAGGAGGGCGCCAGTTCGGCGCGCCGGGCGCCGACCGCGAGGGCGCTGGCGTCGTCCAGGGGGATCAGGACGGCGGGCTTGGCGACGCGGGCGGCGACCTGACGCAGCGCGTGGACGATGTCGTCGGCGGACGCGCCGGGCGGGGGCGGTGGATGCAGCCGCCCCACGAAACGGGACGCGGCGACGGGACTGCCGTCGCAGTCGGCGACCACGTGCACCTCCACGCCCGCCCGGCCGAGCGAGCGCACGGCACCCAGGGTGCCGTGGTGAAAGGGGTTCCGGTCGATCCGCAGCAGAACGGCGGGGACGCGGATGTCGAACAGAGACAAGGGAATGGGTCCTTCGCATCGATCGGGCGGTTCCGGAGAATCGGTCGGGTGGTGACGGCGTTTCACTCGTGCGGGCGATCCGGCCACTCGAAAGCCCTAAGTGCGGTAGCGGAATTCATACTGATATGACTGAGTGTCAGTTATTCCGGAGAAAGAGAGAGCCGGACAGAGCGGAGAAAGGAGCAGGCATGGCCTCACAGCAGCGACGTCCCGGGACCCGGCGGCTTGCCGTCGTCGCGGCGACGGTCCTCGTGGCGGCCGCGCTGGCGTCCGGACCTGGGTACGCGGCGGGCACGGGGGCGGTGCGGGCGGCCGACCCTCCCGCTCCGGCTCCGGCATCGGCCCCGACGACAGCCCCGGCCGCGCCCACCGCGCCCGCAGTCCCCGCAGCGGCTCCGGTCACCCCCGCCCCGGGTGTCTCCCCGGCGCCGGGGGCGCAGGGCCAGAAGCCCGTCACCTCCCTGCCCGCGTTCGGCGCCTACCTCGACTACGGGGCTCGCGGGGTGGCCCGCATCGCCGAGTTGAGCCAGTGGCTGGGCGGCGCTGACCTGCGGGTCGGCCACACCTACCTGCCCGGCGACCGGTGGAGCAACATCGAGGGCGCGCACGGTTTCCTCGACGTGTGGGCGGACTGGCGGGCCGAGCGGGCCGACCGGATGCTCGTCCTCAACGTGCCGATGCAGGAACGCAACGAGGGCGGCGTCTCCGACACCCAGGTCCGTGCGCTGCTCGCGCAGGGCGTGGCCGGACGGTTCGATCACCACTTCAAGGCCCTCGCCCAGCGGCTGGTGGAGGCGAAGGCGCCGGACACGGTGATCGTGCTCGGCTGGGAGATGAACGGCATCACGTACACCTCTCGGTGCGGGCCCGACCCGGAGGCCTGGAAGAAGTACTGGAACAGGATCGTCACCACCATGCGTTCGGTGCCGGGGCAGAAATTCCGGTTCGATTTCGCGCCGACCCGCGGCCGGGACGCCGTTCCGTGGACGCAGTGTTATCCCGGGGACTCCACCGTCGACATCATCGGCATGGATTCGTACGACCAGCCGTCCGGGCTGACGTTCGATCAGCAGGTGAAAGAACCCTACGGGCTCCAGGAACACGTGGACTTCGCAAAAACCCACGGCAAGCCCATTTCCTATCCCGAATGGGGGCTTTTCCGCAACGGCGACAACGCCGAGTACATGCGGCGCATGCTGGCCTGGATGGACGAGCACAAGCCGCTGTACAACACGCTGACCGACTACTGCCCGCACGGGGTCTGGCAGTGCGGGCAGAACCCGAAGGCGTCCGAGGTCTACCGGTCGGTGCTGTCCGGGCGCACCGAGGCACCGGTCCCGGCGACGCCGGAGCCGGCCAAGTCCACCGGGCCCACCGCTCCGCCCGAGCCGCCGGCCACGCCGGTGCATCCGACGCAGTGCGCGCCGGTGGAGCTGGGGGCGTGGGTCGAGCACTGGCTCGGCGGGAAGCTGTGCCTGCGCTTCGACTGGTGGTCGCGCAACCGGTGAGTCCCGGGTGGCGGCGGGTCGTTCAGGCTCCGCCGCCACCGCGCTCCCTCCAGACCCGCACCAGTTCCTTGCCCCGGCTGCGGGCGGCGACGTCACAGACGGCCGCCGCGAGCAGCGGGGCGGTGTGCCGTCGGGCCAGCAACAGCCTCTGGTTGACGACGGGTTCGGGCCGCCAGTGGTGTTTGTACGGTTCGTTGCCGCGCAGCAGGCTCAGCGCGCCCCGGGTCCCGGTGCCGGTGTGCTCGGCGCACGCGTCGAGCAGCATCACCGCCACGTCCGCCTTCCGCTCCCGCAGCCGGGGGTGGGCGCCGTACAGGTAGCCGCCCGCCAACTCCCGTGACAACAGCGTGAGATCGACGGCGACCACCTCGCCGTCGAGCCGGAACTCGGTGACGACCGCGTCCCCGGAGCGGACCATCGGGCCCACCGAGCGCACCAGGTGGTCGCAGAACCGGGGCCGCAGATGTTCCGTCGTCACCTTCCGCTGCTGCCACTGGAGTCGGTGGAGTTCCAGCATCCGGCGCAGCGCGCGGTCCACGTCGTCGGGGCCCGCCACCCGCCGCTCGACGCCGAGGGCGGTGAGCTTGCGCAGCTTGGCGCGGACGCGCTGGGCCTTGGCGGCGGGCAGACGGGCGAGGAGCTGGTCCATGGGGAGGGCGGGCAGCTCCAGGCAGAGCGAGTCGCCGAACCGGCGGCGCGGCCCCCGCCACCGGTCGTAGACCCGCTCGGCGGCGCCACCCGGACGCACCTCGCGGAAGTCGATCAGCGCGGTGCGGGCGACGGCGGCGAGGCCCTCGGTGAGCGCGTCGACGGCCGTGTCCCGGCGTTCGTCGTCCAGCAGGACGTCCCCGTAGTCGGAGATCGCCCCGCCGAGCGGCACCAGCGCGGGGACCGGGCGGCGCACCCGCATCAGCGGTGCGGCGGCGACGAGTTCGGCGCCGTCGCGCACCAGGAGCAGCCGCAGTCGGCCGGGTCTGCCGTACGACAGCCACCAGGAGTGCAGCCAGGCATGGCTCTGGAACGGCGTCGCCGTGGCGCAACGGCCGTACAGCCGGGCCCAGTCGGGGGCGAGGCGGGCGAAGTCGTCCTCGGCGGTGATGAGTTGGGTGGTGTAGGTCACAGCTGGCCGTGGGCTTCGGCGGCGACGGCCGGGCCCGGCACCGAGGCGGCCAGGCCGGGTTCGGGCCGCGCGCGGCGCGGGCGCACCAGCAGCAGGAGCCCGCCGAGCAGCCCGCCCGCGCTGGCGCCGACCAGCCCGGTCACCTCCGCCGACGCCGAGGAGGGCGCGGTGGGTTTGGTGGCACGGGCGAACTGCTGGAGTTCGACGTGGGTGGCGTTCTGGACGTCGCCCGCGTGCCGGGTCAGGGCGCGGGAGACGGCGTTGGCCATGTCGGCGGCCAGGTCGGGGCGGGCGGCGGTGGCGGTGACGGCGACCATGGGGGCATCCGGCGAGGTCTCCGCGTGCACGCTCTGTTGGAGGGTGCGGACGGGGACGCCGGCCCAGACCTGCGCGTCGCCGAGGACGGCGAGCTGGGTGGCGACCCGGCCGTAGGCCTGCGCGAAGCCCAGCGCGGACGCCGGTTCCGAGCGGTCGGTGGGGACGGCGACGACATAGCTGGTGGCCGTGTAGGTCGGCGTCCTGGCCAGGCCGTAGCCGCCGCCGAGCAGCCCGCCGACCAGGACGCCGGCCGCGATCAGCGACCACGGGGGCAGCGCCCTGGCACGGTTCAGGGCGACCGGGCGACGGACCGGGGTGGCGTTCTCGTTCATGAGGAGAGGGCTTCCTGGGAGGGGCGGGCGGAGGGTGAACAGGCCGACGGGACAGGGGTGTTGGCCGTCGCGGCCGCGTAGACGTCGAGGAGGCGGGCGGCGCTGCGGGTGATGTCGTAGTGGTGGGCGGCGTCGGGGGCGGTGCGGGGGGCCGGGCCCGCCTGCCGGGCGGCGACGACGGCGCGCGCGAAGGAGGCGGGGCCGCCGGTCACCCGGCGGGCGAGGGGGGCGGCCGCCGGTGGCAGGTCCTCGACGGCCGGGCAGGACGTGTAGAGCACCGGAAGGCCGGCCGCCAGCCCCTCGACGACCGCGAGCCCGAACGCCTCCTCGGCGGACGGCGCGACCAGCAGGTCCATCGCGGAGGTCAGCGCGGGCAGGTCGGGCCCGGGGCCGCCGTCGGCGAGGTAGGGCCGTTCGCCGGTGAACAGGACCCGGTCGGCGACCCCCGCCTCGGACGCGACCCGGCGCAGCACGTTCTCCTCGGGGCCGCCCCCGACCAGCACCATCCAGTGGTCCTGCGGGAGTTGGGCGAGGGTGCGCAGAGCGACGTCGAAGCGTTTGCCGGGGGCGAGCCGGCCGATGCCGCCGATCACGAAGGCGCCCTCCGGCAGGCCGAGCCGTTGCCGGGTGCGGTGGCGGCGGACCGGGTCGAAGCGGAAGCCGGTCAGATCGATGCCGTTCGGCACGACCTCGATGCGCGGGCCCGGCACTCCCCAGCGCCGGAGGCGGTCGGCGACGGTGGGGGAGACGGCGACCGTGCGGCGGCCGAGGCGCTCGCTCGCCAGGTACAGGGCGCGCATGCCCTGGTTGAGGTCGCGGCCCTCCAACTGGGCCTCGCCCAGGGAGTGTTCGGTGGCGACGATGGCCCGCACGCCCGCGAGCCGCGCCGCGAGCCTGCCGTACACGCAGGCCCGGTAGAGGTGGGTGTGGACGAGGTCGTAGCCGCCGCCCCTGATCAGCCGGACCAGCCGGGGCAGCGCGGCCAGGTCCCGGTTCCCGGCCATGCCGAGGTGCGTCACCCGCACCCCGTCCGCCATCAGACCGTCGGCGACGGCGCCCGGGTTGGTGAGCGTCACGACGTCGCACTCGACCGGCAAGTGCCGCAGCAGCAGCCGGAGTTGCTGTTCCGCACCACCGACGCCGAGGCCGGTGATGAGGTGCAGCGCCTTCACTTCAGCCCCTCGACCGGGCGGCGCCGCAGCCGGTGCAGCCGGTGCTTGAGGTGGAGGCGGACGGCGTGGTCGTGCTGCCCGATGTGGACGCGGGGCAGGGCGAAGAGGCCGTTCAGCTCGCCGGGGTCGATGGCGCAGGCGTAGCGGTACCCGGCGTCCCGGACGGCGTCGGCGGCCCGCTGGTCGAGCGTGCCGTACGGGTAGCAGAAGCCCTCGACCGGCGTGTCGGTCAACTCCCGCAGCAGGGCCCTGCTTTCGGCGACCTCGGCGGTCAGGGTGGCGTCGTCGGCGCGGGTGAGGTCGACGTGGGTGAGGCCGTGCGAGCCGATCTCGACGCCGGACGCGGCGGCGCGGCGGATGCCGTCGGCGGTGAGCAGGGGCTTGCGCGGGCCCAGCGGGTCCCAGGCGTTGTCGCCGCCGAGCCGCCCCGGCAGCACGAACAGGGTGGCGCCGAATCCCCAACGCTCCAGCAGGGGAAGGGCGTTGTCGACGAAGTCGGCGTACCCGTCGTCGAAGGTGAGGCCGACCAGGCGGCGGCCCTCGCCGCGGGTGCGTGCGGTGAGCAGCTCGCTCAGGGTGACGCCCCGCAGGCCGCGCCGGTGCAGCCAGCGCAGTTGCGCGTTCAGCCGCTCGGGCGTGACGGTGATGCGGTACGGGTCGTCGAAGCAGTCACCGACGGAGTGGTACATCGCCACCCAGGGGACGGGCCCGGAGGCCCGGCGCCGGGCGGCGCCTGTGGGAGCGGCGGTGTCAACGGACGCGGGCATGCGGGAACCTCCGGGTCACACGGCGGACGGAACGGAGCGCGGGCGCCAGGCCCTGGACGCCCAGAGCCCGGCCGAGCAGCACGAACACGGCGGCCGCGGTGACGCAGCCGACGGCCAGGGCGGGCACGGCGGGACCGATGTGGTGCGCGGCGAACGCGGCGGCCACCGTCGCCCCGACGGCCGCGCCGAGCGGGCGGCTCAGCTCCGCCAGCACCCGCCGGGTGCGGATCGGGACGCTGCGCGGGCCGGTGCCGGCCAGCAGCAGGGCGGCGGTGGCGGTGATGCCGACGGCGTTGGCGAAGGCGATGCCCAGGACGCCCCAGGGGCCGACGGCCCAGCTCCCGAGCAGCGACGTCACCACGATCCCGGACGTCATCGCGGCCACCGGGTACCAGGAGGGGCGGCCCGCCGAGAAGTAGGAGCGGACCAGCACGCCGACCAGGGTCTGGCCGAGCAGCCCGAGCGCGTAGACCCGCATCACGGACGCCGTCGCCGCCGTGTCCCCGGCGGTGAACGCGCCGCGCTGGAAGAGGAGTTGGACGATCTGCGGGGCACACGCGATCACCGTGGCGGCGCCCAGCAGCACCACGCAGGCGGCCAGTGTGAGGTCCCGCTCGACCCGGTCGCGGGCCCGCTCGACATCGCCGTCGGCCAGTGCCCGCGCGACCACCGGGAAGGTGACCGTGCACAGCATCATCGACAACGTCATCGGGATCTGCGCGACCTTCTGCGCGTAGTTGAGGTGCGAGATCGCCCCGGACGGCAGGCTGGAGCCGAGGAACCGTTCGATGAGCACCTGGGACTGCCGGGCCAGCGCGAACAGCAGCACGCTCGCCATCAGTGCCACATCCATCGGGCGGGGCGGCTCGGAGTCGGCCCCCGGCTCCCCGGGCGCCGGTCGGTCGGACCGCAACTGCCGCCACAGCACGGGCAGTTGGGTGAGCACCATCAGACAGCCGCCGAGCGCGACCCCGGCCGCGGCCGACCGCACCCCGAACCGTCCGCCGAGCACGCACATCCCCGCGATGATGCCGACGTTGTACGCCACGTAGATCGCGGCCGGGGCCAGGAACCGCCGATGCGCCCGCAGCGCCGCGCTGCAATACCCGGCGAGCCCGAAGCTCAGCACACAGGTCGCCGTCAACCGCGTGCAGTCGACGGCGAGTCGGGGATCGTCCAGGCCGGGCGCGAGGACCTCGACCAGATAGGGGGCGGTCCCGGCGAGCAGGGCGCCCACCGCGGCGAACGCCAGCGCCAGCCGGGGCAGCGTGCTGGCGACCAGCGCCCGCACCGGATCGCCGGACGCCCCCTGCGCGCGCCGGGCCAGCGCCAGGCTGAACGCCGGGATCAGCGCGAACGCCAGCCCGTCCTCGATCAGCAGCGTCGCCGCGAACTCCGGGACCGTCCACGCCACCAGGAACGCGTCCGTCTCGCTCCCGGCCCCGAACAGCCGGGCCAGCGCCTGGTCCCGCACCAGCCCCAGCAACGCCCCCGCGATCGAGAGCGCCGCCGTGACGAACGCCGCCTTGGCGAGGAAACCCCGGGAGACGGGCGGGTCGGAGGGCGGCCGGGCGGCGGGGAGGGGGGCGGCGGCCCGGGCACCGTTCTCCGCCGGGGCAACGGCGGTCTCGGCGCCGTTGCCCGTACCGGGTCCGGCGTCCGCGGCCGAGGGGGTCACCGTCATCGGGCCGCCGCCTGTTCAGCCGGGCGCCGGGGCGCCGGCGTCGCCGGGAGGGGCTCGGCGCGGTCGGCGCCGGCCAGCGCCCACCAGGTCACCAGGCCCAGGGAGACGGCCGTCAGCACCGTCGAAGGACCGCCGATGTCCGCGTACACGAAGTCGGTCAACTGCCAGATCAGCAGCCCGCAGCCGATCAGCGCGCAGTCGAGCCCGGTGCCCGAGCGGTGCGCCCGCCCCAGCCCGCGCAGCCCGCACACCAGCAGCGCCAGCCAGCCGCCCGCGAGCGCGACCAGACCGATCAGCCCCTGCTCGGCGAGGACCAGCAGATACATGTTGTGCGGGGACAGCAACGGCTGCCGCGAGAAGCCCTCGCCCGCGCCCTCGGTGTCGCTGCCGGAGGACAGCGCGAGCGGGGCGTGCCCGTCCCGGTAGGCCGGGAAGTCCTTCAACCCGACGCCGGTGAGCGGGTGTTCGCGCCAGATCGCGACCGCCGACGCCCACAGCGTGTACCGGTCGACGACGGACTGGTCGGGGGCGTCGGTGACCTGCGTGATGCTGTCGATGCGGTCCTGGAGCATCGTCGTCCCGGCCCCGAACCCGCCGATCAGGACGATCCCGGCGGCGAGCACGGCCGCGCCCGCCGCCAGCGCCCGCCGCACCCCGGCCAGCAGGAGCTGGAGCGTGCAGGTGGCCGCCGTCGCGATCCACGCGCCCCGGCTGAAGGAGAGCGCGAGGGGGAGCAGCAGGGCGACCGCGCAGCCGGCGGCGAGCGCGCGGTGCCGGGTCCCGGCCTGCCCGAGGGCCAGGCCGAGGGCGCAGATCAGGCCGAACGAGACGACCGTCGACATCCCCATCACGTCCTGCGGCCCGAACGTGCCGACCGCCCGGATGTCCTCGCCCTGGTAGGAGGCGCCGGTCCCGGTCAGGTACTGGTGCACCCCGACCGCCCCCTGCCACCCGGCGAGCGCGACCAGCGACCAGGCGAGGGCGCGGAAGTCGGCCCGGTCGCGGACCAGCAGCAGCACGGCCGCCGGGACCAGCACGAAGATCTGGAGGTAACGGCCGAGCCCGCCGACCCCGGCCCCCACCGAGGACGCCCCCATCGCCGCGAGCGCGAGCCCGACCACCGGCATCCCGAGCACCACGACCGACACCGGGCTCAACGGGCGTTCCTGCGCGCGGAGTTGGCGGATCGCGCAGTACAGCACGAGCAGCCCGGACGCCACGTCGGCGGGGCCCGCGCCCTCGCTGCCCTGGGCAACCGGCAGCGCCAGCAGGGCGATCACGGCGACGACGGGCAACACCGGCGCGTGGCAGCGGAGTTGAAGGAGGGCCGACGGCGGTGCGTGGCGCATCGGTTCAGCTCCCCGTCGGCCGCACGAGGGCGGCGGCGGTGCGCAGCAGGATGCACAGGTCCTGCCAGAGCGACCAGTTGTCGATGTAGGCGTTGTCGAAGCGGGCCCGGTCCTCGATCGAGGTGTCCCCGCGCAACCCGTTGATCTGGGCCAGCCCGGTGATGCCGGTCCGCATCCGGTGCCGGGCCGCGTAACCCGGGTAGGCCTGGCTGAACTGGGCGACGAAATAAGGGCGTTCGGGGCGCGGACCGACCAGGCTCATGTCGCCCCAGAAGACGTTCCACAGCTGGAGCAGCTCATCCAGCGAGGTGCGCCGCAGAAAGCGGCAGAACCACGGCATCCGGTGCTCGTCGGCGACGCTCCAGCGGGTCGCCGCCTCGTGCTCGTCGACCGGGCGGTGGGTGCGGAACTTCAGCAGCGTGAAGGGTCTGCCGTCCTTGCCGATGCGTTCCTGCCGGAACACCACGCCGGGCCCGCCACTGATCCGCAGCGCCACCGCACACGCCAACAGCAACGGGCTGACCAGCAGCAACAGCAGCCCCGACACCAGCATGTCCAGGGCCCGCTTGCCGACGCTGCCCCGCCGCCGCCCGAACCCCAGGTCCAGCCTGCGGCACGAGAACCCGGCCAACTGCTCCCGGCTCGCGTACGACGGGGTGTCCGCGTCCACCTCCCACACCGCGCACCCCGACTCCGCGAGCGCCCGCAGCAGCGGCCCCTGCTGGACACGGACCGAGGGATGCACGGCCAGCACGTCCCGGACGCCGTTCTGGATGAGCGCCCGCTGCACTTCCTGACCCGTCGTCAGAACCGGCAACCCACCAGCCCCGTCGAGGAGTTCGGCGACCACACCGACCGGGCGGATGCCGTGCCGGGGGTGGCGCAGCACGGCAGCGGCCACCCGCTGCGCGGTCGCGGCCGGGCCGATCACCAGGGCGGCGCGCGGACGGCTGAGCAGCCGGGCCCGGCGCCGCCAGTGGGCCAGCGACCGGCCCACGCAGCAGGCGGCGGTCTGGAGCAGCAGACCGAGCAGCAGGGTGCGCGCCGACAGCGCGAACGGCGCCGACCAGGCCGCGAGACACGCCGCCAGCAGCGCCCAGGCCACCGCGATCCGCCCGCACACGGTGGGCAGTTCGTCCAGCACCCCGGGTACCGGACGCGGCAGCTGCGCCCGGGTCAGCATCGACGCGGCCACCAGCAGCCCCGCGAGCAACGGCCGGTGCGCGGCCCCGGCGAACACCAGGCCGCCGGTGAGCGCGCCGCCCAGGTCGGCGGCGAGCAGCGGCACCGGGGAGGCGGGCCGGGTGCGCGGACGCCGGGCCGGGAACCGGAAACCGGCGGCGACCTCGGGCGACGGCAGGACCGACACGGGCGAGAATCCGAGATCCCGAGGCTGCCCGCCGGGCGAGGGAACGGTACTTTCCGCGGTCACGAGTGGATCGACTCCCTGCGCAGCGAAGGCACGACGGGCACTGCGGGCGCGCCGCCGAGCAGGTCGCGGTACACGTCCGCCACCGCCTCGGCCGTGTGCCGCACATCGTGCGTGGACAGGACGTGGCGGTGGCCCTGATGGCCGAGCGACTCGCGCAGCAGCGGGTCGAGCAGCAGCCCGGTGACGGCGGCGGCCAGCGACGGTGGCCGGTCCGGCGCCACCAGACAGTGCGCGGCGAGCGCGGCCGGCAGGCTCTCCCGGGCGCCGTTCACATCGCTGGCCACCACGGGCCGCCCGCAGGCCATCGCCTCCAGCGGGGCCAGCGCCATCCCCTCCCAGCGGGAGGGCAGCACCACCAGATCGGCGGCCTGGTACCAGGGAACGGCGTTCGCGACGGCCCCGGTGAACAGCACCGACGCCGGTGCCCGGTCCGCGAGACGGGCGCGGTCGGGTCCGTCGCCGACCAGCACCAGGCGCGCGGCGGGAAGGCGCCGGGCCACGAACTCCCAGGCGTCGAGCAGGACATCCTGGCCCTTCTGCCGGCAGAGCCGCCCGACGCAGACCACCAGCGGGGCGGCCGGGTCGAGGTCCGGCAGCAGCGCGGCCCGTACGGTGCCGACGGCGGCGGGGTGGAAGCGGCCGGGGTCGACGCCGTTGCGGACGACGTTCCACCGCGCCTCGATCCCGGCGCGTACGCCGGTCGCGCGCTCCGCCTCGCTCACGCACACCACCCGGGAGGCCCAACGCGCCCCCCAGCGCTCCCACTTCAGCGCCACCTCCGCGAGGGGCCCCTCGACGGCCTCGAAGGACCAGGCGTGCGGCTGGAACACCGTCGGGACGCGCCCGCGCACCGCGAGCCGCCCGGCGAGGCCCGCCTTGGCGCTGTGCGCGTGCACCAGATCGGGCCGCACCTCGGCGACGATCCGGCGCAGCCGGTGTACCTCTCGAACAAGCGTCGGCCCCGGCGAACGGCGCGCGCGCCAGGCGCGCACCTCCGCTCCGAGCCCCCGCAAGCCGGTCGCGAGCGGGCCCGGCGGGCAGGCGACCGTGACGTGCAGACCCGCCGCGAGCTGAGCGCGCGTCAGGTCCGTGACGACACGGGCGACACCGCCGTCCACCGGCTGCGTGACATGCAGGACCCGTGGCCGGGAGGCGGATGGTTCCAGGTGCATTGCGCGGTTTCCTCGCTCACGGACGGCGCTCGGGACGGGGCGGGACCGCGCCTCATTGCGGTGCGTCGACGGCGGCGAAGAGCACCCCTGCCCATGCCGCGTCCCGCTGGGAAACGAGCCGGAAGGCCAGCTGGTCACCGCCGCCCCGCAGAGCAGTGCGGAGATCGAACACATCGGAGTCGTAGCCCAGCGTGTTCGAATAGGCGGGGACCCTCGGGGCGGGGACGGCGCCCGGCTCGGAGATCGTCGAATTCAGCACATCCGACGGGGGATTGGCGCCGTCGGACAGTGCGGTGGCGCGGGCCTTGTTCGACTTCGTACGCGTGGTGACGGTGAACGAGTCGCCCCGCACGCCCCGGCGCCCGTCGTACGCGACCAGCCCGGCGCGCCCGCCGGCGCCCGCCGAGAAGCGCGCGCCGGTCAGCCGCACGCCGTGCGCGGTACGGGAGTCGAGGGTGTCGAAGCCGTCCCACAGGGCGAGGTGCCGCAACGGTTCAGCGGCGTTCTCGTAGGCCACCACCAGGGTCCAGCCGCCCCACGCGCCGGCCGCGGAGCGGCCCATCGCCGCGTTGACCTGCGCCACCGTGTAGAGCCCGGGACCGCTCTGCCGCACCAGGCCGGTGACATCGGCGGAGGCCTGGAACGCGTCCGCGCCCCCCGCCGCCCGATGGCCGACGACGGTGTCGGCGAGCACCTCCCGGTAGTCGCCGCCGGGCTCCGCGAGCAGCACCCGCCCGTTGTCGCGCGGCGGCTTCTGCTCGCCCACCCGCAGATTGCCGCCCCAGTACAGCCGCGCGTACGTCACCCGGGCCGCCTCGGGCAACCGGACCTCGGCGCGGGAGGAGTTGTAGGTGCGGGGGTCGTCGTCGACGTCGATGTAGAACATGTCGAAGTCGCTGTTGACGGAGGCCGTCCCGGCGCGGGCCGCGGGGCAGGCCGGGGCCGGGGCGGCGCCGGTGGCGCGGCAGCTGACGGAGGTGTTGGCGGCGCGGACGATCCCGCCGTGCTGGAGCGCGCGGTACCGCTCGGTGAACGGCACCCGCTCCGCCTCCCGGACCGGCGACGCGGCCGGGGTGGCGGCGCTCACGGGGGCGCACAGTGCGCCCAGCGCACTCAGCGCGCTCAGACCGACGACACCGACCAGTGCGCGGCGCAGCAGAGGACCCGGGGAATTGCGCATGAGGGGCGTCGCCCTTTCGGGAGGTCATGAATCCGATTGACCGGCTATAGGGGTGGGTCGGGAGGTGCGCAACTGTAGCCGCTATCCGGATTAATCCCCTGAAACCGGGCATGTGTGTCGGATTGGTGAAGGAGAGCCTCGCCGCCAGATCACTCCATTGGCGGCACAACCCGGACGGGCGCCACGCGTTGACACAACGCCGGGCAGCCGCCCGGATGTTGGCTTAAACCCCCAAGGAGCACCTCTCCATGTCGCGTATCGCGAAGGGCCTGGTCCTTACCACCGCCGCCGCCGCGGCCGTCGCCGGCGCCGCCGGCATCGCTTCCGCCGACAGCGGCGCGCAGGGCGCGGCCGTTGGTTCGCCGGGCGTCGTGTCGGGCAACACCATCCAGGTCCCGGTCCACGTTCCGATCAACCTGTGCGGCAACACGATCGACGTGATCGGTCTGCTGAACCCGGCCTTCGGCAACACCTGCGTCAACCACTGACGTCACAGGACGCCGACGCAGAGCCCTTCACCGGCCGCCCTCCCGCGATTCCACCGCGGGAGGGCGGCCGGTTTTCCATGCCCCGACGCCGCCGCCCCGCACGCCGTTGCTCCGAACGGGGAACGTCGGCGCACGCCCTCTCATCGCTCGCGCACAGCGTCTCACCAGGGGTGATGCCGACCAAGCGGGGTACGGGCGGCGCCGGGTGATGCTGGCTCAGTTGCGGAGCGGGACAGGCGCTTTCACGGTGGTTTCAGGATCAAGTACCACCGAAAGGAACACCCATGCGTGCCCTTCCCGCACGGCGTCTCGCGACCTCCGCGCTCTGCGCCACCCTCCTGATCGGCATCACCGCGCCGACCGCCCTCGCCGCCGACGGCGGTACGGCCCGGGAGCAGCACGCCCCCTCCGCCCTGCGCGCCCCGGTCCCCGGCGCGGACGCCCTGCTCGCCCAGGCAACGGAGTTGGGCGCCCTCGGCGGTGTCCTCGCCCCGGTCTCCGACCTGCTGAACACCGTGCTCAAGGCGGACGGCGGCAAGCCCTCGGCGGCCGACCTCACCGCGGCGGCGAGCAAGGTGAAGGACGCCATCACCAAGGCGTCGGCGGCAGCCCCGGCCGTCCCCGCGACCCCGGCCGTCCCCGCGACGCCCGCGCTCCCGGCGACGCCCTCGCTCACCAAGAGCGGCGACGACGGCAAGGCCGTTGCCGCCGCGTCGGACGTCAAGGCCGACGCCCTCGCCGCGTTGCAGAAGGCGACCGACGGCCTCGTCGCGGCGGCCAGCGCGGGCGACGCGACGAAGGTCGTACCGGCCGCGACCGGCGTGGTGACCGGACTGGTCAACGTCGTCGCCGCGACCCTGCTCGGCGGCGGCCTGCCGGCGCCCAGCCTGCCCGGGCTGCCCAAGTTGCCGAGCCTGCCCGCCACTTCGAGCCTGCCTGCCGCTCCGGCGGTTCCGGCGGTGCCGAGTCTGCCCGTGGGCTGATCCGGGCCGTGCCGGGTCCGTCCGGCGGTCGACCGGGCGGTATCGGTGCTCCGTCGCGCCGCTCCACGGGGGCGGCGCGGCGGATGTTCGATGAAATCCTTCCTTCGGGTGGGAGGGAGAAAAATTCCGTTCACGGGGTTTCCGGGCCGTCGGGGCGTCGTTAGGCACGACGTCAGAATTCCCCCTGGCGACGTGAGTTGCCGATGAAAGGAACCCGATGAAGTCCCTCAAGGCTGTAGCCGTCGTTGCCGGTTCCGTCGCCCTGGCCGGCGCCGCCGCGCCCGCGTTCGCGTACGACACCGCCGCCGTGACGCCCACCAGCCTCAACGGCGCTGTGAACTCCCTGACGTCGGGCCGGATCGAGCCCGTCGACCTGATGCCGCTCCAGCACCAGTCGGACGCGCTGGACACCAAGAAGAAGGGCTCCCCGCTCAGCGCGGTGGACGGGGCGACGACCGCTCTGAACAAGCCCACCCAGCTGCTCGGCGGACTTCCGCTCGGCTAGCAATTCCCGGACCGGGAATACGACTTCCCCCTCACTCCCGGTCCTTATTACGTCGAAGTCCCGTCGGCGTTTCATCGAAAGGGCCGATTCCGTGTCGTACGGAATCGGCCCTCGGTGCTGTTCGAGGGCGCGTCCCCCGTTCGTGTGGACAGGGCGCGGAATGTCGCCCGGTCGGGTGAGGACACGGCCGAACGTGTCGCGCCCCGTAGATAAGGTCACGCGGTGACCTCAACCTCAAGCGAAACCCGCGCCTCCGCCGCAGACCTGGGCACCCTCGTCGTGCTGGCCTGGAGCGGCGAGGCCCCCGACGGCGACATGCCCTACCTCCTTGCCTACCCCCTCGGGGACGTGCCGGCCGGCCCCGAGGCCTCGTCGGCCGCCGTCGCGCAACTCCTCGACAGAAGCGGCCTTCCGGCCGGTGCCGACCTCGTCGACGCCGCCACCCGGCCGAGTCTGCCGTTGAGCCTGCTGGTCGAGGGCGGCCAGGCCGTCGTCACCATGCCGGGCTGCACCGCCCAGTGCACCCCGCCGCCGGAGTGGCTGGCCGCCGTCGACGAACGCGGCTACGCCTACTTCATCTTCACCACCCGCCCCTGGCCCGAGGCCGAGCCAGGCAAGCCGATCGACGCGCAGGCGCTGGCCGCGTTCGCGGGCGCCGACGAGACCCTGTCGGCGGCCGCCCACGTCGTCCTGCCCGTCCGCAAGCTGCGCGGCTGACGGCCCCGCACCCCCGCGCCCGCACCGCATTCCGGCGACCGGTCCCGTACGCCACGGACCGGTCGCCGTCGGCGTGTCGGCCCCGTTTCCCGGCCGCCCCGACCACCGCCCCGATTTCCCCGTCGTACTACTACTGCGGCACTCGGGGGAAAGTTGCCCTCATGGCGTCGGCCGCCTCGTTTACCTCGGTACGCACGCAGCGACCGCAGAGAAAACAGACACGCCGAATTCCGGAAGGGACCGCAGCGAGATGAAGCCGACCACCCGAGGAACCCTTGCCGCCGTCGTCACAGGCGTCGCGGCAGCCGTGGGCGCCGCCATGGCCACGCCCGCAGCGGCGGTGGGCACGGTTCCCGTGCCGGTGCCGCTGGAGGGCGCCGAGCAGGCCCTCGGCATGGAACTCCCCAGCCTCAGCGGCCAGATCCCGCTGCCCACCCCCGGCAACCCCGACGGCCCCCGGTACGTCGAGGGCCGCCTCATCCCCGACCGTGCCGTCCCCCAACTCCCCGTCACCGGCGGCCTGCCCGGCCTCACCCTGCGCGCGCCGCTCCCGCACGTCCTGGGCGACGGCTTCGACCACGTCGGCCTCGCCCTCCCCGCCTCCGACCTGCGCACCCTCAGCCCCGGCCTGGCCCTGGACGCCCCGCTGACCGCGCCGGACGCCGCCAACTCCGGCCTGCCGGGCCCCAAGCTGCCGCAGGTGGGCGTGCTCGCCCCGGTCCTCCAGACCGTGCCGGGCGCCGACCTGGTGACGGGACCCGGCCTGTAGGGACACGGCCACGACGACACCGAGAGGCCCGGGCGGGCTCAACTGCCCGGGCCTCTCGGCCGTTTCGCCGCCTTGCTGTGTCCTTCCCGTCCGTGACCGTGGGGGTGGTCGGCCGGTTACCGGGGTGACAACCGAATCCGGACGAGGAGCGAGCCATGGCCGTCAGTGTCGACGTCGGCGGGGAACCGGTGGATGCGGGGCGCGTCTCGCGGCGGGGCGTGCTGCGCGGGCTGCCGGCCTCGGCCGCCGCGCTGGCCCTCGCCGCGCTGGCCACCGCCTCGCGCCGGGCGGGTGCCGACGCGTTCGGCGAGACGTACCGGGGCCGCCGTATCGAAGGGGTCAGGGCGGCCGCCGGGGGCGGGTGGCGGGTGACCGTCGACGGGCGGGCGCTGCATCTGATGCGGCGGGCCGACGGGAGTTGGCTGAGCATGGTCGACCACTACTGCTCGTACCCGACGCCGCTCACCGCCGCGCGCGCCGCCGTCGACGCACTGGGCCCCGGGCGCCAACTCCGCGACCCGGCCGCCCACTTGGACATGACGAACGAGGGGGCCGGTCATGGCGTACACGCGTAAGGACGTCAGCACGCTCACCGCGACCGAGAAGAAGCGGTTCGTGAACGCGCTGCTGGAGGTCAAACGCCGGGGCGAGTACGACGAGTTCGTGCGCACCCACATCACGTACTACGTCCCCGACGGCGAGGACGGACTGCGCGCCGCCCATATGACGCCCTCCTTCCTGCCCTGGCACCGCCGGTTCGTGCTGGACCTGGAGCGGGCGCTGCGCCGGGTCGACGCGTCGGTGACCGTGCCGTACTGGGACTGGACGCGGGACCGCGCGACGACGGCGACGCCGTGGACCGCGGACCTGCTCGGCGGCACCGGACGCCGTTCCGACCACCAGGTCACGACCGGCCCGTTCGCCTACAAGGAGGGCAACTGGCGGATCACGGAGAACGTCGACGACGGCGACTTCCTCGCCCGCGACCTCGGCCGGGCCGCCGACCCATTGGCCCTGCCCACCAAGGCCGACCTGGACGCGGCGCTCGCCGACCCGGTGTACGACGTCGCGCCCTGGGACTCCACGGTCACCCGGGGCTTCCGCAACCGCCTTGAGGGCTGGGGCACCGGGCGCGGCCCCGGCTCCTGGCGTGTCCACAACCTCGTGCACCGCTGGGTCGGCGGCGCGATGCTCGGCGGCGCGTCCGTCAACGACCCCGTCTTCTGGCTCCACCACGCCTTCGTCGATCTCCAGTGGACCCGCTGGCAGCACCGCCACCGCGCCGCCCGCTACCTCCCGGCCAAGCCGCCGGGCCCCGGCGACGACCAGCACGGCAGGATCATCGCCCGCGACGAGAAACTGCCCCCGTGGGGCGTGACACCCCGCGAACTGGAGGACGTGAGCGCCATCTACCGCTACGCGTGAGGCAGTTCGGCAACGGCGGTGTCGTGGCCGTGGACACGGGAGAGCCCCGGCGCTCAGGGTGCCGGGGCTCTCGGGTGCGTACGGTGCGCGTACGGCGGGGGTCACACAGGTGCAGACAGGTGCTAACAGGTGCAGAAAGGTTCGGGTCGGTCGTCCGGCCGGGTCAGTGGCCGTAGCCGCCGTGGTGACCGTGGTGGAGGTTGCCGGGGTTGACGCAGGTGTTGCCGAACGCCGGGTTCAGCAGGCCGATCACGTCGATCGTGTTCCCGCACAGGTTCACCGGGATGTTGATCGGGGCCTGGATGACATTGCCCGAGATGACACCGGGCGAGCCGACGGCCGCGCCCTGGGCACCGGCGTCCGCCATGGCGAGGCCGGTACCGCTGACGACCACGGCGCCGGCGCCGAGTGCGACCGCGGTCGCCTTCGCGATGCGAGACATCACGTTCTCCTTTGACTCGATGAATACGCCGGCACCACTCGCCGCCGCACTCCCCCTACAACGCGAACACCGACCCTGGGTCACGGCGTGCGCGGGGGCGTCACTCTGATTGAGGGGGCGGGCGATTCCGGTTGCTCGCCCGGCAAGGGCCCGGCGGACGTCACGTGTTCCCACCTCGCATCGACTGGAAGCGGCGCCGGCGTCCCGCCCTTCGGGCGCGCCCGGGTGGCGAGAACGGGGGTCAGGTGGGGAATCCACCCAGCCAGCTGTGCTGGAGGAGGTGCCCGGGGAGGTAGTCGGACTCCACGCCGATGGGGATTCCGCCGTCGTGGGCGAGACAGGCGAGGGCGAGGGGGCCGAGGGCCAGGTATCCGGCCGTGCGATCGGCCCGATCCTCGTTCAGGGTCCAGTAGGCCCTGTGCAGTTTCAGTGCCTCCTCCAACGCTGGGCCAAAGCCGTCTTCGTCCTTGCGGACGAAGTGGTAGAAGAGGTTGACCGGTGGATAGAGCTGGCCGTCCAGCAGGTCCCGCGGTGCGATCCGTGCCACAGCGGGGTCCGACGTCTCGAACGTGGCGGTGAGCTTCTCCACCAGTCCCGGCCTCTGTAGCCAGTACGTCTGGAGCGTGTCCACCCAGTGATAGACGTACTCGTCGTACTCGCCCCCGGGGGAACGAAGCCGATCCAGCGGGACCTCGCACAGTCGCGTCATCCGGTCCTGGTCACGGCAGACGATCGCCAGCCAGAACGCCGTCAGCCAGTTTCCCGCGTCCGCGTACGGACGTGGACCGATGGCCGGGACATGCCGTACCTCGTGATTGATACGGCATTCGACCGTGCCCTCAGTCGTTCCGGTCACCGCGAACATGGCTGATCCGAACTGCATCGCGCAAACAGCGGCTTCCCACGTCTCCACCTTCGCCGCTACAGGATCAACGCTGCATCGTGCCTGAAAGTGAAGAAGAGCAGTCGTGAACATGGAGTCGACCGATCCGGGAAACCGCTCGATCCTCTGAGCGTCCTCGGCAACGTCTTCGCCGAGCTCCTCGGCCCAGCTCTCGGTGTCGGGGTCCGGCACACCATGCCGGGGGACGATGACGATCACGGAAGAGTTCCCTTGCTGATGTCGAACCGGCGGTACTCGTCATGGCGACGGCCTTGCTGATTTCGGGTCTCCCCGGCTGGCGAGAACGGGGATCAGGTGGGGAACTCTCCTGTCCAGGAACGTTGGAGCAGCGCCTTGGGCAGGTAGTCGGATTCGACCTCGATCGGTATATCGGCGTCGTATGCCATGCAGGCGATGGCGAGTGGGCCGAGGGCTATCAGGCCCTCGCCGCTCAGGGCACGTGCCTCGTCGCCGGTCCAGTACTCCTTGTGCCACGTGAGGGCGTCGACCAGCGCCGCGTTGAACTGCTCCACGTCCTGACGCTGGTATCGATGGAAGAGTTCGAGCGGCGGCGAGAGGATCTTGAGCATCAATTCGGCGCCGGCGCCCCGTGTCGCGTCGGGAGTGGTGGCGTTGACCGCCGTGACCAGCGTGTCCCAGGTCTCCCGCCGGCCGAACCAGGCGTTCTGGAGGGTCTCCACCCATGCGTAGATGTATTCGTCGAACTCCGCTCCGGAGGCACGGAGAAACGAAAGGGGGACGCGCGCCAGTTGATCCAGACGTTCGTTCTCGCGGCAGATCGCCGCCAAGTAGTAGGAGGTGAGCCAGTTTCCCGCATGCAGGTATTCCCGGGGGCCCGTCGCGGGTAGGTTCTTCACCTCGCCTCGGCTGCCGATGCGGCAGGGCACCGGTCCTTCGGTCGCCGTTCCCGAGATGAACAGGGCGGCCCCGACCTGCATGGCGGTCACCCAGGCCTCCCAGGTGGGGAATTCACCCGCCATGGGGTCCGCCAGACAGGACCATTTCGCTGCGGTGAGCGAATAGCCCAGGGCATCGAAACGATCGAATTCCGACGTCTCGATCTCACCGAGTGTCTCCTCGACTACCTTGACGATCGGTGCCATGACGTCAATGACGTCGGTGACGTCGTCCGTGCGGAAGTTGTGGCGGGCGATACGCGTGACCACGTGCCCCCCTCTCAGCCGATCGTCACGTAATCGAACACGGCGCCAGCGTAGTCGGAGCCGTCGGGACGGCCTCTGTGTGCCGGCAGCCAAGGTGGTGCATGCCTCGTGCGCCCCTGCGAGGACTTCCCGTGTCTCGGGAGAAGGCGTCTCTCGACATGGCCCTCCTCGCAACGGCCCTCTCATGGCAACCCCCTCAGACGTTCACCCCCACCCACCCCCGCAACGCCCCCGCCCGCTCCTCCGTGCGCTTCTTCGTGGCTGTTGTTCGGGTGGCCCAGGCGGTGTGGCCGTCGGGGCGGATGAGGATTTCTGTGACGTCGGGGAGGGCGGGGTGGAGGGCGGTGAGGGTGGTGAGGTGGGGGAGGCCGGTGGGGGGTGCAGGGGTGTCGGGGCGGGTGAGGAGGAGGAAGGTGGCCTTCTTGAGGAGGGGGTACAGGCGGCCCCTCGGCAGGTCCGCGTCCGGTATGCGGTGGCCCACCAGGGGGTCGGCGTCCGGGGTGGTCGGGGGGTAGACCGTGCCGAGGGCCGAGACCTGGCCGGCGAGGCGGCGGTTGACCTCTTCCATGCCGAGCAGCTCGTCGAGGAGCGTGCGCAGAGCCGTTGCCGGACGCCGGTACTGCTCCATGAGCGGCAGCTCGAACAGCAGCGTCTGGATCTCCGTGTTCTCGATCAACGCACGCCCGATCGGCCGCCGTTCGGCCTCGTAGGTGTCCAACAGGCCAGGCGGCGCCCAGCCGTTGACCGTGGCCGCCAGCTTCCAGCCCAGGTTCATGGCGTCCTGGAGACCGGTGTTGAGGCCCTGGCCCGCCGCCGGGAAGTGGATGTGGGCGGCGTCGCCCGCCAGCAGCACGCGTCCGGCGCGGTAACGGTCCGCCAGCCGGGTGGCGTTGCCGAACCGCGACAGCCAACGGGGCTCGCCCACACCGCAGTCGGAGCCCGCCCGCCGGACCAGCGCCGCCCGGAACTCCTCCAGCGTCACCGGCTCCCGTGACGACACCCGCAACAGTTCCGGGTCCAGCAGGACGAACCGGGTGGAGCCGCCCTCCAACGGCACCGAGAGCACGCCCCGTTCGCGGGCCGTTTCGAGTTCGCCGGGGCGGGCGTCGACGACCGCGAAGTCGCCGAGCATCCCCGTCAGGGTCTCGTCGGTGCCGGGGAACCCGATCCCCGCGGCCGCCCGCACCACGCTGCGCCCGCCGTCGCAGCCGACCACGTACCCGGCGCGCAGGGTCTGGGCGACATCGTCGGGGCCGCGCACCTCCACCTCGACGCCGTCGGCGTCCTGGCGCACGGCGCGCACCTCGTGGCCCCGGCTGATCTCCACGCCCAGCTCACCCGCCCGCTCCGCGAGGATCGCCTCGGTCCGCGCCTGCGCCAGGAAGAGGGCGTAGCCGTGCCGGGCGCCCAGGGCGGCGAAGTCCAGCTGGGTGGGGAGCCCGCCGAAGTGCCAGCCGGTCACCTTCCGGCCGAGCGGGAGGAAACGGTCGAGCAGGCCCCGCTGGTCCATCAGTTCCACGCTGCGCGGATGCAGGCTCAGCGCCCGCGAGTCCCGCTGCGGCTCGATCCGCCGCTCCACGACGCGGGTCGGCACCCCCGCGAGCGCCAGCTCGCACGCCAGCATCAGCCCGGTCGGGCCCGCGCCCACCACGATCACCCCGGTGTCCATCCGGCCTCCCATGTCGAACCTCCCTGATTTAGTGAACGATGTTCACGTGAACGGCGTTCACTATAGTGAGGTCCATGAGCTCCCCGTCAAGCCCCGCCCGTGGCCGGCCCGCCCGGCTCGACCGGGCCCGCACCGTCCGCACCGCCCTCGGCCTGCTGGACGAGTCCGGCCTCGACGCGCTGACCATGCGCCGCCTCGCCGACGCGATGGGCGTCCAGGCCGGGGCGCTCTACCGCTACTTCGCCACCAAGCAGGACCTCCTCGCCGCGATGTCCGAGCGCATGGTCGAAGGGCTCGCCGGGGTGCCGGGGGGCGGCGACTGGAGTGACGAAACGGCGTGTCTGGCACGGGCGTTGAGGGCCGCGCTGCTCGCCCATCGCGACGGCGCCCGCGTCTTCGCCGGGACGCACTCGACCGGCCCGAACACCCTGGGCTTCGCCGACCGCCTCGTCGGTGTGCTGCGCGCGGCGGGCTTCGGGGACGACGAAGCGGCGCGGGCGCTCTACGCGGTGGCCAATTTCACCGTCGGCCACACCTTGGAGGAGCAGGCCGTGCTGCGGCCGGAGGGCGCGGGGCTCGCCGCCCTGGGAAGCCTGCGGGACGTGGTGGCACAGGGTGCCGACGCGGGGGAGTATCCGCACCTCATCGCCTCCCTGCCGGTGCTCGCCAGCGCGGATCTCACCGCCCACTTCGAATTCGGGCTGCGGCTGCTGCTGGACGGGCTGCGCGCGCTGCTGCGGGAGAAGTGACGCTCGTTTCTCACGGAGGGGCAACGTCCGCTCCTGCGGCGGGGGTTGGGGGCGCGGAAGGGGCTCGGGGGCGCGGGCGAGGGGGCTGGGGGAGTGGGCGCGGGCGGGGGCGCGGGTCCCCCGGGCTGGTGGGGGACGGTTTCGGGCTTGATTGTCGTCGGGCGACGGTAGTTTTCCGATCTTCACTTCACCGTCGAGAATTCACGTCACTCTTCGCTCCCTCGGGTAATTTTTCCATTTACTGGTTGCTTACCGCCCGGGTCGTCGCTACTCATAGAGGATGCGCCGCGACAGATCATTTCTGGTGGCGGCGGATCATTCCTGGCGTTCGAACGGGCATGTGAATTTCCTGCCCGAAAGTTTTCGCAGTCGGAGTTCGTGATCACCCACGAAAGGTGAAGTATGACTGTCGACGCCGAAAATCCCGAAGAGAAGCCGACCAGCAGCTACGCGAGCTTCATGGCCTCCGTGATCGCTCTCGACGGCAAGTCGTTGATCGCTGATCTCCATAAAGCGGAGGCTGAGTTTCCGGAATTGATCACCGCCTTCACGTATCTGAGCATCCACGCGTCCGCCTCGGTCATCGCCGGTAATACTTTCCGGCGGGGCAACCTGCTCGCGGACTGCGGGCCCGCCGTCGCCGAACTTGCGATCACCGCGGCGAACTCCGTCGTGAACAGTCCGGATCTGGCCAAGAGCGCGATCTCCCGGATCAACGCGCACTACATCCAGGCCGCCATGGAGAAATCCATGGAAGAAGGCCATGTCGTCGCGCCGACGGTGGTCAAGATCTCCGAGTTCTAGAGCGATCCCCGGCCGGAGACGGCACACCCGGATACGGCGCACTCCGGATACGGCATACCCGGATACGGCACACCCCGAGACGGCACAACACAGTGACTGAGGTGACCGCTGCCATGAACGCGATCAATATCGTCGACCTTGCACGGCTGTTCGACGCGGCATTGTCGACCGGTGCCGAGAGACCGGCGCTCGTGCCCGACCAGGCCCAGGGCGCCGAGCGGGCACGGGTCGAGCAGGTGCTCGCGGCGCTGCTGGCCAGCCCGGAGGAGGAGCGCATGCTGCGGCTGCCGATGGCCGACACCGACATGGTCGACTTCGAGATCCCGGAGGAGGTCGGACACCGGTGAACGCCCCCGTGCGCGACGACATCCAGTGGAACCTGGCCGAACACGCCGTGTCGTACCCGGCGTTCGACGGCCATCCCGCCATCAAGGCCGAGTTCGCGCGGTCGCTGGGCAAACGCACCAGGCTCTGGGAGCCGTTGCTGAGTCTGCTCGCCGCCGAGTTCGACCACCGCCCCTCCGACGCCTCCGCCCGGGTCCTGAGCGGCTGGTTCACGATGGTCCATCTCTCGGCGCCGATCGACCAGTTGGTGGACCGCGACCCGATGTCGGACCACTGGCGTGAACTCGGCGGTGCCGGTGCCATCCAGCTCGTGCTGGCGCTGAAGGACCAGGTGCTGCGCGCCCCGCTGCTCGCCCTCGGCGCCGACGCCGACGACCGCACGCACCGCGCGGTGTCCCGGGCCACCGTCGAACTGGGCTCGGCGTGCCTGACCGCCTCCATCGGCGAGTACCTCGACGTCGTCGGCTACTCCGAGCTGCGGTCGAGGCCGCCCTACCCGGTCGAGGCCGCCGTTCAGGTCGCGTTGTTCTACGAACAGCTCGTCGGCTGGAAGTCGTCCGTCATCTACGAGTGCCTGCTGCGCTGTGCGGCGATGACCATGGAGGCGCCGGAGCCGGCGATCGAGGCGTTGGCGGTTTTCGGCCATCACATCGGGTTCGCGGTGCAGGTGCTCGACGACGCCGGCGGGGTCTGGGGCGGCGGCGACGACCTGGAGAAGGACCCCGTCAAGGTCACCTCCCCGCTCGCCTACGCCCTCGCCGTCGACCACCCCGGCCGCGACGAACTCGTCGACCTGCTGCACACCCCCGCCGCCGACCGCGACGTGGCCAGGGCGCGGGAGATCCTGGACGGCGTGCAGGCCCGGGCGTTCCTCGAATTCCTCATCCGGGACCGCGTCTCGCGGGCCGTCGGCGCGCTGGCCGGTGCCGTGCCCGACCTCGCCGCGCCCCTGGAGCGGTGGGCCGACGCCTACTTCCGGCGCACCTCGGGGGCCGTCCGGTGACCGAGGCCGCCGTCCCCTCGGCGCAGGCCGTCGTGCCGCGTCCGGCGGCGATGCCGGGGCTGCCGTACTTCGGCGGCATCGTGCGGATGAAGAAGGACCCGATCGGCTATCTGCGCGAGGCGAGCGGGAGGGGCCCGGTGGTACGGCTCGGCCGGCTCGGCAGGCGGTCGTTCTACCAGGTCAACGACCCGGACCTGGTGCGCTCGGTGATGACGGCGCCCGGCGCGGACGTCGGGATGACGCGCACCAGTGACGTCCTCGGCTTCCTGTTCGGGGAGTCCGTGTTCACGATGCAGGGCGAGCCGTGGCGCAAACGGCGCGACGAGTTGCAGCCGGCGTTCCGGACCTCGAACCTGCCGGAGCTGTTCGGCTCCGCGGCCGGCGAGATCGAACAGACCGTCGAGCACTTTCAGCCGGTCGCCGAGGCGAGGGGGTCGGTCGACTTCAGCGCGGCGCTGCTCGACCTGCTCCAGCGGATGATCGTGCGGATGATGTTCGGGGTGGCCGTCCCGGAGACCGCCGCGCAGCTGACGCAGGCCTTCGACTACGGCCTCGCCTACCGGCAACGGCGGCGCTGGGCCCTCACCAGCAGCCTGCCGCTGTGGTTCCCGACCCCGGCCAACCGGAAGTTCGACGACGGGGTGGCCCGGCTCAACGCCAGCATCGTCGAGATCATCGAGGACCACCGGGCGCACCCGCCGCAGCGGGCCGGTCTCCTCACGATGCTGATGGAGTGCCGGGACGCCGAGACGGGCGTCGGCTGGAGCGACGACGAACTCCTCGCGGAGGTGAAGACGACCTTCGTCGCCGGGTGGCTCACCACGACGACCGCGGCGACCTGGCTGTTCGACCTCCTCGCCCGGCATCCCGAGGTCGCCGCCCGGGTGGTGGCCGAGATCGACGCCCTGCCGTCCGGCCGGCCCCTGGAATACGGCGACCTCCATTCCCTCGAATTCGTCGAGGACACGATTCTGGAGGCCATGCGGCTCTTTCCGCCGGGGTGGCTGCTCAGCCGACGGGTACGGCGCCCGTTCACGCTCGGCGACATCCCGCTGGGCCCGAACTCGGTTCTCCTGGTGTCGCCGTACGCGTTGCACCGCGATCCCACCCACTGGAACGAACCCGACCGTTTCGACCCCGACCGCTTTCACAGCAAGAATCACGGTGAGGCGCACAAGGCGGCTTTCCTGCCGTTCGGATTCGGGCCCCGGGTCTGTATCGGCCGGGGGGTGGCGATGATGGAGCTGAAAATGATCGTCGCGACCCTGCTGCGGCGCTTCCGTTTCACGCTCGCCGACACCGCTCCCGCGAAGCTCCAGCCGGTTTCCTTCCTGCGGCGGGCCGATCCGCTCATTCTCGATATCGCTCCCCGCTGACGCACGCGAAGGCACGCAGTGACATCGGCCCCGGCCCGGCCGATGGGCATCGATTCTCCGGCCGGTCCAGGCCGTCCCCACCCTGACGAGGTGCAGAAATGAGCAAGGTCTCGTTGAACTCCCCCGCATCCGAACTGACGGACAACGGCAACGGCTCCACCGGGGTGCGAGCCGTCGTCGAAACGGAATACGAGCGGGAAGTCGCCCGCATGTACGACGGGAAGCAGGACGATTTCAACCTGCTTCTCGGCAAGGAAACCAACCTCGTCCACCACCACTTCGGGATCGGCGACTTCGACCGCTCGCCCGACGCCCTGCGGAGCGAGTCCGCGATCCAGCGCCGCCTGCACGAGCTGGAGAACGCCCAGACCGAACGGCTCCTCGACCTGCTCGCCGGGCTCGGCCCCGAGCACCGGCTCTTCGACGGCGGCTCGGGCCGGGGCGGCACGGCGTTCATGGCCCACCAGCGCCTGGGCTGCTCCGTCGACGGCGCCACCATCTCGCGCTACCAACGGGAGTTCGCCGAACGTGGTGCCCGGGAGCGGGGCTGCGACGCCGAGGTCCGCTTCCACTTCATGAACATGCTGCGCACCGGCCTGCCCACCGCGAGCATGGACGCCGCGCTGACCAACGAGGTCACCATGTACGTCAGCGAACTCACCCCGCTCTTCCGGGAGTTCGCCAGAATCGTCAAACCCGGCGGCCGCTACGTCTTCGCGACCTGGGCGGTCGACGAGCGCGGCGGCGCCGACGAGACCATCGCCGCGATCGACCGGCACTACGCCTGCACCATGCACACCCGGGGCGCCTATCTGCGCGCCCTGCTCGACTCCGGGTTCGTGCCCTACCACGTCGCCCAGATGGACGAAGACGCCCTGCCCTACTGGGAGTTGCGGCTGCGCAGCGAGCACCGGGACACCATCGAGCAGCTCTTCATCGACGGGTACCGCTCCTCGACGATCGCCTACCTCATGGTCGCCGCCGAACGGGTCGGACAGTGACCCCCGACGCGTTACTCGACCACTTCGACCAGGAACTCTTCGCCTTCCTGCACCGGGCGCAGCCGCAGTCCGAGACGTTCCGCAGGATGGTCGCCGACCACATGGCCTGGCGTTCCTGGGACGACGGGTCGCCACCCGCCCCGAACGCGCGCGGCAAGCGGGTGCGGCCCCTGCTGGCGCTGCTGACCGCGCAGGCGATCACCGGCGACCACCGGGGGGCGATGCCCGCGGCGATCGCCGTGCAGCTCGTCCACGACTTCAGCATCATCCTCGACGACATCATGGACCGCGACCGCATGCGCCGTAACCGCCCCGCGCTGTGGGTCCGTTACGGCACCGGGCACGCGATGACGGCCGCCGCCGGGATCTACGTCATCGGCCTCGACGCCCTCCAGGACTACCTGGACGCGCGCTCGCCCCACGTCGAACCGCGCGGCCTCACCCGGACCCTGCTGGACTCGTGCCTGGAGATGGCCGACGCCCAACACCTCGACCTGGACTGGGAGAAGCGCCTCGACATGACCCTCGGCCAGGTCAGGGAGGTGGCCCTGGGCCGCTCGTGCCTGATCAGATGCGGAGTCGAACTCGCGGCGGCCGTCTCCACCCCGGACCCTGAAGTCCGGTCGGCGCTCAGGGAGTTCGGGGCGCTGGTGGCCACCGCGTTCTCCCTCATCGACGACCACCGGGGCCTGTGGGGCAGCGCCGAACGCAACGGCAAACCCCTGCTCAGCGACATCCGTCAGCACAAGAAGACGTATCCGATCGTCGTCGGCCACCTGCGCTGCGACCCGGCCGGGCGGCGCCGTCTGCACGCGCTGCTCGCGCGTCCCGAACCGAGCGACCCCGAGATCACCGAGATCATGGACATGCTGGACGGGGCCGACGCCTCGGGCGCCACCCTGCGCGAGGTGGCCCGCCTGTCCGAGCTGGCCGTCGAGCGACTGCGCCGTCCGCCGCTGGCGTCCCTGGAGGTCGCCGGGCTCGTCGAGCTGACCGAGTCCCTGTTCGGCGGGCTCGCCGGTTCCTCCCCCGTACCGTCGCCAGGAGGATCGACATGGTAGGCCCCGACCCCACCGACACCGCAGACCCCACCGACCTCGACCATCCCACCGACCCCGCCGCACCGCCGTTCGCCACGCTTTCGGGGCTCACCTCGGCGGGGCTGGCCGAGCTCGCGCCCCGGATCAAGGAGGCCTGGCAGCGGCATCCGGTGCTGGTGTTCCACGGGTGCGCGTTGACGCCGGAGGACCTCGTGACGTTCGGGGCGCTCTTCGGGACGCCGGTGCCGGTGCCGCCGCAGGAGGGCATCGTCGACACCACGGGGCTGCCGCCCGAGATCATGATCGTCTCCAACATCGTCGAGAACGGCCGTCCCCTCGGCCACCTCGGCGGCGGCGACCTGAACTGGCACACCGACATGTGTTACGTGCCCGAACCCGCCCTGGCCAGCGCCCTGTACGCCGTCGAGGTCCCGGACGGGCACGGCGACACCTGGTTCCTGGACATGGCGGCCGTGTACGAGCGGCTGCCCGAGCGGCTGCGTACCCGGATCGCCACCCTGACCTGCAAGCACGACGACAGCCGCACGGCCGCGGGCGATCTGCGGCATGGACGGGAACCCGTCGTCGACATCACCACCTCCTCCGGCGCCGTCCACCCCCTCGTCAGGGTCCGGCCCGAGAGCGGGCGCCCGGCGCTCTACCTCGGGCGCCGCCTGAACGCCCACATCCCGGGGCTGCCGCTCGCCGAGTCCGAGGCGCTCCTCGACGAACTGTGGGCGTACTGCGACGACCCCGCGCTCGCCCGGCCGCACCGCTGGCGCGCGGGTGACCTGGTGGTCTGGGACAACCGCGTGATGATGCACCGGCGCGACGCCATCCCGGACGGCGCCCGCCGGCTGATGCGACGGATTCAGGCGAGGTGACCGTGGACCGGACACCCGGGCCCGGGGCCACCGAGGCCCTCGACGCCGACCACGTCATCGACGCCTTGCTGGCCCGCGACTACCGCGAGATGGCCGCCGTGCCGTGCAGCTACCTCAAACCGCTCCTCGAACGCGCCGCCCACCGCGAGGACCTGCGCTACTTCCCGGCGACCTGCGAGGGGGAGGCGGTGTCGGTCGCGGCGGGCGCCTGGTTCGCCGGGCGCCGTGTGGTTGTCGCCATGCAGAACTCCGGCCTCGGCGACGCCCTCAACCCGCTCGCCTCCCTCTGCCTCCCCTACGGGGTGCCGGTGCTGCTCCTGGTGTCGGTGCGCGGCGAGCCGGGCACCCGCGACGAACCCCACCACGACGTCATGGGCCGCACCACCGACCAGATCCTCACCGACGTCGGCATCAGCCACGCCTGGCTGCCGACCGACCCGGCCGGCTGCGTCGAGGCCCTCGACGAGGCCGAGCGCGAGATGGCGCGCGCCCGCCGCCCGTACTGCCTGCTGGTCAGGAAGGGCGCCTTCCGCGACGGCCCGACGCCGCTGCCGTTGCAGCCCACGGCGCCCGACCAACTGCCGCGCGCGACAACGACGTTGAGCCGCGCGGAAGCCATCAGGTGGCTGCGGGAGCGGATGCCCGAGGAGCAGGTCGTCGTCACGACCACCGGGCTGACCAGCCGCGAGCTGTACGCCGCCGGGGACCGCGCCACCTACCTCTACCTCAGCGGCTCGATGGGCTGCGCCGGGGCCGTCGGTCTCGGCATCGCCCGCTCCGGGCACCGTCCGGTGGCGGTGTTCGACGGCGACGGGGCGGCCCTGATGCGGTTCGGGACGCTGGTCAGCGCGGCCGCGTCGGAGGCGACGGACTTCCTCCACGTCATCTTCAACAACGGCTGCTACGACTCCACCGGCGGCCAGCCCATCCAGGGCTCGGTCCCGTTCGCCGCCACCGCCGAACTGCTCGGCTACGCGGCGACGGCACGCTGCGCGTCGCTGGCCGAACTCCAGGCGGCCTACGACAAGTTGGCGTCCCAGCCGGGCCCACGGCTCCTGGAGATCAAGGTGACGACCGACCCGGTGCCCGCACCCCGGGTGCCGCTCGTCCTCCCCGAGATCGCGACCCGGCTGCACGCCCAACTCGCCCCGCCGGAAACGGCGGTGACCGCGCCGTGAGCGTCACCAGCGGCCCCCCGGGCCCCACCGCCACCAAGGCCTCCCGGCTCCGACACCTCCTGGAACGACCGGAGTTGGGCTTCCTGATGGAGGCGCACAACGGCCTGTCGGCGAAGCTCGTGGAACGCGCCGGGTTCGAGGCGATCTGGGCCAGCGGCCTGTCGATCTCGGCCGCCCTCGGCGTCCGCGACAGCAACGAGGCAAGCTGGACCCAGGTGTTGGAGGTCGCCGAGTTCATGAGCGACGCGACCGGCATCCCGATCCTCCTCGACGGCGACACCGGCTACGGCAACTTCAACGCGGTCCGCCGCCTGGTGCGCAAGCTCGAACAGCGCGGCGTCGCCGGGGTCTGCATCGAGGACAAATTGTTCCCGAAGACCAACAGCTTCGTGCGCGGCGGCGCCCAACCCCTCGCGGACGCACGGGAGTTCGCGGGCAAGATCCAGGCCGCGAAGGCCGAGCAGCGCGACGCGGACTTCGTCGTCGTCGCCCGCACCGAGGCGCTGATCGCGGGCCGGGGCCTGGCCGAGGCGCTGCGCCGGGCCGAGCTGTACCGGGGTGCGGGCGCCGACGCCGTCCTGATCCACTCGGCGCGGGCCGACGCGGACGAGATCCGCGCGTTCAAGGCGGAGTGGGGCGAGCGGCTGCCGGTCGTCATCGTGCCGACGACGTACTACCGCACGCCCACCGAGGTCTTCGCCGAGGACGGGTTCGCCGCCGTCATCTGGGCCAACCACCTGATGCGCGCCGCCCTCACCGCCATGCAGACCACCGCCGCCGAGATCTTCGCCCAGCAGCACCTGCGCGGCGTCGAACAGCGGATCGCGCCGCTCACCGAGGTCTTCGCGCTCCAGGGGCAGGATGAGCTGGCCGAGGCGGAGCGCCGCTGGCTGCCCCGGCCGACCACCCCCCGATGTGCTGGAGAGGACCCAGGACGTTGACCGCACCTGTCCCGGCCGCGTCCGAACGAGGCGTACGGACGCCCGAGGGCACCGACCGCGCGCCCCGCCACACCCTGATCCTCGTGGTCGTGCTGGCCGCCGTGCTGCTGGTGTCGATGGACAACTCCATCCTCAACGTGGCCCTGAAGACCCTCGCCGAACCCGCGCCCGTCGGCCTGGACGCCGACCACAGCCAGCTCCAGTGGGCCGTCGACGCCTACACGCTGTCCTACGCGGGCCTGCTGCTCAGCTCCGGGCTGCTCGGTGACCGGCTCGGCCACAAGAAGCTGCTCGTCGCGGGCGTCGCCCTGTTCGGCGTCTCCTCCGCGCTGTCGGCCTACGCCCACACCCCGGCCCAACTCATCGGCCTGCGCGCGCTGATGGGCGTCGCCGGGGCGCTCATCATGCCGGCGACGCTGGCCATCATCTCCGCCGTCTTCCCCGGTGACAAACGCGTCCGGGCCCTCGGCATCTGGACCGCCGTGGTCGGCGTCGCCGTCGCCCTCGGGCCGATCATCGGGGGCGCGCTGCTCGAACGGTTCTGGTGGGGCTCGGTGTTCCTCATCAACGTGCCGGTCGTCCTCGTCGCCGTCGTCGCGATGCTCTGGGTCGTCCCGGACACCGCCCGCTCCGCCGCCGCCCGGGCCCGCCGCATGGACCTGCCCGGCATCACCCTGTCCGGGCTCGGCCTGCTCGGCGTCGTCTACGGCGTGATCCGCGCCGGTGACGTGGGCGGCTGGACGCGCCCCGAGGCGGCCGGGCCGCTCGCCGCGGGACTCGCCCTGCTCGTCGCGTTCGTCCAGTGGGAACGGCACACCCCGCACCCGGCGCTGAACATGCGCTACTTCCGCGAACGGCGCTTCGCCGCGGCGGCGCTCTCGCTCGGCGTGCTCTACTTCGCGCTGGTCGGCGGCACCTTCGTGATCAGCTTCTATCTTCAGAGCGTGCGCGCCTACAGCCCGCTGCTCACCGGGGTGTGCGTGCTGCCGCTCGCCGCGTCGCTGATCCTCTTCGCGCCCCGGGTGCCGAAGGCCGTGGCCCGGTTCGGGGTGCGGACCGTGTGCACGGTCGGCCTGACGGCCATGGGCGCGGGTCTGCTGGGGATGGCGACGGTCGGGGCGCGCACGTCGGTCTGGTGGTTCGAGGGGTGGCTGTTCGTCTTCGGCGCCGGGACCGCGTGGGTGCATCCGCCGTCGACCGGCGCGATCGTCTCCGCGATGCCGGCCGAGGAGTCCGGCGCCGCCTCCGCCGTCAACAACACGTTCCGCCAGGTCGGTGGCTCGCTCGGCGCGGCCCTGCTCGGCTCGGTGCTCAACGGTGTCTACCGCGCCCGGATCGGCCCCGCGGTCGGCGGCCTCGACGCCGCCCTCCGACAGCGGGCCGACGGCTCCGTCGCCGCGACCCTCCAGATCGCCCAGGACCTCGCCGCCCGAGGCAGGACCGCCCAGGCCCACACCATCGCCCGAGCGGCCACGGAGGGCTTCCTGCACGCCATGCGCACCACCTGGATCACCGCGTCGACGGTCGTCCTGATCACGGCAGCCGTGGTGTTCCTGCTGATCCCGGCCCGCGACGGAGAGGCGTAGGCGGGAGCCGGGGGCACGCGGGGTCGCCGTGGCGGCCGGTACCCCGCTGGCCCAGTACCGCTCGCGTCCCGGGGTCGCAGGCCGTAGGACGGAGAGTGCGGGCGACCTGTGGAGGAGCGGACCCGGATGCAGATCGTTGTCGACCTCAACCGCTGCCAGGCGTACGCGCAGTGCGTGTTCCTGGCCCCCGAGGTGTTCGAGCTGCACGGCGAGGAGGCCTTGATGTACACGCCCGCCGTCCCTGCGGGCCAGCACGAGCGGGTGCGCGGCGCGGCGGCGGCCTGCCCGGTGCAGGCCATCCTCGTCGGTGAGCGGGCGGGTCCCGGTGAACGCTGACCCGAGGATCGGCCGGATCGTCGTGGTGGGGGCGTCGCTGGCCGGTCTGCGGGCCGCCGAGACGCTGCGCGCCGAGGGGTTCACGGGATCGCTGACGCTGGTCGGTGAGGAGCCCGAACCCCCTTACGACCGGCCGCCGTTGTCCAAGCAGGTGCTGCTCGGGCGGACCCCGGCGGCGGACGTCGGACTGCCCAGAAGCCGTGCGGTGGACGCCCGTTGGAAGCTCGGGGTGCGCGCCGACGCCGTCGACCCGGTCGACAAGCGGGTCATCCTCGCCGACGGTGAACGGCTGCCGTACGACCGCCTGTTGATCGCCACCGGCACCCGCGCCCGCCCCTGGCCCGACGCCGCCGAAGCCCGCCTCGACGGCGTCCTGACCCTGCGCACGGCCCAGGACGCGGCGGCCCTCACGGCGCGGCTGGACGCCGGGCCGCGCCGGGTCCTGGTGATCGGCGCCGGGTTCACCGGCTCGGAGATCGCCTCCGCCTGCCGGGAACGCGGCCTGGAGGTGACGGTCGTCGAACGCGGGCCCGCGCCTCTGGTCGGCGCCCTGGGCGGCACGCTCGGCTCCTTCGCCGCCGCCATGCAACGGGCGCACGGCGTCGACCTGCGGTGCGGGGTCACCGTCACCGCCCTCAAGGGCAGCGCCGGACGGTTCACCGGCGCCGAGTTCTCCGACGGCACCGGCATCGAGGCCGACGTCGCCGTGGTCGCGCTGGGCGCCGTCCGCAACACCGAGTGGCTCGACGGATCGGGGCTGGCGGCGGGGGCCAGGGGCGTGGCCTGCGACGCGGGGTGCCGCGCGTTCACCATGTACGGGATCGTCACCGACGACGTCTTCGTCGCCGGGGACGTGGCACGGTTCCCGCACCCCCTGTTCGAGTACCAGATGCTCTCCCTCGAACACTGGGGCAACGCGGTCGCGCAGGCCGAGGTCGCGGCCCACAACATGATCAGCGCCGGGCCCGGGCGGCGCCCGCATCTGGCGGTGCCGTCGTTCTGGTCGAGCCAGTTCGGCGTCACCATCAAGTCGGTGGGCGTGCCGACGTTCTCCGATCACGTGGTCATCGCGCAGGGGTCGTTGCGGGAAGGCCGGCTCGTCGCGGTCTACGGGTACCGGGGGCGGATCACCGCGGCGGTCACCGTCAACCGGGCCAAGTGGCTGGAGCACTACCAGCACCTCATCGAGACGGCCGCGCCCTTCCCGCCCGGCACGGGCGCGGCCGACCGGCCCGCCTCGGCCGCGCCCGTCCCCTCCGACGTGCCGGACCCGCAGGTGCTCTCGCACGGTCCGACCGTGGCGCTGACCGGCCATCTGCCGGACCGGCGCCTGACCCTGGTCCGGCCCGAACCGCCCCCGGCCGCCCACCGCCCATGAGGAGCCCCCGCATGTCCCCGGAGACGCTGCTCCAGCGCATCACCGACTACGCGCACCGCGCCGACCCCTACCCCCTCTACGCCGAACTCCGCGAGAACGGCGTCACCCGCCAGGCCGACGGCAGCTACCTGGTCGGCACCTACGACGAGATCGCCGCCCTCCTGCACGACCCGCGGGTCAGCTCCGACTCCCGCAACCGCGCCGACCCGGCCACCCTCCCGCCGGTCAGGAGACAGGAACAACCGAAGGCGTTCATCGGCCTGGACGACCCCGAGCACGACCGGCTCCGCCGGATCACCATGCGCCCGTTCGGACCGCCCCACTCACCCGGCCGGATCGACGCCCTGCGCGCCGAGATCGCCCGGATCTGCGACGACCTGGTCGCCGGCTTCCGGGACAAGGACCGGTTCGACGTCGTCGAGGACTTCGCCTACCCGCTCCCCGTCACCGTGATCGGCCGGCTCCTGGGCGTCCCGCACCAGGACATGCCCCGGCTGCGCGGCTGGACCAACGACATCATCGCCAGCCTCGATCTGACCGCGGACCGGCGTGCCGCGGGCCACGGCGACGCGAGCGTGGACGCCGGTGAGGCGATGGAGGAGTACCTCGGAGACCTCGCCGAACGGCGCCGCTCGGACCCGTCCGACGACATGCTCTCCGCCCTCGTGCACGACTCGGGCCCCGACGGGCGGCTCACCCCGCAGGAGTTGAGGGCGACCGCGCGGCTCCTGCTCATCGCCGGGCACGAGACGACGGTCAACCTCATCAGCAACGGGGCGCTCACCTTCCTGCGGTACCCCGACGCCCTCCGGCTGCTGCGCGAGAACCCCGAGCTGATGCCGGGGGCCGTGGAGGAACTCCTGCGCTACGAGCCGCCGGTCCAACTGCTCCCGCAGCGCAGCCCGCTCGCCGACATCGAGGTCGCGGGCGTCACCGTCCCCGAGGGAGCCCCGCTGATCCTCGTCCTCGCCGCGGGCAACCGGGACCCGCTGCGGTTCGAGAACCCGGACCGCTTCGAGCCGACCCGCGCGGACAACCAGCACTTCGGTTTCGGCAGCGGCGTCCACAACTGCTTCGGCGCCCCGCTCGCCCGCCTGGAGGCCCGCATCGCCCTGACCACCCTCCTCCCTCACCTGGAGAACCTCCACCTGAGCCAGGACCCACCCCCTTACCGACGCAGCCCGGTCCTGCGGGGGCCTCGGCATGTGGGGGTGGAGGGGGTGGTGGGGTGAGGGTCAGCAACCGGTGCCGTCTCACCCGGTGCTGGGACTGCGGGGCCGTGGCGCTGCGGTCTCGGGGAGTTGCCGCCACCACCAGGCGATCGAGGCGAACGCGGGCGGTGGCCCGGAGGCGACGTCCACCGAGGTGGGGTCGACCCAGATCTGCTCCAACAGCTGCTGATGTCCGGGTTCCAGTCCGCGCCGGTAGTGCGGCATGTGCAGGTGGTATTCCAGGTTTCCCGCGATGAGGCGCCCCAGGTCACGGAGATACTGGCGCAGTCCGTCCGAGGCCTGTTCCTGGGTGTGGTCCCTCAGCTGTACGAAAAGGGCCATGATCTGGTTGCTCAGGGCCAGCGCGCGGGCCAGCGCCTCTCGAAGGTCGCCGTCGGTCTCGCGGGCCAGCACCGTGACCGCGCTGAGGCCGGGCGCGTGACTGGCCTCCTCCTTGGCCCACGTATGGACGTCGTTGTGCAGGCCGATCAGCAACCAGGTCATTTCCGTGAGTGCTCGCGCCGGCGGTGTGGCCAGTTCTTCTCCGTCAAGGCGGTAGCCGTGCACGATCTCGAACAGCGCCGAATACGGCGGAACGAACGAGGCGCCCAGCCGCAGGGCCGCGTATTCGTTCAGATCATGGTCCTCGCCGTCGTCCAGCAGCGAGCGCTGCCAGGCCATGCAGAACATGCCACGCCGGAAACTCTCCGCGAACCGGGCCAGCTGCGCGGGCGTCGCGCACCGCGAGAGCCGGGCGACCACGTCAGCCAGGGCCACGCCCAGCGGCGAGCCGTCCAGTGGCGCCGCCTCGGGCGCCTCGACAGACCGGACCAACCGGGCCAGCCGCACGGTTGCCTGCACCGCGTCCCCGACACCGCCGGGCAGGTCGATGTAGTCGTCCATCGCGAAGACCCAGGCGTTGAAGTCCGCGATGATCTGGAGCTGCTCCAGCGGAGCGTCCGGGAAGATCATCGACGCGCACCGGCACATCCACACCGAGCAGTCCAGCCGGTCCTGATCCGACGTCACGCTGTCCAGCCTGTGCCTGCGCATCCATGCCGCCGTCCGCTCTTCGACCTCTGGGCCCAGGGGGTTGTGCGCTGGCGGGATCGGACACCACAGGCGTAGCCGCGTGTCGCGGCCGTCGGCCTCGCTGGAGGACAAGGAAACGCTGTCGACCATGCCGTTCTCTCCTCAACTCGGTGTTCTCGCGGCGCCGGGCACCAGGCACCAGGCACGTCATGGTGTGGTGAGGCCGGTTCGGCGCCTTGGTCGGCGCGGTCCGGCACCTCGCGCTTTCCGCGTGTGCTGAGTGGGCCCGGGGCGCGGTGGTGGTCAGGACCGATGCGGGTTCCACGTGCGGTCGTGCGGGTCAGGGTTCCGGTTCTTCGACTGAGCCGGTGGGGCGAGTCGGCGCCGGTCGCTCCGGAGCGGTGGTGGTGGTGCGCCGGGGGGTGTGGAGCTGGGTGAAGGCGTTCAGGACATGGACGTCGGTCAGCACGGGGCAGTCGAAGGGCAAGGGGCGTGGCCCCAGTTGGTCGGGGACCGATGGGTAGCCGCCGTCGGCATTCTGGTGGGCAAGGAGGTAGCGCAGTCCCCGTCCGGGGGCCTGGCGGTCGCCGGTGGACGCGATGACCGGCAGGGCGTGCGCGGTGGACACGACGTCACTGCTTCGGCCCGGGCGGTACCCCCAACCGCCGTCGGGATTCTGGGTCTCGGCGAGGTAGCGGGTGCTCGCCAGGGTGGTGTGGGTGATGCGTGCGCTGCGGTCCGCGGGGGCCGGGGGGACGTGGCGTAGGGCGTCCAGAACCCGGTGGATGGCGCTGGACCGGCTGCGGGTCCAGCTGTTCTCGAAGGTGCCGTCGTCTCGTTGGGCGCGGAGGAGGAAGTCGACGCACGTGTCCAGGAGCGCGGTGTGGTCCTGCCAGGAGGCGGACAAGGCCATGACGGCTCCGGCGGTCACATCGGCCTCGCGTCGATGGCCGTGCAGATAGGTGGGAAATCCTCCACGGGGGTCGGCCATCGCGCCCAGGTACCGCTCCGCCCGAGCGAGTACCTGCCGGTAGCGGGCTGTGTCCGTGATGCGCAGGAATTCGATACAGACAGCCGTGTCGTCGACATCGGTCTGGGAGGTGATCTCGGTGTATCCCCAGCCACCGTCGCGCTGCTGTAGTTCGGAGACGCGGTCGCCCATCTGGATCAGGAGTGACCGGGGGGCATGGGCCGCGGCGAGTGCTTTTCCGGCCAGGGCGGTCACGAAGATCTCCTGGCCCGCGATGAAGGGCAGACCGCCGTCGCTGTTGCGGCTCCGGCACAGGGCAGCGATGCCGTTGTGCAGGAGGGGACTGTCCGGTTGGCAGGTGTGCAGGGCGTGCAGGGCGATCAGGTGGGCGAGCGCATTCCCCTCCCAGACCTGATCGGGGTCGGCGGATGCGAGTCTGCCGGTCAGGTAGTTCTGGTCGGTGGCGCTCACGGCAGCGTGTCCTGCGCGTGCAGCGCCGTGGAGGATTCTGATGGCGCACAGGGACAGTTCGGTCCATGCCGCGTATCCCTGGTAGCGCAGAGCGTGGGCGTCCGTGCCGGTGTCGAGGGGCAGGACGCCTGTCAGGGACAGCAGCGTGCCGAGCATGAGGCGTTTACGGGCCCCGGTGAAGTGCCGGAACTCATCCAGATAGGCCACGGCCCGGTCGTGCTGTCCGGGGTGACCCAGGGCCGCTTCGACGATCAGGGTGTCCATGAGGCCGTCCGGGCGGGCGTTGCGCAGGTACCGTGCGAGGCCGTCGTGGACGGTGGGCAGGGTGCGTGTCTTGCGTAACAAGGACAGCAGCAACGCCGACTCCAGCACACGGCTGCCACACCGGTCCCGGACCAGACCGTCCTCGTCGACTTGGCGGATCAGGCGGTCACGCAGGCGCGTTGCCCGGAGCCGGATGTGCGCGAGGGCGCGGTCTGGGTCCGGCCAAGTGCCGTCCGCGTACGCGGGGGGATTGCTGTCCTCGTCGTAGGAGGCCGCCTCGCTGTTCATCAGGCTGTCCTTTCGGTTGGGTCAGTCGCCTGGCGGACAGGGGCGGTCAGTTCGCGATCCAGCGCGAAGTGCTGGAATTCTGCGGCCGTTTCGACGAGTTCGACGTCCTCGCAGCCGTGCGCGGGCCGTGGGCCCACAACAGGTGAGGAGCTCGACCGAGGCAGCCAACCACGCCTGGTCTTCCATGACTTCACCGTCGCGAAGACGAACGCTGACCGTGACCACGCAATCGTCCATGCTGTATCCCCAGCCCTGGCCGTCGCTATGAGAGTCGGATTGCCGCAGGACTGCCCATGGCCTGTCCTGCTCAGGGCCCTGTCACCAAACGGGTGAGCGCTCTGATCGGAGGGTCTCAGATTCGTGGCCGCTCGGCCACAGCTTGGCCGTTATCCGTGAGCCGGTACCCGACGAGGTGCGCGTCATCCTCGACCGGGTCCAGCGCAACGCGCTGCCGATGGCGGCGTGGGAACAGTCAGCCGGACTCCCGCGCCTGCCGACGAAGCGGCGTGCGCTGCGGATCTGCGACGGTCAGACGGGATCTGACCAGGTAAAACGCGCCTCAGCTGACGTGACGTCAGTGGCGCCCCCGGCAGGACTCGAACCTGCGGCCAAGCGCTTAGAAGGCGCCTGCTCTATCCACTGAGCTACGGGGGCCGGTGTGGTGGCGTCGGTGCTGGTGCCCGGGTGTGGGCTGTTCCGTGACGATGCCGGGGACAAGGATAGGGCTCCCGCGACCTTGTCCCTGTTGCTTCGCCTCCGTGGCTCAATGTGGAGGTTCGGTGAAGCGGTCCTGATAATCGCAGGCAGGTACGAATCGTGCATCGCTTTTGGCGCCTTGCGCACCGGGTGTTGTGTACTCGTTATGCCTGGACTGTGCCCGCGTCCCAGTCGTCCCATCCGTCCCTTGTGTCCTGTCGGCGCGCAGACATATCCATATGCTTCAGAATTCCCCTAAAATTGGGCATTCTTCGCATGTGGTGACCTTGGACGTACGGCCTCAGCTGCTCGACGCACTCTCCGCCCTGCGCGACCGTGTCGCCGCCGCACGCTTCCCGCTGCCCCTCGCGGGGGCTCCACGCGCGCGTGCCAACCGCGACGAACTCCTCGCCCAGCTCGACGACTATCTGGTGCCCCGCCTGCGCGAGCCCGAAGCGCCGTTGCTCGCCGTCGTCGGCGGCTCCACCGGCGCCGGCAAGTCGACCCTCGTCAACTCCCTCGTGGGGCACCGGGTCAGCGAGGCGGGCGTGCTGCGGCCGACCACCCGGACGCCGGTCCTGGTGTGTCATCCGGAGGACCACCACTGGTTCAGCGGGATGAGAGTGCTCCCCGACCTCACCCGCGTGTGGGTACCGCACCAGGACGACGGCGACGACCTCCTGCTGCCCGGCCAGAACCCCGCGCGCGTGCTGCGCGTCGAGACCGCCGACAGCCTCCCGCGCGGCCTCGCCCTCCTCGACGCACCCGACGTCGACTCCCTCCTCGCCGACAACCGCGTGCTGGCCGCCGAACTCATCTGCGCCGCCGACATCTGGGTCATGGTCACCACCGCCTCCCGCTACGCCGACGCCGTCCCCTGGCACCTGCTGCGCACCGCCAAGGAGTACGACGTCACCCTCGTCACCGTTCTGGACCGGGTGCCCCACCAGCTCGCCTCCGAGGTGTCCCGGCAGTACGGCGCGCTCCTCACCAAGGCCGGACTCGGCCACGTCCCGCGCTTCACGGTGCCCGAACTCCCCGAGTCCGCCTGGGGCGGTGGGCTGCTTCCGGCCACCGCCGTCGCGGCGCTGCGCACCTGGCTCGTCCACCACGCCCAGGACCCCGCCGCCCGCCAACAGGCCCTGGCCCGCACCGCGTACGGGGTCCTCAACTCCCTCAAGTCCCGGATGCCCGCGCTGGCCGGCGCCGCCGCCGCGCAGTACTCCGCCGCCCTGCGGCTCACCTCCGCCGTCGAGGCGTCCTACGACAGCGAGCACGCGCGCGTACGCGGGCGGCTGCACGCGGGCGCCGTGCTCGCCGGAGGCGCCCTGAAACGCTGGCGGGCCTTCCCCCTCGACTGCACCGCCGCCGAACTCCTGGACGCCCTCGTGGAGAGCCTGGCCGCGCTCCTGCTGTGCGCCGTCACCGCCGCCGACGAGCGGGTCGACGACGCCTGGCGCCGCGAGCCCGCCTCGAACGCCCCCGGCCTCGACCGTGACCCGCGCGGGGAGAGCCCCGAGCACCGCATCGGGATGGCGGTACGGCGCTGGCGGCGGGAGTTGGAGGAGTACGCGGAGGAGGAGATCCGCCACCTCGACCGCAACGTCGCCCCCGACGCCGAGGTGGTCGCCGTGCTCGTCGCCACGGCCCTGCTCGGCGGCCGACGGGCGCGTTCGGCGGGTGAGGGACTCGCCGGGCGGCTCGGCGCGCACGGGGCGTTGCGGCTGCGCGACCGGGGCGGACGGCTCCTGGCCGACCTCGTCGACCGGGTCATGCACGCCGAACGCGAACGTCGGCTCGCCCCGCTCGACGCCCTCGACGTCCACCCCGAACCCCAGGCCGAACTCATCGCCGCGCTGTCCGTACTTCAGAAGGAGAGGTGACCGCATGACCGCCGTCACTGACCAGGACCAGGACCACATGGAGCACGCCGACCGCCCGGCGGACACCGACACCGACCCTGACTCCGCCGCCTGGCCCACCGAAAAACCCGCCCTTAAGGACGACGTTCGCGAAAACGTCGTCCTTAAGGAGCGCGATTCCACCGACGAGCCCCCTGCCGACAGGGACGTCGATACCGACGCCGACGCCGGTTGTGACGAGGACACGATCGGCTCCTCCGGGGCACGCCCCGCGCGCGTGGATGACATCAGCAGGCGCGGACGCCGGAACGGCGACAAAGAAGGGCGGCGCGACGCCATCGGCGTGGGCCGCGCCGACGTATCCGGGTCCGACGGCCCGGCGTCGGAAGGGGCCGTGTCCGAAGGCCCCGCGTCCGACGGTTCCGGCTCCGAAGGTTCCGGGGTCTGGGACGACGGGCTGATCGCCCGCCGGGTCACCGAGGGCACCATCGCCCCGCAACCCGTCGTCGTCCGGGAGACCCGGCGCCCCAGCGCCCAGGCCAAGGCCGTGCCCCTCGCCTACGACGGCCCGTTGCGCTCCCGGCTCGACGCGCTGCGCGAACTGGTCGGCCTCTCCCGCACCCGCCTCGACAGCCGCACCCTCGCCGAGGCCGGACGCGTCCTGGACGAGGCCGCCGCCCGGCGCAGGCTCTCCGGACAGCACACCGTCGTCGCCCTCGCGGGCGCGACCGGCAGCGGCAAGTCACAGTTGTTCAACTCGCTGGCCGGCGTGACCATTTCCGAGACCGGCGTGCGGCGCCCCACCACCGCCGCGCCCATCGCGTGCACCTGGAGCGACGGCGCCGCGACCCTCCTGGACCGGCTCGGCATCCCGGGACGGCTGCGGCGGCGCCCGGTGCAGAGCGTGGAGGCGGAGGCGCAACTGCGCGGCCTGGTCCTCGTCGACCTGCCCGACCACGACTCGGCGGCCGTGCAGCACCGTGAACAGGTCGACCGGGTCCTCGCACTCGTCGACGCCGTCATCTGGGTCGTCGACCCGGAGAAGTACGCGGACGCGATCCTTCATGAGCGGTATCTGCGGCCCATGGCCGGTCACGCCGAGGTCATGTTCATCGTCCTCAACCAGATCGACCGGCTGCCCGGCGAGGCCACCGAGCAGGTCCTCGACGACCTGCGGCGCCTCCTGGACGAGGACGGCATCGCGCTCGGCGAGTACGGCGAACCCGGCGCCACCGTCCTCGCCCTGTCCGCCCTCACCGGCGACGGCGTCGGTGAACTGCGCGAGACGCTCGGCCAGTTCGTCGCGGAGCGCGGCGCCCCCGCGCGGCGGATCGCGGCCGACCTGGACAACGCGGCGGCGGGACTGCGGCCCGTCTACGCCACCCATCGGCGGATCGGCCTGAGCGAGAAGGCGCGCGACGAGTTCGCCGACCGGCTCGCGGAGGCGGTGGGCGCCGCGGCGGCGGGGGAGGCGGCCGAACGCGCGTGGCTGCGTAACGCCAACCGCGCGTGCGGGACGCCGTGGCTGCGGCTGTGGCGCTGGTATCAGGACCGGTTCGAGTCGACCACCGGGCGGTTCCCGCTGCGCAACCAGGCCGACGAGGAGGCCACGGCACGGCAGCGCGTCGAGCACGCGGTCCGTACGCTCACCGAACGCGCCTCCACGGGGCTTCCGGGGCCCTGGGCGCAGGCCGTGCGCGAGGCCGCCCTGCGTGGCTCCCACGGGCTGCCCGAGGCCCTCGACGAACTCGCCGCCCGCGCGGGACTGCCGCCCGGGCGGCCGCCGCGTCCCGGCTGGTGGCCTGCGGCTGTGCTCACCCAGGCGGCGATGACGATCCTCCAGGTCGTCGGCGGGCTCTGGCTGGCCGGGCAGATCGTCGACCTGATGGCGCCCAATCTGGGCGTGCCGGTGCTGTTGATGGTCCTCGGCATCATCGGGGGGCCGCTTGTCGAATGGAGCTGTCGGATGGCTGCGCGGGGGCCTGCGCGGCGGTACGGAACGGAAGCGGAACGGCGGCTTCGTGAGGCGGCTGCGGGGTGTGGGCGGGCGCGCGTCCTCGACCCCGTCGCGGCGGAGCTCCTCCGCTACCGCGAGGTCCGCGAACAGTACGCCCGTGTCACGGGGGTGAGCGCCGGGGCGGGCGCCGGCGCCAGATAAGGGCTGCCTTTCGGCCGACGGCCGGTGGTGGCTGGTCGCGCAGTTCCCCGCGCCCCTGGGTGGGTTGGGGTGGCGTTGCGCCGGGAAGTGCTGCGGGCGGCTGGTGGGGTCGTTCTTCGGCTGGCGGTCCGTGGTGGCTGGTCGCGCAGTTCCCCGCGCCCCTGGGGTGGGTGGGGTGGTCGTGGGCCCGGAGGGACCCCGGGGGCTGGTGGGGTTGTTTTTCGGCTGGCGGTCGGTGGTGGCTGGTCGCGCAGTTCCCCGCGCCCCTGGGGTGGGTGGGGTGGTCGTCGGCCCAGAAGTGCCGGGGGCCTGGTGGGTGGGGGCTCCCCGGGGATCGGGCGGCTGCACGCACACCCCGCGACAACAAGCCGCCCCGGCCGAGCCATACGCGCCGCCCCGGCACGGACAAGGAGCCGTACCTCTCGATGCGCGGTCGGCCCTGCCCACCTGGGGGCGCGGGGAACTGCGCGATCGGCCACGACGGACCGTGAGCCGAGGGACGGCCTCCACGGGCAGGGCTCGGTACCTTCCGGCGTGCGGTCAGCCCCACCCAGCCAGGGGCGCGGGGAACTGCGCGATCGGCCACGACGGACCGTGAGCCGAAGGACAACCTCCACCAGTCGGGCTCGGTACCTTCCGGCGTGCGGCCAGTCCCACCCACCCAGGGGCGCGGGGAACTGCGCGACTGGCCACGACGGACTGTGAGTCGAGGGGCGGCCTCCACGGGCAGGGCTCGGTGCCTCCCGGCGTGCGGTCAGCCCTGCCGACCTGGGGGCGTGTTGGGGGCGGCGGGGTCGCTCGTTTGGGTGGGGTGGGTTTCCACAGGTGGGGTGGTTGTCCACAGGGCGGAGCGGGGGTGATCCGACCGGGGCAAGCTGGCTGCGCGGTGAACGGGATCGCCGCAAGACACCAGCCGCCACACGGGACGTCCCCGTGGGCGCGGGAGGGACGAACACCCATGAACGAGACGATCATCTGCGCCGTAGGCAACGTCGCCACGCAACCCGTGTACCGGGACCTGGCCTCGGGCCCGTCCGCGAGGTTCCGACTGGCGGTGACCCCGCGGTACTGGGACCGGGAGAAGAACACCTGGACCGACGGGCACACCAACTTCTTCACGGTGTGGGCCAACCGCCAACTCGCCGCCAACGCCGCCGCGTCACTCGGCATCGGCGACCCCGTGATCGTGCAGGGCCGCCTGAAAGTCCGCACGGACACCCGCGAGGGCCAGAACTGGACCTCCGCCGACCTGGACGCCGTGGCCATCGGGCACGACCTCGCCCGAGGCACCTCGGCGTTCCGACGGCCGAACAAACCGGAGACGGCGACGGCCCCGGAGCCTCGCTCCGAGCCCAACTGGGACTCCGCGCCGGACACTTCGGAGCCGCCCGCCGATCTCGTCGACCAACCCGGCCCGGAACCCGCCGTGATGACGTGATGTCACCTCGTGCCCCGCGCTGAACCCGAGTGCGGCTTATCGGCCGATGCATGCCGAACAACCCGGTGGATTTGTCGATAAGCCCTGCTCAAAGGCCCTCTCGGCGATAACGATTCAAAGTCGGATCGGCGGTCCGACACCCGGACCGGGAGGGGTGGCGCGACCGCGTCCCTAGGATGCCGACCACGGCCCTCGGGGCTTCTGATTCTGCTGGTGGGACCACACCCCCCACGTCAACGGGTCCTGCTCGAAGGGGAATTTGGTGCTTTCTGTGTTCTCTGTGTCGTCCGTGCGCAAGCGGGCCACGGCCCGACTCGCCGCCGTGACGCTGCTGTCCGGGTTCCTCGCCGCCGGTGCGCTGGCCGGGGCCGGGACGGCGGCCGCCGAGGAGACGGGAACGGCACCGAGACAGGGCGGGGTGGCCGCCACCATGGGCGGACTCAAGACGTACGGCGCCGCCGTGCTCCACGACGCCACCGGCGACCAGGACGTCTCGGCGGGTCTGTTCGAGATGTCCGTCGACGGCGGCGGCACCCTACAGACCTACTGCGTCGACGTGCAGAACCCCACCCAGCGGGACGCCCGCTACCACGAGACCCCGTGGAGCGGCACCTCGTTGGCCGCCAACAAGCAGGCCGGGAAGATCCGTTGGATCTTGCGGAACTCCTACCCCCAGGTCAACGACCTCGCCTCGCTCGCCGCCAAGGCGGGCGTCAAGGGCGCACTGACCGAACAGGACGCGGCGGCCGGCACCCAGGTCGCCATCTGGCGCTACTCGGACGGCGCCGACGTCGACGCCGTGGACCCGGGCGCCGAGAAGCTCGCGGACTACCTGGAGAAGAGCGCCGTCTCCCTGCCCGAGCCCACCGGGTCCCTCACCCTCGACCCGCCGGCGGTCTCCGGTCACCCCGGCGAACTGCTCGGCCCGGTCACCGTGCACACCGACGCGAACGGCGTCACGCTCACCCCGCCCGCCGACGCGGCCACCACCGGCGTTCGCATCGTCGGCAAGGACGGCGAGGCGATCACCTCGGCGGCCGACGGCAGCCAGGTCTTCTTCGATGTCCCGAAGGGCGCGGCGGACGGGTCGGCCGAGCTGACCGTGGGGGCCTCGACCACCGTGCCGGTCGGCCGGGCCCTGGTCTCCGAGAGCCGCAGCCAGACGCAGATCCTGGCCGGGTCCAGCGAGTCGACGGTCTCCGCGACGGCGAGCGCGACCTGGGCGACGCAGGGCGCCGTACCGGCCCTGTCCGCCGTGACGAACTGCGCCAAGAGCGGCCTCGACATCACCGCCGTCAACACGGGGGACGAGGCGTTCGGCTTCACCCTGATGGGCGCCGCGTACAGCATCCCGGCGCAGGCGTCGCGCACGGTGACGGTGCCGTTGCAGGAGGACCAGGCGTACGACTTCGCGATCAGCGCGCCCGGCGGGCCCGAGAAGCGGTTCAGCGGGGTCCTCGACTGCAAGACGCAGAGCAGTGAGACCGGCGGGACCGGCACGGCGACGCAGACCCTCAGCGAGCCGAGCCCGGCCACGGTGGGCGGGGTCGGCGACGACACCACCACCAACCTCGCCGCGACCGGTGGCTCCACCGCGACGCCGTTGATCGCGGGCCTGGCCATCGCCTTCGTCGTGATCGGCGGCGCGGCCCTGGTCGTCGTCCGGAAGAGGGAAGAGGAAGCAGCCGCGGCGGCCGGGAAGGCCGGAGGGGCCAGACAGGGCTGAGGGGCTCGTCGTGCGGGCGGGGGCCCGGCCGTGGCGGACGATGGCGGGCGTCTGAGGGACAGGTCAGGCGCTGCCCGTGGAGCGCCTAGCCCACACGGGTTACCACCCGAGGGTGGACGTACGGCAAGATGGGGTGTATCTGCCCACTGCCTGATTTCAAGCTGCCGGACGGTTTCTCTTGGCTGAGTTCATTTACACCATGCGCAAGGCGCGCAAAGCGCACGGCGACAAGGTGATCCTCGACGACGTCACCCTGAACTTCCTGCCGGGGGCGAAGATCGGCGTCGTTGGCCCGAACGGTGCCGGTAAGTCGACCGTGCTGAAGATCATGGCCGGGCTGGAGCAGCCGTCGAACGGTGACGCGTTCCTGTCCCCGGGCTACACCGTCGGCATTCTGCTCCAGGAGCCCCCGCTCAACGAGGAGAAGACCGTCCTGGAGAACGTCCAGGAGGGTGTCGCCGAGGTCAAGGGCAAGCTCGACCGGTTCAACGAGATCGCCGAGCTGATGGCGACCGACTACTCGGACGCGCTCCTCGACGAGATGGGCAAGCTCCAGGAGGAGCTGGACCACTCCAACGCCTGGGACCTCGACGCCCAGCTGGAGCAGGCCATGGACGCGCTGGGCTGCCCGCCCGGCGACTGGCAGGTCACCAACCTCTCCGGTGGCGAGAAGCGCCGCGTCGCGCTCTGCAAGCTCCTCCTTGAGGCGCCCGACCTGCTGCTCCTCGACGAGCCCACCAACCACCTCGACGCCGAGTCCGTGAACTGGCTGGAGCAGCACCTCGCCAAGTACGCGGGCACCGTCGTGGCCGTGACCCACGACCGGTACTTCCTCGACAACGTCGCCGGCTGGATCTGCGAGGTCGACCGCGGCCGCCTGCACGGCTACGAGGGCAACTACTCCAAGTACCTGGAGACCAAGGCGACCCGCCTCAAGGTCGAGGGCCAGAAGGACGCCAAGCGCGCCAAGCGGCTCAAGGAAGAACTGGACTGGGTGCGGTCCAACGCCAAGGGCCGGCAGGCCAAGTCCAAGGCGCGCCTCGCCCGGTACGAGGAGATGGCCGCCGAGGCCGACAAGATGCGGAAGCTGGACTTCGAGGAGATCCAGATCCCGCCGGGCCCCCGCCTGGGCAGCGTCGTCGTCGAGGTCAACAAGCTGGGCAAGGCCTTCGGCGACAAGGTCCTCATCGACGACCTGAGCTTCACGCTGCCGCGCAACGGCATCGTCGGCGTCATCGGTCCGAACGGCGCGGGCAAGACCACGCTGTTCAAGATGATCCAGGGCCTGGAGACGCCGGACTCCGGTTCGATCAAGGTCGGCGAGACCGTCAAGATCAGCTACGTCGACCAGAGCCGCGAGAACATCGACCCCAAGAAGACGCTGTGGGCCGTCGTCTCCGACGAGATGGACTACATCAACGTCGGCCACGTCGAGATGCCCTCGCGCGCGTACGTGTCCGCGTTCGGCTTCAAGGGCCCGGACCAGCAGAAGCCGGCCGGGGTGCTCTCCGGCGGTGAGCGCAACCGCCTCAACCTCGCGCTCACCCTCAAGCAGGGCGGCAACCTGCTGCTCCTCGACGAACCGACCAACGACCTCGACGTCGAGACCCTCGGTTCGCTGGAGAACGCGCTCCTCGAATTCCCCGGCTGCGCCGTGGTCGTCTCCCACGACCGGTGGTTCCTGGACCGGGTCGCGACGCACATCCTCGCCTACGAGGGTGACTCGAAGTGGTTCTGGTTCGAGGGCAACTTCGAGTCGTACGAAAAGAACAAGATCGAGCGCCTCGGCCCGGACGCGGCGCGTCCGCACCGGGCGACCTACAAGAAGCTGACCCGGGGCTGATCGACCTTGCGGCACACCTACCGTTGCCCGCTGCGCTGGGCGGACATGGACGCGTACGGCCACGTCAACAACGTGGTCTTCCTCCGCTACCTGGAGGAAGCCCGTATCGACTTCCTGTTCCGCCCCGACAAGAATTTCCAGCAGGGGTCCGTGGTGGCGCGCCATGAGATCGACTACAAACGGCAGCTCGTCCACCGGCACGCGCCCGTGGACATCGAGCTGTGGGTCACCGAAGTACGCGCGGCGTCCTTCACCATCCGCTACGAGGTGAAGGACGGCGACGAGATCTATGTGACCGCCTCGACGGTCATCGTGCCGTTCGACTTCGCCGCCCAGCGGCCGCGGCGGATCACCGCGGAGGAACGGGAGTTCCTGGCCGAGTACCGGGACGACAAGGAGGAGGCCGTCGCCGCATGACGGTCCTCCATCTCGCCGACGAGGGGGAGGCGGCGGACCTCGCGGCCTTCCTCTCTCGGCTGATCCACTACGACCGCGGGGCCGCGGTGCGCCTCCAGGCGTTCGGCACGGCGCTCGCCGTCTTCGGGCGTCCGCCGTCCTTCGAGGTGCTGGCCGTCCGTGCCGTCCGCCTCGCCAAGCCGTACGAGAACGGCCTCGACGTCGCCCTCGACGTGACCGTCTCCGCCGGTGAACTCCTCGAATCCGTCGACGAGTCGGCGCTCACGGTCGGGGTTCCGGCGGCCGTGACGGGGCCGCCGTGGGCCGGTGTGCTGCCCCCTCGCGGCGGCTGGCAGTCCGAGAACGGGCTTCCCGCGCCGGACGCGCTGTACGCCCTCGTCCGGGCCGGGGTCGCTGAATTCCGGTCGCGCACGCAGGAGTTGACGCCCGAGGGGCGGACCCGTGCCGAACTCGACCGGATCGGGCGGGAGATCTGGTCCCGTACGGTCGGGCGGACGCGGCTGCCGGTGCGGGCGGTGCACGCCGCCCAGTCTCTCGGGTTCCTGCGGCCCGGGGTCCCGGTGACGTTGGTCGTGGCGGGCGCGTGGCAGCGGTTGCGTACGCCCTATGGCTCGATCGCCGTGCGGCGCGCGGGACTTGGGGGGCTCGGCGCGCTCGACGTCAGCGTCCGCTGAACGTTGCGCGTCCGCGCGGGGCGAGGCGAGGCGGGTGTGTGGCGCGGGGCGGGAGTGTGGCGTGGGCGGCTCGGTGGGATACGGCACCAACGCCGTGGGTCCGGCCGCGCCGGGGCGGGAGTGGAGTCAGGCCCGGGCCGAGGGTGGAGCAGGGGGGTATCGGCCGGGCCAACTGCCGGGTTACTCCGGGGTGTTGATCATCGATTGCGCCGCGTACGTCAGGTAGTTCCACAGGGTGTGCTCGTGTTCCTCGGAGAGGCCGAGGTCGTCGACGGCGTCCCGCATGTGCCGCAGCCAGGCGTCGTGGGCTGCGCGGTCCACGGTGAAGGGGGCGTGGCGCATGCGGAGGCGGGGGTGGCCGCGGTTGTCGCTGTACGTCGTCGGGCCGCCCCAGTACTGCATCAGGAACAGGCGCATCCGTTCCTCGGCCGGGCCCAGGTCGTCCGGGTACATCGGGCGTAGCAGCGGGTCTGTGGCGATCCCCTCGTAGAAACGGTGAACGAGGCGGCGGAAGGTCTCCTCCCCGCCGACCTGCTCGTAGAAGGTCTGCTCCTGAAGCGTGCCGCGCCGAATCTCTGTCACGCGTTCTATGGTCGCAGACGGGGCGGACCAGGTCTCCAGACCTAAGTCCATCGCTGGGCGGGGGGCCTGCGGTGGTCGGTCGGGTGCGGCGCCGTTGTGGCTGGTCGCGCCCACGCGGCGGAGCCGCATGTCGATACAGCCCCGTGCTCCTTGGGTGGGTGGCCGGGCCGTGTCTCGGGAAGGGGCCGGCGTCCCTAGGGGGGTGGCTGGGCCGTGTCTCGGGAAGGGGCCGGCGTCCCTAGGGGGGTGGCTGGGCCGTGTCTCGGGAAGGGGCCGGCGTCCCTAGGGGGTGGCAGGGCTGTGTCTTGGGGAGGGTGGGGCGGTCGCTGGGTGGGGGGTGAGAGGTCAGAGTGGGGGTATGGGTGTCGACGATCACGTGAGCGGGGTTGCCGAGGTGGCGCGGGGCTCGCTGGTGCGGGAGATCGACGCCCGGGGCGTCTGCAAGCGGGACCCCGTGTGGCGGGACGCCTTCCGCGTCGTTCCCCGGCATCTGTTCGTGCCGTACTACTACGTCGTCGTCGCCGGGGCGTACGAACGGCGCTGGTGTGCCGCCCCCGATCCGCCGGCCCGCGAGGAGTGGCTGCGCGGGGTGTACGACGACGTTCCGCTGGCCACCCGGGTGCGGGACGGGGAACTGGTCTCCTCCAGCAGCCAGCCCTCGCTGATGGCGTTGATGCTCACCGAACTGCGGGTGCGGGACGGCGACCGGGTCCTGGAGGTCGGCGCGGGCACCGGCTACAACGCGGCCCTGCTCGCCCACCGGCTCGGCGACGACGACCTCGTCACGACCGTCGATCTGGACCCGGAGATCACCGAGAGCGCCCGGCAGCACCTGGCCGCCGCCGGGTACCGTCCGGCTGTCGTCACCGGGGACGGGGCGCGCGGGGTCCCCGAACGCGCCCCCTTCGACCGGATCATCGCGACCTGCGCGCTCAGCTCGGTTCCGCGCGCCTGGCTCGCCCAGTGCGTGCCCGGTGCCAGGGTGCTGGCGCCGGTCGCCACCGGGCTGCTCGCGCTGACCGTGAGCGACGCGGCGCACGCCGAGGGACGGTTCCTGCACACGCCCGCCTACTTCGTGCCGTTGCGCGGGGCGGGGCAACGGGCGCCGGGCGCGCACGCCTCCGACGAGGTGCCGGGCCCGGCCGCCGGGAACGACCTGTTCCGTTTCCTGCGGGCCCTCACCGGCGACGTTCTCACCCCGTCGGACGCCTACGCCCTCTGGGAACGCGAGGGACGTCCAGTGCGGGAACGCTACGGCGTGAGCATCGACGCCGACGAACAATGGGCCTGGCTGGACCGACCGCACGGACGCCACCGCTGGCCCTTGCCGAGCTGACCCCGCCGGCCACGGCGCCAGCGGGCACGGCCGGACCGCCAGGAGAGGCGGCACGGCTGGCCTGGGCCGGACTGGCCCCGCCGGGCCTGAGCCCCGTTGGACCGCGACCGTCGGCCGCACGGACCCGTCCTGTTGGCCTCCGCCAGACCGGCCCCGCCCCATCCCAGCGCCAGCTGCCCGCGCCCGTCAGCCGCAGCGTGGCTGTGCCGCTGGCCCCCGCCGGACTGGTCCCGGCTTACCTCAGCGCCAGCTGTACCCCGGCCGTCAGCCGTAGCCGGGCCCTACCGCTCGACCCGGCCCGGGCTTAGCCCCGCCGTATCGTGATTGTCGTCCAGGCGCCCACGTGGACCCTGTCGCCGTCCTGGAGGGGGATGGGGAGGAAGGGTTGGATGGGTTCTTCGCCGCCGTTGACGGTGGTGCCGTTGGTGGAGTTCTGGTCGACGACCGCCCAGTTGCCGTCCGGCTGTTGGACCAGGACCGCGTGCTGGTGGGAGACGCCCGGGTCCTCCGGCGGGACCGCCAGGTCGATGTCGGGGGTGTCGCCGGTGGAGTGGCGGCGGCGGCCGATGGTGACCTGGTTGCCGGTGAGCGTGCGCTGCTGCTCGGGGGAGTAGGCGGGCAGGTTGAGCCCCGTGGCCTCCGGTCCCGAGCGCTGCATCATCGCCATGAAGTACTCGCGGTCCGGGCCTATCGTCGCCGTCCAGGTCGCCGGTGGGGTCTGGGCGGGCTGGGCGCTCTGGGGCGGCTGGGGGTAGCCGTAGCCGCCCGCTGCGGGGCCTCCCTGGCCGCCCTGGCCGCCCTGGGGGCCCTGTGCTGCCTGGCCGCTCGTCGGGGGTGGGATCACCCAGTCGTCGTCGGCCGCGCCGAAGGCCTGGCCGCCCTGTTGCGGGAAGGGCGGTGGGGCCGGGGGGCCCGGCTGGTGGAACGCCTGCGGGGGCGCGGGCGGCGACGGCTGGCGGGCCGGGTTCGCGCCGAATTCCGGGGGGCCGCCGCCGAAGTTCGGGGGCGGGGGCGGGCCGGGGTTCGTGGCGAACGGGGGCTGGTCCGGGCGAGCGCCGAAGTTCGGGGGGCTCGGGGGGCCCGACGGGTTCTGCTGGTCAGGGCGGGTCGGGCCGTTGCCGAAGGGGGGCTGGGGCTGGTTCTGCTGGTCCGGGCGGGGTGGGCCGCCGGCGAAGTTCGGGGGGGCGGGCGGGCCGGGGTTCGTGGCGAACGGCGGCTGGCCCTGCTGCTGGTCGTCCCGGGGTGGGCCGCCGGCGAAGTTCGGGGTGAACGGGGGCTGGCCCTGCTGTTGGTCGGCTCGGGGTGGGCCGGCGCCGAAGTTCGGGGGCGGGGGCGGGCCGGGGGTCGTCGCGAACGGGGGCTGGTCCGGGCGGGACGGGTCGCCGAAGGGCGGGATCGGCTCGGCCGGGCGGTTCACCTGGGACGGGCGGGAGCCCTGGTACTCGTACGCGTCACCGCCGCCGTACGACGGGCCCGGCGGCTGCTGGAAGCGCGGGGGGCCCGGGGCGGGGCGCGGGGCGGCCGGGGTGTACGAGGTCGCCGTGTTGGTGAGGAAGTTCCACCGGCACTCCTCGCAGAACGGCGCGCCGCCCTCGCGGGGCGTACGGCACTGCGGGCACAGCTCGGGGGCCGCGGCCGGGTTCGGGCGTCCGCCCTGCGGCGGCGGGAAGCCGTAGCCACCGCCCGCCGGGGGCGGCGGCGGAGGCGGCGGGGGTACGGCACCGGCCATGCGGTGACCGCAGACCTCGCACCAGTCGTCGGAACCCGACTGGTGTCCGTTCGGGCAGGTCGGCATGTCGGCGCTTCCCCCTCTCTGTCAAAGCCTGGCTCGGTGGTTCAAGGTCGGCTCAGGATCACTTTTTTACACGAACGGTCTTTGTGGACCGGGTTTCGAGAGTCATCTCGTCGGCCTCCGCGACCTTCGCCTTCAGTCGCACAGTACCGGTCGCGGCGTCGACCACGTCCACCACCTTCGAAAGGAGTTTCGCGGTATCCGCGTTCCCGGAGGCGCTGGCGAGCTGAACGGCCCTGCCTAGTTTGGCCGTTGCTCCATCGATATCGCCCGCTTTGCGGAGATCGAGACCCTGTTGGATGACTTGGGCCAGTTCGGCTTGACCTGTGTAGTGGGCGACCTGGGCGTTGATCGACGTCGAGGCGGCCATGTCGTCCGTCCACACCGCCCGCACCAGGCCCTGCGCGCCCAACTTCTGTGCCGTTCCGTCGGGTTGGGGGATCACCAGGGAGATGCGGGCGGCGAGCATCTCCTGACCGAGACCGGCGGCCGGGACCTCCACGCAGACGTGGTAGTCACGGGACTCGTCGCCCCAGGAACCGGTGGGATAGTCGCCCGCACGCGGCCCCGCCTCGGTCCGCCGGTCGGTCAACTCCGTGACGGCGGGCGCGACTTGCTTGACGAACCTGATCGACGTGCCGACCGGCGTCCACACCCGCAGGGCGACGTCGGCGACCTCCTTGCCCATCGCGCCCTCCATCATCCGCGTGAAGTCGGCGGCGAGCTGGGCCGGGTCGGCGACGATGTCGGCGGTGCCGAGCAGCGCCGAGGCGATGCCTGTGACTTCTTTCACTTCCCAGTCGGTGCCGACGCCACGGGCGTCACAGGTGAAGCGCCCGGCACAGGCGTCCAGGGTGGCCTTCAGATCGACGGCCGACTCGTGCTCGTTGCGCCCGTCGGTGAGCAGGATGCCGTGCCGGATCGCCACGTCCGCCGACGCCAGCAGCCGGTCCGCCAGCCGCAGCCAGGTGCCGATGGCCGTGCCGCCGCCCGCGCTGAGCTTGCGCAGCGCCTGTCTGGCCTGGTCCCGGGTGGTGGCGTCGGCCACGGCGAGGCGGCCGCCGCCCGGGTAGACCTCCTTGGCGACATGGGTGCCGCCGATCACCGCGAAGTGGGTGCCGTCGCGCAGGGTGTCCAGGGCGGCGGCGGTGGCGTCACGGGCGTTGCGCATCTTGGTCGGCGGATAGTCCATCGAGCCCGAGCAGTCGACCATCAGGGCCACCGCGGCCGACGGGCTCCGGCCGGGCGAGTAGAGGGGGCCCGAGGCGCTCGCGCTGCCGACGGTGCCGCCGCCGGTGGCGGTGACCGTGACGATCGCGTTCACCTCACGGCCGCCCTCCGGCAGGTACTCGTTCTGGTACACGTCCACCGAGAACTGCGGCACGTTCGACTTCGAGAAATTGGCCATGCCTACTCACATCCCCCTCATACCGCCGGAGTCGGCGGAGTCCTGATGGGCGGAGTGCCCTGCGCCGCGGTCCGGTCCCCACCGGTCCGCCGCCGCTCGCCCCTGACGCGGCCCGCTAGGCCGATCCTGCCCCCTGGGGCACCACCGGGAACGGCAGGACCGCCACTGTTACGTTGTCGTGGCCCCCACCGTCCAGCGCGTGGCCGACCAGCACCCGGGCGCCGTGCAACGGGCGCGTGGCGGCGTCCGCCGGAACGGCCTCGGCCATCTCCTCGGCGCCCTCCGCGTAGTTCCACAGCCCGTCGCTGCACACCACCACCACGCCCGGCCGGTCCGGCTTGAACGACGCGGTGTGCGGCTCCAGTTCGTAGGAGTCCGCGCCGAGCCACCCGGTGATCGCGTGGGCCCGCTCGTCGGCGTACGCCTCGGCCTCGTTCATCAGGCCCGCCGCGACCATCTGGGCGGCCCACGAGTCGTCCTCGGTGAGCCGGGCGGCCGGCGCCGAACGGTCCACCGGCACCCAGTAGACGCGGCTGTCGCCCACCCAGCCGACGGTCAGCAGCCCCGGCGTGACGATCGCGCCGACCAGCGTGCACGCGGGCGCGTTCTGGTGCGGGCCCTGCTCCAGGGCGGTGGCGGGCTCGGCGGCCAGCGCGTTGACCGCGTGCGCGGCGGCGACGATGGCCTCGTGCATCGCCTGCTGCGGATGGGCCCCCTGGGGCAGCGCGGCGAGCAGCGACGCGCTCGCGGCGCGGGAGGCGGCCAGCGAGGCGTCGTCGGGGCGGGTCGCCGAGGAGACGCCGTCGCAGACGATCGCCACCGACACCGGGGAGCCGTCCGGCAGGGTGCTGGTGCCGAGGGCGAACGCGTCCTCGTTGCGGTGGTGACGCAGACCCCGGTCGCTCACGGCGGCGATCGGGCCGACCTCCTGCTCCATGTGGTCACGCTCACGCGGCTGGGCGTGCCCGCAGTTCTCGCAGTACCCGTCGTGATCGACGCGCCCGGCCCGGCACGCCACGCACACGGCGCTCGCCCCGCCCGGGCCCACCGGGGCAACGGGCGCCGCCTGCTCGGCCGTTCGCGGGTCCGGGGCCTGCAACGGGTACTCGTCGGGCTCGGCCGGGCGGTCGAAGCGCACCCCGGTCCCCGACGCGGCGGCGGGCGCGGGGGAGCTGCCCGCCCGGTCCGCGGGCGGCGGGACGGCCGACAGGGCCGAATCCGGCGCCGGTGGAACGCCGTCGAGGACGACGGTCGGCTGGTCGTCCGGGCGCGCCGGGACCGCCGACAGGTCGTATCCGCACGCGCCGCAGAAGCGGTCGCCCGATTCGAGCGGCCACTCGCAGCTCGGGCACGCGGTCAGTCGGGACATCTGCGACATCAACTACACCCACGTCCGGGGGCGGTAACGGTTGGCACGTTCCACCAGGTCGATCCTCTCCTCGCCACCGCGCGCCAGTCTGGCCAGCGTGCGGTACGAGCGCTCCAGGCCGAAGCGGAGTCCCCGCTCGTCGAGGGCGCTGCCGAGCAGCCCGCCGTGGGCCACCGGGCCCGTGCCCTGGCCTCCGGAGAGTATCCAGTCCAGGGCCGACCCGAGGACCTCGGCCGACAACTGCTCCCGGCGCGCCGGGTCGAGCCCGTACGCGTCCAGCGCCTCGACCTGCCCCGCCGAAGCGCTCAGGTCGTCCAGGAAGGGTACGTCCCCGGCGGCCGCGGTCCGTTGCCGCAGTCGCGCCCGCACCGCCGCGACCCGGGCCGCCGTGTAGTGGATGGACGACTCCGGCACCGATTCCAGGGTACGCACCGCCCCGCGCCGGTCGCCGCCGGCCAACTGCACCCGGGCGAGCCCGAAGGCGGCGCTCACATAACCCGGGTCCGTCGACCAGACCAGCCGGTAGTACTCGGCGGCGTTGTCCAACTGGCCCAGCACCTCCGCGCACAGGCCCAGCGCCAGCTTGGGCGCGATCTCGCCGGGGAAGGCGTCGTAGAGGGCGTCGAAGGCGAGCGCGGCCTCCTCCTGGTCGCCGGTGACCAGCGCCGCCGCACCCCGGTACCAGATCACCCGCCAGTCGTCGGGCCGCCCGTCCTCCAGCGCCGCCAGCGCGTTCAGGGCGGCGCCGAAGTCGCCGTTCTCCAGCCAGGCGCGGATCTGCCGCAGCCGGGTCTCCACGGACGCCGACGGGGCCGCCGCCAGGGCCGCGAGCAGCTCGGGCGGCGCGGTCGTCGAAAGGCCCGCCAGGAAACCGGCGTCGGGGTCGGCCGGGTCGATCCGGGGCACCGGCAGGGCGAGCGCGGCAGCGGCGGCGTCGACCGGCTCGACGAGGCCCGGCGCGAGGGACGGCAACGGCGGAACGGCGGTGCGGGACCGGCGTCGCACCCGCACCGGGCGGGCCCCCAGGCGCGACACGTCACCCTCCAGCGCCGGGAACAACTCCGTGTCGGTGACCTTCAGTTCGGGCCCGAACAGCGTCGACAGGGCCGGGCGGGCCCGCCCCGACTGGAGCGAGACGACCTCGCGCAGCACGCCCGTCAGCTGCTCGCCCATCTCCTGCGCGGAGGCGAACCGGCGGGCCGGGTCCGGGTCGGTCGCCCGCACCAACAGCCGGTAGAACGACTCGTACTGGCGGAACACCTCGATGCCGTCCGGGTCGGGCAACGAGTCCACGTAGGCGTTCGTATAGCCCTGGAAGTCGAACGTCAGCACCGCGAGCGTCCGTGCCACCGTGTACAGGTCGGACGCCACCGACGGTCCCACGTCGGCGACTTCGGGGCCCTGGTAGCCGACCGTGCCGTAGATCGCGGACACCTCGTCGTCCATGCGGCGCACGGCGCCCATGTCGATCAGCTTCAGCTGGTCCTCGGTCTGTATCGCGTTGTCGACCTTGAAGTCGCAGTAGAGCAGGTTGCGGCTGTGCAGATGGCCGAGCGCCTCCAGCGCCTCGATGCCGAACGCGCAGGCCTGCTCCACCGGCAGCGGATCACGCCGACCGTCCGCCGTACGACGGGAGTTGGCGATCTCCTTCAGCGACTTGCCGCCCACGTACTCCATGACGATGTAGCCGTCCAGGGAGCCGGTGCGCGCGTCCAGATGCTCGACGAAGTTGTAGATCCGCACGATGTTGGCGTGCTCGATCTCCGCGAGGAACCGCCGCTCGGAGATCGCCGCCTCCATCGCGTCCTGGTCGCCGGTGTCCAGGAGGCCCTTGAGGACCACCCAACGGTTCGACACCGCCCGGTCCACGGCGAGATACACCCAGCCCAGGCCGCCGTGCGCGAGGCAGCCGACCACCTCGTACTGGCCGTGCACCACGTCCTCGGCCTTCAGCTTCGGCACGAACGAGTACGGGTGCCCGCACTTGGTGCAGAACCCCTCGGTGCGCCCCGCCCGGTCACCGCGCGCCCGGCCCACCGGGGCACCGCAGTCGGAGCGCGAGCAGAACCGCTTGCGCTCCGGCACCTCCGGGTCGGCCAGCACCATCGCGCGCGGATCGGGGCGCGGCACGTCCGGCACCTGGACCAGACCGACGCCAAGTCGCCCACGGGAGGCGGTACTTGTGCCGGACCCCGAGCTGCGCACCGACACCGAACGGCTGGTGGAACGCCCCGACACGTCCCGCGAGATACGCCCCGACACCGAACGCCGGGACTTCGACGACTGTGAACTCCGCGCCGACGTACGGGAACTGGAGCTGTCGCCGCCCGAAGATCCCTGCCCCGAGCCCGAGTCGGCACCCCGGCCCACGCCCCGGCCCACGTTCTGGCCCACACCCTGGCCCTGCCGACGGCCGACCGTGACGCCGGTGGCCGGGGAGCCGACCATGCCGGTCGCCGACACCACCGGCGCCAACCCGCAGGTGTCGCAGTACAGTTCGCCGCCGCCGACGTCCTCGTACGCGCCCTCGCAGTCCCGCCGTTGGCAGGTCCGCAGTGCCTGGCTCATCGCCGTTCCCCCTCGCCGTTCCCGTCCTGGCCCAACACCCGGGGCCTGCCCAGGAGTTCGGCCACCGCCCGCTGGTAGCGCAGGACCGTCTGCTCGGCGACCCGCAGATCGCAGGGCGCGCTCCACAGCATCCGGCGGGCCGCGTCGTACCGTTCGATCAGCAGCGGGTCCTCGGCGAACCCGTGCCGGACCACCTTCGCCCGGTAGGCGTCGAGGCGTCCACGCAGTTCCGCGCGGACCGCGAGCGGCGCGGTGACCGCCGTCAACGACTCGCGGGCGCGCAGCAGTTCGTCCTCGGCCTTGACCTCCAGCGCCTCCAGGAGGGGCGAGAGGCGGTGCCACTGGGCGTGTCTGCGGTACTCGGAGGCCGCCGCCAGCTGCTCGTGCAGCGCGGTCGGCGGGCCGCTCACCACCGGCACCTCGGTCGCCGCGATCTTCGCGAGGACCTCGCCGCGCGCGGTGCGGGCCTCGGCGAGGGTGCGGTCGGCGCGGCCGAGCAGGTCCCGCAGCCGCACCAGGCGCTGTTCGGCGTCCTGGCGGACGGTGAGCACGGCGTCGATCTCGCGCCGCACGTCGTCCAGGGCGCGCGCCTCACGGTCGTACACCGTGGTGTCGGGCCGCCCGCCGCCGGGCGCCGAACTCCCGGACGCGGCAACCCAGTACGCCAGCGGATCGGACACCACCCGCTCGCGCAGCATGGTCAGCACACGGGTGATCCGCTCCAGGTCGTCGCCCGCCGGATGCTCGCCGGGCCGCACCCCCACGGAGTGCGCCAGCTCGCGCGTGCGGCGCAGCTCGGCGGCGAGCAGATCTATCCGCGCGGGCAACGCCGACCACACCGCGTCGGCCGCGACCACCAGGTCGAGACCGGCCGCGTACCGCTCGTTCATCCGGTCGACCAACGACTCCAGCGAGAACCGTTCGCTCAGCAGCGCGGGCGAGTCGGCGCCCCCGGCGAGCGAACCGGCGACCGTGACGGCCTCGCCGCGCAGCAGTTCCGTCAGCTCCAGCAGGTCCTCGCGGCTGGACCAGCGGCGCCGGGAGCGGATCGCGCGCGCGGCACGCAGGGCGCCCGTGTAGGCGTCGAAGTACGCCCACAGCTCGGTGATCGACGTCTCGGCGGCGGCCCAGCGGTCCTTGGTGACGCCGGTCAGCGCGGCGCCCTCCAGGAGGCGGCGGCCCGCGTGGTCCTGGAGGGCGAGCAGGGACGTCTCGATCGCCTCGTGCTCCGCGCCGAGCCGCGCCAGCGCACGGTCCACCTCGTCCCGGTCCATCACCGGCCCGGCGGGGTCCGTGACGCCCATCGATCACCTCTCGCAGCTGTCGGTCGAACGGTCGGAACGGACTTCGGAACGGACTTCGGAACGGACGGAACGGGCTTAAGGGCGGGGGCGGTTGAGCAGTCGCGGCGGGGCTGGTCGAAGTGGGCTGAGCGGGCGGGCAGTTGGAGCGGCCGGGTGGTCAAGGTGCCGGGCCGCCGGGTCACTTGTAGTGGGCCGTGGGTGGGGTCGCCGAGGTGGACTTCTCGTCACCCTGGTCCAGGGTCGGGTGCAGCCAGGTGGCGTACGACGTGCGCCAGCCGTCGGGGTCCTTGATGTAGGCGGCCAGGGTGCGGTTGACCTGCCGGACCAGGTCGTCGGCGCCGCGCTTCATCGCCACGCCGTAGTACTCGTCGGTGAACAGGCCGCCCTTCAGCTCCACCGTCGGGTCCTGCGCGGCCTGGCTGGCGGCGAGGGCACCGTCGGTGACGACCGCGTCGACCTGGCCGAGCTGCAACCGCACCAGACATTCCAGTTGGCTCGGGACGGTGGTGGCGATGTCGGCGGACGCGGGCAGGCGGCCGTTCTTGTGGTCGGCGACCAGCTCGTCGTGCGCGGTGGAACCGTCGGCCGAGCAGATCCGCTTGCCCGCGAGGGACGTGTCGTAGCCGGTGATCGTCGAGTTCTTCGGCGCCAGCACCTGCTGGCCGGTCCTGAAGTAGGGCGCGGAGAAGGCGACATCGGCGAGCCGGGCACAGGAGATGGTCATCGTGCGGACCACCATGTCGACCTCGCCGTCCTTGACCGCGTCGATCCGGCGGCTGGTCGGGATCGCCCGGAACTGCACCGCGTCCGGGTCACCGAGCAGATCCTTCGCGATCCGGTGGACCAGATCGATGTCGAAGCCCTCCAGCTGCCCACTCTCGCTGTTCGGGTCGAGATAGCCCCAGCGGTAACTGTTCTGGTCGACGCCCACGATCAGCCGCCGGTCCTTGCGGCCCTTGATGGCGTCCAGCGTCGGCGTCTTCTCACCGTCCCCACCGGACGGCGACAGGCTCTGGTCCTGCGGGTCCTCACAGGTGTCCGCGCGCGCCTGGACACCCCGGGCGAGCCCGGAACCCGCCCGGCCGGTGCCGCTCACCCCGGTGGCCTGGGTCAGGGGCAGCAGCAGCGCGCAGACCACGGCCAGGGCGCACAGGGTGGCCATCGCGCCGACCCCGCCCCAGCCGCGCACGCCGGCGCGCAGCCACGCCGTTCGCTCCCGTACGTTCATCCGCACGCCCCCTTCCCTCCCGCTCACCGGTACTCCGACAGCCTGCGCCCGATGCCGGCCACCGCGCCGGCCGCGCCCAGCACCGCGAGGATCGCGGCGCCCACCGGGAGCCCGGTGAACGCGTCCCGGCCGCCCCGCGCGGACCTCTCGAACTCGCCCTCCTCATGCGCGAGGGCCGACTTCAACGCCTCGTCGACGCCGTCGAAGACCACGCTCGTCGGGTCCTTCGAGGCGCCGATGACCCGGTCGCGGGCCGCCTGGTAGTTCCCGGAGTCGTTGTCCGCGCGGGCCAGGGCGTGGCGGGCCTGCCAGGTCTTCATGTCGGTGACGGCCTCCTCGACAGGCTTCTTTCCCGCCTGGTCGTCGGCAAGCCCCGCCGCCTTCGTCAACGCCGCCGAGAGCCGCGCGATCTGCCGGTCGTACCCCGCGTCGTACGCGTCAACGACCTTGCCGTCGACCGTCGTTGTCTCGGCGCCCCGGCTCACCAGCACGAGGTTCTCGTCGCTGCGGGCCGTCAGCGACGCGATCCGCGCGTCGTGCAGCACGTCCAGGGAGCGCACGCCGTGGTCGTAGGAGCTGTTGAGGCCCGCGCGGGCGACCGTGTGCCCGACGACCATCCACAGCAGCACGACGACGGTGGCGGCCGACGCGGTCACCAGGCCGTGGTTGAGGACCCGGTTCGTCCGCAGGTAGGTGCGGCGCTGTGTCCAGAGCAGGGCGGCCAGCGCGGCGAGTCCGAGCAGCGTCGCGAGCCAGGGGAACGACTTCGCGTCCGCGTAGTCCGACCGCAGCCGGCTGTTCTCCAACTGGTAGAGGCGTTCGGCGGCGGGCAGCATCTGCTGCTGCATGGTCTCGTTGGCGGTGCGCAGATAGGCGCCGCCGACCGGGTAGCCCTGCCGGTTGTTGGCGCGGGCCGTCTCGACGAGGCCCTTGTACACCGGGAGCAGGTCGTTCAACTCCGCGATGAGGGAAGCAGATGAGGACCCGGGGTCGGAGTTGGAGGCGGCCGTCACCAGTTTCGACGCGGCGTTCTTGATGTCCGCCTCGTAGCGCTCGCGGGTCGCCGGTTTCTCCTGGAGCCCGGCCAGATAGCCGCTGGACGCGGCGGTGTTGGCGTCCGCGAGACTCCGGTAGATGTCCGCCGCGTCCGAACTCAGCGGCTGGCTGGAGGTGAGCACGTCGTCGGCGGCCGACGCCCGGTCCGTCAACTGCCACGCCGTGACGGCCCCGAAGGAGACGACGAGAACGGCGAGGAGCGCGCCGATGACCCGCAGCCGGCCGGGCTCGGTGGTGGCCGCGGCCCGCAACTGATCGACGCCCTCCGCGAAGGCGGTGCGGCGGGCCGGGGGGCTGGACGGCACGGGAGGCACGGGCGCGGATGCCGGTGCCGGCGGCTGTGCCGGTGCCTGTGCCGGCACCGGTGCCGGGCTGGTTCTCGGCATCTGCGTCACTCTCGACCTCCCCCGTGGTCCTACGTCGCCGCAAGTATCGCTGGCAGTCCGAGCATTCGCACTGTCCCTGCCCATGTAAACGCCGGAGGAATCGGGTCGGTTCCGGGGGTGTTTGGGGGGCGCTGCGGGAGGGGGCGGGGGCGAGGGTGTCCTCAAGCGCCGGACGGGCTGCTTTGGCGGGGGTGCGTCACGAAGCTGGGGTCGGCGCCGGGCCGTTGTGTCCTCAAGCGCCGGACGGGCTGAGTTTTGGCGGGCGTGCGTCACGAAGCCGGGGTCGGCGCCGGGCCGTTGTGTCCTCAAACGCCGGACGGGCTGGTTGGGTCCGTCTTTACGTGGTGCGTTGACGGTCCTGCTGAAGTACAGCGGTACGCAGTTCACGAACGCCGCTCACGCGGGGGTGCCGTTCTGCCAGCTCGTGGATGAGGCGGCGGATGGCGGGTCGGTCCCGGACCTCTCCGGGGCTGGCGCGGTGTGCGGTCAGCAGCGCGTGGGCGGTCTGCGCCGGTCGCTGCCACGCCCACCATGCTCGCGCCATGTCGGTGCCCAGGCGAGCCTTGCGTTCGGCGGTCGGAAACTGCCCGGGACGCAACTCTTTCCCCGCTTCGAGGGCAGCGCCCGCGTCTCCGAGGGCCCAGTGGATGCCGACCGCATACAGGTCGACGGCGGCCGGGCTGATGGGGAACAGACGTCCTGCCGGGGCGGTCTGTGGCAGTCGGCGGGCGGCGCGATGGGCTTCCTCGGTCATCGCCAGTGCCTCGGCCCGGTGTCCGCCACGGGCGGCGGTGTAGGCCAGGGTGCAGAGCATCTGCGCGTACGCGGATGCCGACGCGTCGGACCGCAGGCCCGTGGCTTCCAGGCGGGCGGCGGCTGCCGACATGAGGCGCTGCGCTTCCTTGCTGCGGTCCTGGTGGCGCAGCACGATCGCCAACTCCCTGACGGCGGCGGCCGACGCGAGTGGGGAACCGGATACCTCGGCCCAGGTGCGGGCGCGGTCCGCCGTGAGCCGAGCCTGTTCGTAGGAGCCGACTTTGATCAGAACGGCTGCGGCGAGGCTGTAGACGGAGGACAGCCGGGCCTGATCAAGGTCGCGACGGGAGGCCACAGCGGCGTGCCCGTCGGCGATGAGCCCGGGCAGCGCGGCGAGCAGACGACCATGTGTGCCTTTGTCATACAGCTCGCGGGCGGTGACCAGCCGGGCGTTCAGCCGTCCGGTGCCGGTCTGCGCGGGAGTATCGGCCAAGGCCTCGTCCAGTCCCAGAAGGAGGGCGGCTGGTCCGGCGGCCGCCGTGGCGGTGATCAGCGTTCGGCGGCGCATCAGGTCCTCCTCGGCGTACGGGCTGGCCGTCACCTTAGTGGCCACCGGTGCTGTCGAGGCGGGTGGCGCCAGGGAACTCACCAGGATGTGTCGCGGTACGCCGACTTCGAGTGCGGCGCGGTGTACCAAAGCCAGGTCGACGACTCTGGCGCGGCGTTCCAGCCGGGAGACCGTGGCTGCTGAACATCCGAGCCGGTCGCCAAGTGCGGCGAGCGTCCAGGCTTGGTGTTCGCGGCCGAGGCGGATGAGAGCGCCAGGGCGCCGCTGCGCGGCCAACTCGTGTGCTCTTGTGCTGTTCCAGAGCGGGTCAACGGGCACCGGTCCCTCCCACGCCGCACGGCCGGGGCTTCCACGGTACGTATGCCGGGCAGAGTCGTCGAGAGAGCTTGCACATCGTGCAAATCCCTTGCACGGCAAGCAAGCTGATCACCACCGTCCCGTTCGGCGCGGTGTGCTGGGTGCAGAGCCCCGAACCGCGGGGCACCGTTCATCGGAGGCACCATGGCAACTGCTGTTGCATCCCTACCGGCCACCGATCCGACGACCGACAGGGACCGCTCGGTGCGGGAGGTCGTGAAGGCCAACCTGTGGGACAAGCAGGTCGGGCTCCTCGTCAGGGACTACCCGTACGACTCGCTCATGGCGGCCCGCGTCCTGGGCCAGGGGTACGCCTACTTGCTGACGGCGATGAAACACCGGGGCGCCTCCCTGGGCCTGGCTCCGAGCAAGCTCGTCGACATCGGCGTCCACACGATCATCCTTGACACCGTCGCGTACGCCGAACTGTGCGACCGCTTCAACGGCGGCTACTTCCTGCACCACGTGCCCGAGGTCGAGATGAAGAACGACGGCTCGGTGATGAGGACGGCAGACCTCATCGCGTCCGACGGCTGGGAGGTCGACCTGCCGCTGTGGGTGGATGCCGCAGGCTGCGGCCCTTGTCACCCCGGCAACGACGGGCACTGATCGAGGAGACGCGTGGGCCCCGGCTGCGACCGGGGCCCACGCTCGCTGGGTGAAACTTCCCGGAACCACCTCGTCGCGAGGCTTCACCCGCCAGGGTGGTGTGGGTGACGTTCACTTCGGCAGACCTCTGGCACCACTACGGCCGCACCCGCGCCGAAAGCGACCGAGAGGTGCCCGGGGTTTTCCGGTGGGGTTGGGGCCAGGACGGTGGCCCCGGACCGGAAGTCCTGGGCGACCTGGCCGGACGGGTCGTCGGCGACCTCGGTGCCGGGGGCGCTCGGCACGCCGCCCACCTTGCCGTTCATCACGACGCCGCGCAGGTCGTCGCCGTCGATGCCTCACCGGCGCAGTACGAGATGGCCACCGGGATGTTCGGTCATCTGGCGCCGCGCCTGAGCATCGTTCGGTCGGACGTCGTGTCGTACCTGCGTTCGGCGGCCGGTGGCTACGACGTGCTGTACAGCGTCTTCGGGGCGGTTGACTTCACCGATCCGCGTGAGTTGCTGCGGGCGGCGGCTCTTGCCCTCAAGCCGGGCGGGCGGCTGGTGTTCTCCACCCTGGCGCACTGCGTCGACGGCGCCCCCGGGCAGCCGGACGTCGTGGCTGTCGACGTCCGGGCGAAGACGCCGGAGGGGGAGGCGGCCACGATGCGGCGCTGGGTGCTCCAGGAACAGGTCTGGGCAAAAATTCTGGACGAGGCCGGATTCACCGGGGTCAACGTGGAGTTGCTGCCGTCCACGGTCGCGGGCCCGCATGCTGTGGACACGCTTCTGGTGAGCGCGGTTCGACCGTGGGCGTCCCCGGTCGCGAGGCCGCCAGAGACCAGAACGTTCACTCGTCGGCACAGCAACTGTGCGTGAGTGGGCGTTCGTTCTGTATCCCGAGGGTGAGCCGACGTCGGAGCAGTCTGACCGGTTCGACCAGGCGGATGCCCTTGCCGGTGGTGAGATTGGCTGGGAGCGGGATCAGCAGGGGACGCGGTTCCCTTGTGTGGTGGGGGCGTCCAGCTTGGAAGCGGCCGTGGCGTGGGCCGTTGGGGGCTGGGGGAACTCGGGGTGTCGGTCGCGCGGGTCGAGGCGGCGGGGTAGCCCCGTTGCTCCGGGGAGGAGGCGCGGGCGCGAGAGGCCACTTCGCCGTTCATCATCCACTGACGAAGGTGAACGACGTTATTTCCCGCAGATGTTGCATGGGACGGAATAGAGACGTCTGATCATGTTTCCGTTTTCGTCCGTCTCCCAGACGTCAGCTCTTGACCCGGGGCACCCGGGCACCGGGCATGAGATGTTTTCCTGCAACTGGGGCATGATTCACTCCCGTCTTGTCCGTCCCGCACAACCGGCATCCGGAACGGATCAGTTCGGACAAGCGGCCTCTGCTGTCGTACCGGTAGACGTCATGTACGTAACCGGGGCAACCCCCGGTGGCGCAGGGTGCGGCTCCGTGGAGCTGGCCGTAGGGGTGGGAATGGGTGGTGAAGGTGTCGCACCCCAGGCACTGGAGGGGATGGATTCCGTCTTCGTTGACCACGTATGCGATCGCCTGCGGATGATGGCAGTTCGGGCAAATGGCCGCCACGGTTACACGCCTCTCCAGTGAGACTGGCTGGGCGTTGCTCAACGAACGATCACCTGTTTCGTTGCGATCTGCCGCTATATTTACGGATTTTGCGATGCGGGGTCCTGTTCCGTTCTCCCTGTGTTCGGAATGTTCGCGTTCGAGTACGCAGGCCGCTTGGGCGTTTCCGGGCGTCCGCCGGGCGTGACGGAGGGGGAGTTGGGGCTGTCCTCGGACCGGCACCGGGATCGTTTCCCGCGCGGTGTCCTGTCGTGCCGTTGCTCGTTACGGGGGCATGACGGAGATCGCTGTGTGGACGGCGATCGGCATCCGAAGCCGGATACGGAAGCCGCTCTGCGACGAGCTGAGATACGTCATCTGCTGTCCGTGTCCCGCCAGCACCAAGGTGTGGTCCACGCCGACGAACCAGGGCACGGAGGGGAGGAAGATCGATGAGTTCACCCGTCGGCACAGCAACTGTGCGTGAGTGGGCGTTCGTTCTGTACCCCGAGGGTGAGCCGACGTCGGAGCAGTCCGACCGGTTCGACCAGGCGGATGCCCTTGCCGGTGGTGAGATCGGCTGGGAGCGGGATCAGCAGGGGACGCGGTTCCCTTGTGTGGTGGGGGCGTCCAGCTGGGAAACGGCCGTGGCGTGGGCCGTTGAGCGGCTGGGGGAACTCGGGGTGCCGGTCGCGCGGGTTGAGGCGGCGGGGGAGTAAGGAGGGGGCCGGGCCTGTCTGGTCGGTCCTGGACGTGGCCGCGTCGTGGGTTCCGGCCTGAACGGCCTCGCCCTCAAGCGCCGGGCGGGCTGGCTTTTGGTTGGCCTGCGCGCTGCGAAGTGCGGTTGGGTATTGGGCCATTGAGCCCCCAAACGCCGGGGGTATTGATGAAGTCGGCGTAGCCACAGTCCAGTTCAACGCCGGAGAGGCCGAGCGCGACGCCCCCGTGTCCCACGAGGCCCTCAACGACGCTGCCCGCGTGGTCTCCCAGCTCAACACCCTGCTGGACGCCCGGGCCCACCGAGCCCCTGGGCAACCACTCCCGTCCCGGACCACCGAACCAACCGTCCTGCGCTGCCCCGCGTCCGCAGCGGCGGGCGACCGAGGCCCCGGACACCGCGCCCGCGGACGAGTAGGCGGGCCCGGCCTCCGAGGCTCGGTTGCGTGGCGGTACCTGGTCTAGAGGTCGAAGTTCCTTGCAACGTCGATGAGTTGGGCCCAGCTGGTGGTGGTGAGGGTGAGGCGGGGGCCGTGGGGGGTCTTGCTGTCGCGGACGAGGACAACTCCGTTTTCTTGGGCGTGTTCTGGCGCCCATTGGAGGCACTCGCCACCGTTAGCTTGGCTGTAGGTGGAGCTTGTCCAGACCTCTGCGATATCGACTCGGTTCATGAGTGCCACTCCTTCACAGCGAAGTTGAACAGCCCCGCCGCGTAACCGGGTTGGGAGAGCGGCGGGGCTGGGTTGTGCGGCGAGGCTTGGGCTACACGTCGGAGTTGCGGGCGACGTCGATGAGTTGGGCCCAGCTGGTGGTGGTGAGGGTGAGGCGGGGGCCGTGGGGGGTTTTGCTGTCCCGGACGAGGAACTCGCCCGTGGCGACCGCGTGTTGTGGGGCCCACTCGACGCACTGGCCTTCGCCACCGCTGTAGGTGCTCTTGATCCATCGCAGGGGCTCAGGGTCGAGGTTGTTGCTCATCTCGCGTGATCCTCCATGGCCTTGGAAACAGCTACTGGTCGGGTCAGCTGTGCTGCTTGGCGAAGTCGACGAGCGCAGCGAAGCTGTTGGCGGTGAGGCTCAGTCGGGGGCCGTTCGGGTTCTTGCTGTCCCGGACGAGCACAACTCCGGTCGCCTGGGCGTGTTCTGGCGCCCACTGGATGCACTCGCCGCCGTTGCTGCCGCTGTAGGTGGAACTGAGCCAGCCGTGCTCCGGGATCGGTGCGTGAGTCATGAGTTCCGCTCCTTCGCAACGGAGTTGAGTAGCCCCGTCATCTCCCCATGGTGGGGCGGTGACGGGGCTCTCCGGTAGGGCGAAGTTTGGACTACACGTCGGAATCGCGGGCGACGTCGATGAGTCCGGCCCAGCTGGTGGCGGTGAGGGTCAGCCGGGGGCCGTGCGGGTTCTTGCTGTCCCGGACGAGGACAACTCCGGTCGTCTGGGCGTGTTCCGGCGCCCACTGGACGCACTCGCCGCCGTTACCTTGGCTGTAGGTGGAGCTTGTCCAGACTTCTGCGGTGTCGACTCGGTTCATGAGTATCTCTCCTTTGCGACGAAGCTGAACAGCCCCGCCACGTACCCGGGTTGGGAGAGCAGCGGGGCTGGGTTGTGCGGCGAGGCTTGGGCTACACGTCGGAGTTGCGGGCGACGTCGATGAGGCCGGCCCAGCTGTTGGCGGTGAGGGTCAGCCGGGGGCCGTCAGGGTTCTTGCTGTCGCGGACGAGCACAACTCCGGTCGTCTGAGCGTGTTCCGGCGCCCACTGGATGCACTCGCCGCCGTTGTTTCCGCTGTAGGTGGAGCTGAGCCAGCCGTGCTCCGGGAGCGGTGCGTGGGTCATGAGTAACAGTCCTTCGAGATGGAGTCGATCAGCTCTGCCGACTCGTCCAGCGGCGCGGCCATGGCCGTGAGCAGATCATAGGCTTCCTGGCCTGTTGTGACGTCGCCTGGTTCGGCCAGAACGTAACCGCGAGGGAACCCGTCGACGTGCACCACGTCGGCTCCCTCGCTAAAGGAGAGCAGGCCGAACGGGCTGTGGTAACCGTGGTGCCGACCTCTGTCGGGAATGATCTGCACCCGATGCCGGGGAACGGCTGCCAACTCCCGCAGATGCGTGAGCTGGCCACGCATAACTGCTGGATCACCCACGCTGTTCCGCAACACGGCTTCATTGAGGACCAGTCTGAGACTGGCTGGGGGTTTGTCCTCGCGATCCAGAATGCGCTGTCGCTCCATGCGAGCGGTGATCAGGTCGTCCAGGTTGTCCGGCCGACTGGTCCGCAGAACCGCGCGAGCATACTCCCGGGTCTGGACGAGCCCAGGAAGTAGCTGCGGGTGGAACATCTTCACGACCGTGGCTGTGCATTCAAGTTCGACGTAGTGCCGGAACCAGGGCGGATAGGCATACCGGATCGCCAGCGGCCACAGTCGCGCGAACCGCCCGTTGGAGTCCGGGAAGGCGCAGTCGCACGCCTGCGCGAACTCCAGTTGTGGAACCCGGCTGCCGGTCTCGATCTTGGCGACCAGTGAGGGGCCGCAGTTGGCTTCCTTCGCCAGCTCAGGGCGTGACATTCCCAGGCGCTCGCGCTCGATCTGCACCTCGCTGCCGAAGTGCTTCAGCGCCGACCACGCGGGGTCCGTCGGGTCCGTGTGCTCATTTTCGACACTCACTCAAACCCCCGAATTCCCTTCCGTCCATCGGACAGTTGCGATTGTCCATCGCGAATCCCTGGTGGACGCACCCACGGACACCCACCCTTGTGTAAACACTACGCAACTGTAAGTCACGGAAGGGCGCGGTCACATGGCGAACGAACTACCCAAGCGGGTTCCCCGCCCCGAGGGCGTCGAGGAACTGGATGCCGCTATCACCCGAAGGGATTTCTTCCGCGCGGCACCCGACGAGTGCCCCCTTCCCTCGTGGCTGTCGCTGCCCCCGTCCGCCGCGCCCAGCGAAACGACCACCACGCCAACTCACGCTCTCCTCAAGGACGTTGAAGCGGGCCTGATGCGAAATCTGCCCGTGAGCGACAGCGTCGACGTACCGGCGACACGGAGCACGTCGGCACTGGAACCCGTGCCCGTGGACGGGTGCCGGATCTGCGAAGCCGCCGTGGAGGGGCGGGAGTTGGCCCATGAGCGGGGGCTCACCTGGACCGCCGGGGAGCTGAACGCGATCATCACGCAGCACCCGCATCGACGGGGCGTCGACAAGGCCCTTGTCGCCACCGACGACCGGTCGTTCAGCGCCGTGATGCGACGCCTCCGGCCCCTGGTGGAAGAAGCGAACTGGCATGTTCACAGAAGGCCGACCGAATGAGGGGCACGGGCACAACTCGGTTTCCCCGGCGGCCTCCTGAGATACCCCCGGGTTTCCGGTCCGCCGCCGACATAAGCGTCGGGGACGTCGTCGTCGACAAGGACAACGAGATGCCCGCCGTGGTCGCGAACATCGAACACCGCGTCGTTTTCCTGGCTCGCCCCACCGGCCTTGAATGGCACGTCCCCTGGACCCGTATTCGCCCGGCGACCGAATGGGAGAAACATCAACTGGTCGCCCTCGGTCAACTCCACGCCCAGCGCCAGAAAGGCGCGTGACAAGCACCTTCCCCGTCCCATTCCCCCGCATTGCCGAACCCCCCGCCCGCGATGGACCGTTGGAAGTGAGAAGAACCGTGCGTCGCCGCACCCATGACGAGAAAGCCGCCGCGCGTGAAGCCGCCCGCGCGGACATGGACGCGATCATCAAGCGCTATCAGGCCAAGGAACCGGTGTCCTGGATCGCCGGCGCCTACGGCGTCACCGCCGGTTGGCTGACCCGTTGCCTGGAGGAGTGGGGCGTGCCCCGACGGCCCCAGCACGAGGTGCATGACCAACGGCGCCCCTCCGCACACGTGTTCCGGGGACGCGCCCCGCGACGGACTCCCGTCCAAGTGCGCGCCGCGAAGGAGAAGTTCACCGACGCCCGCACGGACGTGATCGCGCGCTACACGAACGGCGAGTCCACCTCCTCCCTCGCGCGCGAGTTCCAGGTCGGCCACGAGTGGATCGCCGACCAGCTCGACGCCTGGGGCGTGCCCCGCCGGAACCAGTCCGCCGCCCGCTCCGGCAAGAAAGGTGGGTGACGGCATGGAGACCCGCACCGCGACCGACGCGGGCACGATCGGCGCCGACGTCCTGACCGTCCACAGACTCATCACCCTGCACAACGGCTACGGCGCCCCCTACCGCTGGCCCCGGTGCGGCGCGGGCAACCAGGGCGACCTGGTCACCGAGTGGCTCCGCCGCATCAACTGCCCGGCCTGCCTGGCCACCGGCAACGGTCCGACGGACACCGGATCGACCGACGCCGGGTAGCGGCCTCGCCGTCCCTGCGGACGGGAGGGGCCCCTTGGCCTCGGGCCCTCACCTGGCGGGATACAGCTGACGAGCGCTGCTGTGAGTAGCGGGGGGAATACTCGGCGTGGTTCGATGACGGACCTCTTCAGCAGGGCGCAGCGGTGGCGAAGGGCCCTCCAGGGCGACGAGGACGACGAGAGCAGGGAGGCTGCGTGGCCGAGACGGGCGCGGGTGCGACGGCACCTGATGTGCTGCGTGAGCGGATGGTGACGGATCTGCGTGCGCGCGGCGCGATCACGTCGGCGAAGGTCGAGGAAGCCTTCCTCAAGGTGCCCCGGCACCTCTTCGCCCCCGAGGTCGCTGCCGAAGAGGTCTACGGCGCCGCGGAGGCCGTGTTCACCAAGTACAACTCATCCGGGCGACCGGTGAGTTCCGTATCGGCCCCATGGCTGCACGCGCGGATGCTGGAGGCGGCCCAGGTAGCTCCCGGCATGACGGTCCTGGAGATCGGCTCCGGAGGATGCAACGCGGCTCTGCTGGCAGAGATGACCGGCGATCAGGAGCTGGTGACCACCCTCGATATCGATGCCGGCATCACCGCGCGGGCCCGCACACTGCTCACCGACGCGGGATACGAGAAGGTGCGGGTCCTGGAAGCGGACGGCGCGAAGCCGCTGCCGGACGCGCCGGTCCGAGGATTTGACCGCATCGTCGTCACGGTCGGCGCCGCCGACGTGCCCACAGCGTGGTTCGATCAACTCGCCTCCGAGGGCAGGCTGGTGGTGCCGCTGCGCTTCCGCGGCCTGTCCCGCACCATCGCCTTCGCCCGTGAGCGGGACCATCTGCGGAGCGACACGCTCATCGTCTCGGGCTTCGTGGCCATGCAAGGCGACAGCGCGCACGCGCCGCGCGTGGTGCGGCTGGCCGGCCAGGACGTCCGGCTGGTCGTCGACGAGGGCCAGCCTGCTGAAGCGGAGGCGATGGCGGAGGCGTTCGCCGGGCCTCGCCACGAACAGTGGACCGGGGTGGAACTGGGCGGCTCGGAGGGGGTGTTGCCACGGCTGGAGGTGTGGCTCGCCGGCGTGATCGCCCCTTACGGCAGGCTGCGCGCCACCCGGGCCGCCATGGACGGCGGCCTGGTCGGCTGGGTGCTGGACCGGGGCATGCCCGCCGTGTGGACCGACGACTGTCTGGCCTACCTCACCCTGCGCCAAGTCCCGCAGGAGGGCTACGAGTTGGGGGTCATCGCGCACGGCCCCGGCCGGGAACGCCTCGCTGCTCGCTTGGCTGACGCAGTCGTCCGCTTCGACCGCGGGGCCAGGGGTGCGGGACAGCCTGTCGTACGCGCTTATCCTCGCGCCGACCAAGAGGTTCCCGCCCAGGTGACGGTCGACAAGCCCAGTGTGCGCCTGGTGATCACCTGAAGCCTCCGGCGGCCCCACCGGGGCGGCCAGGAGCCACGTCGCTGGGCATCTGAGCCCAGAGACATGAGTGGAGGGAGTGGAGATGGCACCACCGACACCCCAGGCGCAACCGACCGGGGAACTGACCGACCCACCCGAACTGGCCGATGCCTTCGATCTGGACGCCCACGTGGCCTGGGAAGCCTCCGGTCCCGGCGCCCCGGCAGACGTCGAAACGCTCAGCCACCAGATCAGTGAGCTGGAGCAGCAGGTCCTCGGCCTCCACGCCGAACTTGCGGCGCGGGGACGAAGGCCTCACCGCTGCGCGCACAACCAACCGGGAGCCGATGGCTCAGCCGAAACCGCTGACAGCGTCATCGCCGTCTGTCGGCATACGCTCCACACTTGATTCCAACTTCATCGAAAGCGAGTACTGCTGGCCTCATACCCCAGTCGAATAACCCATCGCCTAAAAATTATCGAGACCGAGGTCTGACCTCAAACTCTTGCGCAACAGGCTGAGGCTACGACTAGCACTACTCAGCTGACCTTCAAGGTCTTCGGGCGGATTTTCAGGAGTAGCGTGCTCGGTGCCCTTGAGGAGCTCATACACCGCCATGAGTGAGGCGTTCGTTGCGTGCGCTTCCCGCATGACCAGGCCAGGGACGAGCATCTGCGCCTCGGAATAGATCCCCTGGTAGGCGACCCGAGCCTCCTGCAACGCCAACTCCTGCGCCTCAGAAGGAGGCCCCTTTTTGCACGCTCGATGATAGACGAACATCACTGAATGAAATCTGCGCGCCAACTGATTGAGGGAGACATAGCAAGCTCTCCGCATCTCCTCGACGCGTCGTTCCTCCGCTAATAGTTGCGTCAGCCGATTCTCCCGCTCTGCATGTTCAAGTTCCATTGCCTTCGATCGTGTGGCGCTCCGCTGTGTCAGCAACGCAGAGGTGAGCGTGCCGGCAACACCCACGACAGCGATCAAGAAAGGTACTAATTCCCCGCCCATGCCCCCACATCCACTACCCGCAGCGCCTTTATTACCGCAAGATCGTCCCAGCCAGGTCTGGAACCAGATGCACCCGCTCCCGATCACAGGGAGCAGGCGCAGCGACATCCATCAGCGTGCACTAGCTACGGAAGCTGAGCCAGCCCCCTTCTCATGGGCCTAGCCACTGACGCGTACCGCAGCCCGTACGTGATGCCATCCGCAATGGCAGGCCACCAGCGCTCCCGGCCTTCTCCGTCGCCATCCAGCGCGACTGGATGAGGTAGTCGTCGGCCAAGTGCGCTAGCAGGCTCTCGAAGAACAGCACCAGGCCGCCGCGCCGGTCCGCGACACCTGTCGCGCACCCACTACCCACCGCCGTTCGTGCACGCCGTGGTTGTCGTTCTGCACTGCCTATGATCATCGGAAACGGCTATCTGCCGCCCGACGGCACCCACCAGAGCCTGCTGCCCCGGACCCCGGCCTCCCGGCCGAGTGGTTTTCTCGCCGGACGTGCCGGTACCGCGCTGGCCCTGGCCGACCTCGGCGGCCTGCTCCCTCACACAGATGCGCCCTGGGACTGCCTCATCCTGCTGTCCTGACGTCCATGCCAGCGCCCGACCTCGGGCTTTCCCATGGCGGATGCGGGCATGCCGCAGGCCGGGCCCGCGGTGTCCCGGCCGATCGACACGGTGTCAGCGGGCGGAAAGCGGGCGCCGACCCCGCTGCGGCAGGCCCGCGCCCAATTCCGCGAACGGGTACGGACGTTGGCTGGTGACGAAGCTCCGAACGCCGACGGTAGACGGTCGTCGACCCGACCCCGCGACACCCGCTCGAATTCACCCTCGTTCGGGCGGGTTCTTTCCCGTATGGGGCGTCTGGGGACGGGTGTCCCGCTACCGTGCCTGCATGGCCACCACCGACCTGGAAGCCCTCGCCGACGATCTGCACCACCGCACGAAAATCGCGCTCATCGCGATCGCGCGTCTCGCCATCGACACCGGCATCACGTTCACGATCGGCGACGTCGTCGAGCGTGTCGAGGACGACCTGCCCCCCGATTACCCCGAGACCAGCACGATCGTGCCGTCCCGCCGGGACGTGATCAGCGAGATGGCGTACGAGATCTTCAAAGGCAAGCCCTTCGACGGCTGACCCACCCGCAGTCAGCCGGCCGTCCACCCGCCCCCTGCCCCGTGCGGCTCACGTTCCGTACGGGGATCACTCACGCCATCAGAAACCTCCGCACCTGTTCCTGGGCCTCCCGCCCCACCCCCGCCGCGTCCAACCCCAGCAGCACCGCCCCCAGCACCGGAGGTGCCGTCACCACCCTCGGTACCGCCTTCGGTGCCCGCGCTGCCAGCAACTCCCTGATAGCGGAGTCGAGTTGGACGTGACCGGCGGTCAGGACCCCGCCCCCCAGCAGGACCGGCGTCTCCTCCGTGAGGAGGTCCAGGTCGGTCAGCGCGACCGTGGCCATGGTGGTGACCTCCGTCGCCAGGCGGGTCACGAGCGCGCCGGCCACCTCGTCGCCGTCGGCCGCCGTCGCGAAGAGGACCGGCGTCGACTCGTAGCGGCGGGTCGGGGCGAGGGTGCCGAGGTGGAGGGCCTCGATGAGGGACCGCATGCTGGGGTGGCCGAAGTGGGCCGGGAGCGTGTGGGACAGCGCCGTCGGCTCACCTCGGCCGTCCTCGCCGCGCGCCGCGTGCCACAGGGCCTCCTCCGCCAGCGCCCAACCCCCGCCCCAGTCACCGGAGATGCGCCCGACCGCCGGGAAACGTGCCGTGCGGCCGTCGGGGCGCATGCCGACGCAGTTGATGCCCGCGCCGCACACCACGGCGACCCCGCGCGGCTCGGACACCCCGGCCCGCAGGACGGCGAACGTGTCGTTGCGCACCTCGACCGGGCCGCCCCAGCCGCGTTGCTCCAACGCCGCCGCCAACTGCCGTTCCTCCTGCGGGAAATCGGCGTTCGCCAGGCAGGCGGAGATCCGGTCGGCGCCCTTGACGTAGGCGACGCTGAGGGCGCGGGACACCGCCTCGGCCACCGCGTCCACCGCCTCCTCCACCCCGTCCGTCTGCGGCCGGAACCCGGCACCCCGTGCCATGCCGAGAACGGTGCCGTCGGCCGACACCACCGCCACGTCCGTCTTGCTGTTGCCCGCGTCGATGGCGAGGACGGCTGCGGTCAGACCCACGTGAGGTGCTCCCTGTTGTGTGCGATCAGGCGGTCGGTGAGGATCTCGGCACGGTCGTACTGGCCGATCAGGGGGTGGGCGAGCAGCGCCCGGAAAACGCGCTCCCGGCTGCCGTCCAGGGCTGCCCGGAGGGCCAGTTCCTCGTAGGCGGTGACATGCGCGGTCAGGCCCGCGTGGAGGGGGGCGAGGGGAGCGACGGGGAGGGGGCGCGGGCCGTCCGGGCCTACCGCCGCCTGGACCTCGATCACCGCCTCCGGGGGCAGGAACGGCAACGTGTCGCCGTTCAGCGCGTTCACCACCTGGTGGGGGCTGCCGCCTCCGCCGAGCAGGGCCGCCGCCAGGTCCACGGCCGCCTCCGAGTAGTACGCGCCGCCCCGCCTGGCCAGCAGCTCCGGCTTCTCGTCCAGCGCCGGATCGGCGTACATCGCCAGCAACTGCCGCTCCATCTGGGCCACTTCGGACGCCCGCGACGGCTTCGTGCGCTGCTTGGCCACCACCTCGTCGTGCGTGTAGTAGTAGCGGAGGTAGTAAGAGGGCACCACGCCAAGGCGGTTGAGGAGGGGGTGGGGGAGGCGGAGGTCGGCGGCGATCAACTCACCGTGGTCGGAGAGGAGTTGAGGGAGGAGGTCCCTTCCGGTCGGGCCGCCGAGGCGGACTCCCGTCTCCCACGTCAGGTGGTTGAGGCCCACATGGTCGAGGTGGACCTCGGCCGGGGCCACCCCGAGCAGCGCCGCGAACTTCCGTTGGAGGCCGATCGCCACGTTGCACAGCCCGACCGCCCGATGGCCCGCCTGGAGCAGGGCCCGGGTGACGATGCCGACCGGGTTGGTGAAGTCGATGATCCAGGCGCCGGGGTTGGTGCGCCGGACGCGTTCGGCGATGTCGAGGACGACCGGGACCGTGCGCAGCGCCTTGGCCAACCCGCCCGCGCCGGTGGTCTCCTGGCCGACGCAGCCGCACTCCAGCGGCCAGGTCTCGTCCTGCTGCCTGGCCGCCTGCCCGCCGACCCGCAGTTGGAGCAGGACCGCGTCCGCGCCGTCGACGCCCGCATCCAGGTCGGCCGTCGTCACGATCCGGCCCGGGTGGCCCTGCCGGGCGAAGATCCGCCGGGCCAGCCCGCCCACCAGCTCCAGGCGTCCGGCGTCCGGATCGACCAGCACCAGTTCCTCGACGGGCAACGTGTCCCGCAACCGGGCGAACCCGTCGACCAGTTCGGGCGTATAGGTCGACCCTCCGCCGACCACGGTGAGTTTCATAAGGACTGCCACCCTTCACTGGGCCCTTGCGGATACGGCGGGTACGGAGGTTCCTGCCGTGCGTGTGCCACGTTCAACGAGTGCGCCCCCGGAACCGAACGCCTCCAGAGGGACGAACACCCCGGGGACAGCCGAACGCCGGTTCAGCGCGACGTGTCGAAGACCTCGTCCCGCGTCGCCGCCAACGCGCTCTCCAACGCGCCCCGCAGCACCGGCTGTTCGGGCACCTCGCCCACGACCAGCCGGGGACGTGACGCGGCCAGCTCCGCCAACTCGCCCTGGATCAGGGCCCGGAGAGGTTCGCCGCCGGACGTCAGACAGGCGCCGCTGAGCACGACGAGTTCCGGGTCGAGGACCGACACCAGCGAGGCGAGACCGGTCGCCAGCCGCGTCGCGTACGCCTCAAGGAACCGTCGGTGTGGCTCGTCGGCGCCGGACTCGGCTGCCCGGCCCACCAGTTGGGCGGCGGCCTCGGCACACGGGCCCGACGGCACGTCCTGGACGCCCAGTTCACGAGCGAGGCCGGGCAACGCCTGCGCACCGGCCAGCTCTTGGAACCCGCCACTGTTCGCCCGCGTCACCTGCCGCACCAACGGCGTCCCCGGCACCGGCAGGAACCCGACCTCCCCCGCGCCCCCGGTCCACCCCCGGTGCAGTCGCCCGCCGAGCACCAGGGCGCCGCCGAGGCCGGCCTCGTTCCACAGCAGCACGAAATCGCCGTGCCCCCGTGCCGCCCCGAGCCGCTGTTCCGCGACGGCGACGAGGTTGACGTCGTTCTCGTACTCCACCGGCATCGGCAGCGCGGCGGCCACCTCGGCGAGCAGGCCCGGGGTGTGCCAGCCGGGCAGGTGCAGGGCGTAGCGCAGCCGTCCGGTGGTGGGGTCGAAGGCGCCGGGCGTGCCGACGACCAGTCGGCGCACCGCGGCCCTGGCCAGCCCGGCCGCCGCCAGGGCGCCGTCGAGGGCGTCGGTCACCTGCCGGACAACGGGCCGGTCGGGGCGGCGAGTTGAGGTGGGCAGCGTGAAACGGCCGACCGTGCGGCCGGTGAGGTCGGCGACGGCGGCGAGGACGCGGTCGGGGGAGACGTCGAGTCCGGCGGCGTATCCGGCGGCCGGGTTGACCTCGTAGAGCTGGGCGCCGGGGCCGGGGCGGCCCTCGCTCGTGCCGGTCGCCACCACGAGCCCGGCGGTCGCGAGGCGGGCCAGCAACTGCGAGGCGGTCGGCTTGGAGAGCCCGGTCAACTCCCCGATCCGGGTGCGGGAGGACGGCCCGTGCGCCAGCAGCAGGTCCAGTGCGGCCCGGTCGTTCATGGCCCGCAGGACACGCGGGGTGCCGGGAGTGTGCGGGGCGCCCGGCGGGCCGGCGGTTCCTGTCATCGGGGGCGACACCTGCCTCTCCACGGGGCGGCGGCCGGGCCCCCTCCTCGTGACCGGGGTGCGCTGTCCCGCCGTTGGGCCGCTGCATGGCCACTGTCAGGAAAGTTTCCTATCGCGTGCGAAGGAGCGCAAGACGGCGACGGAAACCGCCCCCGAGGCGGCCCCGAGACCGCCCCTGAGACCGCCCCGAGGCCGAAACGGCAACCGCCCCCGAGGCGGCGACGGGTGGGCCGTCGGCTCAGGGGCGGGCGTGACCTGCGGGGCCGCAGGGGGCGTTACTTGCCGGTGTTGCTGTTGCTGTTGCTGCTGATGCTGTTGGGGCTGCTCGATGAGGTCGACGGTGTGATCGGGGTGGCCGCCTGGTGCTGCGCGGAGGCGGAGTTGGCGTAGACGGACGGGGCCGCGACCGCCTCCGTCGGGTCCGTCACCTCGCTCTGCTCGACCGGCGCCGTGGCCCCGCCGACGATGCGGATGTCGGCCGCGTCGAAGGCCCGCTTGATCCGCCAGCGCAGCTCGCGTTCCACGGTCAGGGACTTGCCCGGCATGGTCTTCGCGGTGATGCGGACCACCATCGAGTCGAGCAGCACGCTGTCCAGGCCGAGCACCTCGATCGGGCTCCACAGCAGCTCGTTCCAGGGCTCTTCCTTGCTCATCTGCTCGGCGACGTCCTTCAGTGTCCGGCGCACCTTGTCGAGGTCCTCCGAGGCGCGGACGGTGACGTCGACGCCGGCCGTCGCCCAGCCCTGCGAGAGGTTGCCGATGCGCTTGACCTCGCCGTTGCGGACGTACCAGATCTCGCCGTTGTCGCCGCGCAGCTTCGTGACGCGCAGGCCGACCTCGATCACCTCGCCGGAGGCCACGCCCGCGTCGATGGTGTCGCCGACGCCGTACTGGTCCTCCAGGATCATGAACACGCCGGAGAGGAAGTCCGTGACGAGGTTGCGGGCGCCGAAACCGATCGCGACACCCGCGACACCGGCCGAGGCCAGCAACGGGGCGAGGTTGATCTCGAACGCCGCCAGCACCATCAGCGCGGCGGTGCCCATGATGACGAACGACGCCACCGACCGCAGCACCGAACCGATCGCGTGCGAACGCTGGCGGCGCCGCTCCACGTTGACCAGCAGGCCGCCCAGAGCCGTGCCGTCGACGGCCTGCGCGGTGCGGTTCATCCGCTCGATGAGCTTGGTGATCGCCCGCCTGACCACCATTCTCAGCACGCCCGCGATCACCAGGATCAGCAGCACGCGCAGGCCGATCGCGAGCCACGTCGACCAGTTCTGCTGGACCCAGCTGGCCGCGTTGGTCGCACTCTCCTGGGCGCCCTTGAGGGTGGGCACCGCGGGCGACGTCGAGCCCGAGGGGGACGGCGACGGCGACGCGGCGGCCAGCAGGACGGCGGACATGGACACGGCAGGTACCTCCAGGTGCTGCTGTGCCCACCGGTCGGCGATCAGGTCGATCAGCTAGGTCACGGAAAGGTCACCGGCGGGCAGGTGCACCACACTAACGGGGCATTGTGTGGGGACCCGACGGACTCCCTGCGGGGAGACTGTGCTCACCTGCGGCTGCGCGGCCCCTGCTCCTGCGGACGTGCCGGGTGTGGTCGAAAACACTCCCAGCCCGTTACCGGCAGATGGTGGCGCTTCCACCAGGCATGAGGGGAGACTGAACGCAGATCGTCCCGGCGCGAGCCACGCGTCGCCGACGCCCAAGGAGGCATCCGTGCCGCATGTCCTGGTCCTCAACGCGTCGTACGAGCCACTCGGCGTCGTACCGCTCCGTCGCGCGCTGGTCCTCGTTCTGGAGAACAAGGCCGTGTCTCTGGAGGAGTCCGGCGCCTTTATGCACAGCGCGACGGTCACGGTCCCCGCCCCGAGCGTGGTCCGGCTCAAGCGCTTCGTGCGGGTTCCCTACCGGGGACCCGTACCCCTCACCCGCCGCGCGCTGTTCGCGCGGGACGGCGGCCGGTGCATGTACTGCGGTGGCGTCGCGACCAGCGTCGACCACGTCATCCCGCGCAGCCGCGGGGGACAGCACGCCTGGGAGAACGTGGTGGCGTCCTGCCGCCGCTGCAACCACACCAAGGCCGACCGGCATCTCTTCGAGATCGGCTGGCGGCTGCGGCACAAACCCGCCCCGCCCACCGGTCTGGCCTGGCGCATCATCGGCACCGGCCACCGGGACCCGCGCTGGCTGCCCTACTTGCAGCCGTACGGCGCCGACGACGCTCTGGCCCGGATCGACGGCATCTCCGCCTGACATCCGGGCCTTCGCACACCCCCGCCCCCGTAAGGGACGCCCCGTACCCGTAGGGGGAGCTGATCGGTCCGGCCCGTAGGGGTCCCACCGGTCGTCCCCGTACGGGCCGGGGCTCCGGCCACCGCATCACCGCAGATCTACGGCTTCACAGTGGGCCAACGGGTCCGCAGCGGCCCGTGTTCACCCGGTGACCGTCCGCCGGACGCGCCCTGCCGTGCCGTCGGCTACGCGTACCGCAACTCCGTCGGGCGCACCGAGCGGCGCAGCCGGGGCAGGGCGGTGGCGGCGGCCGCAAGGCACAGGGCGTAGACGCCGAGCGGCACCAGCAGCCCCGGGTACGGCGTCGCCGTGGTCCCGGCGGGACCGGCGAGCAGGTCGTACCAGACGCCGACCGCCGTGCCGCCGACCCCGGCCAGCAGCAGGGCGGGCGCCAGCGGCAACGCCGTCTCCAGCAGCAGCGCCCGGCCCAGCACCGCCCGTTCCACCCCGGCCGCGTGCTGGGCTGCCAGGCCCCGACGCCGGTTCGCGACCGACTCGGCGGTGCCCACGGCGAGCCCGGCCAGCGTGACGCCGAGGGCGACCACGATCGCGAAGGCGGTGACATCGAGGCCGGTGACGTAGAACGAACGTTCCTCGGCCGTGTGCCACCCCATCGCGTCCAGCGTGGCGACGAGGGTGCCGCGGATGCCGACGAAGCCCGCCCCGGCGACGGTCACCAGGAGCACCGCCGCGTGGCTGCGGGCCGCCGCCCACGGGTCGTCCCGCAGCCGTTCCGCCGCGATCAGCGTCGCCGCCGTCCGCGCCCGCACCGCCAGCCGCCGCCCGACGAGCCCGGCCACCGCCCCCGACAACCCCACCGCCCCCGCGCCGACCGCGAGGACCGGCCCGAACACCAGCAACGGCAGCGCCGCCGAGCCCCGCGCGGTGGTCACGGCACCGGCCAGCGGCACCACCGCCACCAGCAGCACCCCGGCCGCGCACACCAGCCCGGCCCGCCGACCGCCGCCCGGCCGCACCCGGCGCACCAGACCCAGCGGCGACGCCACCACCCGGTGCATCGCCCCCGCCCCCGCGAGCGCCCCCAGCACCGGCACCGCCACGGCGACCAGCGCCACCCCGGCCCACGTGAACGCGTTCGGCGCCGACCACGCCCGCACCAGCACCAGCACCGCGACCACGGTGGTCACCGCCCCGCCCACCAGACAGGCGAGGCCGGTCTCCAGGGCGGCGATCCCGCGCACCTGCCCCGGCGTCGCCCCGGCCAACCGCAGCCCCGCGAACCGCCGTTCCCGCTGCACGGCCCCGATCCGGGTGCACTGCCCGAGAAAGCCCAGCACCGGCACGAGCAGCAGAAGCAGCGCCACGATCACGCCGTCCCGCACCCCCGGCGTGTCCAGCAGCCCGTTGCCCACGGACACCCGGAACTGCCCGCTCCGCAACGACGCCAGCGCGACGGCGACCAGAGCGAACCCGGTCGCGAGCGCCGCCCCGAGCGCCATCAGCGCGAACCGTGCCCCTTCCCGCCGCCCCGCGCCCCTGGTCAGCTGCCGGGCGAGCCGCAGTTCGGTCCTCACGCGCTCACCCCCAGCGGTGCCACGGCCCCGTCGGCCAGCCGCACCTCACGGTCCGCGTACGCCGCGACCTGCGCGTCGTGCGTGATCAGCAGCACCGCGACACCCCGCGAACGGGCCGTACGGACCAGCGCCGTCATCACCTGCTCGGTCGCCAGCGAGTCCAACGCCCCCGTCGGCTCGTCCGCGAAGACCACCTTCGGGCCGGTCACCAACGCCCGTGCCAGCGCGACCCGTTGAGCCTGGCCGCCGCTCAACTCCCCGGGCCGCAGCTCCGCTTGCCCCGCCGCCCCGAACCGCTCCAGCCACTCCCCGGCCCGCTCCCGCGCCTCGGGCCGCGCGATGCCGCCGAGCAGCAACGGCAACGCGACGTTGTCCACCGCCGTCAACTCCGGTATCAGCTGGCCGAATTGGAACACCACCCCGAACTCCGTCCGCCGCAACGCGCTCAGCCGCCGTTCGGGCAGCCCGGCCAGGCGCTCCCCGGCATACGTCACCTCGCCCGCGTCCGGCCGGACGATCCCGGCGAGACAGTGCAGCAACGTCGATTTCCCGCTGCCGCTGGAACCCGTCACCGCGAGGATCTCGCCGGGGGCCAGATCGACCGAGGCGCCGCGCAGGGCCTCGGTCCTGCCGTGCGCCTTGACCAGGTCACGGGCGGTGAGCAGGGGTGGGGTGCCGGTGGGACGTGGGGGATTGCTCATGTGGACGCGACCTCCGAGGTCAGGGTGGTGAGCCGGGCTCCGGTGGTGGTCATCCAGCGGAGATCGGCGTCGAGGTGGGTGAGGGCGTAGTCGGCCGAGAGCACGGTCGCGAGATCGGCGCCCTCGGCCGTCTTCACCGCCGTCAGCTCCCGCATCCGCTCCTTGTGCGCGGCCTGCTGGTCGTGCAGATAGGCGGCCGGGTCCGCGCCGGACAGGATCGCGACGACGACCTTGGCGAAGATCTCGTTCGTCACGAACGGCGCCGGCGGCGCGATCTCCCCGGCCCACCGGGCCAGTTCACGGGCGCCGTCGTCGGTCGAGCGGTACGTCGTCCGCTCGGGTCCGCCGGCCCCGCTCGGGTTCTCGGTGCCGTCGACCTCGGCCAGCCCGTCCCGGACCAGCCGCTGCAACGTCGTATACACCTGCCCGTACGCCAGCGGGCGGGCCTGCGGGAACCGTTCGTCGTGCCGTCGCTTCAGGTCGTAGCCATGGCTCGGCCCCGAGGCGAGCAGCCCCAGAAGGATGTGGCGGGTGCTCATGGAGCCACTATGCACCGGGTACATGTACTGAGTGAACAGTCATCCGGGGTGACACGCGGCGTGGGTGGCCGATATGTGTCGCCTGTCGCAATCTGGGGGAGGTGGGGCGGGGCAGAATGTGAGGAGAGGCACGTTCTCCCGCCCGATACGCCTGCTCTGGCGCTCACGGGGTAGGGCTGCGGGTACCCGAAGCCTGCTCGCCGTACTCGACAAGGAGGCCCCCCGTGGCCGCACCGGCACACCTTCTGCTCCCGGCCCTCTCCAAACACGCGGCGCTCGCCGACCCCGACCTCGAAGCGCTGTACATCTTCAGCGCGGAGAGCGCCAGCTCCGAGGCCCCCCTCACCAGCGAACCCCCGCTGCCCGACGCCGAGCCCCTCACCAGCGAACCCCCGCTCGCCGACGCCGCCCCCCTGACCAGCGAGTCCGCGGTCCCTGAACCGGCCGACGCGAGGCCGTAGTGACGGGGCAGGGGCCGGCCGAGCCGCTCTCCGAGGACCTCACCCGGCTCGCCGAGCTGCACGGCGTGGCCACCTCCTACAGCCCCTCCCCGGACCGCTCGGTCCCGGCCTCCGCCACCGCCGTCACCCTCGCCCTCGCCGCCCTCGACATCGACGCGAGCACCCCGGCCGCCACCGCCGCCGCCCTCGCCACCGGCCGGCAGGAGCGCGAACGACGGCTGCTGCCGCCCACCGTCGTCCACTGGACCGGCGCCGCACCCCCCACCCTCCCCCCGGGCGCCCGCCTCCGCGTCGAGACCGAGGACGGCACGACCCACACCCTCAACGGCGCCGACAGCTCCGGCGGTTCAGGCGGGTCGGTCGGCTCCCTCGACGAACTGCCGCCCGGCGTCCACCAGTTGACCGCCACCGCACCCGACGGCCGGATTGCCGACGCCCAACTCATCGTCGCCCCGGCCCGGTTGCCCACCCCCACCGCCCGCTCCCACGGCCTCCTCGTCCAGCTGTACTCGCTCCTGTCCACCCGTTCCTGGGGCATGGGCGACCTCGGTGACCTCGCCGAACTCGCCGACTGGGCAGGCCGATCGCTCGGCTCGGGATTCCTCCAGGTCAACCCCCTGCACGCGGCCGTGCCCGGCGCCCCCACCGACCCGTCCCCCTACCGCCCCTCCTCCCGGCGCTTCCCCGACCCCGTCTACCTCCGCGTCCAGGACATCCCCGAGTACGCCTACGTCGACGACCCCGACCGCGTCCGTGCCCTCCTCGCCCGCGCCGACCGACTGCGCGAATCCGTCCTGGACAAGGGCGAGTTGATCGACCGGGACGCGGTCTGGGCGCTCAAGCGCGAGGCCCTCGAACTGGTCCGCGAGGTCCCCCTCGGCCCCGGCCGCCGCGCCGCCTACGCCGACTTCCTCTCCGAACAGGGCCAAGCGCTGGAGGACCACGCCACCTGGAACGCCCTCGCCGAGGTGCACGGCCCCGACTGGAGCCGCTGGCCCACCGCACTGCGCGACCCACGGTCCGCCGAGACCGCCCGCGCACGCCGTGAGGTGATGGACCGCGTCGACTTCCACTGCCGCCTCGCCTGGCTCACCGACGCCCAACTCACCGCCGCCCAGCGGGTCGCACGCGACGCGGGCATGCCGGTCGGGATCGTCCACGACCTCGCCGTCGGCGTCCATCCCACCGGCGCCGACACCTGGGCCCAACAGGACTGCTTCGCCGCCGGGATGTCGGTCGGCGCACCCCCGGACGCCTTCAACTCCCTCGGCCAGGACTGGGGGTTGCCCCCGTGGCGCCCCGACCGCCTCGCCGCCGCCGGGTACGCCCCCTACCGACGCCTGCTGCGCGCCCTGTTCCGCTCCGCCGGTGCGCTGCGCATCGACCATGTGATGGGCCTGTTCCGCCTCTGGTGGGTGCCCCAGGGACATCCGCCCACCGAGGGCACCTACGTCCGCTACGACGCCGAGGCCATGCTCGCCGTCCTGGTCCTGGAAGCCACCCGCGCCGGTGCCTTCGTCATCGGCGAGGACCTCGGCACCGTTGAACCCGGCGTCCGCGAACGGCTGCGTGAACGCGGCGTGCTCGGCACCTCCGTCCTCTGGTTCGAACGCGACTGGGACGGCGACGGGCGACCGCTGCCGCCCGAGTCCTGGCGCGCCGACTGCCTCGCCACCGTCACCACCCACGACCTCCCGCCCACCGCCGCCCGCCTCACCGGCGCCCACGTCGAACTCCGCGACCGGCTCGGCCTGACGACCCGCCCCCTCGCCGACGAACGTGCCGAGGCGGCCGGTGACACGGGGGAGTGGCTCGGCGTCCTCGCCCGGCTCGGGCTGCTGCCCGGCACCGGCGGCGGACACGGGCCGACCTCTGAGGAGGCCGAGGTCCAGGCCCTCCACCGGTTCCTGCTGCGCACCCCGGCCCGGCTGGTCGGCGTCTGGCTCCCCGACGCCATCGGCGACCGGCGCCCGCAGAACCTCCCCGGCACCTGGGACCAGTACCCCAACTGGCGCCTCCCCATCGCCGACCCGGCCGCCCACCCGACCACCCTGGAAGCCCTGGCGGCGTCCCCGCGCCTGCACGCCCTGCTCGAAGTCCTACGACGGGACACGGAGGGTCCCCAGCAGAGCCCGTAGGGCCCGTCCCGTAGGGGCCGGGGTGCCGGGGGCCGAGAGAGACCCGTAGTCCCTTAAGGGAGACCCGGAAACCCTTGAGGGAGACCCTTAAGGGAGATCCGGAAACCCTTGAGGGGCAAGGCTGGTAAGGGCCCCGTGCCCGTACGGCATCCGGCCCGCCGGCCCCGTACGGCACCCCCGGGCGAGCGCCCCTGATCGGCGTTCGATACTTTTGTCACCGTGGACAACAAGAACGCCCTGCGCGCCGGCGCCCTGGTCGCCGGCACGACGCTGATGATGCTGCTGATGTCGTCCCCCGCGCTCGCGCTGACGCGTGACGACGGCGACGACCCCGGCCCGGGTCTGAGTGCCTTCGACACCGTGGGCCTCTACGTGGTTGCCCCGCTCGCGCTGTTCGCGATCATCGCGGGCCTGGTGCTGGTCCTGGACAAGTCCACGATCCGCGTGCACAAGCCGACGGCGACGAAGTCGGTCACCAAGGCGAAGGCCTGACCGTCGGTTCCCCGAGGCCGGTTCACTGACCGGCCCGGCTCCCCTTCTTCCCGAGGGCGCCGCCCCGTTCGCAGTCGATCGTGAGGCGGCGCCCTTCGGCATGCTCGTTCAGGGGCTCGGCGCGGTGAGATACCGCTGCACGGTGGGCCCGAGCCACGCCACGACCTCCTCGCGGGTCAGTTCCACGGCCTCGGGCAGCCGCAGCACATAACGGGTCAGCGCGAAGCCCAGCAGTTGCGACGCGACCAGCGCGGCCCGGGTGTGTGCCTGCTCCGGGTCCGGACACGCCTTCCGCATCTCCGGCAGCAACTGGTCCCGGAACGTCTCATGCATCCGCTCCGCCCCGGCCGGACCCGCCGTCGCCACCCGCAGCATCGCCGTGAACACCTCGCCGCCCTCCCAGAGCCGGAACAGGTGCGACACCAGCACCTCGCCGACGTGCCCCCGAGGCAGCGCCCCGAGGTCGGGCAACCGCAGATCCACGGTGATGGCGGCGAGGAAGAGCCCCTCCTTGCTGCCGTAGTAACGCATCACCATCGACGGGTCGATCCGCGCGTCCTTGGCGATGGCCCGAATCGTGGCCCGCTCATACCCATCAGCGGCGAACCGTTCCCGAGCGGCGACCAGAATCGCGTCCCGAGTCCCCTCGGACCGCCGCCGGGGAGCCTCGCCGGGTGCGGCGCCGGGTGCGGCGCCGGGCGGGGTGCGGTGGGTGGCGCTCTGCGCGGTATGGGGTGAGGCGGTGCTCTCGGTCATGCCTACGAGCGTAGGCCAACGGGTGTTGGCCAACAAGGGGTGACCTGTGGTGCGGGGGTGGTGCGGTGGGGTGCGGGGCGGGGGGGCGCCCCCCCCCGGGGCCCCCCCCCCCCCCCCCCAACCCCTGTTTTTGAACCCCCGTTTTGCAACGCCGGTATTGCCACCGGCGGGGGGGGCCACCCCCCCCCGCCCACCCCCCCCCGCCCACCC
>NZ_JBIVVA010000016.1:74630-155120 GCF_044757465.1 Streptomyces sp. NPDC091279 | reverse complement strand
TTGGTCTTCTCGTTCTCTTCGAGGAGACGGTCCTTGACGGCGGTGGTGCGGATGTACCAGGAGGGCTGCGCGTAGTAGAGCAGCGCGGTGTGGCAGCGCCAGCAGTGCGGGTAACTGTGCTCGTACGGCAGGTGCTTGACGAGCAGGCCGCGCGAGGCGAGGTCCTCGGTGATCCGTTCGTCGGCCTTCTTGAAGAAGACGCCGCCCACGAGGGGGATCTCGTCCTCGAACGTGCCGTCCGGACGGACCGGGTTGACGACGGGCAGGCCGTAGGCGCGGCAGACCTTGAGGTCCTCCTCACCGAAGGCGGGGGACTGGTGGACCAGACCCGTGCCGTCCTCGGTGGTGACGTACTCGGCGTTGACGATGTAGTGCGCCGGAGCCGGGAACTCCACCAGCTCGAACGGCCGTTGGTACGTCCAGCGTTCCATCTCGGCGCCGGTAAAGGTCTGTCCGGTGCTCTCCCAGCCCTCGCCGAGCGCCTTGGCCAGGAGGGGTTCGGCGACGACGAGCTTGTCCTCGCCGTCGGTCGCGACGACATAGGTGACGTCGGGGTGGGCGGCCACGGCCGTGTTGGAGAGCAGCGTCCACGGGGTCGTCGTCCACACCACGAGGGCGGCCTCGCCGGCCAGCGGTCCCGAGGTGAGCGGGAAACGGACGTACACGGACGGGTCGACGACCGTCTCGTAGCCCTGGGCCAGCTCGTGGTCGGACAGGCCGGTGCCGCAGCGGGGGCACCAGGGGGCGACGCGGTGGTCCTGGACCAGCAGGCCCTTGGAGAAGATCTCCTTCAGCGACCACCAGACGGACTCGATGTACTCGGGCTCCATCGTGACGTACGCCTCGTCGAGGTCGACCCAGTAGCCCATGCGGGTCGTCAGCGCGGAGAAGGCGTCGGTGTGCCGCAGCACGGACGCCCGGCACCGGTCGTTGAACTCGGCGATGCCGTACGCCTCGATGTCCTTCTTGCCGGAGAAGCCCAGCTCCTTCTCCACCGCCAGCTCGACCGGCAGGCCGTGGCAGTCCCAGCCCGCCTTGCGGGCCACGTGGTGGCCGCGCATGGTGCGGAAGCGGGGGAAGACGTCCTTGAAGACGCGGGCCTCGATGTGGTGGGCACCGGGCATGCCGTTGGCGGTGGGCGGACCCTCGTAGAACACCCATTCGGGGCGGCCCTGGGACTGCTCCAGGCTCTTGGCGAAGATCTTCTGCTCACGCCAGAAATCGAGCACGGCGTGCTCCAGCGCGGGCAGGTCGACCTGGGCGGGCACCTGGCGGTACGTGGGCGTTGTCATCAGCGGGCTTCCTCCGGCGGACTTGCTGCCTTCCGTCCGGAGGGACGAGAGCTGTGTCCTTCTGCGCCGACCTCGGCGCGCTCCCGCGGTACCACCCTCCTTGGCCCTCCGGCACGGGTCGTGCGCCGGTGAGCCCCCTCATTGGGGTCGCGATGCCGGTTCTACTGGCCCGATCCGGGCGTTCCTCCGGCGGCTCCGGGGTGATCTTCGCGTCGCGCGGGCCCCCGGGCTTCCACCGTCCCCGGGTCGCTCTGGGCTGCGTACGCCGCTACTCGTCCCCATCCATGCTGCTCGCTCCGCCCAGTGTACGGCGCCGCACGGACAGCGGCCGACCGGTTTTCCCGGGCCCCGGGAGAGGGCCCAGGGGAGGGCTCGGGAGCGGGCTCGGGAGCGGGCTCGGGAGCGGGGCGGGGGTGCGGGGCGGATGACCCGAATGGATCGGGGCGCGTGTGTGGATTCCGGGACGTCCCGCTGTGCGGATTACCCGGCGGGGAGCTGGGCACAACGGATGAGGGCTCGCCGAGCGGTCGGTGCGGGCCCGGCGAATCGGGCGGCGGCGCCGTTGCCGCGGGGCTGAAGTCGATTTATCGTCCCAGCACGATTCGCGTGCAAGATCACAATATGTGAAGGGGCCGCGGCCATGATGGCGAAGAAGACGGCAGCCAGGAAAGCCGCGGTCCGCACGACCGACCACGACGAGGGTGAGGAGAGCCCGGCAGCGGAGCCCGGGGGAGTGCCGGACGGAGGCGGGGAAACCGCCGCCAAGAAGTCCACCGCGAAGAAGACCACGACCAAGAAGGCCGCGACCAAGAAGGCCACGACGGCGAAGACCGCGGCCAAGAAGACCGCGGCCAAGAAGACCGCTGTCAGGAAAACCGCCGCCAAGAAGGCTGCCGGTGAGAAGGCGGCGGCCCCTGCGGCACAGGCCGTGAAGAAGGCCGCTGCGGGGAAGAAGACAGCGGCGAAGAAGACGGCGGGGAAGGAAACGGCCGCCAAGAAGGCGAGCGCCGACCAGGCGGGCGCCCACGAGGCGGGCGCGGCGGGACCGGTCGCCAAGAAGGCGGCCGCGAAGAAGAGCACGGCCAAGAAGGCGGGCGCGGCGCGGGCCGCGAAGCAGACGGGAGCCACGACAGTGGTTGCGAAGAAGACCCCTGGAACGGCCGGGACGGCCACGACGGCACAGCGGGCCGTCCCCAAGGCGCGAGCGGTCGCGGCGGAGCCCGGCGAACTCGCGGTCCGTCCGGGCGAGGACCCCTGGACCCCGGCGGAGGTCGAGGAGGCGCGCACCGGGCTGCTCTCCGAGGGGGCACGGCTGCGCGCCGAGATCGCGTCCTCCGAGGAGGCCCTCGCCGGGCTGATGCGTGACTCCGGGGGTGGAGCGGGCGACGACGACGCGGACACCGGCACCAAGAACATCACCCGCGAGCACGAACTGTCGTTGGCCGCCAACGCGCGCGAGACGCTCCTCCAGACCGAGCACGCCCTCCAGCGGCTCGACGCGGGCACCTACGGCCTGTGCGAGAACTGCGGCAACCCGATCGGCAAGGCGCGGATGCAGGCGTTCCCCCGGGCCACCCTCTGCGTCGAGTGCAAGCAGAAGCAGGAACGCCGGTACTGAACCCCCGGGGCGGCGTGTCGTACCCTCGTCCTCAGTCAGGTACCTAGGTCGAGGGACTCACGTGGCAGAGGCGGAGCGCATCATCGGTACGCCGGACATCCCAGAGGCGACGCAGGCCGAGGCGGAGCAGTCCGCCGAGCGGCCGCGGGGCAAGCGCCGTATCGGCCTGCTGTTCGCGGTCGCCGCCTTCGCCTACGCCCTCGACCTGAGCAGCAAGATGGTCGTGGTCGCGAAGCTGGAGCATCACGCGCCGATCGACGTCATCGGGGACTGGCTGCGGTTCGAGGCGATCCGCAACGCGGGTGCCGCCTTCGGCATCGGCGAGGCCTTCACCGTGATCTTCACGATCATCGCGGCGACGGTCATCCTGGTGATCGCCCGGCTCGCCCGCAAGCTCTACAGCCTGCCCTGGGCGATCGCCCTCGGCCTGCTGCTCGGCGGTGCGCTCGGCAACCTCACCGACCGGATCTTCCGCTCACCGGGCGTCTTCGAGGGCGCGGTCGTCGACTTCATCGCTCCCAAGGGCTTCGCGGTCTTCAACCTCGCCGACTCGGCGATCGTCTGCGGCGGCATCCTGATCGTGCTGCTCTCCTTCCGGGGCCTGGACCCGGACGGGACCGTCCACAAGGACTGACCTGCCCGGCCGAGAGGACTGTCTGTCCACAGGCGCCGACCGTCCGCGAGCTGAGTTGTCCACAGGCGAAGGGCGGGCGGTCGGGAGTGTCGGGCCCGTCCGGCATACTCGACGGGTGAGCACGATTCCCGAGATCCGCAGCCTGCCCGTGCCCGACGGCCTGGAGGGCGAGCGTGTCGACGCCGCCATCTCCCGGATGTTCGGCTTCTCCCGTACCAAGGCGGCCGAGCTGGCCGGGGCGGGCAAGGTGCAGGTCGACGGCTCGGTGGTCGGCAAGTCCGAGCGGGTCCACGGCGGCGCCTGGTTGGAGGTCGAGATGCCGCAGGCGCCCGCGCCCGTGCAGATCGTCGCCGAGCCCGTCGAGGGCATGGAGATCATCCACGACGACGACGACGTCGTTGTCATCGTGAAGCCCGTCGGCGTCGCCGCGCACCCCTCGCCCGGCTGGAGCGGCACCACCGTCATCGGCGGCCTCGCGGCGGCCGGTTACCGCATCTCCACCTCGGGCGCGGCCGAGCGCCAGGGCATCGTGCACCGGCTCGACGTCGGCACGTCCGGCCTGATGGTGGTGGCGAAGTCGGAGCGCGCGTACACCTCGCTCAAGCGCCAGTTCAAGGAGCGCACGGTCGACAAGCGCTACCACACGCTCGTCCAGGGCCACCCCGACCCGACCAGCGGCACCATCGACGCGCCCGTCGGCCGTCACCCCCAGCACGACTACAAGTGGGCCGTCACCGCCGAGGGCAAGCCCTCCGTGACGCACTACGACCTGATCGAGGCGTTCCGCGCGGCCTCGCTCCTGGACGTGAAGCTGGAGACCGGGCGCACCCACCAGATCCGCGTTCACATGTCCGCCCACCGCCACCCCTGCGTCGGCGACCTCACCTACGGCGCCGACCCGACGCTCTCCAAGCGGCTCGGGCTGACCCGGCAGTGGCTGCACGCCGTCCGGCTCGGCTTCGAGCACCCCGGGGACGGCGAGTGGGTGGAGTTCGCCAGCGACTACCCGGCCGACCTCCAGGAGGCCCTGGACCGGGTCCGCGAGGAGACCTACGGGTGAGCGGGCCGGCCTGCACCGTGCGGGTCGCCGAGGATCTCGCCGACCGGGAGGCCTGCTTCGCGGTGCGCAAGGAGGTCTTCGTCGTCGAGCAGGGCGTGCCGGAGGACCTTGAGTACGACGACCTCGACGCCGTTGCCGTGCATGTGCTGGCGGTGCGGGAGGACGGGGCGGCGCTCGGTACCGGGCGGCTGCTGTGCGGGCCCGAGGCGGCCGCGCGGACCGGCGGTGACCTGTCCCTCGGGGTGCTGGGGCGGCTCGCGGTGACCCGGCAGGCGCGCGGGCTCGGCGTCGGGGTGGCGCTGGTGCGGGCCATCGAGGACGCGGCACGCGCGCGTGGGCTCACCGCCGTCGACCTGCACGCGCAGACGCGGGCGCTCGGCTTCTACGAGCGGCTCGGATACGTGGCGTACGGAGCCGAGTACCCGGAGGCGGGCATCCCGCACCGGCCCATGCGGCGCGCTCTGTAACCCGGCACCCCGGAAGCCTCCGGCCTGCCGACGGCGTGGCACTCTTGGCTCTGCCGTCCGTTCGTCGATCTTGCCGGAGCGCTGACCGTGGACCAGCTGGCCCTGTTGTTCGTGTTGTTGCTCGGGGCCCTGATCAGTGTCCCCGTGGGTGACCGGTTCGGGCTGCCCTCGCCGGTGCTGATGACGCTTCTCGGGATCGTCCTCGCGGTCCTGGACTTCGTCCCCAATGTCGACATCCCGCCCGGACTGATCCTGCCCGCGCTGTTGCCGCCGCTGCTCTACGCGGCCGTGCGGCGGACGTCCTGGCGGCAGTTCACGGCAAACCTCCGGCCGATCTTCCTGCTCGCCGTCGCGCTGGTGTTCGTCACCACCCTGTGCGTCGCCCTCGTCGCGCACGCGATCGTGCCGGGGCTGCCGGTCGCCGCCGCCGTCGCGCTCGGCGCGCTGGTCGCGCCGCCCGACCCGGTCGCCGCGACCGCCGTCGCCGGGCAGCTCGGACTGCCGCGCCGACTGGTGTCCATCCTGGAGGGCGAGGGCCTGTTCAACGACGTGACGGCGATCGTCCTCTACCACGTGGCCATTGCCGCCGCCGTCAGTGGATCGTTCGGGGTCGGGGAGGCGGCGTTCGCGCTGGTGCTCTCCGCCGTCGTCGCCGTCGCCGTCGGGCTCGCCCTGGGGTGGGGCGCGAACAAGCTGATGAACCTGCTCGACGACGCGACCCTCCAGATCGGCCTGACCCTCCTGGTCCCGTACGTCTCCTACGTCCTCGCCGAGGAACTGCACGGCTCCGGCGTGCTCGCCGTGCTCACCACCGCGCTGTTCCTCGCCGAGTACGCCACCGACGCCGACGACGTCATGACGCGGCTGGCCGGACACACGTTCTGGGACATCGTCGACACCCTCGTCACCGGCGTCGCGTTCGGGCTGATCGGGCTCGAACTGCACAACGCGCTGCGCACGGCGTCCGGACGGTGGGGCGAGATGCTCGGCTGGGCGGCGGCCGTCGTGGGGGTGGTGGTGCTGGTGAGGCTGGTGTGGCTGCTGCCGGCGACCTGGCTGACGAAACGGCTGCACGCGAAGCGGGACGTCGACGAGGAGATCCCGATGACCTGGCGGGAGACCGTCGTCATGTGGTGGGCGGGGATGCGGGGCGTGGCGTCGGTCGCGCTGGCGCTGGCGATCCCGCTCACCGTCGACGACGGCTCCGGGTTCCCCGACCGGGACGAGATCGTGTTCATCGCGTTCGGCGTGATCATGGCGACGCTGGTGCTCCAGGGACTGACGTTGCCGTGGCTGGTGAAACGGCTGGACGTACGGGCCGACACCGAGCGCGAGCAGGCGTTCGAGCGGGAGTTGGCGGTGCGGGCGGCGAAGGCAGCGAAGGCCCGGCTCAAGGAGATCGAGGCCGTCGAGGAACTCCCGGAGGAACTCTCCGAGCAGATGCTGCGGCGCGCCTTCGACATCGGGGTGCGGATCAGCCCCGACATGGGCGAGGAGGAGCGCCGGGAGGCGCATGAGCAGCGGGTGCGGCGGCTGAAGCGGGTGCGGCGGATTCAGGGCGAGATGATGAGCGCGGCTCGGCACGAGGTGTTGGCGGCGCGGAGTGAGCCGGGGGCCGATCCGGAGATCGTGGACCGCGTGCTTCGGCATCTCGACGTGCGCAGTCTGCGGTGAGTTTCTGCCCCGCCCCCGCACCACCCGTTTCCAGTCCCGTGGCTGCACCGCCGTTCGCCTTCTGGGGAGCTGAGCGAACGGCGGTGCAGGGGGCCGGGGTTGAGGGATGGGGGTCAGCCCCGGGTTGTTCTAGGGGTTTCGTGGGCTCGGCGTGGGGAGGGTGGGGTTTCTGGTGGGGTTTCTGACGGGGTGTCCGTGGGGGGTAGGAGCGCCTCTGCCGTGTTGACGCGGGGGAGGGCGTAGGGGTGGGTGGTGGTGAGCCAGGTGAGCATCTGTTCGCGGACCGTGACGCGGACCGTCCAGATGTCGTCGGCGTCCTTCGCCGTCACCAGCGCCCGCACCTGGATGGTGTTGGGCGTCGAGTCCGTCACGACCAGCCCGCACGCCCGGCCGTCCCAGGCCGCGCACTGGCGCAGGATGTCCCGCAGCCGCTCCCGCATCAGGTCGAGGGGCGCCGAGTGGTCGAGGTGCCAGTAGACGATGCCGGTCATCTGGGCGCTGCCGCGCGACCAGTTCTCGAACGGCTTCGAGGTGAAGTACGACACCGGCATGGTGATCCGGCGTTCGTCCCAGGTCCTGACCGTCAGGAAGGTCAGGGTGATCTCCTCGACGGTGCCCCACTCGCCGTCCACCACCACGGTGTCGCCGAGCCGCACCATGTCGCCGAAGGCGATCTGTAGTCCCGCGAAGAGATTGCTCAGCGTGGACTGTGCCGCGACACCGGCGACGATGCCCAGCACCCCCGCCGAGGCCAGCAGCGAGGCACCGGCCGCGCGCATCTCCGGGAACGTCAGCAGCATCGACGACACCGCCACCACGCCGACGATCGCGGTCACCACCCGCATGATCAACGACACCTGGGTCCGCACCCGGCGCACCCGGGCGGCGTCGTGATGGGCGCGCGCGTACCGGCTGTACGTCGTCTCCACGACGGCTGCGGCGATCCGCACCACCAGCCAGGCCGCCGAGCCGATCAGCACCAGGGTCAGGGCCCGGCCGACGGCGACCCGGTGCGCGTGCACCAGCCGGGCCAGATCGTAGGAACCTCTCAACAGGGCCGTGCAGAGCACCAGTTGATAGGGGACGCGGGCGCGGCGCAGCAGATCCCACAGCGGGGTCTCGCCGTGCCGGGCGTCGGCTTTGCGCAACAACAGGTCGGTGGCCCAGCCGATGATCAGTGTCAGGACGACGGAGCCGCCTATCACGATCAGCGGGCGGAGTACGTTCTCCATGCCAGGGAACGTAACCGGCTCCGGGCGCTCATGAACATGTGACGTCGGACGCGATCCGGGTACGGGCCCGCCCGCGCGGTCGGGCACGCGGGGGCGTTGTCAGTGGTGGCTGGCACGATGGGGTCATGAACATCATGCTCTTCCACTCGACCTACGGGCTCAGACCGGCGGTGCGGCAGGCCGCCGAGCGGCTGCGCGGCGCCGGGCACGAGGTGTGGACCCCGGACCTGTTCGACGGACGCACCTTCGACACGGTCGAGGAGGGCATGGAGTTCAACGCCGGGGTCGGCAAGGACGAGCTGCTCAAGCGGGCCGTGCTGGCCGCCGCGCCCTACTCGGACCGGGGCCTGGTGTACGCCGGGTTCTCGCTCGGCGCCTCCGTCGCGCAGACCCTCGCCCTGGGCGACGAGAAGGCGCGCGGTCTGCTGCTTCTGCACGGCACCTCGGACATCGCGGCGACCGCGTCGGTGGACGGGCTGCCGGTCCAGTTGCACGTGGCCGAGCCGGACCCGTTCGAGACGGACGACTGGCTGAGCGCCTGGTACCTCCAGATCGGCCGGGCGGGCGCCGACGTCGAGGTGTACCGGTACCCGGGCGCCGGGCACCTCTACACCGACCCGGACCTGCCGGACTACGACGAGGAGGCGGCCGAGGCCACCTGGCGGGTGGCGCTCGGCTTCCTCGACACGCTGTAGCGCGCGGCTACCTGGTCAGCACGCCTTGGGCGGGTGGACCAGCGAGACGAAGTGCCCGGAGTACACCCAGGCGGTCGGCTGCGAGTCGTAGATGTGGTACCAGAGCGCCCCCGAGGGGGTGTTGGTGGTCGAGCAGGCGATCCGCAGCACCGTGTTCTTCGGCTCCACCCGGTAACGCGTGGACGAAGAGGTGGGCTTGGCGTATATCGGGGCGCCGTTCTTGTCCAGCACCGTCAGGTTGACGAACGCCGGTGACGCGGTGGTGGCCGCCTGGGCCGAGGGGGCGGCGAGCCCGCCGAGAGCCAGGGCTGCGGCGAAGACCGCGGTCTTGGTCAGGACACTTTGGGGGGTGGCCATATCGCTCCAATCGCAGAAAAAGTGGTGAACCGTCAGGAAGACGGCTCACCGGCGGTATGACGATAACAAGACACCTCGGTCATGGCCGGTTATTTTCCCTACACCGGGTCGTAAGCCCGTTCCACCCGCTGGGTGTTGGCCCGGGTGCGGTAGGAACGGACCCAGGACGAGGTGGCGTTCGGGTCGGTGCGGTCGGACAGGGCGTAGTAGTCCATCTGCGCCCGCGCCGCCGTCACGTCCAGCACGCCGTAGCCGTGGCGGTCGGTGTCGATCCAGTGGACGTGTCGGTTGGCCGCCCGGATCACCGGCGCCGCGACCGCGGAGACGGCGCCCTCGGGGACGTTCAGGATGTCGTCGAGGTTGTCCGAGGTGATCGAGGTGACCACGAACTCGGTGGCCGCCGACGCCGACAGCGGATACGTCCCGGCGTCCACGGGCACGTCGTTGGCCCACGCCATGTGGATGTCGCCGGTGAGGAAGACGGTGTTGCGGATGGCGTGCGCGCGCAGGTGGGCGAGGAGTTCGCGGCGGTCGTCGGTGTAGCCGTCCCACTGGTCGGTGTTGAGGGCGAGGCCCTCCTGCGGGAGCCCGAGCAGTTTCGCGAGCGGCTTGAGCAGGTCGGCGGCGAGGGAGCCGACCGCGAACGGCGAGATCATCACCGAGTTGCCGACCAGCCGCCAGGTGGTGTCGGAGGACGCCAACCCGGCCTTCAGCCAGTCGAGTTGGGCCCGCCCGGTGATCGTGCGGTCCGGGTCGTCGACCGATCCGGAACCGGTGGCCGCCTGCTGGGAGCGGAACGAACGCAGGTCCAGCAGCGACAGATCGGCGAGCTTGCCGAAGCGCAGCCGCCGATAGGTGGTGCCGGCGATGGCCGGGCGGACCGGCATCCACTCGAAGTAGGCACGCTTGGCCGCCGTCTGCCGGTCGGCCCAGGTGCCCTCGGCGCCCTCGGTGTGGTTGACCGCGCCGCCGGACCAGGCGTTGTCGGCGAACTCGTGGTCGTCCCAGATCGCCACCACCGGCGCCCCCGCGTGCAGGGCCTGGAGGTCCGGGTCGGTCTTGTGGTGGCCGTGCCGGACGCGGTAGTCGGCGAGCGTGACGATCTCGTGGGCCGGCCGGTGCGGCCGGACGACCGTGCCGCGCGTCACGTACGCGCCGGAGGCGTACTCGTAGAGGTAGTCGCCGAGGTGCAGCCACGCGTCCAGGTCGCCGCGGGCCGCGAGATGGCGGTACGCGGAGAACCAGCCGGCCTCCCAGTTGGCGCAGGAGACCACGCCGAAGCGCAGGGAGGGCACGGCGGCGTCGGCGGCGGGGGCGGTGCGGGTGCGGCCGACGGGGGAGTCGACGCCGTCGGCCCGGAAGCGGAACCAGTAGTCGGTCGCCGGGGCGAGGCCGCGCAGGTCGGCCTTGACGGTGTGGTCGGACGCGGCGCTCGCGGTGAGGGAGCCGCGCGACACGACGTCGGTCAGCGCCTTGTCGGTGGCGACGATCCAGCTCACCTCGGTGTCCGGGCCGAGCCCGGAACCGGGGGCCGCCTCGGCGGTCGGGGTGACGCGGGTCCACAGCAGGATGCCGTCGGGCAGCGGGTCGCCGGACGCGACGCCGTGCAGGAAGCGCGCGGTCCCGGCGGCCGCGCGGGCGGGGAGGGCGGCGGCGAGTGGGGCGGCCAGGACGGCGCCGGCCGCCGCGGCCCTGACGACCGTACGGCGACGCGGTGACAGGGGCGCGGGGCTCTCGGCGGGTGCGGTGGCGCGCTCGGGTGATCTGTATCGACTGGTCACGACCGATGAGGTTACTGACCGGTACGCACAAGAGCGGGCGAACGCATAAGAGTTCGCCCGCTCTTCCCCTCCTGGTCGACCACCGACGTTCTACGGTCGGTCGCTGACGGTCGGTCAGCCCTTCAGGGCCGCGTCGATCACCGTGTTGAACTGCTCGACCGTCATCGGCGCGTTGCCGCTGCTGTCGACGGTGAGGTTCTTGCCGTCCATCACGAAGCTCGGGGTGCCGCTCACGCCGTCCTTGTTGTTGTCGAAGGTCTTCGACATGGCGAGCGCCCAGGCGTCATACGTCCCCTTCTTGACCGCCGTCTGGAACTTCGCGTTGTCCTTCAGGGCCGGGATCGTCTGCGCGACCTTGATGAGGTACGCGTCGTCCTTGAAGGTGTCGGACGTCTCGTCCGGGTGCCACTTCTTCGAGTACAGCGCGAACTTGTACTTCAGGAACGCGTCCGGGCTGACGTTCAGCGCGGCGCCCAGGGCGCTCAGCGCGTTCTTGGAGCCCTCGCCGTTGTCCTTGCTGTCGATGAACGTGGCGCCTATGTACTGGAGCTTGAACTTGCCGTCGGCTATGTCCTTCTCGACGGTCGTGCCCACGGTCTGCTCGAAGGCCGCGCACACCGGGCAGCGCGGGTCCTCATAGGCCTTGAGGGTCTTCGCGCTCGACTTGCCGATGATGACCGTCGTGCCGTTCGTGCCGGTGGCGTTGGCGGGGACGACGACCTTCTCGTCCTTCACGGCCTCCCAGTGCGAGGGCTTGTTCGCCTGGACGACCGCGTAGCCGATGCCGCCGGCCGCCGCGAGGACCGCGACGACCGTACCGGCCACGACGACCTGCCGCTTGATCTTGTTCTTCTTGGCCTCGCGCTCGCGCTCCGCGCGCAGCCGCTCGCGGGCCGCCGTCTTCGCCGCCGCGCTGTTCCGCTTGCTCATGTGGGTGCTCTCCATCTGGGACGCGCACGGGTGGTGCGCGGGATACGAGTGGGGGAGGGGCGAGGGGTCGTCCCCGGTGCGGTGCGGGCGAACGTCAGTTCCATCCGGGACACCGGTTCCGCCCTGGAGGACAGCGCACCGCGCGCAACGGGTTCGCTGCGGGACGCCATGCCGTTCGGGGCGGTGGTGGTGTCCGGGCGGAGCCTCAGACGACCGCGGGGGAGCACGGCGGGCCGCGCCGTCCCAGGGAGTGCGCCAGCAGGAGATCGCGGGCGGTGGCCGTGCGGCGCGCGGTCCGCGGGAGGCGGGGCGCCGAGGCGCTGGTCCGCACGGTGACCGAGGCCGTGGCCAGCAGCAGCGGCCGGAACGTCGTCGCGGCCAGCGCCCGCAGCGACTGGGCCAGCGCCCGCTCACCCCGGCGCAGCCAGGCCGCGGCCAGCAGGCCGACGCACAGATGCGCGCCGAGCAGCAGCCAGGGCGTCGCCGGGTCGGCGTGCGCCAGCAGCGCGGCCAGCCGGTCCGGCCCGGCACCGGTGACGCGGGCCAGCGGGGTGCCGACCTCGGCGTTGCTGCCGCACAGCACGTCGAGGCCGACGGAGCGCAGGGGACCGGCGACCGGGCCGCCCGCACGCCCGTAACAGATGTGCTGGCCGGTGGTGAAGACCGTGTCGGCGGCCAGCTCCAGCGGGATCAGCAGCGCGGCGATCCGCGCGAAGCCACGCTCCCGGCCGGCCAGCGCGTAGGCGACCGCGAACACGACGGCGGCGACGGCGGCCACCGTGTTCAGCGGCAGCGGGACCCGCGACAGCAGCACGTGCGACGCGCTGCTGAGCGTCACGACGAGCGCCGTGAACAGCGCCGCGCGAACGGCTCTGAGGGGGGTCCCGGATATGTCCATAGCGTGGAGAGTCTGTCACGCGGCCCTGTAAGAGACCCCTAAAAGGTCGCTGTGAGCCCCCACACTGTCACCGACCCGGAATCGTTCAGAGACCTGGAATCCGCCCGTTGCGGAACAGGTCCACGAAGATCTGGTGGTCGGCACGCGCGCGGGCGCCGTAGGTGTGCGCGAAGTCGGTCAGCAGGCCCGCGAAGCCGTCCTCGTCGGCCGCGATCGCCGCGTCGATGGCCCGCTCGGTGGAGAACGGCACCAACGACTCGCCGGACTGGTCGTCCGCCGCCGCGTGCATCGTCGCCGTCGCCCGGCCGAGGTCCGCGACCACCGCCGCGATCTCGTCCGGGTCGTCGATGTCGTCCCAGTCCAGATCGACCGCGTACGGCGAGATCTCCGCGACCAGCTGGCCCGCGCCGCTCAGCTCGGTCCAGCCAAGCCACGGGTCGGCGTGCGCCTGAAGGGCCCGCTGGGAGATCACCGTGCGGTGGCCCTCGTGCTGGAAGTACTCCCGGATCTGCGGGTCGGTGAGGTGCCGGGAGACGGCCGGGGTCTGGGCCTGCTTGATGTAGATCACCACGTCGTTCTCCAGGGCGTCGCTGTGCCCCTCCAGGAGGATGTTGTACGACGGCAGCCCGGCCGACCCGATGCCGATGCCCCGGCGGCCCACGACGTCCTTGACGCGGTAGGAGTCGGGGCGGGCCAGCGACGTCTCCGGCAGCGTCTCCAGATAGCCGTCGAACGCCGCCAGCACCTTGTAGCGGGTCGCCGCGTCCAGCTCCACCGAGCCGCCCCCGGAGGCGAACCGGCGCTCGAAGTCACGGATCTCCGTCATCGACTCCAGCAGCGCGAACCGGGTCAGCGAACGGGCGTCGCGCAGCGCGTCCAGCAGCGGGCCCTGGGCGGTGTCCAGGGTGAACGGCGGCACCTCCTCGCTCTTGGCGCCGGTCGCCAGCGCGTGCACCCGCTCGCGGTACGCGCCCGCGTACACCTCGACCAGCTCGGTGATCTGGTCGTCGCCGAGCGCCTTCGCGTACCCGACCAGGGCGATGGAGGCGGCGAACCGCTTCAGGTCCCAGGTGAAGGGGCCGACGTACGCCTCGTCGAAGTCGTTGACGTTGAAGACCAGACGGCCGTTCGAGTCCATGTACGTGCCGAAGTTCTCCGCGTGCAGATCGCCGTGAATCCACACCCGGGAGGTCCGCTCGTCCAGGTAGGGTCCGCTGAGTATTTTCCCGCCACCCCGCCCGGCGTTCTCGGCGTCCAGGTCGTGATAGAACAAGGCCGCCGTGCCCCGGTAGAACGCGAAGGCCGAGGCGGCCATCTTGCGGAACTTCACCCGGAACGCGGCCGGGTCGGCGGCCAGCAGCTCGCCGAATGCGGTGTCGAAGACGGCGAGGATCTCCTCGCCGCGCTGCTCGTCGTCGAGCGGGTTGACCGACATCGCGGGGTGCCTCCTGGTACGAGGGAAGTGCGGGGAACAAGGACGGGAGCGACGGGAACGCTGCTGTCGTCTCCAACGGGTGAGGGGGCGGTGAAGTGCCCGCGACCCTCCCTGTGAAGGTACGCGGGGAAGCCGCCGGAGTGTCAGTGCCGAGGCATAGACTTCGACGCTGTCCCCCGGACTCTCCGCAGTCCCTCCCGTCTCCCGACCGCCACCCCGTCACGAGGCGCCGCCCCGCGCCGCAGCAAGTCGTCTCCTGGAGGCCGTACCGTGTCCAAACCGCCGTTCACGCACCTGCACGTCCACACCCAGTACTCGCTGCTGGACGGTGCCGCGCGGCTGAAGGACATGTTCAACGCGTGCAACGAAATGGGCATGACGCACATCGCCATGTCCGACCACGGCAACCTCCACGGGGCGTACGACTTCTTCCACTCGGCGACGAAGGCCGGGGTCACGCCGATCATCGGGATCGAGGCCTATGTGGCCCCCGAGTCGCGGCGCAACAAGCGCAAGATCCAGTGGGGCCAGCCGCACCAGAAGCGCGACGACGTCTCCGGTTCCGGTGGCTACACCCACAAGACGATCTGGGCGGCGAACGCGACGGGTCTGCACAACCTCTTCAAGCTCTCCTCGGACGCGTACGCCGAGGGCTGGTTGCAGAAGTGGCCCCGGATGGACAAGGAGACCATCTCCCAGTGGTCCGAGGGGCTCATCGCCTCCACCGGCTGCCCATCCGGCGAGTTGCAGACCCGGCTGCGCCTCGGCCAGTTCGACGAGGCCCTGAAGGCGGCCTCCGAGTACCAGGACATCTTCGGCAAGGACCGGTACTTCCTGGAGCTGATGGACCACGGCATCGAGATCGAGCACCGGGTCCGTGACGGCCTTCTGGAGATCGGCAAGAAGCTCGGCATCCCGCCCCTGGTGACCAACGACTCGCACTACACGTACGCGCACGAGTCGGTCGCCCACGACGCCCTGCTGTGCATCCAGACCGGCAAGAACCTCTCCGACCCGGACCGCTTCCGCTTCGACGGCACCGGCTACTACCTGAAGTCCACGGACGAGATGTACGCCATCGACTCCTCGGACGCCTGGCAGCAGGGCTGCGCCAACACCCTCCTGGTGGCCGAACAGATCGACACCACGGGCATGTTCGAGAAGCGCGACCTGATGCCGAAGTTCGACATCCCGGAGGGCTTCACCGAGGTCACCTGGTTCCAGGAGGAGGTCCGCCGCGGCATGGAGCGCCGCTTCTCGGGCAACGTCCCCGAGGACCGCCAGCGGCAGGCCGAGTACGAGATGGACGTCATCATCCAGATGGGGTTCCCGGGCTACTTCCTCGTCGTCGCCGACTTCATCATGTGGGCCAAGAACCAGGGCATCGCGGTCGGCCCGGGACGAGGCTCCGCGGCCGGTTCGATCGTCGCCTACGCCATGGGCATCACCGACCTCGACCCGATCCCGCACGGCCTGATCTTCGAGCGGTTCCTCAACCCCGAGCGCGTCTCCATGCCCGACGTCGACATCGACTTCGACGAGCGTCGGCGCGTCGAGGTGATCAGGTACGTGACGGAGAAGTACGGCGCCGACAAGGTCGCCATGATCGGCACCTACGGCAAGATCAAGGCGAAGAACGCCATCAAGGACTCCGCGCGCGTGCTGGGCTACCCGTACGCGATGGGCGACCGCCTCACCAAGGCGATGCCGGCCGACGTCCTCGGCAAGGGCATCGACCTCAGCGGCATCACCGACCCGGCGCACCCGCGCTACGGCGAGGCCGGCGAGATCCGCGCGATGTACGAGAACGAACCCGACGTCAAGAAGGTCATCGACACCGCCAAGGGCGTCGAGGGCCTGGTCCGGCAGATGGGTGTGCACGCCGCTGGCGTCATCATGTCCAGCGAGCCCATCGTCGACCACGCCCCGGTCTGGGTCCGGCACACCGACGGCGTCACCATCACCCAGTGGGACTACCCGCAGTGCGAGTCGCTCGGCCTGCTGAAGATGGACTTCCTCGGCCTGCGCAACCTCACGATCATGGACGACGCCGTCAAGATGGTGAAGTCCAACAAGGGCATCGATCTCGACCTGCTGTCGCTCCCGCTCGACGACCCCAAGACCTTCGAACTGCTCCAGCGCGGCGACACGTTGGGCGTCTTCCAGTTCGACGGCGGCCCCATGCGCTCGCTGCTGCGCCTGATGAAGCCCGACAACTTCGAAGACATCTCCGCCGTCTCCGCGCTCTACCGTCCCGGCCCGATGGGCATGGACTCGCACACCAACTACGCGCTGCGCAAGAACAAGCTCCAGGAGATCACCCCGATCCACAAGGAGCTGGAGGAGCCCCTCACCGAGGTCCTCGACGTCACCTACGGCCTGATCGTCTACCAGGAGCAGGTGCAGAAGGCCGCCCAGATCATCGCCGGTTACTCGCTCGGCGAGGCCGACATCCTGCGCCGCGTGATGGGCAAGAAGAAGCCCGACGAGCTGGCGAAGAACTTCGTCCTCTTCCAGGAGGGCGCCCAGAAGAAGGGCTACAGCGCCGAGGCGATCCAGGCCCTGTGGGACGTTCTGGTGCCGTTCGCCGGCTACGCGTTCAACAAGGCGCACTCCGCCGCCTACGGACTGGTCTCCTACTGGACCGCCTATCTGAAGGCGAACTACCCGGCCGAGTACATGGCCGGGCTCCTCACCTCCGTCAAGGACGACAAGGACAAGTCGGCCGTCTACCTCAACGAATGCCGGCGCATGGGCATCAAGGTGCTCCCGCCGGACGTCAACGAGTCGATGTCCAACTTCGCCGCCCAGGGCGACGACGTGATCCTCTTCGGCCTCTCCGCCGTCCGCAACGTCGGCACCAACGTCGTCGAGTCGATCATCAAGTCCCGCAAGGCCAAGGGGAAGTACGCCTCCTTCCCCGACTACCTCGACAAGGTCGAGGCCGTCGCCTGCAACAAGCGCACCACGGAGTCGCTGATCAAGGCCGGCGCCTTCGACACCATGGGGCACACCCGCAAGGGCCTCACCGCCCAGTTCGAGCCCATGATCGACAACGTGGTGCAGGTCAAGCGCAAGGAGGCCGAGGGGCAGTTCGACCTCTTCGGCGGGATGGGCGACGAACAGGCCGACGAGCCCGGCTTCGGCCTCGACGTCGTCTTCACCGAGGACGAGTGGGAGAAGACGTATCTGCTCGCCCAGGAGCGGGAGATGCTCGGCCTCTACGTCTCCGACCACCCGCTGTTCGGCCTGGAACACGTGCTGTCCGACAAGGCCGACGCGGGCATCTCCCAGCTGACCGGCGGTGAGCACGCGGACGGCGCCGTCGTCACCATCGGCGGCATCATCTCGGGCCTCCAGCGCAAGATGACCAAGCAGGGCAACGCCTGGGCGATCGCCACCGTCGAGGACCTCGCCGGTTCCATCGAGTGCATGTTCTTCCCGGCCACCTATCAGCTGGTCTCGACCCAACTCGTCGAGGACGCCGTGGTGTTCGTCAAGGGCCGCCTCGACAAGCGCGAGGACATCCCGCGGCTGGTGGCGATGGAACTGATGGTCCCCGACCTGTCCAACGCGGGCACCAACGCGCCCGTGATCCTCACCATCCCGGCCACCCGGGTCACCCCGCCGATGATCAGCCGCCTCGGCGAGATCCTCACCCACCACCGGGGCGACAGCGAGGTCCGCATCAAGCTCCTGGGCCCGACCAAGACGACCGTGCTGCGTCTGGACCGGCACCGGGTCAAGCCCGACCCGGCGCTCTTCGGTGACCTGAAGGTGCTGCTCGGACCGGCCTGCCTGGCCGGCTGAACCCCGGCCCGCCGGACGCCACCGGGGCCTGTCGGGCCGTTCGCGCGGGCCGTTCGCCCGGGGCGTTCGCATACAGCCGGGCCGTGCAACACGCGCGAGGGGCGCACCCGTTCAGGGGTGCGCCCCTCGGTCTGTTCCGGGTCCCGTGACCCGTGCCGGGTCAACAACCCGTGACGCGAGGTCAGTTGTGACCGAAACGCTTCTCCCGGCCCTTGCGGGCCATGTCACTGGGAGTCGCCTGGGTTATGCGCTGTTCGGCCTGGTCCTGCATCGACGAGGACTTGGCCTGTTCCTGGCTGCGCTCGGCCTGCGACGCCTGCTTCCGGTCCTGCTTCTTGTGCTTGGCCATGGGGATCTGCCTCCTGGAGGGGGTTGAGGGGCCAGGGCCGGGACCAGACTCACATAGACGGACGAAGAACGCATTTCGGATAATTACCGTCTGTGACAAGGGGTTCACGCGCCTCACCGGGGCGCGCGTCACCGAAACGCCACGCCGAAGATCGAGTTCGGGCCGTTAACCTCCGCGCGGTCGGGCAGACTCGAAACAAGCCCGAAGCAACCTCCCGGAAAGAGGGTGGACCGCGTGGACCGCTGCATCGTCCTGGTGGACGCCGGGTATCTGCTGGGGGCCGCCGCGAGTCTCCTCGCCGGAGAGCCGTCGCGTTCCCGCATCACCGTCGACCACCCCGCCCTCATCCAGGGCCTGCGCGACCGCGCCGAGTCCGACACCGAACGGCCGCTGCTGCGCATCTACTGGTTCGACGGCGCCCCCGACCGCGTCCCGCAGCCCGAGCACCGCCGCCTGCGCGTGATGCCCCGGGTCACCGTCCGGCTCGGTGCCCTCACCCGCAGCGACGGCCGCTGGGCGCAGAAGGGCGTGGACGCCGCCATGCACGCCGAACTGACCGAGCTGGCCCGCAACCGCGCCTGCTCCGACGTCGTCCTGGTGACCGGCGACGGCGACCTGCTGCCGGGCATGATGGCCGCCAAGGAGCACGGGGTCGCCGTTCACCTGTGGGCCGTGCAGGCCGCCGACGGCGACTACAACCAGTCCGAGGACCTGGTCGCCGAGGCCGACGAACGCCGGGTGCTCGACCGGACGTGGATCACCCGGGCCGTCCGCGCCAAGGAGTTCGGCGGGGTCTGCGCACCGCAGCCGGCGCCGCGCCCCGAGATCGCCGCGATCCTCTCCGCGCCGCTGCCCGACTCCGGGCTCGGGTCCGGCGCCGAACGGCACTCCGGGCTCACCTCCGCCGCCGAGCGGCCGCCGTCCGACGAGGGGGAGCACACGCAGGCCGAAGGGGAGCGGGACGGCGCGCAGGAGCGCGTTCCGGCGCCCAAGGGCGTGCCCACCCCGAAGGACCTCGCCGCGCTGCGCGCCCCGGGTCACCAGCCCGCCCCGCAGCCACCGAGCGCGACCCTGCGCTGGTCCTCGGACAAGGGGTGGGTCGACCGGCCCACCGCCGAACCTCCGGACGCCGCCTCCATGCCCACGCTGGCCCAGCTGACCACCGCCGAACAGCGCTGGGCCGACCGGGAGGAGGACATCACCACGGTCGGCGGCGACCCCTACGAGGTCGGCCAGGTCTTCGCCCGGCGCTGGATGGAACGCCTCGGCGACCAGGGCAACCTCCAGAAACTGTCCGGCATGTACCCGCGCGTCCCGCACCGCATCGACGGTGAACTGCTGCGCTACGCCGCCCGGTTCGGGCTCCTCGCCCACAAGGACGACCAGATCGACGAGCACGACCGGTACGCCATCAGGGCCGGGTTCTGGCGCGAGGTCGACGTCCGGACGACCGCCGAGCACGCGCCCGCCGGGGAGTGAGCCGCGCCCCGGTCGGCGCGCCCCGGTTCGTCCCCGTTGCGGGGCAATTGGGCACGAGTAGGGATGTGGGCGGGAGCGCCGACCCGGCAACGGCCCGGGGCCGCCGACCCCGTACTCTCGTCCCTTGTGAGTACGCGCATCGGACCGGCACTTCGGCACAGTGGTGATGTCGTGTGCGCGGTGCGCGGACTGACCAAGACCTATCCCGCCGTACGGTCCCGGCGCGGGGCTCCCGGGGCGCCGCCGGTGCGCGCCACCGACGAGGTGCGTCTCGACATCCGCGGCGGTGAGATCTTCGGCCTGCTCGGACCCAACGGCGCCGGGAAATCCACCCTGGTCCGGCAGATCACCGGGCTGATGCGGCCGGACGCGGGCAGCGTCGAGATCCTCGGCCACGACATCGTGCGCCACCCCGAACGCGCCTCGCGCATCCTCGCCTTCCTCGGCCAGGAGTCCACCGCCCTCGACGAGCTGACCGTCTCCCTCGCCGCCGAGACCACCGGACGCCTGCGCGGCCTCGAAACCCGCCGGGCCCGCGCCGAACGCGACGCCGTCCTCGACGAACTCGGCCTCACCGAGATCGCGGGCCGCCCCCTGAAGAAACTCTCCGGCGGCCAACGGCGGCTCGCCTGCGTCGCCGCCGCCCTGGTCGGCGAACGGCCGCTGCTCGTCCTCGACGAACCCACCACCGGCATGGACCCGGTGGCCCGCCGCGCCGTCTGGTCCGCCGTCGACCGGCGCCGCGCCGAACGCGGCACCACGGTGCTGCTCGTCACCCACAACGTCATCGAGGCCGAGACCGTCCTCGACCGGGTCGCCGTCCTCGACCAGGGCCGCGTCATCGCCTGCGACACCCCCACCGGCCTCAAGGAACAGGTGGCCGGAGAGGTCCGGGTCGACCTGGTCTGGCGCGAACGGGCCCCGCTCAACGTCCCCGAGGTCGCCGCCCTCCAGGAACGCGCCGTCGCCTCGGGCCGCCGTTGGACGCTGCGGCTCGCGCCCGAGGAGGCCCGCGCCGTCGTCGCCACGGTGACCGGCGGCAGCGCCTTCGCCGCGCTCGACGACTTCACCCTGACCACGCCCAGCCTGGAGGACGTGTATCTGGCGCTTGGCGGCGCCGTACGGCAGGGGCTGGTGAAGGCATGAGCACACCGGCCGCCGTGTCCGTATGGGACAGGGCCACTGCCGCACGAGTCCCTCATCAGGTCCCTCAGCAGAAGGGGAGCAGCGCGACGTGAGTGTCGTTTCCGCCGATGTCCTGCCGGGCGGCGCCCTGGCCGTGGAGGACGCGCCCCCGGGCGTGGCCGCCGAGCTGGCGCCCCGGGCGCGGCTGTGGCCGTCGTTGGCCGCCGTCTACCGGGCGCAGCTGTCGCGGGCCCGGGTCGCGCGGATTCCGCTGCTGTTCGTGGCGACCTTCCAGTCGATCGGCATCATGATCCTGATGCGGGGCGTGGTGCACGACGGCGCCGAGGCCCAGGCCGTGGTCGCCGGGTCGGCGGTGCTGGTCGTGGCGTTCGTCGCGCTGAACCTGCTCGCCCAGTACTTCGGCCAGCTGCGGGCCAGCGGCGGCCTCGACCACTACGCGACGCTGCCGGTGCCGCCGGCCGCGGTGGTGCTCGGCGCGGCGGGCGCGTACGCCTCGTTCACGGTGCCCGGGACCGTGGTGACCGCGGTGTTCGGCTGCGTCCTGTTCGGGCTGCCGATGGCGCATCTGTGGGTCCTCGCGCTGGTGATCCCGCTGTCCGGCGCCGCCCTCGCGGGCCTCGGAGCGGCCCTCGGGCTCCTCGCGCCGCGCCCCGAACTCGCCACCCTGCTCGGCCAGTTGGGCATGTCCGCGGCGCTGCTGCTGGGGGTGCTGCCGGCCGAGCGGATGCCCGACGCGGTGCGGCTGGCCCGCGATCTGCTGCCGTCGACGTACGGCGTCGAGGCGTTCGCCCGTACGTTCGGGCCGCACCCCGACTGGGCCTTCGTCCTCGGTGACCTGGCCGTCTGCGGCGGGGTCGGCGTCGTCTCGCTCGCGGTGGCCACCTGGGCGTACCGCCGGGCAGCCGTCCGGTGACGCGCCGCACAGACGCGCCTGGCACGATGGCAGAGTGACCGCACCGTTGACTCCCCCTCCGCACGAACAGCCCCCGCACGACGCGTGGCCCCCGGCCGACGGTCCCGAGGGACCCGCCCCGCACGACGGGCTGTACGCCGCGTACGGACAGGACGGACCCGGCATCAAGGCCGAACTGCGCGAGGGCGCCGTGGTCGCCGTGGTGGTCACCGTCGCCGGGCTGCTGCTCGGGCTGCTGTGGTGGTGGCTCGCCCCGCATGTGCCGCTGATCGGTGAGCAGACCGCCACGAGCTGGACGGTCTACCTGGAGGACAGCGAGGGCGAACAGGCGATCGGCGTGGACGGCACGTTCACGTTGCTCGGGCTGGCCTTCGGTGCGGTGAGTGCGCTCGGCGTGTTCCTGTGGCGCCGGCGCGGGGGCGTGCCGTTGGCGGTGGGGCTCGGGGTCGGTGCGCTGCTTGCGGCGCTGGTGGCGTGGCGGCTCGGCAGCTGGCTCGGGCCGACCACCGATGTGATCGCTCACGCCAAGGCCGTTGGTAAGGGGGTCGTGTTCACGGCGCCGCTGAAGCTTGGTACGAAGGGGGCGTTGTTGGCGGCGCCGTTTGCCGGGCTGCTTGTGCATCTTGGGTTGACCGCGCTCTTCGGGCCCCGGGAACCCGATCCCTACCAGCAGGACCCTGTCCCGACGGACGGGTACGGGGCCCCGCTGGCGTAACGGCTCCCCAGCCCGGGCGGCTCCCTGACGGGGGGGCAACCGGTCGGTCGGACGAGCGCGGGCCCGTCGTGGCCGATCGCGCAGTTCCCCGCGCCCCTGGGGGGTGGGGGACCGGTCGGTTGGACGGGTGCGGGCCCGTTGTGGCTGGTCGCGCAGTTCCCCGCGCCCCTGGGGGGCAACCGGTCGGTCGGGCGAGTGCGGGCCCGTTGTGGCTGGTCGCGCAGTTCCCCGCGCCCCTGGGGGGTGGGGGGAACGGTCGGTTGGTGGGTGCGGGGCCGTTGTGGCTGGTCGCGCAGTTCCTCGCGCCCCTTGGGGGGCGCTGGGCTGGCGTCGGTCGTTTGCTTGGGGGCCCGGAGGCGCCGGGTGAGGTGGCGCCCTTAAGGGGCGCGGGGAACTGCGCGAGAAGCCCCACGGACCTGCACGTGTCCACGGACCGGGGGGTCTGGCCGGGAGGGGCTGGGGTTGTTGCCGACGGGGCGGGTGGCGCCCTTAAGGGGCGCGGGGAACTGCGCGAGAAGCCCCACGGACCTGCACGTGTCCACGGACCCGGCGGCGCTGTTTAGGCTCACGGGCCCGCGGCTGTGTTGTCAGGGGCGGGTGATCGGGGACAGCGTTGCTGTGGTGAGGGTTGTCAGGGCTGTGGGGGTGAGTTCCACCTCCAGGGCTCGGCGGCCCGCTGAGACGTAGATCGTGGGGTGGGCGGAGGCCGACGCGTCGACGACCGTGCGGAGGCGCTTGCGCTGGCCCAGGGGCGAGATCCCGCCCCGGACATACCCCGTGGTGCGTTCGGCGAGAACCGGGTCAGCCATCGCCGCCCGCTTGCCCCCCACCGCAGACGCCAGCGCCTTCAGATCGAGCTGGCCCGAAACCGGCACGACAGCCACCGTCAGCTCGCCGTCCACCTCCGCGACCAGCGTCTTGAAGACCCGGTCGGGTGAGACGCCCAGCGCCTCGGCGGCCTCCTCGCCGTAGGAGGGGTGCGCGGGATCGTGCGCGTAGGCGTGGAGCGTGAACGGCACGTCGGCCGCGGCCAGCGCGACCGTCGCCGGAGTACCGCCCGCCTGCTGCCTCTTGGACTTCTTGGCCATCGCCCGGCTCAGTTCAGGCTGGTCCGGCCGAGGGTCAGCTCGGCGGCCGGCAGCGAGGGGAGGTTGCGGATGATCGCGGTCTCGGAGCGCAGCAGGACCAGTTCGTCGCGCAGCCGGGACGCGATGTCCGGCGCCTCCAGGAGACGTTGTTTGGTGGGCGTGTCCAGGGTCATCGCGGCCGCGACCAGGTAGGACACCACGGACGGCTCGTCCGGCAACTCCACGCCGGCCGACAGCGACCGCTCCCGCGCGCCCGCGAGCCGCTTCTGGTACTGGCGGAACGCCCGCAGCACGCCCTCGGCCAGCGCCCCGGCCTCCTCGCCGGGTTCCTCGGCCAGCTCCTCCAGTTCGGCTGTCAGAAACGGCCCCGAGGCGTCGACCGACAGCAGCCGCACCCGGCTCGTCCCGGTCGCCAGCACCTCGAAGGTGCCGTCCTCGCGCTCCCGGATCGTCGCCGCGTCGGCGACACACCCGACCTCGTGGAAGGCGGCCGCCGGGTCGTCGCCGAACCCGGCCGCCGGGCCGTGGTCGGCGCTCGCGGTCGGGTCGGGCATGCCGGGCGCACTGGGCGCCACCTCGTAGCCGTCGCGGATCGCCACGACGGCGAACCGGCGTGGGGTGTCCTCGGGGAGCTTCAGCAGCTCGCGCATCATGGCGCGATAGCGCTCCTCGAAGACATTGAGCGGAAGCACCAACCCCGGGAACAGTGCCGAGTTCAGGGGGAAGAGCGGGAGCCGGACGGTGGTCACGGCGCAGAAGCCTAATGCTCGCCGGAGTGTGCGTGTGGCCCGCGCTCACTTCGTGGATGGTCGGACAGGGGTGCGAGGCAGGCCGCGCGGACCTCGTCGCGGGTGGTGAGGAACAGTCCCAGCGGGTCGTCGGAGAGCCGGTCCCAGGGGAACGACGTGGCGTACGGGCCGATCAGCCGCGCCTGCGTGAACGCGTCCTGCCAGCGCGCAAGGCGCACCAGCACGAACATCACCTGGTTGCGCAACGAGGCCGGCGCCGGGTCGGACTCCGGGAACCGGGCGGACAGCGCGACGGCCCGGTCGGCGGCGGCGTCGAGCCGTTGCCGGGGGAGTTCGGGGCCGCAGTCGTCGGTGAGGTAGGCGAGGACCGCGCGGGCCGGGAGCGCCTGGACGAGGGAGGCGGCGGGGGCGTCCTGCGCGGCCCGGTCGGCGAAGTCCAGGCAGGCCTGGTGCGCGCCGTGCCAGGCGGCGCCGAGGTAGCGCAGCGCCGCGACATGGCAGCCGTAGTGGTGCGGGGCCCGGCGGACGGCCGCCGACCACAGCTCCTCGAAATACTTGTGCCCGGCGCCCGCACCGCGCGCGTGGTCCAGCGCGATCCGCCACGGCACCGGGTCCCGGTCGTCGCCCCGCGCGGCGGCCGTGATCAGCGGGCTCACCTCGCGCAGCAGCTCCGCGCGGGCCGGGGAGGGCCAGGCCCGGTCGACCGCGAGCTGGGCGGCGACGGTCAGCAGGTCGACATCGCGCGGGGCGGCTGCGGACCAGCGCAGGAACCACTCGTCGCGGGAGCGCGCGAAGGCCGCCAGGCGCCGCACATAGCGGTCCCGGCGCTCCCAGTCGGCCTGCTGCCGGGTGGTGGCCAGCAGGGCGCAGGCGGGGCCGTGCTCGCCCTGCGCGGCGGCGACCAGGGCGGGGCCGAGCCGGTCGTCGGGCACGTCGAGCAGGACATCGTCGTCCGCGGGCAGCCCGAGGCCGCCGACGGGCGGACCGGTGGCCGGGGCGGGCGGTGCGGCGGGGCGGCGCGGGGCGGTCCTGGGGGTGCGGGCCGCGCGGCTGAACGGGGGCAGCAGAGCCATGGTGTCGACCATTGAAAGACCGCGGATCACCGCGCGCCAGCCGGAAAGGCCAACTCATGGAAAGTTGTGCTGCCATGGGTCAAGGAAAGGCAAAGGGTGACTGTTCAAGCACTGTCCGCGTCCTGTGTCACCCCTGGTCCCGTCCCCGGTTCTGCCCTCGGTTCTGCCCTCGGTTCTGCCCTCGGTCCGGCCGTCGGTCCCGCTCGGGTCGCCTCGGCGCTCAGCTCCGTCGCAGCAGTCGGGTCGCGCCCGTCGCCACCGTCGTCGCCAGGACCCAGCCCAGCATGATCAACGACGCCGACAGCCACTGCCAGCCGCCACGGGGCTGCCACAGGTCGACCTGGCCCAGATCGATCACCGGCAGCAGCAGATCGAGGGCGTACAGCGCGGGGTTCCACGCCGGGTCCTCGCCCTTCGCGGCGGGCAGCCGGCTCGCGTGGGCGAACGCCAGCGAACTCGCCGCCCACAGCAGCGCCATCCACACCGCGGCCCGCCCCGGGCGGTACCCGTAGGCCACCGTCCAGTCCTGGGCGTACCCCCAGAGCTTCGCGGCGAGCGGGAGGCTCTCGCGGCGCCGGCGCTGCTTGGCGAGCAGCACCTCGCGGGCGTCCTCGTCCTCGCCGCCGGCCCGCAGCACCGCCGCCAGCCGCTCGTACGGCTCCGGGTTGTACTCGGCGGTCGCCGCCGACACCCACGCCAGCCGGATGTTCAGCGGGAACGGACCCTGCGGAACGAGGTTGTCGTAGGAGAAGCCGCCCATGTGCAGGTTGCCCGGGCCCGGCCAGGCGCTGGCCCGGTCGACGAGGTTGGCGACCTTCGCGCCGGACAGCACGACCTTCCCGCGCTGCGGTCTCTCACCCAGGAACCGCAGCTCGGGCGTCTGCACCCGGCGCAACGACAGCTCCTGGTCGTCGGTGAAGGAGAACCGGGCCCGCTCCAGGTCGACGGCGTCCCCGAACCGCCCGTCGTCCAGGCGGGCCCCGCCCTTGCACTCGAAACGCTGTATCCGCGTCCCGCGCGCCGGGGTGGCCCCGCTCAGCATCGGGCTGCCCAGACCGGCCGGCGTCAGATACAGGGTGCGGCCGACGGACAGCTGGGGCGCGTTCAGCGCGAGCCGCCCGTAGGGGTTGGCCAGGCGGGCGCCGCGCAGGCTCAGCGAGACGCCGATCTTGGCGCTGCGCAAGCTCAACTCGCCGTGCGACTCCAGCAGTTCGGCCTGGAGATCCTGGCCGACGGTGAGGCCGTCGGCGGCGATCGAACGGCCGCTGCGGTCGCGGTAGACGATCGCCTGGTTGAGCAGCAGGTCGGTGCCGATCTGCGCGTCGGTGAGGCGGACGCCGTTGTGGAAGCGGCAGCGGGGCAGGTGCAGGTCGCCCTCCGTGTGGACGCGGGCCGCCTCCAGGCGCGGCACCGAGCAGTTCACCAGCCGCACGGTCGTGAAGTGGGCCTCCGGCAGCAGGACGTCCCGCTCGAACCGGCAGCCGCGCAGCTCCAGGTACGGCACCACGGTGCCGCCCGCCAGGTCGAGCGCGCCGCTGACCTGGACCCCGCGCAGCTTCAGCGAGGAGACCCGGCCGGCCAGCGCCGGTGGGCCGTCGAGCAGCAGCCAGCAGATGATCCGCGCCCGCACGGTGCGCTCGGGGCCCCAGGGGTGGCCGCCGTGCGGATCGTCGACGACCGGGTCGCCGTTGCTCAGGTCGTACACACTGCCGTTGCGGAAGGCCTGCCACATGCCGGCCTCCGCGGCGGTCAGGTCGTCGGGCAGGTCTCCCGCCTGGACGCCGCTGCCCTCGGTCACTTCTCTGCCATCCTCGCCCCGCTCGTCCCTGTGCATTCGCACACTTGTTCATGCCCGTGGAGTGACCCTCTGAACACAAGACGTGATGCCGATCTTCCAGGTTCCTCGATGGGGCCGGAAAGTGATCGGGCAGGGGTGTGTATCAGCCATTGATACGCGCGAACGACGCCCGATCTCAGTCTGAGAGAATTGGGCCTGTGATCTCCCGAATCGATCTGCGCGGCGACGCCCTTCCCGAGGGCCCCGCCCTGCGCGCCCTGCTGCCCCGAGCCGACTTCGACGTACAGGCCGCCTTGGAGAAGGTGCGGCCCATCTGCGAGGACGTGCATCATCGGGGCGACGCGGCGCTGATCGAGTTCGCGCAACGGTTCGACGGCGTCCGGCTGGAGCAGGTGAGGGTGCCCGCCGAGGCCCTGGAGAAGGCCCTCGCCGACCTCGACCCCGCCGTCCGCGCGGCCCTGGAGGAGTCCATCCGGCGCGCCCGGCTCGTCCACCGCGCCCAGCGCCGCGCCGACCACACCACCCAGGTCGTGCCCGGCGGCACGGTCACCGAGAAGTGGGTGCCCGTCGACCGCGTCGGCCTCTACGCGCCCGGCGGCCGTTCGGTGTACCCGTCCTCCGTCGTCATGAACGTCGTCCCGGCCCAGGAGGCCGGCGTCGCCTCCATCGCCCTCGCCTCCCCGCCCCAGGCCGACTTCGGCGGCCTGCCGCACCCGACGATCCTCGCCGCGTGCGCGCTCCTCGGCGTCGACGAGGTGTACGCGGCCGGCGGCGCCACCGCCGTCGCGATGTTCGCCTACGGCACCGAGTCCTGCCCGCCCGCCACCATGGTCACCGGGCCCGGCAACATCTGGGTCGCCGCCGCCAAGCGCTACTTCACCGGCAGGATCGGCATCGACACCGAGGCCGGACCGACCGAGATCGCCGTCCTCGCCGACGACACCGCCGACCCGGTGCACGTCGCCGCCGACCTCATCAGCCAGGCCGAGCACGACCCGCTCGCCGCCGCCGTCCTGGTCACCGACTCCGTCGCCCTCGCGGACGCGGTGGCCAAGGAGCTGGAACCGCAGGTCGCGGCCACCAAGCACATCGAGGACCGGATCGTCCCGGCTTTGGCCGGAAAGCAGTCCGCGATCGTCCTCGTCGATGGCATCGACGCAGGCCTCACCGTCGTCGACGCGTACGGCGCCGAGCACCTGGAGATCCAGACCGCCGACGCCGCCGCCGTCGCGGACCGGGTCAGGAACGCGGGCGCCGTCTTCGTCGGCCCCTACTCGCCCGTCTCCCTCGGCGACTACGCGGCCGGCTCCAACCACGTCCTGCCCACCGGCGGCTGCGCCTGCCACTCCTCGGGACTGTCCGTGCAGTCGTTCCTGCGCGGCATCCACCTCGTCGACTACTCGCGGGACGCGCTGGCCGACGTCGCGCACCACGTGGTCACGCTCGCGGAGGCGGAGGACCTGCCCGCGCACGGCGCGGCGATCAAGGCACGATTCGGCTGGAAGGTACCGGCGAACAAGTGAGTTTCGGAATCGACGACCTCCCCGTACGGGACGAGCTGCGCGGCAAGTCCCCCTACGGCGCGCCCCAACTGGACGTCCCCGTACGGCTGAACACCAACGAGAACCCCTACCCGCTGCCCGACGCGCTCGTCGAGCGGATCGCCGAGCGGGTACGGGAAGCGGCCCGGGACCTCAACCGCTACCCCGACCGCGACGCCGTCGCCCTGCGCACCGCGCTCGCCGGCTACCTCACCGACACCGGGGCCCACGAGGTCTCCCTCGCCAACGTATGGGCGGCCAACGGCTCCAACGAGGTCATCCAGCAGCTCCTCCAGACCTTCGGCGGACCCGGCCGCACGGCCCTCGGCTTCGAACCGTCGTACTCGATGCACTCCCTCATCGCCCGCGGTACCGGCACCGGCTGGATCTCCGGGCCGCGCGACGACGACTTCACCATCGACGTCGCCGCCGCCGAGGCCGCCATCGCCGCGCACCGGCCCGACGTCGTCTTCATCACCACCCCCAACAACCCCACCGGCACCGCCGTCCCGCGCGAAACCGTCCTCGCCCTCTACGAGGCCGCGCAGGCCGCGAAGCCGTCGATGGTCGTCCTCGACGAGGCCTACGTCGAGTTCAGCCACGGCGCCTCGCTGCTGCCGCTCCTCGAAGGCCGCCCGCACCTCGTCGTCTCGCGCACCATGTCGAAGGCGTTCGGCGCGGCCGGACTGCGCCTGGGCTACCTCGCCGCGCACCCCGCCGTCGTCGACGCCGTCCAGCTGGTGCGGCTGCCCTACCACCTCTCGGCCGTCACCCAGGCCACCGCGCTCGCCGCCCTGGAACACACCGACACCCTGCTGGGCTACGTCGAGCAGCTGAAGTCCGAGCGCGACCGGCTCGTCACCGAACTGCGCACCCTCGGCTACGACGTCGTCGAGTCCGACGCGAACTTCGTGCAGTTCGGCCGCTTCGACGGCGCGGCCGGCTCACACGCGGCCTGGCAGCGCATCCTCGACCGGGGCGTCCTGGTCCGCGACAACGGCATCCCCGGCTGGCTGCGGGTCAGCGCCGGAACCCCGCAGGAGAACGACGCGTTCCTCGACGCGGTACGTGAACTGAAGAAAGAGGAGCACAGCGCATGAACCGCACAGGACGCGTGGAGCGAGTCACCAAGGAGACGTCCGTACTCGTCGAGATCGACCTCGACGGCACCGGAAAGGTCGACGTGTCGACCGGCGTCGGCTTCTGGGACCACATGCTCGACCAGCTCGGCCGGCACGGCCTGTTCGACCTCACCGTGAAGACCGAGGGCGACCTGCACATCGACTCCCACCACACCATCGAGGACACCGCCCTCGCCCTCGGCGCCGCCTTCAAGCAGGCCCTCGGCGACAAGGTCGGCATCTACCGCTTCGGCAACTGCACGGTCCCCCTCGACGAGTCCCTCGCCCAGGTCACCGTCGACCTCTCCGGCCGCCCCTACCTCGTGCACACCGAGCCCGAGAACATGGCGCCGATGATCGGCGAGTACGACACCACGATGACCCGGCACATCCTGGAGTCCTTCGTCGCCCAGGCCCAGATCGCCCTGCACGTGCACGTGCCGTACGGCCGCAACGCCCACCACATCGTGGAGTGCCAGTTCAAGGCGCTCGCCCGCGCCCTGCGCTACGCCTCCGAGCGCGACCCGCGCGCGGCCGGCATCCTGCCCTCCACGAAGGGCGCCCTGTAGCCATGACCGGACTCTCCACCATCCTCATCGTCGTGGGGCTCTTCCTCATCGGCGGGATCATCTCCTTCGTCAAGCAGCAGATGCCCAAGAGCCTCATCGTGCTGCTGTCGATCGGCGCCGCGATGTGCCTGTGCGCGGGCGTCCTGCGGCTGGAGGTGTGGAATTGAGCCCCGCCAGGAAGGTCGTCGTCTTCGACTACGGCTTCGGCAACGTCCGCTCCGCCGAACGCGCCCTGGCCCGCGCGGGCGCCGACGTCGAGATCACCCGTGACTTCGACCGGGCGATGAACGCCGACGGCCTGCTGGTGCCCGGCGTCGGCGCCTTCGCCTCCTGCATGCGCGGCCTCAAGGAAGCGCGCGGCGACTGGGTCGTCGGCCGCCGCCTGGCCGGCGGCCGCCCGGTCCTCGGCATCTGCGTCGGCATGCAGATCCTCTTCGCCCGTGGCATCGAACACGGCGTCGAGACCGAGGGCCTCGACGAGTGGCCCGGCTCCGTCGAGCCCCTCAAGGCCGACGTCGTCCCGCACATGGGCTGGAACACCGTGTCGGCACCGGCCGACTCCGAGCTGTTCGCCGGCCTCGACGCGGACGCGCGCTACTACTTCGTGCACTCCTACGCCGTTCAGGACTGGACGTTCGAGGACCACAACCCGCATCTGCGGCCGCCCCGGGTCGCCTGGACCACCCACGGCGAACCGTTCGTCGCCGCCGTCGAGAACGGCGCCCTGTGGGCCACCCAGTTCCACCCCGAGAAGTCCGGCGACGCCGGCGCACAGCTGCTGAACAACTGGATCGGAACCCTCTGATGGCTTCGAAGCTCGAACTCCTCCCCGCCGTCGACGTCCGCGACGGCCAGGCCGTCCGGCTCGTGCACGGCGAGTCCGGCACCGAGACCTCCTACGGCTCCCCGCTCGAAGCGGCCCTCGCCTGGCAGCGCGCGGGCGCCGAGTGGCTCCACCTGGTCGACCTGGACGCCGCGTTCGGCACCGGCGACAACCGGGCCCTGATCGCCGAGGTCGCCTCCGCCATGGACATCAAGGTCGAGCTGTCCGGCGGCATCCGCGACGACGACACCCTCGCCGCCGCCCTCGCCACCGGCTGCACCCGCGTCAACCTCGGCACCGCCGCCCTGGAGACCCCCGAGTGGGTCGCCGACGTCATCGCCCGGCACGGCGACCGGATCGCCGTCGGCCTCGACGTCCGGGGCACCACCCTGCGCGGCCGCGGCTGGACCCGCGACGGCGGCGACCTCTACGAGACGCTGGCGCGCCTCGACGCCGAGGGCTGCGCCCGCTACGTCGTCACCGACATCGCCAAGGACGGCACCCTCCAGGGCCCCAACCTGGAGCTGCTGAAGAACGTCTGCGCCGCCACCGAACGGCCGGTCGTGGCATCCGGCGGCGTGTCGTCCCTCGACGACCTCCGCGCCATCGCCGAACTGGTACCCCTCGGTGTCGAGGGCTCCATCGTCGGGAAGGCCCTGTACGCGAAGGCGTTCACGCTGGAAGAGGCTCTGGAGGCGGTGTCCGGGTGACTGACGTACGACGCGTGCGGACCGGCGCCCCCTGGGAGGACGCCTTCGGCTACTCCCGCGCGGTGGAACTCCCCACCGGGCTGGTGCTGGTCTCCGGGTGCACCTCGATCGTCGACGGCGAGATCACCGGCGGCGGCCCCTACGAGCAGGCCGTCAACTCCTTCAACGTCGCCTTCGCCGCCCTGGACCAGCTCGGTCTTGGCCCCGCCGACGTGGTGCGCACCCGCATGTACCTCACTCACGCCCGGGACGTCGACGAGGTGGGCCGCGCGCACAAGGAACTGTTCGACGCGATCCGGCCGGCCGCCTCGATGATCATCGTCTCCGGCTTCGTGGACCCCAGCCTGGTCGTCGAGGTCGAGGTCGAGGCGTACCGCTCCGACACGTCCGGGAGGCCCGCATGACCCTCGCCGTACGCGTGATCCCCTGCCTGGACGTCGACAACGGCCGGGTCGTCAAGGGCGTCAACTTCCAGAACCTGCGCGACGCGGGCGACCCCGTCGAGATGGCCAAGGTGTACGACGCGGAGGGCGCCGACGAACTGACGTTCCTCGACATCACCGCGTCCTCCGGCAACCGCGAGACCACCTACGACGTGGTCCGCCGCACCGCCGAGCAGGTGTTCATCCCGCTCACCGTCGGCGGCGGGGTCCGGGCCGCCGACGACGTCGACAAGCTGCTGCGGGCCGGCGCCGACAAGGTGGGCGTCAACACGGCGGCCATCGCCCGGCCCGACCTCATCCGCGAGATCGCCGAACGCTTCGGCCGCCAGGTCCTGGTCCTCTCGGTCGACGCCCGCCGCACGGAGTCCGGCTCCTTCGAGGTCACCACCCACGGCGGCCGCAAGGGCACCGGCATCGACGCCGTCGAGTGGGCGCACCGGGCGGCGGAGCTGGGCGCGGGCGAGATCCTCCTCAACTCCATGGACGCCGACGGCACCAAGGACGGCTACGACCTGGAGATGATCGCCGCCGTCCGCACGCATGTGACGGTTCCGGTGATCGCCTCCGGTGGCGCCGGCCGCCTCACCGACTTCCCGCCCGCCGTCACCGCCGGAGCGGACGCCGTACTCGCCGCGTCCGTCTTCCACTTCGGTGACCTGCGGATCGGCGAGGTCAAGCAGACCCTGCGGGAAGCGGGCCACCCGGTACGGTGACGCCGCGACGTCCCGATTGACGGGTCCGCTTGCGGGCCACGCCGTCGGGGGGCGTCCTCTTGGGGACGCGCGTTCCTGTATCGCGTCTTCTTGGGGCGCGATGTCTCACGCCGCTCTTCTTGGCTCGATGTAAGTCCCGGTCACCTGGTGGCCGGGACTTACATTCTCGGAGTTCCTCGAAAGGAACGGCAACGGTGTCCGAACCCGTCGGGCCCTCGACCGGCGCCCTCATACCCCCGGCCCCGGCCCCGGTCGCCGCCGGACCGGCCCACCGTGACCCCAACGTGCTGCGCTGGGTGGCCGCCTACACCTCGTCCATGGTCGGCGACAGCGTCTACTACCTCGCCCTGTCCTGGGCCGCCGTCCAGTCCGGCACCCCCGCACAGGCCGGCCTGGTCATGACGGTGAGCGCCGTCCCGCGCGCGCTGCTCATGCTGGGCGGTGGAGTCGTCGCCGACCGGTTCGGGCCGCGCCGGGTCGTCATCGTCAGCGACGCCGTGCGCTGCGCGGCCGTCCTCACGGTCGCCGCCCTGCTCTTCTCGACCAGCCCCGGGCTGTGGCCGCTGGCCCTGCTCGCCCTGGTCTTCGGCACCGTCGACGCGGTGTTCCTGCCCGCCGTGGGCGCTCTTCCCGCGCGCCTGACGACCCACGACCAGCTCGCGCGCGTGCAGGGCATGCGGGGCCTCGCGATCCGCTGCGCCAGCGTCGTCGGCGCCCCGCTCGGGGGCCTGGCCGTGGCGCTCGGCGGCGCGTCGGCGGCGTTCGCCCTGGCCGGTGCGTTGATCGCGGTGTCGCTTCCGCTGCTGCTTGCGGTGCGGACACGGGTGTTGCCGACGGCGCCCGGAGCCGGTGGCGCCCGCCCCGGCGCCTGGCGTGAGCTGCGCGACGGGCTCGGCTATGTCCGACGGCACCGGGTGCTCGCCCCCTTGCTGCTGGCCATCGCCCTCAGCGACCTCGGCTTCGTGGGACCACTCAACGTCGGGCTGACGCCTCGCTGGGAGGTGCGGTTGTTGTTCGGGTGCGGCGCCGTTGTGGCTGGTTGCGCAGTTCCTCGCGCCCCTGAGCGGCGTTGTCGGGCTGTTGGTTGTCTGCTTGGGGGTGCTGGTTGTGCCCTTGGGGGTTGGTGGTCGGGTGCGGGCCGGTGGGGGCTGGTCGCGCAGTTCCCCGCGCCCCTTGGCGGCGTTGCCGGGCTGTTGGTTTGTTTGGGCGGGGGTGCTGGTTGTGCCCGCTTGGGGTTGGTGGGCGGGTGCGGCGCCGTTGTGGCTGGTTGCGCAGTTCCCCGTGTCCCTTGGTGGTGTTGGTGGGGCGTTGGCTGGGGTTAGAGGCCTAGTTGGGTGGTGGTGTGGAGGGTGGTGATGGCTTCTTCGTCGCCGGTCAGGGCTACCGTTGCTGCTTTTTGGCGGCCGGTGGTGAACAGGAGCAGTTCTGAGGGCTGGCCTGTGGCCGTCACCACCGGGGTGCCTCGGTGGGCGACTGTCGTTTGGCCGTCGGGGCGGCGGAGGACCAGGCCGGTCGGGGCGTTGCGGCCCATCATGCGGGCGGAGCGGTCCAGGCGGGACCAGAGGGCGTCCTCGAACACCGGGTCCAGCTCGCGGGGCGCCCAGTTCGGCTCGGCGCGGCGGATGTCCTCGGTGTGCACATAGAACTCGACCGTGTTCGACAACTCGTCGACCTGCTTCAGCGAGAACGGCGAGAAACGCGGCGGACCGCTCCTGATCAGCTGGAGCAGCTCCTCGTACGGCTTCGCCGCGAACTCCGCCATCACCCGGTCGAGCCGAGAGGCGAGCTGCTTGATCAGGATGCCGCCTGCGGCATCGGGACGGCGTTCCCGCACCACCACGTGCGCCGCGAGATCCCGGGTCAGCCAGCCCTCGCAGAGAGTCGGGGCGTCCGGACCCGCGGTTTCCAAGAGATCGGCGAACAGAAGCCGTTCACGCCTGGCGAAGGTCGACATGGAGCCAGCCTACGACCGCCGGGACGGTCCGCCCAGTGGACGGTGGCCCGACTGTCAGTGCGGCGCGGCACAATGGCACCCATGACCAGCACGCCCCCGCCCAGCAGCCTCGACCCCGAGATCGCCGCCCGTCTCAGACGCAGCGCCGACGGGCTCGTCCCCGCCATCGCCCAGCAGTACGACACCGGTGAGGTGCTCATGCTCGGCTGGATGGACGACGAGGCGCTGCACCGCACCCTGACGACGGGCCGCTGCACCTACTGGTCCCGCAGCCGCCGCGAATACTGGGTCAAGGGCGACACCTCCGGCCACGTCCAGCACGTCAAGTCCGTCGCCCTGGACTGCGACGCCGACACCGTCCTCGTCAAGGTCGACCAGGTCGGCGCCGCCTGCCACACCGGCGACCGCACCTGCTTCGACGCCGACGTGCTCCTCAAGGGCGGCGGCGTCGGCAGCGCCCCCGCCACGGATCAGTAAGGTCAGCCGCCATGGATCTTGAGACGTTCCGCAAGCTGGCCACCGACCGACGGGTCATCCCGGTCACCCGCAAGCTCCTCGCCGACGGCGACACCCCGGTCGCGCTCTACCGCAAGCTCGCCGCCGAGCGCCCCGGCACCTTCCTCCTGGAGTCCGCGGAGAACGGCCGCACGGCTTTTCGATGGTCCCGCTACTCCTTCGTCGGCGTCCGCAGCGCCGCCACCCTCACCGCCCGCGACGGACAGGCCCACTGGCTCGGCACCCCGCCCGTCGGCGTCCCGGTCGACGGGGACCCCCTCGCCGCCCTGCGCGCCACCATCGAGACCCTGCACACCCCGCACCAGGAGGGCCTGCCGCCCTTCACCGGCGGCATGGTCGGCTACCTCGGCTACGACATCGTCCGCCGCCTGGAGAAGATCGGCCCCGGCGAACGCGACGACCTCCAGCTGCCCGAGCTGACCATGCTCCTCACCAGCGACCTCGCCGTGATGGACCACTGGGAGGGCTCCGTCCTGCTGATCGCCAACGCGATCAACCACAACGACCTCGACACCGGCGTCGACGAGGCGTACGCGGACGCGGTGGCCCGGCTCGACGCGATGCAGGCCGACCTCACCCGCCCGGTCGCCCAGCCGCCCGCCGTCCTGCCGCCCTCCGAGCTGCCCGAGTACACCGCCCGGTGGGGCGGCCCCGACTTCATGGCCGCCGTCGAGGACATCAAGGAACGCATCCGCGCCGGCGAGGCCTTCCAGGTCGTCCCCTCGCAGCGCTTCGAAACGCCGTGCACGGCCAGCGCGTTGGACGTCTACCGGGTGCTGCGGGCGACCAACCCGTCGCCGTACATGTACCTGTTCCGCTTCGACGGCTTCGACGTCGTCGGCTCGTCCCCCGAGGCGCTCGTCAAGGTCGAGGACGGGCGGGCCATGGTCCACCCCATCGCCGGCACCCGGCACCGCGGCGCCACCCCGCAGGAGGACCAGGCCCTCGCCGACGAACTGCTCGCCGACCCCAAGGAGCGCGCCGAGCACCTGATGCTCGTCGACCTCGGGCGCAACGACCTCGGGCGGGTCTGCGAACCCGGCTCCGTCGAGGTCGTCGACTTCATGTCCGTCGAGCGGTACTCGCACGTCATGCACATCGTGTCGACGGTCACCGGACGCGTCGCGGCGGGGCGCACCGCGTTCGACGTCCTCACCGCCTGCTTCCCGGCCGGCACCCTCTCCGGCGCGCCCAAGCCCCGCGCGATGCAGATCATCGACGAACTGGAGCCCTCCCGAAGGGGGTTGTACGGCGGCTGCGTCGGCTACCTCGACTTCGCGGGCGACTCCGACACCGCCATCGCCATCCGCACCGCCCTGCTGCGCGACGGCACCGCGCACGTCCAGGCGGGCGCCGGGATCGTCGCCGACTCCGACCCGGTCGCCGAGGACCAGGAGTGCCGCAACAAGGCGGCGGCGGTGCTGCGTGCCGTCCACACGGCCAACCGGCTCGGGCGGTAGGCGGCGCTTCACGGAGCCCCGGGTATCGGTGCGCCCGGGGTTCAGGCGATAGTGGAGTACGTGACTGCTGTTCCGAACCCCCGTTCCGAAGCCGCCGGACCCGCGCGGTCCGGCCGCCGGAGTCTCGCGCTGGCCCTGCTGTGCGGTGCGCTGGGCGCGGCCGTCGCCCTGCTGTCCACCCGGCAGCGCTGGTCCGAAGGCACCGCGACGGTGGCCGGCGGCGTGTTCCCGCTCACCGCGAAGGGCAGCGACGTCACCGGCGTCCCGGCCGCCCTCGCCGTGGTCGGACTCGCCGCGCTCGTCGCCGTCTTCGCCGTCCGCCGCGCCGGGCGGTTCCTCGTCTCGGGGCTGCTGGCGCTGTCCGGGGCGGGCACGATCGCCGCCGCGCTGGTGGGGGCGTCCGACAGTTCCGCGCTCGATGAGCAGGCGGCGCAGGCTGCGGGGGACACGTCGGCGACGGTGCATGCGCTGTCGCACACCGGGTGGCCGTATGCCGCGGCCGTCGGGGGTGGGTTGTTGCTCGTGGCCGGGTTGTTGGCGTTGCGGTACGGGCGGTTGTGGCCGGCGATGTCCGGGCGGTACGAGCGGGATGGGGCGCCTCGGGGGAGGCGTTCGGTTGTCCGGGTCGACCCGGACCGGCCCGAGGACATGTGGAAGGCGCTGGATCGGGGCGAGGACCCTACCGGGGCTTAGCAGCTTCGGTGCCGGGTGCCGGGTGCCGGGTGCGGTGCCGGGTGCCGGTTGCGGTGCCGGGTGCACGTGCCCGGTGCGGGGTGGCTGGTCTTGGGTAGCTGGTCCCGGGGGCGTTGAGGGTTTTGCGCCGTTCCCCGCGCCCCTGATGGCAGGGGGAGGGTGGTGGGGGTGCGTGGGCCCGTGCCGGTCCGTCGTGGCTTGTCGCGCAGTTCCCCGCGCCCCTTTCGGGGCGCTGCCGTGAGCGTTGGGTAGATCCTCGGGTCCCTGACGGGGCGCTGCTGTGGGTGTGGGGCAGTTGCTCGGGTGTCTGACGGGCGCTGCTGTGGGCGTGGGATGGGTCGGTGCCCCCCCTGGATGGGCTTGCGGGTGACCCCCGGGGTGCTGGGGGGTGGGGGTGCGGGATGATGTGGGGGAGCGTTCGGCTCAGCAACGTTTACTGCAATGAGGAGCAAGTCATGGCGGGCAGCAGCCACGGACACACCCCGGCCGCCTGGACCGGTGTCACCATCGCCTTCATCGGTTTCTGCATCTCGGGCGCCTTCATGGTCATGGCGCAGCCCGTGGGGTTCTGGGCCGGTATGGCGGTCGTGATCCTCGGCGGCATCGTCGGCATGATCATGCGGGCGATGGGCCTCGGCCAGCCCAAGGCCACCAGCCACCAGGTCGCCCACGTGGCGGCCGACGCCAAGAGCTGACGCCCCGCACCACCTCACGCCCCTGGGGCGGTCCGGTCGCTCCGGGCCGCCCCAGAGCGCGTTCCGGCAGCGCCCGGGGCAGAATGCGGGACGTGGATGTCGACAGCGGGCCGCGCGACACGACCGTCGCCTCCCGGCTCGGCGTGCCCCTCGGGGTGCTCGGCGCGGTCGGCGCGGCCTTCGCCTACGTCGGGACCGTGGACCCCAACCAGCCCGGCCACTACCCGGTCTGCCCGCTCTACCAGGTCACCGGCCTGTACTGCCCCGGCTGCGGCGGACTGCGCAGCGCGCACGCCGTCGCGCACGGCGACCTCCTCGCCGCCCTCCACGACAACGCGCCCGCCGTCCTCGGCTACCTGGCGTTCGCCGTGCTGTGGACCGTATGGGTGGTACGGACCGCGCGCGGCCGTCCGGCCCGGCTCGCGCCACGCCCGGCGCTCCTGTGGACACTGGGCGCGTTGCTGCTGGTCTTCACGGTTGTCCGGAACCTGCCGTTCGGTGGCTGGCTGCATCCTTGAACAATCCGGGGACGTCCAGGTAGTGGGACCGCCGTCAACCGGATGCGGGGCCTACGCCGTCCTGCGGATACCATCACCGTGACCACCGGTTACCACCCGTCGCCGGAAATGCCGAACCGTCTGGAAGGGGGCCGCTCGCGTGAGTGTGCTCGACGAGATCATCGACGGAGTCCGTGCCGACCTCGCGGAGCGGCAGGCGCGCGTCAGCCTCGACGAGCTGAAGGCACGCGCGGCGAAGGCCCCCGCGGCCAAGGACGGCGTGGCCGCCCTGCGCGGCGAGGGCGTCAAGGTGATCTGTGAGGTCAAGCGCTCCAGCCCCTCCAAGGGCGCGCTGGCCACGATCGCCGACCCCGCCGGACTCGCCGCCGACTACGAGGCGGGCGGCGCGGCCGTCATCTCCGTCCTCACCGAGCAGCGCCGCTTCGGCGGTTCGCTGGCCGACCTCGAAGCCGTCCGCGCGCGTGTCGACATCCCCGTGCTGCGCAAGGACTTCATCGTCACCTCCTACCAGCTGTGGGAGGCCCGCGCCTACGGCGCCGACCTCGCGCTGCTGATCGTGGCCGCCCTGGAGCAGCCCGCCCTGGAGTCCCTCATCGAGCGCGCCGTGTCCATCGGTCTCACCCCGATCGTCGAGGTCCACGACGAGGACGAGGTCGAGCGCGCGGTCGACGCGGGCGCCCAGGTCATCGGCGTCAACGCCCGCAACCTGAAGACCCTGGAGGTCGACCGGGGCACGTTCGAGCGCGTCGCCCCCGAGATCCCCGACACCCTCGTCAAGATCGCCGAGTCCGGCGTCCGCGGCCCGCACGACCTCATCGCCTACGCCAACGCCGGCGCCGACGCCGTTCTGGTCGGTGAATCCCTGGTCACCGGCCGCGACCCGAAGACGGCCGTCGCCGACCTGGTGGCTGCGGGCGAGCACCCGGCGATCCGGCACGGCCGCAGCTGATCACCCGATAGGCTGAACGACGATGACCGCGACGATCCCCGCCCCGGACCGGTACGCCCGCCTCGCGCGCGGCTGCCGCCCCCGGGGCTGCCGTGCGCCCGCCCGCCGGGTGCACGGCCGGCGGGTCCGCTACGTCATCGGGGACGAGCCGGGCCAGGTCAACGGCATGCGATGGCACCGGCCGACCAGGGGCGCGGGGCAGCTCTGAGACACGCGGCCCGGCCGCGTCGGTACGGCACAGCTGCTGTCGGCCGCCACACACCTTCCCCGCTCCCACGGCGTTCCGTGTCCTTCACACACCCACCGTGAGGTTTCCGCATGCCCAGCGAGTTCTTCATTCCCGACCCCGACGGCCACGTCCCCAGCGCGGAGGGCTACTTCGGCGCGTTCGGCGGCAAGTTCATCCCGGAGGCGCTGGTCGCCGCCGTCGACGAGGTCGCCGTCGAGTACGACAAGGCCAAGCACGACCCCGAGTTCGCCCGGGAACTGGACGATCTGCTCGTCCACTACACCGGCCGCCCCAGCTCCCTCACCGAGGTGCGCAGGTTCGCCGAACACGCCGGTGGCGCCCGGGTCTTCCTCAAGCGCGAGGACCTCAACCACACCGGCTCCCACAAGATCAACAACGTGCTCGGGCAGGCCCTGCTGACCAAGCGGATGGGCAAGACCCGGGTCATCGCGGAGACCGGCGCCGGACAGCACGGCGTGGCGACCGCGACCGCCTGCGCGCTGTTCGGGCTCGACTGCACCATCTACATGGGCGAGATCGACACCCAGCGCCAGGCCCTCAACGTCGCCCGCATGCGCATGCTGGGCGCCGAGGTCATCGCCGTGAAGTCCGGCAGCCGCACCCTCAAGGACGCCATCAACGAGGCGTTCCGCGACTGGGTCGCCAACGTCGACCGCACCCACTACCTGTTCGGCACCGTCGCGGGACCGCACCCCTTCCCGGCCATGGTCCGCGACTTCCACCGGGTCATCGGTGTCGAGGCCCGCCGCCAGATCCTGGAGCGCGCCGGCCGGCTGCCCGACGCCGCGATCGCCTGTGTGGGCGGCGGCTCCAACGCCATCGGCCTGTTCCACGCGTTCATCCCGGACGCCGACGTCCGCCTGATCGGCTGCGAACCCGCCGGGCACGGCATCGAGACCGGCGAGCACGCGGCGACCCTCACCGCGGGCGAGCCCGGCATCCTGCACGGCTCCCGTTCCTACGTCCTCCAGGACGAGGAGGGCCAGATCACCGAGCCGTACTCGATCTCGGCCGGTCTCGACTACCCCGGCATCGGGCCCGAGCACTCCTACCTCAAGGACTCGGGACGCGGCGAGTACCGCGCGGTCACCGACGACGCCGCCATGCAGGCCCTGCGCCTGCTGTCGCGCACCGAGGGCATCATCCCGGCCATCGAGAGCGCCCACGCCCTGGCCGGTGCCCTGGAGGTCGGCAGAGAACTGGGCGAGGACGGTCTGATCGTCGTCAACCTGTCCGGGCGCGGCGACAAGGACATGGACACCGCCGCCCGTTACTTCGGCCTGTACGACACCGACGCCGAGGTCGCCGCCGACGCGACGGCCACCGCCGAGATCGAGGGGGACGCCAAGTGAGCGGCAACATCCGGCTGTTGGGCGACACCCTCGCCACCGCCAAGTCCGAGGGGCGCGCCGCGCTCATCGCCTACCTGCCCGCCGGGTTCCCGACCGTGGACGGCGGCATCGAGGCGATCAAGGCCGCGCTGGACGGCGGCGCCGACGTCGTCGAGGTGGGCCTGCCGCACAGCGACCCCGTCCTGGACGGTCCCGTCATCCAGACCGCCGACGACATCGCCCTGCGCGGCGGCGTCAAGATCGCGGACGTGATGCGGACGGTCCGCGAGGCGCACGAGGCGACCGGCAAGCCGATCCTGGTCATGACGTACTGGAACCCGATCGACCGGTACGGCGTCGAGCGGTTCACCGCGGAGCTGGCCGAGGCGGGCGGCGCGGGCTGCATCCTGCCCGACCTGCCGGTGCAGGAGGCCGGACTGTGGCGGGAGCACGCCGAGAAGCACGGGCTCGCCACCGTCTTCGTCGTCGCCCCCAGCAGCAAGGACGCGCGGCTCGCCGAGATCACCGCGGCGGGCAGCGGCTTCGTCTACGCGGCGTCCCTGATGGGCGTCACCGGCACCCGCGCCTCCGTCGGCGCGCAGGCCCAGGACCTGGTGGAACGGACTCGGGGCACCGGTACCGCACTGCCGGTCTGCGTCGGCCTCGGCGTCTCCGACGCGGCCCAGGCCGCCGAGGTGGCCGGCTTCGCCGACGGTGTGATCGTCGGCTCGGCCTTCGTCAAGCGGATGCTGGACGCGCCCGACGACGCGGCCGGTGTCGAGGCGGTCCGCGCACTCGCCGGTGAACTGGCCAAGGGCGTACGCCGACAGGCCTGACCCAGCCGCCGGGACCGGCTCGGCCCACCTCACAGGACCGGGCCGACCGGGTTGGGCCGACCGAGTTGGCCGACCGGGTTGGGCTCGCCCGCACGGACGGGCTGGCTCACTCTTGAGGGTGGTCGGTTCCGTATCTTCAGAACATTCGGTCACTCGAACGGGTGGACCTCGGACCGGGGAGGCGCTCAGCGCCTCCCCGGTTCGTTCTGGGGGTGTGAGCGAGAAGAATCGTGACGGAAAGCGCACCGCCCGCGAGCGGCTGGCGGTCGAGCGGGAGAAGCAGAAGTCGTCGGAGAAGCGGCGGCGCACACTGGTCGTCGGTGCCAGCGTCGTGTGCGTGCTGGCCCTCGCGGCGGTGATCGGCGTGGTCGCGGCGAACGCGGGCAAGGACGACGGCAGCGCGTCCGCAGGCCCCGCCGTCGCCCCCTCCGGGGCCCAGGGCAAGGACGGCCTCGCGATCCCGGTCGGCAAGGAGGGCGCCAAGTCGACGCTCACCGTGTGGGAGGACTTCCGCTGCCCGGCCTGCAAGGGCTTCGAGACGACCTACCGGCCGGTGATCCACGAGCTGATCGACGCCGGGCAGCTCCAGGCCCAGTACCACCTGGTCACCCTCATCGACGGCAATCTCCGCGGCACCGGTTCGCGCACCGCGGCCAACGCGGCGGCCTGCGCCCAGGACGCCGGGAAGTTCCGCCCCTACCACGACGTCCTGTACGAGAACCAGCCCGCGGAGACCGACGACGCCTACGCCAGGACCGGCAAGCTGATCGAGCTGGCCGGCAAGGTCAAGGGCCTCGACACCGAGACGTTCCGCAGCTGCGTCAAGGACGGCACCCACAACAGCTGGGTCGCGAAGTCCAACGAGGCGTTCGGGAAAGGCGGGTTCAGCGGCACGCCGACCGTCCTGCTGAACGGCACGAACATCTACGCGGACCAGTCGATGACCCCGGCCAAGCTGAAGCTGATGGTGGAGAAGGCCGCCCAGGGGTAAGCGGATTCTCACGTCCCCGTTATGGACCCGTAGCCGGGCCGCCCGTCGTAGGCCCCGCCCGGCACGGTAGCGTCGTATCCGCCATGGAACTTGCCTACATTCCCAGCCCGTCGCGCGGGGTGCTGTACCTCGGCCCCATCCCGCTGCGTGGCTACGCGTTCTGCATCATCATCGGCGTCTTCGTCGCGGTCTGGCTCGGCAACAAACGCTGGATCGCCCGCGGCGGACGGACCGGCACGGTGGCCGACATCGCGGTCTGGGCCGTGCCGTTCGGCCTGGTCGGCGGCCGCCTCTACCACGTGATCACGGACTACGAGCTGTATTTCAGCGAGGGCCGTGACTGGGTGGACGCCTTCAAGGTGTGGGAGGGCGGCCTCGGTATCTGGGGCGCGATCGCCCTCGGCGCGGTGGGTGCCTGGATCGGCTGTCGCCGCCGGGGCATCCCGCTGCCCGCGTACGCCGACGCCATCGCCCCCGGCATCGCCCTCGCGCAGGCCATCGGCCGCTGGGGCAACTGGTTCAACCAGGAGCTGTACGGCAAGGAGACCCACGTCCCCTGGGCGCTGCACATCACGTCCTCGGCGGACGGCCGGGTGCCCGGGTACTACCAGCCGACGTTCCTCTACGAGTCGCTGTGGTGTGTCGGCGTCGCCTTCCTCGTCCTGTGGGCCGACCGGCGTTTCAAGTTCGGGCACGGCAGGGCGTTCGCGCTGTATGTCGCCGCGTACTGCGTGGGCCGGGCGTGGATCGAGTATCTGCGGGTGGACGACGCCCACCACATCCTCGGGCTGCGGCTGAACGACTGGACGGCGATGATCGTCTTCCTGCTCGCGGTTCTCTACCTCGTCGTGTCGTCGAAGAAGCGGCCCGGCCGTGAGGAGATGGTCGAGCCGGGGGCTGCGGAGGATGCGGCCGGCGGTTCCTCCGGGGAGGGGAACGAGGCGGGCGGCTCGGGCGCCGAGCCGGGCAAGGAACCCGACGATGCCGAGCCGGGCAAGGAACCCGAGGGCGTCGAGGATGCCGAGCCGGGCAAGAAGCCCGAGGGCGAGAAGTCTGAGGGCGGGAAGCCCGAGGCGGCGGAGTACACGACCACGAAGTCTGGGGTGGAGTCGGCCGAGAAGAGCTGACGTCGGTTCCAGCACAGCGAGGGCGCCCGGGATATCCCGGGCGCCCTCGCTGTGTGTGGCCGGGGGCTGGGGAGGGTCGTGGTCGGGTGCGGCGCCGTGGGGGCTGGTCGCGCCCACGCGGCGGAGCCGCACATCGATACAGCCCCACGCCCCTGATCGGGGCTCAGGCAGCTCGCCCTGGGCGGTGCGGCGGCCGGTGTGACCTACACCCTGGGCAGCCTGTTCGGGGCGGCCGTAGGATAGCTCGGCCGCTACTTATGCGGGGGCTCGCATAAGTAGCCGTTACCCCCTGGTTTCGAACGCTTAACCAGCGGGCATGAGCCGTAAGCGCTGCGAGCAAGGGAGCCCGCCGCGCATCCGCGGGACGGGCGACGACGCTTCTCTCGCCCCCCGGGTCGATGGACACCGATCTGACCGATCTCGTCCCCCTCGATCCCCCCGACCCCGAGCTTTTCAGCTGTCCGGCGACGTATCCCCAGCCGTCGGCTCCGGCGTCCGCATGTTGGTACGCGGTATCCCACTTCCCGAGCACCGCTCCATCATGTAACCTGCACGAAATTTTGCACTCAGCAGAGGGCCAACGTCGTCCCTCGGCAATCTGCATGCCACTTGAGACGACGACGGGAGAGCCGATGCGTACGCCGCGCCAGCCGTCCCAGCATTCCGGGAATGGCCAGAACTGGTCCTTCATGGATGCTCGCCCTGCTGCGCAGGGTATGTACGACCCCCGTAACGAGCGCGACGCATGCGGCGTCGGATTCGTGGCCACCCTCACCGGCGAGGCCAGCCACACCCTGGTCGACCAGGCCCTGACCGTGCTGCGCAACCTTGAGCACCGCGGCGCCACCGGCTCCGAGCCGGACTCGGGCGACGGCGCCGGCATCCTCTCCCAGGTGCCCGACGCCTTCTTCCGTCAGGTGGCCGAATTCGAACTGCCCGAGGCGGGCTCCTACGCCGTCGGCATCGCCTTCCTGCCGCCCGACGCCACCGCCGACGCCGTCTCACAGATCGAGACGATCGCCGCCGAGGAGGGCCTCACCGTCCTCGGCTGGCGCGACGTCCCGGTCGCCCCCGAACTCCTCGGCGCCACCGCCCGCTCGACGATGCCCGCCTTCCGGCAGATCTTCGTCGCCGACGGCACCGCCACCGGCATCGCCCTCGACCGCAAGGCGTTCGTGCTGCGCAAGCGCGCCGAACGCGAGGCCGACGTCTACTTCCCGTCGTTGTCGGCGCGCACGATCGTGTACAAGGGCATGCTGACCACCGGCCAGCTGGAACCCTTCTTCCCGGACCTGTCCGACCGCCGCTTCGCCTCCGCGATCGCGCTCGTGCACTCCCGGTTCTCCACCAACACCTTCCCCTCGTGGCCGCTCGCGCACCCGTACCGGTTCGTCGCGCACAACGGTGAGATCAACACCGTCAAGGGCAACCGCAACTGGATGCGCGCCCGCGAGTCCCAGCTCGGCTCCGAACTGTTCGGCCAGGGCGACCTGGAGCGGATCTTCCCGCTCTGCACGCCGGACGCCTCCGACTCCGCGTCCTTCGACGAGGTCCTCGAACTCCTGCACCTCGGCGGCCGTTCGCTGCCGCACTCCGTGCTCATGATGATCCCGGAGGCCTGGGAGAACCACGCCTCCATGGACGCCACCCGGCGCGCCTTCTACCAGTTCCACGCCACCATGATGGAACCGTGGGACGGCCCCGCCTGCGTCACCTTCACCGACGGCACCCAGGTCGGCGCGGTCCTCGACCGCAACGGCCTGCGCCCCGGCCGCTACTGGGTCACCGACGACGGCCTCGTCGTCCTCGGCTCCGAGGTCGGCGTCCTCGACATCGACCCCGCCAAGGTCGTCCGCAAGGGCCGCCTCCAGCCCGGCCGCATGTTCCTCGTCGACACCGCCGAGCACCGCATCATCGAGGACGACGAGATCAAGGAGCAGCTCGCCACCGAGGCCCCCTACGCGGAATGGGTCGAGGCCGGCGAGATCGAGCTGAGCGACCTGCCCGAGCGCGAGCACATCGTCCACACCCACGCCTCGGTCACCCGCCGCCAGCAGACCTTCGGCTACACCGAGGAAGAACTCCGCGTCATCCTCGCCCCGATGGCCAAGTCGGCCGCCGAGCCGATCGGCTCCATGGGCACCGACTCGCCCATCGCCGCCCTCTCCGAGCGCCCGCGCCTGCTCTTCGACTACTTCACACAGCTGTTCGCGCAGGTCACCAACCCGCCGCTGGACGCCATCCGCGAAGAACTCGTCACCTCGCTGCGCTCCTCACTCGGCCCGCAGGGCAACCTCCTCGACCCGAGCGCCGCGTCCTGTCGCAGCGTCCTGCTGCCGTTCCCGGTCATCGACAACGACGAGCTGGCCAAGCTCATCCACATCAACGCCGACGGCGACATGCCCGGCTTCAAGGCCGCGACCCTCTCCGGCCTGTACCGGGTCTCCGGCGGCGGCGACTCCCTCGCCGCCCGCCTGGAGGAGATCTGCGCCGAGGCCGACGCGGCCATCGACAACGGCGCCCGCCTGATCGTCCTGTCCGACCGGCACTCCGACGCCGAGCACGCGCCGATCCCGTCGCTGCTGCTCACCTCGGCCGTCCACCACCACCTCATCCGCACCAAGGAGCGCACCCACGTGGGCCTCCTGGTCGAGGCCGGCGACGTCCGCGAGGTCCACCACGTCGCCCTGCTCATCGGCTTCGGCGCCGCCGCCGTCAACCCCTACCTGGCCATGGAGACCGTCGAGGACCTGGTCCGCGCCGGCACCTTCCTGCCCGGCGCCGAACCCGAGCAGGCCATCCGCAACCTGATCTACGCCCTCGGCAAGGGCGTCCTGAAGGTCATGTCCAAGATGGGCATCTCGACCGTCGCCTCCTACCGGGGCGCCCAGGTCTTCGAGGCCGTCGGACTCGACCAGGCCTTCGTCGAGAAGTACTTCAGCGGCACCGCCACCAAGATCGGCGGCGTCGGCATCGACGTCATCGCCAAGGAGGTCGCCGCCCGGCACGCCAAGGCCTACCCCGCCACCGGCATCGCGCCCGCCCACCGCGCCCTGGACATCGGCGGCGAGTACCAGTGGCGCCGCGAGGGCGAACCGCACCTGTTCGACCCGGAGACGGTCTTCCGCCTCCAGCACTCCACCCGCACCGGCCGCTTCGACATCTTCAAGAAGTACACCGACCGGGTCAACGAGCAGTCCGAGCGCCTGATGACGCTGCGCGGCCTGTTCGGCTTCACCTCCGACCGCCCCGCGATCCCCGTCGAGGAGGTCGAGCCGGTCTCCGAGATCGTCAAGCGCTTCTCCACCGGCGCCATGTCGTACGGCTCCATCTCCATGGAGGCCCACGAGACCCTCGCCATCGCCATGAACCAGCTGGGCGGCAAGTCCAACACCGGTGAGGGCGGCGAGGACCCCGAGCGCCTCTACGACCCGGCCCGCCGCAGCGCCATCAAGCAGGTCGCCTCCGGCCGCTTCGGAGTCACCAGCGAGTACCTCGTCAACGCCGACGACATCCAGATCAAGATGGCCCAGGGCGCCAAGCCCGGCGAGGGCGGCCAACTGCCCGGCCACAAGGTGTACCCGTGGGTCGCCAAGACCCGGCACTCCACGCCCGGCGTCGGCCTCATCTCCCCGCCGCCGCACCACGACATCTACTCCATCGAGGACCTCGCCCAGCTCATCCACGACCTGAAGAACGCCAACCCGAAGGCGCGCATTCACGTCAAGCTGGTCTCCGAGGTCGGCGTCGGCACCGTCGCCGCCGGTGTCTCCAAGGCCCACGCCGACGTCGTCCTCATCTCCGGCCACGACGGCGGCACCGGCGCCTCCCCGCTCACCTCCCTGAAGCACGCGGGCGGCCCCTGGGAGCTGGGCCTCGCCGAGACCCAGCAGACGCTGCTGCTCAACGGCCTGCGCGACCGCATCGTCGTCCAGACCGACGGCCAGCTCAAGACCGGCCGCGACGTCGTCATCGCCGCGCTGCTCGGCGCCGAGGAGTTCGGTTTCGCGACCGCGCCGCTCGTCGTCTCCGGCTGCGTCATGATGCGCGTCTGCCACCTCGACACCTGCCCCGTCGGCATCGCCACCCAGAACCCGGTGCTGCGCGACCGCTTCGCCGGCAAGGCCGAGTACATCGTCAACTTCTTCAGGTTCATCGCCGAAGAGGTCCGCGAGATCCTCGCCGAGCTGGGCTTCCGCACCATAGAGGAGGCCGTCGGCCACGCCGAGGCCCTCGACGTCACCCGCGCCGTCGACCACTGGAAGGCCCAGGGCCTCGACCTGGCCCCCCTCTTCCACGTGCCCGACCTGCCCGAGGGCGCCGCCCGGCACCGGACGATCGCCCAGGACCACGGCCTGGAGAAGGCCCTCGACAACGAGCTGATCAAGCTCGCCGCCGACGCCCTCGCCGCCTCCGGCGCCACCGAGGCCCAGCCGGTCCGCGCCCAGGTCAAGGTCCGCAACATCAACCGCACCGTCGGCACCATGCTCGGCCACGAGGTGACCAAGAAGTTCGGCGGCGCCGGTCTGCCCGACGGCACCATCGACGTCACCTTCACCGGCTCCGCCGGCCAGTCCTTCGGCGCCTTCCTCCCTCGCGGCGTCACCCTGCGCCTGGAGGGCGACGCCAACGACTACGTCGGCAAGGGCCTCTCCGGCGGCCGCGTCGTCGTCCGCCCCGACCGGGGCGCCGACCACCTCGCCGAGTACTCCACCATCGCGGGCAACACCATCGCCTACGGCGCGACCGGCGGCGAGCTGTTCCTGCGCGGCCGCACCGGCGAACGTTTCTGCGTCCGCAACTCCGGCGCCCTGGTCGTCTCCGAAGGCGTCGGCGACCACGGCTGCGAGTACATGACCGGCGGCCACGCGGTGATCCTCGGCGAGACCGGGCGCAACTTCGCGGCCGGCATGTCCGGCGGCGTCGCCTACCTGATCGACCTCGACCGCGACCACGTCAACGCCGGCAACGCCGACGCCGTCGAGGAACTGGACGACGCCGACAAGCAGTGGCTGCACGATGTGGTGCGCCGGCACCAGGAGGAGACCGGTTCCACGGTCGCCGAGAAGCTGCTCGCCGACTGGGACACCGCCGTCGCCCGCTTCAGCAAGATCATCCCCAGCACGTACAAGGCAGTGCTCGCCGCCAAGGACGCCGCCGAGCGCGCGGGTCTCACCGAGACCGAGATCACCGAGAAGATGATGGAGGCGGCGACCCATGGCTGACCCGAAGGGCTTCCTCAACCACGGCCGCGAGGTCGCCACCTCCCGCCCCGTCGACGTACGCCTGAAGGACTGGAACGAGGTCTACGTCCCCGGCTCCCTGCTGCCCATCATCAGCAAGCAGGCCAGCCGGTGCATGGACTGCGGCATCCCCTTCTGCCACAACGGCTGTCCGCTCGGCAACCTCATCCCCGAGTGGAACGACTACGCCTACCGCGAGGACTGGGGCGCCGCCTCCGAACGCCTCCACGCGACCAACAACTTCCCGGAGTTCACCGGCCGCCTGTGCCCCGCGCCCTGCGAGTCGGCGTGCGTGCTCGGCATCAACCAGCCGCCGGTCACCATCAAGAACGTCGAGGTCTCCATCATCGACAAGGCGTGGGAGACCGGTGACGTCGCCCCGCAGGTGCCCGAACGCCTCTCCGGCAAGACCGTCGCCGTCATCGGCTCCGGCCCGGCCGGACTCGCCGCCGCCCAGCAGCTGACCCGCGCCGGTCACACGGTCGCCGTCTACGAGCGCGCCGACCGCGTCGGCGGCCTGCTGCGGTACGGCATCCCCGAGTTCAAGATGGAGAAGCGGCACATCAACCGCCGCATCGAGCAGATGCGCGCCGAGGGCACCCGCTTCCGCACCGGCGTCGAGATCGGCCGCGACCTCAAGGCGACCGACCTCAAGAAGCGCTACGACGCCGTCGTCATCGCCGCCGGTGCCACCACCGCCCGTGATCTCCCCGTCCCCGGCCGGGAGTTGAAGGGCGTCCACCAGGCGATGGAGTACCTGCCCCTGTCGAACAAGGTCCAGGAGGGCGACTACGTCACCTCCCCGATCTCGGCCGAGGGCAAGCACGTCGTCGTCATCGGCGGCGGCGACACCGGCGCCGACTGCGTGGGCACCGCCCACCGACAGGGCGCCGCCTCCGTCACGCAGCTGGAGATCATGCCGCGCCCCGGCGAGGAGCGGAACGCCGTCTCGCAGCCGTGGCCGACGTTCCCGATGCTCTACAAGGTCACCAGCGCGCACGAGGAGGGCGGCGAGCGGGTCTACTCCGTCTCGACCACCCACTTCGAGGGCGACGAGGACGGCAACGTCCAGTGGCTGCACCTCACCGAGGTCGAGTTCATCGACGGCAAGCTGACCCCGAAGCCGGGCACCGAGCGCAAGATCCCGGCCCAACTGGTCACCCTCGCCATGGGCTTCACCGGCACCGACCGCGACAACGGCCTGGTCGAGCAGTTCGGCCTGGACCTCGACGAGCGCGGCAACGTCGCCCGCGACGCCGACTTCCAGACCAATGTGCCGGGCGTGTTCGTCGCCGGTGACGCCGGCCGCGGCCAGTCGCTCATCGTGTGGGCGATCGCGGAGGGCCGTTCGGCCGCCCGCGGCTGCGACCGCTTCCTGGCCGGCGCCAGCGACCTGCCGGCCCCGATCCGCCCGACGGACCGCTCCCTCATGGTCTGACGGGCCCCCAAAAAAAGACGTCCGTACAACGGCGTACGGAACCGCAGAGGCGCCTGCCCATCAGTCCCCGACCGGACCGTGGGCAGGCGCATCCGCGTGTCAAGGAACGCGCGGGGGAGGGGCGTTGGGCCATACGCCGGGACCTGGGCGGGGGAGGCCGGGGGTGGCGGGGCGCCGTGGTTCCCGCGATCCGTGTCAACGGGGCCGGGTCCGCGGGGGTGTTGAGGCGCACCCTTAAGGCGACGCGCCGGAAAACGGCACCCTTAAGGCGACGCGCCGGAAAACGGCACCCTCAAGGTGACGCGCCGGAAAACGGCACCCTTAAGGTGACGCGTTGGCGAAACGGCGCCTTTAAGGCAACGTGCTGACGAGACGGCACCTTCGTGTGACGCGGCGGCGAAACAGCGCTCTTAAGGTGACGTGGCGGCGAAACGGCGCCCTCAAGGTGACGCGTTGGCGAAACGGCACCTTTAAGGCAACGTGCTGACGAGACGGCACCTTCGTGCGACGCGGCGGCAAAACAGCGCCCTTAAGGCGACGCCCCGGCGAAACAGCGCCCTTAAGGTGACGCCCCGGCGAAACGGCGCCCTTAAGGTGACGCGCGCAGGAAACGGCACTCTCAGGTGTCGCACTCCAGTACCGTCCCGCACAGTCCGCACCGCGCGCGTACCCGCCCCCGGACCGGCACCCTGATCCGCTGGAGGCAGGTCGGACACGGGAACGACACCCGCAGCCCGCCGTGCCCGTCCGGGCTGAACGCGTACACGGCCCGCGGATCACCCGGCGCCTGCCGGTCCCGGGCGCGGCGACGCTCACGCGCGTAGCGGCGCCGTCCCGCCCACCCGGCCGCCGCCAGCGGAGCCAGCCGCTCGTCCCGCAGCGCCAGCTCCCGCCCCTTCGCGTACGCCGTGGACGCCTGCGGGCTGGTGAACCAGAGCGCCGGGTCCTCCCCGAACACCAGCGCCCGCTTGGCGAGGACGTACCCGAACTCCTCCGGCGTGAGATACCCCAGCTTCTGCGACGACAGCGCGTCCTGGCGGAAGGCGTCCAGGAGCAGCCAGCCCGCCCCCAGATAGGCCGCCGCGGTGTCCGTGAGGATCTCGTTGTCCCGCGTCCCCGCGAACGCCAGGTCCAGCCGGTGCAGATAGACATGCATCACCTCGTGCGCGAGCGCCGCCCCGATGTCCCGCCGATGCGTGCGGAACCGGTCGTTCAGCTCCACGAAGTACTCAGGCCCCGCCGCCAACTCCACCTGCGCCGCATGCGTCATCTCCCGGAACGCGACGATCATGCGGGCGTCCGGCAGCCGGTAGTGCCGCACCAGCTCACGGGCCACCCGCTGCGCCCCCAGATGCAGATCATCCCCATCGGGGAACGCCACATCGGCCGCGTCCACGCTCGTCGCGAACAACTGGACGGTGTCGTACGACAACCGCCGGTACAGCGCCGTGACGGCCTCCCGCACCGTCGCCAGGTGCGGGAAACCGTGCTCCACCGGTCCGTCGTTCGCCACGCCCCACCCCCAAGACGCCCCCGAAGCCGCTTCCACTCTACGGCGGACACACCCGCCCGCACGCGGCCACCGAACGCCTCAGACACCGGGCGGCAGCAGCGCCCCGCCGACCTCCCGGGGCGCCTCCTCCAGCTCCAGCAGCCACACACGGAGTACCCCCTCGGCATCCGCCTCGGCCACGCCAAAGACCTCCTCGCCACCACCGAACTCCCCGTCGCCGCCATCGCCCGCCGCGTCGGCTACGACGACCCCGGCCCACTTCTCCCGCCTCTTCACCCGCCGCGTCGGCACCGCCCCCGTCCGCTTCCGCGCCCACCAGAGCCGCACCGTCCCCGGCGGCTGGAGCGACCGCGTCCCCACCCCCGCCGACCGGCCCGTCCTGCGCTCCCCGAACCGCCGCCCCACCTGACGCCCCCGACCGGCCCACCCGCCCCGTAGGGTGGTCGCCCATGACCACCAGCAACACCGCTACCGGAGACGTCGAGCCCGCCGTCCGCGAAGAACTCGGCCGGCTGCGCGACAGCATCGACAACATCGACGCCGCCGTCATCCACATGCTCGCCGAGCGCTTCAAGTGCACCCAGCAGGTCGGCCACCTCAAAGCCGCACACCACCTGCCGCCCGCCGACCCCGCTCGCGAGTCCCGCCAGATCGAACGCCTGCGCACCCTCGCCGAAAGCGCCAAACTCGACCCCGCGTTCGCCGAGAAATTCCTCAACTTCATCATCGCCGAAGTGATCAGGCACCACGAGTCCATCGCCGAGGACACCGCCAACAGCCCCACACCCGAGGCCCGTTGACCCCGCAGAGCCCCACGAAGGCGTGACCCACCGCCCGGCGCGGCACACCCCGCGCCGAGCAACCCCCCACCGAGGCCGGACAAAGCGCATGAACCGGGCCCGGCCCTGTGCGTTGTCAGTGCCATCAGGCAGCATGTCCTGCATGTCCGTACTGACGCGCGACGAAGCGCAGACCCGTGCCAAGCTCCTCGACGTCCGCCGCTACACCATCGACCTGGACCTCACCAGCGGCGACGACACCTTCGACACCCGAACCGTCATCCGGTTCACGGCTCGCACGGACGCCGACACCTTCGTCGAGCTGATCCCCGCCGAACTGCGCTCCGCCACCCTGGACGGACACCCCCTCGACCCCGCCACCCTCGCCGGCAACCGCCTCCCCCTCACCGGCCTCACCGCCGGCGACCACGAGCTGCACATCGACGCCGCCATGCGCTACTCCCGCACCGGCGAAGGCATGCACCGCTTCACCGACCCCACCGACGGCGAGACCTACCTCTACACCCAGCTCTTCCTCGACGACGTCCAACGCGTCTTCCCCGCCTTCGACCAACCCGACCTCAAGGCCGTCTTCGACCTGACCGTCACCGCCCCCGAAGGCTGGACCGTCCTCGCCAACAGCCGCACCGAACACCTCGGCCACGGCCGCTGGCAGGCCGCCCCCACCCCCCTCATCTCCACCTACCTCGTCGCCGTCGCCGCAGGCCCCTGGCACACCGTCCGCACCGAACACCGCGGCCTCCCCTTCGGCCTGCACTGCCGCCGCTCCCTCGCCCCCCACCTCGACGCCGACACCGACGAACTGTTCGACATCACCCGCCAGTGCTACGACCGCTACCACGAGAAATTCGAAGAGCCCTACCCCTTCGACTCCTACGACCAGGCGTTCGTCCCCGAATTCAACGCCGGCGCCATGGAGAACCCCGGACTCGTCACCTTCCGCGACGAGTTCGTCTTCCGCTCCGCCGTCACCGACACCGAACGCCAGACCCGCGCCATGGTCATCGCCCACGAGATGGCCCACATGTGGTTCGGCGACCTCGTCACCCTCCGCTGGTGGGACGACATCTGGCTCAACGAGTCCTTCGCCGAGTACATGGGCTACCAGACCCTCAACGAAGTCAGCCCCGCCGCCCCCGGCGAACAACCCCCCCGCTGGCGCGGCACCAACACCTGGACCGACTTCGGCGTCGCCCGCAAAGCCTGGGGCTACGACGCCGACCAACGCCCCTCCACCCACCCCGTCGCCCCCGACGCCGTCGACGACACCGCCGCCGCCCTCCTCAACTTCGACGGCATCTCCTACGCCAAGGGCGCCTCCGCCCTCCGCCAACTCGTCGCCTGGCTCGGCGAGAAGGACTTCCTCGCCGGCGTCAACACCCACATCACCCGCCACCGCTTCGGCAACGCCGCCCTCGCCGACTTCCTCGACTCCCTCGCCTCCGCCACCGACCGCGACGTCCACGCCTGGGCCGACGCCTGGCTGCGCACCACCGGCGTCGACACCCTCACCCCCACCCTCACCACCGGCGACGACCACACCCAGACCCTCACCGTCACCCGCACCGGCCACCGCCCCCACCACATCACCATCGGCCGCTACGACCACGACCTCACCGACGACCGCCGCCTCGTCCCCCGCACCCCCCTCGCCCTCGACCTCCCCCACCCCACCCCCCAACCCCTCGGCAAACCCCCCGCGCTCCTCCTCCTCAACGACGGCGACCTCACCTACGCCAAGATCCGCTTCGACCCCCGCTCCACCGCCACCGTCCACACCCGCCTCTCCGGACTCCCCGACCCCCTCACCCGCGCCGTCGTCTGGAACGCCCTGCGCGACGCCGTCCGCGACGGCGAACTCCCGCCCACCACCTACCTCGACACCGCCCGCGACCACCTCCCGCACGAAACCGACCTCGCCCTCGTCCAAGGCGTCCTCGCCTTCGCCACCGGCCACATCACCGACCGCTACCTCACCCCCGAACAGCGCCCCACCGCCGTCGCCACCCTCACCGCCCTGTGCCGCGCCCTCATCCGCCGCACCGAGGACGGCGACCACCCCGGACTGCGCCTCATCGCCGTACGCCACTTCATCGACGTCGCCGCCCACCCCGACACCATCGCCGCGTGGCTCACCGACGGCACCGTCCCCGGCGGCCCCGAACTCGACCCCGAGCTGCGCTGGCGCGTCCTCGCCCGACTCGCCGTCCTCGGCGCGACCGACGCCGCCGCCATCGACGCCGAACTCGCCCGCGACCCCTCCGCCACCGGGCAGGAAGGTGCCGCCCGCTGCCACGCCGCGCTGCCCGACGCCGACGCGAAACAACGCGCGTGGGACGCCATGTTCACCACCGACGCGCTGTCCAACTACCTGTTCACCGCCACCGCCCGAGGCTTCTGGCAACCCGAACAGGCCGACCTCGTGCGCGGCTACGTCCCTCGCTACTACAAGGAGGTTCCCGCGCTCGCCGCCCGTCGGGGGCCTGCCATCGCCGCCGCCGCGGGGCGCTGGGGCTTTCCCGCGCATGCCGTGGACGGGGAGAATCTGCGGCTCGGCGAGAAATGCCTTCGCAAGGCCGACCTCACGCCTGCCCTGCGCCGGAAGCTCGTCGACGAGCTCGACGATCTCGCCCGGGCCCTTCGCGTCCGCGACGCCGGGGGCGAGTAGCCGTCCCGGCCCTCGCCGGGCGGGCTGTATGCCCGTGGGCACGTGCGGGTTCGTGGGGGTTCTCGCGCCGTTCCCCGCGCCCCTTAAGGGGCGTTGACGTCCCGTTGGTAGTTGGGCTGGTCCTTGTCGGGTGGGCGTGGGGTCGTGGGTGTGTGCGGGTTCTCGCGCCGTTCCTCGCGCCCCTTTTGGGGTGTTGCCGGGCCGGTGGTGGGTGGGCACGGGGAATTCGCGGCTGAGGCGCTCGCCCACTATCACCTCCCAGGTCGCTCAAACCCCCGACATGTTTTCCCCGGACGGGAGTACCCCCTTTCGGGTCGGAATCGTTGAGCCTTTCGGGCGCAGCCACGCAACGGCGTACAAGCTGGAACTCCCTCTGCCCGGCGCCCGGGAGGACACCCATGAGCACCCACCTCGCATCAGGACCCGACGGCCCCCACGCCCTGCGGCCCCTGCTCCACACCGTGCTCGACGCCCTCACCGACGGCACCCGCGCCCGCAGCGGCCCCCTCCCCGCCGGCGGCCCCCACACCATCGCCGCCCGCCTGCGCGACACCGTCGGCAACGTCCTGCCCGAACACGGCGACCCCCACGCCCTCCACACCCTCGTCCGCGCCCTCGCCGAAGGCGCCGCCGACCCCGCCCACCCCCTCTGCGCCGGCCACCTCCACTGCCCACCCCTCGCCGTCGCAGCCGCCGCCGACCTCGCCGCCACCATCCTCAACCCGTCCCTCGACTCCTGGGACCAAGCCCCCGCCGCCAGCACCCTCGAAACCCTCGTCACCCGCCAACTCGCCCACGAGACAGGCGCAGCCGACGCCCTCGTCACCACCGGCGGCACCGAATCCAACCACCTCGCCCTCCTCCTCGCCCGCGAAACCCAAGGCCCCCACCTCACCCTCGTCTGCGGCGCCAACGCCCACCACTCCCTACCCCGCGCCGCCTGGCTCCTCGGCCTCCCCGACCCCGTCATCCTCCCCACCCCCACCGGCACCCTCGACCCCACCACCCTCGCCGACACCCTCCACCAAACCCCCGGCCCCCACCTCGTCGCCGCCACCGCAGGCACCACCGACGCCGGACTCATCGACCCCCTCCCCGACATCGCCACCCACACCACCACCCACCACGCCCGCCTCCACATCGACGCCGCCTACGGAGGCGGACTCCTCTTCAGCCCCCGCCGCCGCCACCAACTCAACGGCCTCGAAAAAGCCCACACCACCACCCTCGACCTGCACAAACTCGGCTGGCAACCCATCGCAGCCGGACTCCTCACCGTCCGCGACCCCCACGACCTCACCCACCTGAACCACCACGCCCACTACCTCAACGCCGACGACGACACCGAAGCCGGCCTCCCCGACCTCCTCGGCCGCTCCACCCGCACCACCCGCCGCCCCGACATCCTCAAAATCGCCGTCACCCTCAAAACCCTCGGCCGCACCGGACTCGCCACCCTCATCGACCACGTCTGCGACCGCGCCCACGAACTCGCCACCCTCATCGAGACCCACCCCCACCTCGACCTCTACGCCCACCCCACCCTCAGCACCGTCCTCTTCCGCCCCACCCACGCCACCGACGACACCGTCGCCGCACTCCGCCGCACCCTCCTCACCCACGGCCACGCCGTCCTCGGCCGCGCCCACCTCGACGGCCGCCTCTGGCTCAAAGCCACCCTCCTCAACCCCACCACCCGCACCGCCGACCTGGCCGCCCTGCTGGCACTCGTGGAAGGACACACCCCCGCATGACCACCCCCCACCCCCCGCACCACGAACCCGACGCCCCCCGCGACCTCGTCGGCATCGGCATCGGCCCCTTCAACCTCTCCCTCGCCGCCCTCGCCCACCCCCTCACCCACCTCGACACCGCCTTCTACGAACAACGCCCCGCCTTCACCTGGCACCCCGGCCTCCTCATCGACGGCGCCCGCATCCAAGTCCCCTTCCTCGCTGACCTCGTCACCCTCGCCGACCCCGCCAACCCCTGGACCTTCCTCAACTACCTCAAAAGCCGCGACCGGCTCTTCCCCTTCTACCTCGCCGAGCACTTCCACATCGAACGCACCGAATACGACGCCTACTGCCGCTGGGTCGCCGACCACCTCCCCGGCCTCCACTTCAGCCACCAGGTCGACGCCGTCCGCTGGAACCCCGAACGCGCCCTCTTCGAAGTCGACTTCACCCACCTCGACACCGACGGCGAAGCCGAAGCCCTCGGCCGCACCCACACCCGCAACCTCGTCCTCGGCATCGGCACCGAACCCCACATCCCCGACCCCCTCAAACCCCTCGTCGACACCCCCAACGTCCCCGTCATCCACGCCGCCGACTACCTCACCCACCGCGACACCCTCCTCACCGCAGGCCACATCACCGTCATCGGCTCCGGACAGTCAGGCGCCGAGATCTTCCTCGACCTCCTGCGCAACCGACCCCCAGGCCACGAAAAAATCCACTGGCTCGGCCGCACCGAAGCCTTCGCCCCCATGGAGTACTCCAAGCTCGGCCTCGAACACTTCACCCCCGACTACACCCACTACTTCCACACCCTCGGCGAACACGTCCGCGACCGCCTCAACACCACCCAATGGCAACTCCACAAAGGCATCGACAACAACACCATCACCGCCATCCACAGCGAGCTCTACCGCCGCACCCTCCACGGCGGCTGGCCCGACGCCGTCCTCACCCCCGGCGTCCGCGTCCGCACCGCCGGCCGCATCGCCACCACCCAGGTCGAACTCCACCTCGAACACACCCAACAAGGCACCCGCTCCCGCCTCACCACCGACGCCGTCATCCTCGCCACCGGCTACCAAGAACGCCCCCTCGACCGCATCCTCGCCGGACTCGACCCCTACCTACGCCGCGACAGCCGCGAACGCCCCCGCATCGACGACCAATACCGACTCGTCCTCGACCCCTCCGTCACCGGCAACGTCCACGTCCAGAACGCCGAACGTCACACCCACGGCATCGGCACCCCCGACCTCGGCCTCGCCGCCTGGCGCAGCGCCACCATCCTCAACACCCTCACCGGCGAAGAGACCTACCGCCTCCCCACCCGCACCGCCTTCACCACCTTCGGCCTCGACCACCCCACCCCCCGCATCCCCGCCGCCCGCCAGGCCCACCACCTCACCCCCCTCACCGACCAACGCTGAACACGACAAAGGCCCGGCCGACACCCCGTCGACCGGGCCACACCCCACCTCACGACACACAGGCCTACCGGCCACCCCCTAGAACACCGGCGTACCAGCCCGCGTCAACTTCCAATCCACCGACGCGAAATCCTTCGGGTCCAACACACCCTTCGCCGTCACCCACTCCGCGATCCGCGTACGGATCTCCGTCGACTCCGACCACAACTCCTGCGCCGACGCCACATGCGGGAACGCCCCACCACCATTGGCCCGATAATTGTTCACCGCGAACACGAACTGCTGCGCATCATCCAACGCCGCACCATTGAACGTCACATTCTTGATCCGCGAACCAGCCGCCTGCGCCACATCGATCTCATACACCAACCCCGACACATAGTCGTAGTTGTAGTCCGGCCGATCACCCGCATTCGTCAACTTGTCCACATCGACCACCGCACCCACCGCCGTCTGCACGTAATACTCCGCCGAATACTCCAGATACGCCCGCACCTGCGCACCCGTCAGCAACTTCGCCACCAACGTGTTGTCATACACATACAGACTCGACAGATCCCGGATCGTCACCTGACCCGCCGGAATCTCCGACGTCCGCGAGAACGGCGACGCCTGCGCGATCACCGGCAACGACGCATACGACGTCCCCGCCAACGCCGCCTTCACCACATCCTCCTGAACCTTCGTGATCAGGTCGATGATCGGAGCGTCCTTGTACCGCGCCTCCACCGTCGTCAACGTCTCCGTCGCCGAACCCACCACCTGATTCACATACTCGACGACCTTCGCATGCTCATCCTTCAACAGCCGCGTGATCTTCGGGTCATCAGCGACCGAATTCGAATTCAACACCTTCGACGCCACCGACTCGACCGACCAACGCCCCTTCGCGAACACCAACTCGATGTCGAACACCGACATCCGCTCCGCGAACGCCAACGGCTCCGACAACACCACCGTCTTCCCCGACTTCGCGTTCACGACCTTCAACTCCGGTATCTCCACATGCGCGTGACCCACCAGAATCGCGTCAATACCAGGAACCTGCTGCGCCACCAACGCCGCCGAATTCTCCACATACGGCAACTGATCACCGTACGACGACGTCCCCGACGCCCCCGAATGCGCCGACACCACCACCACATCCGCACCCATCGACCGCAGCTTCGGCACCCACTTCGCCGCCTGCTCCTCAAGCCCCGGGAACGTCAACTTCCCCTGCACATACGCCTTGTCCCAGATCGCGATACCCGGATTCGTCAACCCCAACACCGCCACCTTCACCGGCGGAGCACCCTGCACACGAAACGTCTTCATGACATACGGCTGAAACGCCGGCCGCAACGTCTTCGCATCCAACGCGTTCGCACCCAACAACGGAAAACGCAGCTGCTCCTCGAACTTCCGCAGCGTCTCCAACCCGTAGTTGAACTCGTGATTCCCCAACGCCGCCGCGTCATAGCCGATCGCATTCATCGCCTGCGCCATCGGATGCACCGGACCACCCTTGGCGGTGATCGGATCGACCTTCGCGTAGTAGTACGTCAACGGAGTGCCCTGAATCGTGTCGCCCGCATCGATCAGCAGCGTGTTCTCACGCCCCTTCTCCTTGCGCACCTGATTCACCAACGTCGACACCCGCGCCAACCCCTGCGCGTTGCCCGCACTGTCCGAGTACTCCGCGTCCTTGAAGTAGTCCCAGTTGAAGACATGCCCATGCAGATCCGTCGTCCCCAACACCGTCAACGCATACCGCTTCACCGGCTTCGGCCGACCATGCCCCGACGCCGCCTCCGCCGACGGCGCCGCCACCGCACCGGTCAACGCCACCCCCGCACCCGTCACAGCGGACTTCTTCAGAAACTTCCGGCGATTCAAAGGCATGTCACGACTCCTGGAGGACGGTCAACAACGCGCGTAGATTCTGACCCGCCCCCGACACCCCGCAACAGGCCCCCAAGGTTTCGATCTGATGACCGAACACCTCACGCCACCCACCCCACTCGACCGATACATGACAGAGTGGGACGTATGACCACACCCACCCCCGACACCCCCCACCTCACCGTCCAAGGCCACGCCCACCTCGAAACCCACCCCGAACTCGCCCGCATCCACCTCACCCTCACCGCCCGCGGCAAAGACCGCCGCACCACCCTCAACGACCTCACCCACCGCAACACCACCACCCTCGACCTCCTCAAAAGCTACGGCGACGCCCTCGAACACCTCGAAACCGGCCACCTCACCCTCACCCCCGAACTCACCCAACGCGGCCGCACCGAACGCATCCGCACCTACCACGGCACCATCCACCTCACCGCCGAACTCAACGACTTCACCACCCTCAACGAACTCACCACCCGCCTCGCCGACCACGACCTCACCCGCATCGACGGCCCCACCTGGACCCTCCGCCCCACCTCACCCCACCACCGCCAAGCCCGCCAACAAGCCGTCCACAACGCCATCCAACGCGCCCGCGAATACGCCGAAGCCCTCGACACCACCCTCGCCGCACTCCTCGACATCACCGACACCGGCACCGAAACCCACCACCCACCCACCCCCAGCCGCACCCTCACCTACGGCACCCAAACCGAAGAAACCCCCACCCCACTCGACCTCCAACCCCAACGCCAACACCTCCACGCCACCGTCAACGCCCGCTTCACCCTCCACCCACCCCGCCTCTGAACCCCGAAACACCCTCACCCGATAAAACACCCCACCCCCCCCGCACGCCCGTAGGAATACCGAACCCCCAAAACACCACCACCCAAAGGACATTGACACCCACCCACCCCAAATACCTACCCACCAGTAAGCCCTAGGCTCACCCCCATGCGCCGAGCAAAAATCATCTGCACCCTAGGACCCGCAACCAACACCTACAACCAAATCAAAACCCTCACCGAAGCCGGAATGAACATCGCCCGCTTCAACCTCAGCCACGGCCACCCCACCGAACACGAACAGCGATACCACCACCTCCGCAAAGCCGCCGAAGAAACCGGCCACAACATCGCCACCCTCGCCGACCTACAAGGCCCCAAAATCCACCTCGGCCCCTTCACCGAAGGCCCCGTACTCCTCGAACCCGGCGACACCTTCACCCTCACCACCAACCCCCACACAAAAGGCGACCGCCACTCCTGCACCACCACCCACCCCCACCTCGCCACCGACCTCACCCCCGGCCAACACATCCTCATCGACGACGGAAAAGTCACCCTCCACATCACCCACATCGACGGCCCCCACATCCACACCACCGTCATCGAAGGCGGCATCCTCTCCGACCACAAAACCCTCACCATCCCCAACACCACCCTCACCACCCCCACCCTCACCGACAAAGACGAAACCGACCTCCGCTGGGCCATCAACACCGGCTTCGACCTCATCGCCCTCCCCGCCACCCACCACCCACACGACATCCACCACATCCACCGCATCATGGACGAAGAAGGCCGACGCCTCCCCACCATCGCAAAAATCGAAAAACCCCAAGCCGTCCACACCATCGACGACATCCTCAACCACTTCGACGGCATCATGATCGCCCGCGGCGACCTCGGCATCGAAATGCCCCTCGAACACATCCCCCTCATCCAAAAACACGCCATCACCCAAGCCCGACACAACGCCAAACCCGTCATCGTCGCCACCCAGATGCTCGACTCAATGATCCACAACCCCCGCCCCACCCGCGCCGAAGCATCCGACGTCGCCAACGCCGTCATCGACGGAACCGACGCCCTCATGCTCTCCGCCGAAACCAGCACCGGCAGACACCCCGCCGAAACCGTCCGCACCATGGCCAAAATCATCGAAGCCGCCGAACAAAACACCCTCGCAAACGGCCTCCCCCCACTCACCGACCACAACAAACCCCGAACCCAGAGCGGCGCCCTCACCCGAGCCGCAGCAGAAATCGGCGACTTCCTCCACGCCACCCACCTCATCGCCTTCACCCAATCCGGCGACACCGCCCGACGCCTCGCCCGCTACCGCTCCCCGATCCCCCTCCTCGCCTTCACCCCCGACCCCGCCACCCGCGCCCAACTCAGCCTCACCTGGGGCGTCGAAGCATTCCTCGGCCCACCCGTCGACTCCACCGACGCCATGGTCGACCAGGTCGACGAACTCCTCCTCACCCACGGCCACTGCGCCAAAGGCGACCTCGTCGTCATCACCGCCGGCTCCCCACCCGGCGTCTCCGGCTCGACCAACCTGGTCCGTATCCACCACGTAGGCGAAGACGACAACCCCAACCGGCCCTGACCCACTAGTACTTGGCCCCCACATACAGATCCATCAGAGCAACAGAAGCCTTACGGGCAACCGAGATGTTGAACGGCGTCCCGTTGCGCGTGCACTGCGTCCACTCGACGCCGACCCGGTCGAGGGTGTCCGTACAGAGCCGGCGGATGTCGGCGGACACATTGGTGAAGAAGTACCGCGGGTACTCGTAGCGCTTGAGTTCCCCGGCGATCGTCCGAGTCGTCCAGTTGGTGATACGACACCCGTCGGAGTGGATGAGCCCCCGGAGAAACTCCCAGGGATGAGCGTCGACGATGTCCTGCTGCCAGGCCTCCAGAACGATGGCACGCTCATGCTTCTTACCGGGACCGTGCTGAGGGAACATGCAGGTCCAGTGCTTGGTGTACGACTTCACCTCGACGCATCCGGCCCTGCGGCGTCGGCTGCTGTTGGGGAGTGGCATTACCTTGTGCATGGCGTCTTCAGCGGCGGCGACCAGACCCGTTTGGGCCGCGTTGCAGAAGATGGACAGGTGGTGCTGTTTGGGCTTGGAGATGATGTGGCCGTCGCCGAGGTAGAGGCCGAGTAGATAGGAGTACGCGGCTGTGTCGAACTCGCGGCCCGTACATCGAGGGCAGTCCGTCGGCTGTTCGTACTTCTCGCCGTGTGCCTTGCGGTCCTCGCTGCGCCACCAGCCCACGGTGCCACGCGGGACGTTCAATTGCTCCGCTACGAGGCGGTTTGGGACGCCTTGGCGCATCAGTGCGATGGCTTCTGCGCGAATCGAAGGGTTGTGCAGTTCCATGCGGAAACTTTGTGCCAGCGATCGCGATCCTGCGCACGAAAAAGCGGAAGATCACGCGAACGTGATCCTCCGCTTTCGGCGTCAACCTTCGAATCGAAGGAAAAGTGCCTCGGGTGGGATTCGAACCCACGCTGTCGGTGGTTTGAGCACCGTGTCTCTACCGCTGGACTACCGAGGCTTCCTGTAAAACGCAGGTCAACCGTCACCCGCTGTGCCCCTACCTTAGCGCAGCTAGGTACGCTCTTGTCAGCTGCACCCCTGCCCCGAACAAGGAGCCCCCGTGACCGCCCCCGAGTCGCCCCAGCCCGCAGACGCGCCCGACGACGACAAGTCGCACGTGCCTCCGCTGACGACCCGTGTCGTCATCGCCGAGGACGAGGCCCTGATCAGGCTCGATCTCAAAGAGATGCTGGAGGAGGAGGGCTACACCGTCGTCGGGGAGGCCGGTGATGGTGAGCAGGCCGTGGAGCTGGCCCGTGAGCACCGGCCGGACCTGGTGATCCTCGACGTGAAGATGCCGAAGCTGGACGGCATCTCGGCGGCGGAGAAGATCGCGGAGGAGAGCATCGCGCCGGTGCTGATGCTGACGGCGTTCTCGCAGCGCGATCTGGTGGAGCGGGCGCGGGACGCCGGTGCGATGGCGTATCTGGTGAAGCCGTTCAGCAAGAGTGATGTGGTGCCGGCGATCGAGATGGCGGTGTCGCGGTTCACGGAGTTGAAGGAGCTGGAGAAGGAGGTCGCGGACCTCTCTCAGCGGTTGGAGACGCGGAAGTTGGTGGACCGGGCGAAGTCGGTGTTGCAGACGGCGTACGGGTTGACGGAGCCGGCGGCGTTCCGGTGGATTCAGAAGACGTCGATGGATCGGCGGATGTCGATGCAGCAGGTGGCGGAGGCGGTTATCGCGGACGCTGAGGAGAAGAAGTCGTCCAAGGGTTGATGTTGTTCTGAGGGTGTGGCTGAGGCCCGCGTTCGTTCCGTTGGGAGCGGGTGCGGGCCTCAGTCGTGTCCGGTGGGGGTCAGTCTTCGCCGAGGTAGGCCTTGCGGACGGATTCGTCGTGGAGGAGGTCCTGTCCGGTTCCGGAGAGGACGATGTTGCCGATTTCCATGACGTGGCCCTGGTCGGCGAGGGAGAGGGCGGCTTGGGCGTTCTGTTCGACGAGGAGGATCGTCGTGCCTTGGGATTTGAGTTCTGCGATGGTCGACATGATTTTCTGCATCATGATCGGGGAGAGGCCCATGGAGGGTTCGTCGAGCATGAGGAGTTTGGGTTGGGACATGAGGGCGCGGCCCATGGCGAGCATTTGTTGTTCGCCGCCTGAGAGGGTGCCTGCTGCTTGCTTTCGGCGTTCTCCGAGGATGGGGAAGAGGTCGTAGGCGCGTTGGATGTCCTTTTCTATGCCGTCTTTGTCCTTGCGGAGGAAGGCGCCGAGTTGGAGGTTTTCGGCGATGGTGAGGCGGGGGAAGATGTGGCGGCCTTCGGGGGAGTGGGCGAGGCCGAGGGCGACGATTTTGTGTGCGGGGGTGCCGTTGAGGGGTTTTCCGTCGAAGGTGATTTTTCCGGAGCTGGGTTTGAGGAGTCCTGAGAGGGTGCGGAGGGTGGTGGTTTTTCCGGCGCCGTTGGTGCCGATGAGGGTGACGACTTGGCCTGCGTCGACGGTGAAGGAGATGCCTTTGACGGCTTCGATCTTGCCGTAGGAGACGTGGAGGTCCTCGACTTCCAGGAGGGCGGTCATTGGGCTGCTCCCTTGGTGGTGCTGGGGTCGCCCTCGAAGGGCTCGCCGAGGTAGGCGGCGATGACGCGTTCGTCGGCTTGGACGGTGTCGGAGGTGCCTTCGATGAGTTTTTCGCCTTGGACGAGGACGGCGACTCTGTCGCAGAGGTTGAAGATGAAGCGCATGTCGTGCTCGATGACGAGGACGGCTATGCCTTTGTCGCGGATGGCGAAGACGAGTTCTTCGGTGGTGCGGGTTTCTTGGGGGTTCATGCCGGCGGTGGGTTCGTCGAGGAGGAGGAGGCCGGGTTCGCTGGCGAGGGCTCGGGCGATTTCGAGTTTGCGTTGTTCGCCGTAGGGGAGGTTGCGGGCGAGGTGGTCGCGTTTGTGGGCGAGGCCGATGAAGTTGAGGAGTTCCATGGAGCGTTCTTCGCTTGCTCGTTCGGCTTTTTTGAATCCGGGGCCTCGTAGGAGGGCGGACCAGAGGCCTTCTTTGGTGCGGGTGTGGCGGCCGACGAGGACGTTTTCGAGGACGGTCATGTTGGCGAAGAGGCGGATGTTTTGGAAGGTGCGGGCGATGCCTGCTTGGGTGACGAGGTGGGGTTTGGGTGGGAGGACGTTTCCTTTGTAGGAGACGGTGCCTTCGGTGGGGATGTAGAGGCCGGTGAGGCAGTTGAAGAAGGTGGTTTTTCCGGCGCCGTTGGGGCCGATGAGGCCGACGATTTCTCCGGTGTTGACGGTGAAGTCGACGGATCGTACGGCGGTGAGTCCGCCGAAGCGCATGGTGACGTCGCGGGCTTGGAGTACGGGGGTTTGTGTCATGGGGGTCACGCTCCTGCCTTGGTGACGGCCGGGGCGTCGGTCAGCGTCGTGGTGTCGGGTATGTCGAGTTGGCCGGTCTCGTGGAATTCGAGTTGGCGGCGGCGGTTGGCGATGATTCCTTCGGGGCGGAATCGCATGAGGAGGATGAGTGCGATGCCGAAGGCGAGGAGTGATTTGTCTTGGAGGAAGACGAGTTTTTCGGGGAGGAGGTAGAGGAGGGCGGCGCCGAGGAGGGGGCCTGCGACGGTGCCCATGCCGCCGAGGACGACGGCGGCGAGGAGGAATGCGGAGTTGGGTGGGGTGGAGCCGGCGAATTGGTAGGGGTTGGGGACGACGCTGTAGGTGACGTGGGCGCTGACGGTGCCGGCGAGTCCGGCGAGTGAGGCGCCGAGGGCGAAGGCGATGAGTTTGACGCGGAAGCCGTTGATTCCCATGGCGGTTGCGGCGGTTTCGTCTTCGCGGATGGCGATCCAGGAGCGGCCGATGCGGGAGTCGGCGGCGCGGGTGTAGACGAGGACGACGAGGGCCATGATCAGGACCATGAGGAGGTAGTAGTTGGCGAATCGGCCGAGGGTGATGCCGAGGATGTCGTGTGGTTGGCCGAAGTTGTAGCCGAAGAAGGAGAGGTCGGGGATGGCGGGGATGCCGTTGGGGCCGTTGGTGATGTCGGGTCCTGAGTCGCCGTCCATGTTGTTGACGGCGATGCGGAAGATTTCTCCGAAGCCGAGGGTGACGATGGCGAGGTAGTCGCCGCGGAGGCGGAGGGTGGGGGCGCCGATGAGGACGCCGAAGATGAGGGAGGCGGCGGCGCCGGAGAGGGCGGCGGCCCAGAAGGGGAATTGGATTCCGGAGAATTTGGAGAATTCGGAGCCGGAGACGAGGGCGGCGGTGTAGGCGCCGACGCCGAGGAAGGCGACGTAGCCGAGGTCGAGGAGTCCGGCGAGGCCGACGACGATGTTGAGGCCGAGGGCGACGGTTCCGAAGATGAGGATGTTGACGCCGATGTTGGCGTAGTGGTCGTCGGTCTGGGTGAAGGGGAAGGCGATGGCGGCGAGGAAGCCCGTGGCGAGGGCGAAGCTGCGGTTGCCGGCGATGAGGTGGGAGAAGCGGTCGAGGAGGCCGGCGGTGTGGAGGGCCCAGATGGTGAGGGTGACGACGATGAGGTAGCCGACGAAGAGTTCGCCGTATTCGGTGTCGATGCCGTAGGTGAAGACGAGGAGGCCGAGGGCGGCGATGGCGGTGATGGTGGCGCGTTGGGCCCAGGGGGTGGTGGGTTGGGGGGTGGGGATGCGGTCGGGTTTGGTGATGCGGTGGGTGAGTGCGGTTTTGAGGTTGCCTGGGGTGGGGGGTTCGGGGAGGGCGAGGGCGCCGATGAGGGGGAGGGTGGCGGCGAGGGCGGCGAGGTAGCCGCCGGGTTCGAGGTTGGCGAGGCCGCCGAGTTCGATGGCGATGGAGAGGATGGTGTACCAGGTGACGGTGAATCCGCTGAGGGCGGTGAGGAGGAGGGGGGCGTTGTTGCGGGCGGGGAGGAGCCAGCGGAGTCCGGGGGTTTGGTAGGTGGCGAGGGTGAGGAGGGTGGTGAGGAGGCCGGCGGTGAAGGTGAGCCATTGGAGGCCGCCGGGGTAGCCGTTGACGGTGAGGTCGCCGGGGAAGCGGTCGGTCCAGGTCCAGGCGAGGAAGGGGGTGGCGGTGGTGGTGATGCCGCCGGTGAGGAGGGTGGCGCGGGCGGCGGTGGGGGGCAGGGGGATGAGGCCGCGGGGGGTCTGGTCGGTGTGTGGGGTGTGGGTCATGGTGGTCACGCCCTGTCCGCTACGCGTTCGCCGAGTAGGCCTTGGGGCCGTAGCAGCAGTACGAGGATGAGGAGACAGAAGGCCCAGACGTTGGCCCAGCTCTGGCCGCCGAGTTGGTGCATGCCGGGTATTTCGTCGATGTAGGCGGAGGCGAGGGTTTCGGCGATGCCGAGGACGATGCCGCCGAGCATGGCTCCGTAGATGTTGCCGATGCCGCCGAGGACGGCTGCGGTGAAGGCTTTGAGGCCCATGAGGAAGCCCATGCGGTAGTCGATGTTGCCGTATTTGAGGCCGTAGGCGACGGCGGCGACGGCGGCGAAGAGGCCGCCGATGGCGAAGGCGACGACGATGATGCGGTTGGTGTCGATGCCCATGAGTTGGGCGGTGTCGGGGTCTTGGGCGGTGGCTTGCATGGCGCGGCCTGTGCGGCTTTTGCGGACGAACCAGGCGAGTCCTGCCATGCAGATGATGGCGGCGGCGATGAGGAAGAGGTCGGCGTCCTTGATGGTGATGGAGCCGATGGTGTGGGTGGTGTCGAGGCCGGGGAAGGCGCGGGCGCGGTCGGCGCCGGGGTAGAAGTTGCGGACGACTTCTTGGAGGGCGAGGGAGAGGCCGATGGCGGTGATGAGGGGTGCCAGGCGTGGTGCGCCGCGTAGGGGGCGGTAGGCGAAGCGTTCGGCTCCGACGGCGATGAGGACGGCGACGAGTGCGCCGCCGATCAGCATGAGGGGGACGGCGATGATCATGTTGGTGCCGTTGGGGAGGATGTAGAGGTAGACCGTGAGGGCGCCGAAGGCTCCGGTCATGAAGATCTCGCCGTGCGCGAAGTTGATGAGCTGGACGATGCCGTACACCATCGTGTAGCCGATGGCGATGAGCCCGTACATCGAGCCGAGGAGCAGCCCGTTGGCCAGCTGCTGCGGCAGGGTGTTCACCGCGTGGCCTCCATGTCGCTGGTGGTGGTGTGCACTGGTGGGTGCGGGGGTGGGGGTGTGGAAGGGCCGCGCGGTGGTGGTGTTCCTGCCGCGCGGCCCGTGGTGCGGTGTGGGGTGGGTCAGCCGAGCTTGGGTTCGCCGGAGTGGACGGCTTTCCAGGCGCCGTTGGTGACCTGGTAGACGGTGAGTTGCTTGTTGCCGGTGTCGCCGTACTGGTCGAAGGAGACCTTGCCGGTGATGCCTTGGAAGTCGGATTTCTGGACTTCGGTGACGACCTTGGAGCGGAGGTCGTTGATGTCGGTGGGGAGCTTTCCGCTGTTGGCGTCCTTGACGGCCTTCACGGCTTTGATGATGGCGGTGGCGGCGTCGTAGGAGTAGCCGCCGTAGGCGCCGTAGTCGCCCTTGTATCCCTTGGCCTTGTAGGTTTCGACGAATTGCTTGGCGGCGGGGAGGGTGTCGACGGGGACGCCGACGGAGGTGGCGAGGTCGCCTTCGGCGGCTTTGCCGGCGGTTTCGATGTAGGTGGAGGCGAACATTCCGTCGCCGCCGAAGAGGGGGATTTTGACGCCGGCGTCCTTGAGCTGCTTGGTGATCAGCGAGGATTCGTCGTACTGGCCGCCGTAGTAGAGGAGGTCGGCGCCGGAGTTTTTGATCTTGGTGACGAGGGAGCCGAAGTCTTTGTCGCCGGTGTTGACGTGGTCGGTGCCGACGACTGTGCCGCCGTACTTCGTGAACTTCTCGTTGAAGATCTTGGCGAGGCCGGCGCCGTAGGTCTGCTTGTCGTCGACGACGAAGGCTTTCTTCTTCTTGAGGTCGCTGTAGGCGTACTCGGCGGCGAAGGTGCCCTGGAGTTCGTCGGTGGTGGCGGTGCGGAAGTAGGTCTTGTAGGGGCGCTTCTTGGCGGTCTGCCAGTTCTTGCCCTGGGTGAGTTCGGGGTTGGTGTTGGCGGGTGATATCTCGACCATGTCGGCGGAGGCGAACACCTGCTGCATCGATTGGGCGACGCCGGAGTTGAGGGGGCCGACGGCGCCGACGACGTCTTTCTGGCCGACGATGGCGGTGGCGTTCTGCTGGCCGGTGGCGGGCTGGGCCTTGTCGTCGAGGGCCTTGACCTTGAAGGTGACGCCGGGGACCCAGTTGTTCTTGTTGGCGTCGTCGACGGCGACCTGGACGCCGTACTGGATGCCGAGGCCGGTGGTCGAGTTCTCGCCGGAGAGCGGGGCGTCGACGCCGATGGTGAAGGTGGTGCCGGAGGCGCTGTCTCCGCTCTTGCTGCCGTCGTCACGGGAGCCGCAGGCGGTGAGCGTCAGGGCTCCGGTCGTGAGAACGGAGGTGAGTATCACCAAGGAACGCTGTCGCACAATCAGTCCTTTCCACAGGCGCCGGCCGTTGTGGTGGAAACGGTGAGGGGCGCACTGGTACCTAACTCCCGATGGAGCGGTGACTGGCCGTGACTCTAAGCCCGGTGTGTCCAAAGGGGCATCGTGGTGGGCTGGCTTGTGACTTTCTTGTTATGACGTCCTGGAGAGTGGGGCTTGTCCGTGGGGTTTCTCGGCCGTTTTGGCGGAATTTCCGCCTGCTCACATAGTGAGAACTCGCAGTTCCGCTTGGTGTTGGGGGCTGTTCTGGGGCTTCGGGGGATGTGGGGCGGGGGAGAAGTCCGGGGAGATCCGGGACGTGTGGAGGGGGCCGCCGGATAGGTGTCACGGCCACTTAATTCGTGGTGCTGTATTGCGCGCGTGTAACTTAGCGTTACGGGGAGAAAGATTGGCTTCGCGGGGTGGGCAGTTTGCGAACTGTTCGGATGCGAATATTCGGACCGGAGTATTCCGGGGCGTATCGGCGGGCACGGTGAGTTCACCCGGTGTCACGCGGTGAAATCGTGCGGCGGGCCGGGCCTTTTCCTGGTCGCGCGGAAATGGCCCGGCCCGCCGGGAAGCGTGCGGGCTGTCAGCCGGTCGGGCCCTGGCCGCGCGGGGCGTCGCGGAGCATGCAGGTCAGGCGGGCGCTGCACACCCTGCGGCCGGCCTCGTCGCTGATCACGATCTCGTAGGTCGCGGTGGAGCGGCCGCGGTGCAGCGGGGTGGCGACGCCGGTGACCAGACCGGAGCTGACGCCGCGGTGGTGGGTGCAGTTCAGGTCGACGCCGACGGCGAGTTTTGCGCTGCCGCCGTGCAGCATGGCGCCGATCGAGCCGAGGGTCTCGGCCAGTACGGCGGAGGCGCCGCCGTGCAGCAGGCCGTAGGGCTGGGTGTTGCCCTCCACCGGCATCGTGCCGACGACGCGGTCCGTGGAGGCCTCGACGATCTCGACGCCCATGCGGGTGCCGAGGTGTCCGGCGGAGAACAGGGCGGGCAGGTCGACGCCGAGGGTCGCGTACTCGTCGATGACCTCACGCGGGAACTTCACTCGCTGCTGCTCGCCCATGGCACCCGGCTCCGTTCGTCGTGTGCGGCGCGGCTGACCGGCCGCCTTTGCTGAGCGAACGCTCAGTCGGCGGCCGATTGTTCCAGACGCACCAGAACGGACTTGCTGGCCGGGGTGTTGCTGGTGTCGGCGGTGGCGTCCAGCGGGACCAGCACGTTGGTCTCCGGGTAGTAGGCCGCGGCGCAGCCCCGCGCGGTCGGATAGTGCACGACCCTGAAGCCCGGCGCGCGCCGCTCGACGCCGTCCTTCCACTCGCCGACCAGGTCGACGTAGGCCCCGTCCGTGAAGCCCAGTTCGCGGGCGTCGTCGGGGTTCACCAGGACGACCCGGCGGCCGTTCTTGACGCCCCGGTAGCGGTCGTCGAGGCCGTAGATCGTGGTGTTGTACTGGTCGTGCGAACGTAGCGTCTGCAACAGCAGTCGTCCGGCGGGGATCTCGGGGTATTCGACCGGTGCCGCCGTGAAGTTGGCCTTGCCGGTGGCGGTGGGGAAGCGGCGTTCGTCGCGCGGGGCGTGCGGCAGGGCGAAGCCGCCGGGGTGGGCGACGCGCGCGTTGAAGTCCTCGAAGCCGGGGATCACGCGGGCGATCCGGTCGCGGACCGTCGCGTAGTCCTGCTCGAACTCCTCCCACGGCACGACGCTGCGGTCGCCCAGGACGCGGCGGGCGAGGCGGCACACGATGGCGGGCTCGGACAGCAGCTCTTCGCCGGCGGGCTCCAGCCGTCCTCGGGAGGCGTGCACCATGCCCATCGAGTCCTCGACGGTCACGAACTGCTCGCCGCTGCTCTGTAGGTCGCGTTCGGTGCGGCCCAGGGTCGGCAGGATGAGGGCGCGGGCGCCGGTGACCACGTGTGAGCGGTTGAGTTTCGTCGACACGTGCACGGTGAGGCGGGCGCGCCGCATCGCGGCCTCGGTGACGTCGGTGTCGGGGGAGGCGGAGACGAAGTTGCCGCCCATGGCGAAGAAGACCTTGGCGTCGCCGTCGCGCAGGGCGCGGATCGCGCGGACGACGTCGTAGCCGTGCTCGCGTGGGGGTGTGAAGCCGAACTCCTTCTCCAGGGCGTCGAGGAAGGCGGGCGCGGGGCGTTCGAAGATGCCCATGGTGCGGTCGCCCTGGACGTTGGAGTGGCCGCGGACCGGGCAGACGCCGGCGCCGGGGCGGCCGATGTTGCCGCGCAGCAGCAGGAAGTTGACGACCTCGCGGATGGTGGGCACGGAGTGCTTGTGCTGGGTGAGGCCCATCGCCCAGCACACGATGGTGCGCTGGGAGGCGAGGACCATCGCCAGGGCTTCTTCGATCTCCGGGCGGGTGAGGCCGGTCGCGGTGAGGGTCTCGTCCCAGTCGGCGGCGCGGGCGGCCTCGGCGAACTCCTCGTAGCCGTGGGTGTGTTCGCTGACGAACGTCTCGTCGACGGCGCCCTCGGTCCGCAGGATCAGCTTGTTCAGGAGGCGGAAGAGGGCCTGGTCGCCGCCGAGGCGGATCTGTAGGAACAGGTCGGTGAGGGCGGCGCCCTTGAGCATGCCCTGCGGGGTCTGCGGGTTCTTGAAGCGTTCGAGTCCGGCCTCGGGCAGGGGGTTGACGCTGATGATGCGGGCGCCGTTCGCCTTCGCCTTCTCCAGTGCGGAGAGCATGCGGGGGTGGTTGGTGCCGGGGTTCTGGCCGGCGACGATGATCAGGTCGGCCTGGTAGAGGTCCTCCAGCAGGACGCTGCCTTTGCCGATGCCGATGGTCTCCGACAGGGCCGAACCGGACGACTCGTGGCACATGTTGGAGCAGTCGGGCAGGTTGTTCGTGCCCAGCTCGCGGGCGAACAGCTGGTAGAGGAACGCCGCTTCGTTGCTGGTGCGGCCCGAGGTGTAGAAGAGGGCTTCGTCGGGGGAGGTGAGGGCGGTGATCTCGTCGGCGATGATGTCGAACGCCCGCTCCCAGGAGACGGGTTCGTAGTGGTCGGCGCCTTCGGGCAGGTACATGGGGTGGGTGAGGCGTCCCTGCTGGCCCAGCCAGTAGCCGCTGCGGTCGGCGAGGTCGGCCACGGGGTGCGCGGCGAAGAACGCGGGGGTGACCCGGCGCAGGGTGGCTTCCTCGGCGACCGCTTTCGCGCCGTTCTCGCAGAATTCCGCCGCGTGCCGGTGGTCGGGCTCCGGCCAGGCGCAGCCCGGGCAGTCGAAGCCGTCCTTCTGGTTGACCCGCAGCAGGGTCAGCGCGGTGCGGCGCACGCCCATCTGTTGCTGGGCGATGCGCAGGGTGTGCCCGATGGCCGGCAGACCGGCCGCCGCGTGCTTCGGCTCGGTGATCTTCGGCGCGTCCTGGACCGGATCGCCCTGGGGAGGCTTGCTGGCCATCACACACACTCCTTCGCGTGCACGGATACGCCGGATCGGTTACGACAGGCGGCTATGTCATCGATCCTCGCACGGCTCACCGACAACGGGGGAGCCTGTGGATAACGGGGGCTGTGGACAAGGAGCGGGGCGAGGGAACGGGGAGGGGGAGGGGACGGGGAGGGGACGGGGAAAGGGGCGGGGGAGGGGGCGGGGGTGTCGCCGGGGTGGTGGGCGGGGCTGACTGTCAGTGGGGCGTGGCAGGATCGGGGGCGTGGCAGATTCAGCAGCGAAGCAGACCGACAAGACCCCCGGCGGCAAGCGGCCCCGCCTGATGCTCATGGACGGGCACTCGCTGGCCTATCGCGCGTTCTTCGCGCTGCCCGCGGAGAATTTCACGACCGCGACGGGCCAGCCGACGAACGCGATCTACGGCTTCGCGTCGATGCTGGCCAACACACTGCGTGACGAGGAGCCGACGCACTTCGCGGTGGCGTTCGACGTCTCGCGCAAGACATGGCGCTCCGAGGAGTTCACGGAGTACAAGGCGAACCGTTCGAAGACGCCGGACGAGTTCAAGGGGCAGGTCGAGCTGATCGGTGAGCTGCTCGACGCGATGCAGGTGTCGCGGTTCGCGGTCGACGGCTTCGAGGCGGACGACGTCATCGCGACCCTGGCGACGCAGGCCGAGGCCGAGGGCTTCGAGGTGCTGATCGTCACCGGTGACCGGGACTCGTTCCAGCTGGTGTCCGAGCACACGACGGTGCTGTATCCGACGAAGGGCGTCTCGGAGCTGACGCGGTTCACTCCGGAGAAGGTCGTCGAGAAGTACGGGTTGACGCCCGCGCAGTACCCCGACTTCGCCGCGCTGCGCGGTGACCCGTCGGACAACCTGCCCGGCATTCCCGGGGTCGGCGAGAAGACGGCCGCGAAGTGGATCAACCAGTTCGGGTCGTTCGCGGATCTCGTCGAGCGCGTCGACGAGGTCAAGGGCAAGGCCGGGCAGAACCTCCGCGACCACCTGGACGCCGTCAAACTGAACCGCCGGCTCACCGAGATGGTGCGCACCGTCGAGCTGCCGAAGGGGGTCACCGAGCTGGAGCGGGCGCCCTACGACCGCAAGACGCTCGCGGTGATCCTGGACACCCTGGAGATCAGGAACCCGTCGCTGCGGGAGCGGCTCCTCGCCGTGGACCCGGGCGCCGAGGAGGCCGAGGGCACGCCGGTCGTCGCGGAGGGCGTCGCGGTCGACGGCACCGTCCTCGGCACCGGGGAGGTGGCGGGCTGGCTCGCCGAGCACGCCGGTGAGCCGCTCGGGGTCGCCACCGTCGACACGTGGGCGCTGGGCACCGGTTCGGTCGCCGAGGTCGCGCTCGCCGCCGCCGGGGGCCCGGCGGCCTGGTTCGACCCGTCGCAGCTCGACGAGGCCGACGAGCGGGCGTTCGCCGAGTGGCTGGCCGACCCGGCACGGCCCAAGGTCTTCCACAACGTCAAGAGCGTGATGCGGGTCTTCGCCGAGCACGGCTGGCGCGTCGAGGGCGTCGCCATGGACACCGCGCTCGCCGCCTACCTCGTCAAGCCGGGCCGCCGCTCCTTCGACCTGGACGCGCTGTCCCTGGAGTACCTGGGGCGCGAGCTGGCACCGGCCGCCGCGGCCGACGGGCAGCTGGCGTTCGGCGCGGACGAGGGTGCCGAGGCGGAAGCCCTGATGATCCAGGCCCGTGCCGTCCTCGACCTGGGGGAGGCCTTCGAGGTCCGCCTCCCGGAGGTCGGCGCCGCGGACCTGCTGCGCGACATGGAACTGCCCACGTCCGTCCTCCTGGCCCGCCTGGAGCGGCACGGCATCGCGGCCGACCGCGCCCACCTGGAGGCCATGGAGCAGATGTTCGCCGGGGCCGTGCAGCAGGCGGTGAAGGAGGCGCACGCGGCGGCCGGCCACGAGTTCAACCTCGGCTCGCCCAAGCAGCTCCAGGAAGTCCTCTTCGGTGAACTGGGCCTGCCCAGGACCAAGAAGACCAAGACCGGTTACACCACCGACGCCGACGCCCTGGCCTGGCTGGCCAACCAGACGGAGAACGACCTCCCCGTCATCATGCTCCGTCACCGCGAGCAGGCGAAGCTCCGGGTCACCGTCGAGGGCCTCATCAAGTCCATCGCGGCCGACACCCGCATCCACACCACCTTCAACCAGACGGTCGCCGCGACCGGCCGGCTCTCCTCCACCGACCCCAACCTCCAGAACATCCCGGTCCGCACCGACGAGGGCCGGGCGATCCGCCGGGGCTTCGTGGTCGGCGAGGGCTACGAGTCGTTGATGACCGCCGACTACAGCCAGATCGAGCTGCGGGTGATGGCACATCTCTCCGAGGACGAGGGCCTCATCGAGGCGTTCACCTCCGGCGAGGACCTCCACACCACCGTCGCCGCGCAGGTGTTCTCGGTCGACCGGACCGCGGTGGACGCGGAGATGCGACGCAAGATCAAGGCCATGTCGTACGGGCTCGCCTACGGTCTGTCCGCGTTCGGCCTCTCCCAGCAGCTGAACATCGACGCCGGTGAGGCGCGGGCGCTGATGGACACGTACTTCGAGCGGTTCGGCGGGGTGCGGGAGTATCTGCGGCGGGCGGTGGACGAGGCCCGGGCGACCGGGTACACGGCGACGCTCTTCGGGCGCCGCCGCTACCTGCCCGACCTCAACAGCGACAACCGGCAGCGCCGCGAGGCCGCCGAACGCATGGCGCTCAACGCCCCCATCCAGGGCACGGCCGCCGACATCGTGAAGATCGCCATGCTCAACGTCGACAAGGCGCTGCGCGAGGCCGACCTCACCTCCCGCATGCTCCTCCAGGTCCACGACGAAATCGTCCTGGAGATCGCCCCCGGCGAACGCGCGGCGACGGAGAAGATCGTTCGCCACGAAATGGCCAACGCGGTCCACCTACGGGCCCCGCTGGACGTGTCCGTGGGCGTCGGCAACGACTGGGAATCAGCAGCGCACTAGCCTCCGGCGGTTGGCGGGGGTGGGGGTGGGGGACTGGGTCCGCCGGGCGGGTGGAGGGGGGTGACGGCCTTCGCCGGGCGGGTGGGGGTGGGTGTCGGCCTTCGCCGGGCGGGTGGGGGTGGGTGTCGGCCTTCGGCGGGGTGTGTGGGGGTGAGTGACTGGCCCCGCCGGGCGGCTGGAGGTGGGTGACTGCCTGCGCTGGTCGGGTGGGATGGTGGCCTGTTCCGGGCGCGTGGGGGTGGGTGATCGCCTGTGCCAGTCGGATGGGGTGCATGCCTGCGTCGGGCGGGCGGAGGCGGGTGAATGCCTGTGCCGGGCGGGCGGGGGGACGGCCTCCGCCGGGCTGGAGGTGGTGACTGCCTGCGCTGGTCGGGTGGGGCGGTGGCCTTGCCGGGTGGAGGTGGTGACCGCCTGCGCCGGGCGTGCGGGGTGAATGCCTGTGCCGGGTGGGTGGCTGGCTCCGTCGGGCGGGTTGGGTGACGGCCGTTGGCGGTCGGATGGGGTCGGGTGGCTGCCTCTGCCGGTTGGGCGGGGGTGTGGTGAGGGTTGCTGGCGGTTTGGTGGAGGCGGGCGATGGCCTCCGGTGGTCCAGTGGGGTGAACGGGTCGGTCTGAGGTGCGTCTGCTGGGCTTGCCTCTTGCCGGTGGCGACGGTGAGGCAGTGGTGCGGGGCTTGGCGGGCTAGGAGGGTTTCTCTCACCCGACAGGCCCACCTTCATCCGTCCGCCCCGCCCCGCGCCCCGCACGCCCCCGTCACTCGCGTGGCCCCCGCCGAAGCGCCCCGCGCCGCGGGCTCCCGTCAGGATGCGGGCATGGGTATACGCATGCTCAACCGCCGACCGGCGTCCCAGCGGCCCCGCCTCGACGCGGCGCCCGCCACGTCACGCCGGTCCGCCCCGGTCTTCGCGACCGCCGCAAGCACCGCCCGCGTCCCCGCCGACCTGGTCACCACCCTGCGCCGCACAGCAGCCGACCTGCGCCGTGATGTGCCCCGGCGCCTCACCACCGCCCGCGCCGACCTCGCCCAACCGGCGACCTGGTTCCTGTGGGCGACCCTGCTGCGCGGCCACCTCGCGACGGCCCTCACGCGCATTCCGCGTTCGATCCGGCGGCCCCGCACACTCGACGTCTTCGTGGCGCTGCCCACCGATACCGCCCGCCGAAAGGGCTCGGCCGCGCGCTGAGGCCCCTGTGATGAGGGGGAGTGGCTCGGCGGGTGATCCGGCGCTGACCTTTCGGCGTGGAACTGCTGGCGCTGACCTGCCAGTTGTGGTCGGAAGTCGTCCGCCTGAGTGGTCTGGCTCGCTTCGCGTTGCGGGAGGGGGCTCTATGTCGAGGGCTAAGCGGCCTCCCGGTGCCGGTGCCGGTGCCGGTGCCGGTGGCGATGTGGTGGGCGCTGATGTGCGGGGAGTCGACGGGGGAGTGGGGCGCCGGGCGATCCGGTGCCGACCTTCCGTCGTGGATCTGCTGGTGCTGGTGGCTGGCCTGCGCGGCCTGGCTCCCTTCCCGTTGTTGGAAGGCCTCGCTGCCGAGGGCTTTGAGGTCACTGCGGTGCCGGTGACGCTGAACTGATGTGCGTGGGAGTCGGCGGGGGAGTAGGGCGGCTGGTGATTCCGATAGGGATCTCCCGGCGCTGCCCTGCCAGTGCTGGTCGGGGCTAGTTCGCCTGCGCGGCCCAGCTCGCTTCCCATCTCGGCTGGCCTCCCCGCTGAGGGCTTCGTGGCCGCCCAGGACCCGCGTCGGCGGTCCTGATACCCCGGGCGCCGACAGGGAACGGGCCGCCGGAGCATCCGGCGCTGAACTCCCGGCGTTGACCTGCGCGCTTATCTCCCGGTACCGACCGGGGCAGCCCGTCCAGGCGGCCCAACTCGCCCCCCCGTCACAAGTGCCGCCGCGCTGAAACCTTCGCGGCACCCCAGACCAGTTCCGCCAGCGATGCCGGTAGCGCCGACAGCGTTGCCCTTCCGCACCTCGGGCTCCCCCCGGACAAGGGCCCCGTGCCGGTCGCTGGCCACTGCCGTGCCCGGGGTAAGCCCGTTCCCGCCCGCTGCCCTGGAAGCACGGAGGCTTCACCCCCCCAGCACCCCGCCAACGCCGGTACACAAGCCGTACCCCGGCCCAACTCGGGCCCACGTTCCCCGCACAAGGGCGGGGCGAGGGCCAGCGCCCCCAGACCAGTTGGCGCGTCGAGGTAGGCGAGCTGGGCACGCGGCGCGGCGTCTGCGAGAGGACGCGACTCAACGCCGTTCAGCTGGACGGGAGTTACCCCCGCTCTCCGCCATCACCCCACCAACCCCCGCCACTCACGCCAACCCCTCATCACCGCAGCCCAACTCACCCCGCCCCGCTCACCTCAACTCTTCATCAACGCGCCCCAACTCACCCCGCCCGCTCACCTCAACCCCTCATCACCGCACCCCGCCCCTGTCCCACTCGCCCTCGACGCCTCCCGCCGCACGCCACCCCCGTACCGCCACCGCGTACACCACCAACCCCGCGATCAGCCCAGCCCCCGCTCCGAAGCACACCGTCGGGATCAGTTCCCAGGGCTTGGCGACTGTGCCCCAGTGCGACCACCAGACCGTCGCTCGCTGTACCGCCGCCACGGTCGCGCACCCGGCGATCACAGCGCAGGCCCACCAGCGGTCCCGCACCGACAGGACAGGAACCCCACGGTTGAACCGGAACCCGGGAACAGCCCGCCCAGCCTCCACGTCCGACCTGCCGAGACTGGCCCCTCCCTCAGCGACCCCCGACCTGCCGAGCCGAGCCCCCTTCTCAGCAGCGCCCCCCGTGTCCAACTTGCCAAGCCGAGCCTCTCCCTCAACGGCCTCCGACCTGCCAGACCAGACCTCCGCACCAGCCTCCGATGCGCCGGCCAGTACCGCCCGTTCACCAGGCACCGTTTCCGACCCACCAGCCTGGACCGCCCGTTCAGCAGCTGCCGTTTCCGATCTGCCGGACAGGACCGCCCGCTCACCAGGCGCGGCCGATGATCCGTCGGCCAGGACCGCCCGTTCACCAGCTGCCGTTCCCGACCCACCAGCCAGGACTGCCCGTTCAGCAGCTGCCGTTTCCGATCTGCCGGACAGGACCGCCCGCTCACCAGGCGCGGCCGATGATCCGTCGGCCAGGACCGCCCGTTCACC
>NZ_JBIVVA010000016.1:0-74531 GCF_044757465.1 Streptomyces sp. NPDC091279 | reverse complement strand
CAGCTGCTGTTCCCGACCCACCGGGCCGGACCGCCCGCCCACCAGGGACCTCCTCCGACCGATCAGCCAGGAACGCCCGCCCGCCAAGGACCGCCTCCGCCCCTCCAGCCAGGGCCGCCCGCCCACCAGGCACCGCCTCCGACCCGGCAGGCAGAACCGCCCCCTCCGCCCCCGCAGCCCCCCGACCAGCCCCGTCGCCCCGAACCGCCCGTACCAGGAACCCCACGATCGCCATCGCCGCCACCGCCGAGCCTCCGTACTGGAGGTACCAGTACAGCGGCGCTCCCGCCAACTCGTCGGCCAGGGCCGGGAACACGCGCATGCCCCAGCGGTCGAGGTGGGTGAAGGCGTCCCATACGACATGGGTGAGGGCGCCGATCACGGCCGAGGCGTACCAGCGGGCGGCCAGGGCAGGGCTGAGGCGGGCACGACGGGTGCCGCAGCGCAGCAGCGTCGCCGGGCCGGGTTGCCGGGCCCGGGGCAGGAGGGCCACCAGCGGTTCGCGGAGCAGGAGCCACAGGGCGACCAACGCCCAGGTGATGAGCACGTCGACCGTGAAGACGCCCGCGAACGAATGCGTCACCTCCCCGAACTCCATCGCCCCGGCCACCACACTCGCCGCGTAGTACGTCAGGTCGGGCGAGAAGGAACCCGCGATCAGGACGGCCGGGACCAGGCGGGCCCGCCCCGTTCCGTCGGCGCGCACCGCCGGGAGTACGGCGGCGGCATGGCTGAGGGTGAACGGCAACGGGGCTCCTGGGGACGGACGTTCGCTGCGGATCAGTATGGCCGGGCGGTCTCTGCGCCGGATGTGGCCGACGCGACCTCACGTAGCCCGCCGGGTGGCCCAGCCGCCCGCTCAGCAGCTCGGCGTGGGGCCACGCTTCCGTGCCCGTCCCGCCTCCACCCACCGTTGGTGACGCCTCCGTCGCCCCCTCCACTCGCCCTCCAGCCACCGTTGGTGATGCCTCCGTCGCCCCCTCCACTCGCCCCCCGCCCGCCCCATCCGCCCCTTCCGTCCCGGTTCTTGGGAATCCTGTAGTCAACGGGTCCCCGTGCAAAGGAAGTTGTCGTAGGGTCGCCTGGGTTGTCGTGCCGGGGTGGTGGCAGGCCTGTTGATTTCTTCGGTGAGGGCAACCACCGCGTCACTTCGATCGTCACAAGAGCGCGGGCCCGTCGGGTTCGCGAGGGACAGGGACGGGCGCTCGGGTGCGTCCAGGGGAGGGGTTGGTCACTCAATGGCGGCGCACATCGGCAGGAGGCTGCGCAAGGGAGCGGCGACCACAGCCGTGGCCGCGGCGGCGGTCGCGGCTCTGTCCGCGTCCCAGGCGCCCGGCGTCGCGGTCGACGACCACGGCAGAACCACCGCCTCCGACGCCCAGACCGCACCCGAAGCCGGCTCCGGCGAGGGCGGCGCGACGGGCAACTCCCCCTACTACACGGACCTTCCGCCGCTCAACAGCCCGAAGCCGACGCCCACCGAGTCCTCCCTCGGCACGCCGGTCGCGCAGGGCGAGGCCGAGGCCGGGATACCCGCGACCGTCCTGGACGCCTACAAGAAGGCGGAGGCCGAACTCGCCTCCTCCAAGCCCGGCTGCAACCTGCCCTGGGAGCTGCTCGCGGCGATCGGCAAGGTCGAGTCGGGCCAGGCGCGCGGCGGCGCGGTGGACGCGAACGGCACCACGATCACCCCGATCCTCGGTCCCGAACTCGACGGCAACGGCTTCGCGTTGATCAAGGACACCGACAACGGCGCGTACGACGGCAACAGCACGTACGACCAGGCGGTCGGGCCGATGCAGTTCATCCCGTCGACGTGGGCGTGGGCCGGCCGGGACGGCAACGGCGACGGGGTGAAGGACCCCAACAACGTCTACGACGCCGCCCTCGCCGCCGGTCACTACCTGTGCCGCAACGGCTGGGACCTGTCCGTCGCCGACGATCTCGACCGCGCGATCCTCAGCTACAACAACTCGCAGGCGTATCTGGGCACCGTCCGGTCGTGGCTGGAGTACTACCGCAAGGGCACCCACGAGGTCCCGGACGGCACCGGCAGCGTTCCGTCCAGCCGCAGCGACGACGACAGCGACCGGGCCGAGCCGACTCCGTCGCCCACCACCCCCGCGAAGACCAAGCCCACCACTCCGGCCACGCCCGGCTCCGCGAGCCCCGAGCCGACGCCGCCCGCCTCCACCCCGCCCACCACGACCCCGCCGACCACCACGCCGCCTGCGCCCACGCCCACCGACACCGTGGACCACCTGGTCGACGGGGGGACGGCGAAGCTCTCGGCGCGGGCGGGGGACACGTTCGCGCAGAAGATCAGCGCCAAGGCGGAGACGAAGGACGGGACCGCCGTCGGGAAGGTCAGGGTCCGCTTCACCATCGTCGGGGACACCGACACGACGTTCGCCGGGGGCGAGTCCGTGGCCACCGTCGTCACCAAGGACTCCGGCGTCGCCGTCGCGCCCGCGCTGGTGGCCGGTGAGAAGACCGGCGACGTCGTCGTGCGGGCCACCGTCGTCGGCCGTTCGATCACCGGGCTCGACTACCAGGCGACCGTCACCGAGCGCGTCGCCGACTCCGTCGCCCGCACCACGAGTACGGCGCTGACCTGCGCCGCGGGCGGTGAGTTCGCCGAGCGGGTGGAGCTGAAGGCCACCTACCAGGGCGCCGCCGCGGACAACGTCGCCGTCACGGCCACCGTGATCAAGGGGCTCCTCGACACCTCCGAGAACGACAAGGGCCCCTACTTCAAGGACGCCGACGGCACGGCGGTCCGTACCCTGACCGGCCTCAAGACCGACGCCCAGGGCGTGGTGCGGCTGCCGAAGATGTACGCCGACTCCACCACCGGCATCTTCCTGCTCCGCGTCACCACCGCGGGCGGCGCCAGTCGCCTGGTCTGGCTGACGGTCTCGGCGGCCGACGTGTCGCCCACCCCGAGCGCCACCCCGAGCGCCTCGGCGAGCCCCTCCGCGTAACCGACCGACCAGGGCGCCCCCTCCGCCGCTGCGGACGGGGCGCCCTCGCGCGTGCCCGACCTTTCCCCGCTCACCCGCCCGTTGCCATCGGGCCAAATCTGACGGCCCGTCACATCTCGTCGAGTCAGCCTCTGAGCCGTGCGTTGGTGTGCCGGGTCGGCTCGGCCGTCGCCGGGTCCTCGGGCCACGGATGCTTCGGGTACCGGCCGCGCAGTTCGGCCCGCACCGCCTTGTAGCCGTCGTTCCAGAAGGACGCCAGGTCGGCGGTCACGGCCGCGGGACGCCCGGCGGGGGACAGGAGGTGGACCAGCACCGGCACCCCCGCCACCACGGGCGACTCCCGCAACCCGAACATCTCCTGCACCTTCACCGCCAGCACCGGCTGACGCGGATCGCCGTAGTCGACCCGGACCCGCGACCCGCTCGGCACAGTGATCCGTTCCGGCGCCAACGACTCGAAACGCACCGCCTCCCCCGACGCCCACGGCAGCAGCCGCGCCAACGCCCGCCCCGCGTCGATCCGGCCGAGGTCGGCGCGGCGCCGGGCCCGCCCCAACTCGGGCTCCAGCCAGTCGTCCACGCGCGCGTGGAGCGCGTCGTCGGTGACCTCCGGCCACGGCTCACCCAGCCGCAGCCGGAGAAACGCCAGCCGCTGCCGCAGCACCTCCGCGTCCGCCGACCACCTGAGCAACCCGAGCCCGTCCCGCCGCAACCCCTCCACCAGCGCCTCTCGAACGACGGCGGGGTCGGGGTCGGTGAGCGGCCGCACCGCCAGTTCGATCGCCCCCAGCCGCTCCACCCGCCGCGCCACGACGTCCCCGTCCCGCCAGCGCACCTCCCGCTCCCGCGCGTACAAGGAGGCCGCCGCCCGCCGGGCCACCTCCTCGTCCAGCACGGCCCCGAGCCGCACGCGCGCGTGCCCGGCACCGGCCGGCCGGTCCGCCACGGCGACGGCGATCCACGGCACCCCGCGCAACGCCTACCCGTCCGCCAGCTCCGCCCGGGTACCGGACGCCATCAGACACGAACCCCCGTCCGCCCTGGCCACCCGCTCCGGAAACGCCAACGCACACACCAACCCGGCGAGCCGCTCGTCGGAGAGCCCGCCGCCGAAACCGTTCTCCCCGGCGGTGACCGGGGTCCCGGCCGGGTCCGTGAACTCGGCCGCGGCCGACCGCAGCCGCCGCACCTCCGTCCGCCACCGCGCCGCGTACGCGTCACCCCCGCGCCGGGCCGTGCGCAGGGCGGCGGCGAGGTCGTCGCCGTACGCGCGGGGCGCCTCCTCGCTCAGCAGCGCCACCACCTCGGCGCCCGCGCCGCCCGTGTCCAGCAGCGCCCGGCCCAGACGCGGGTGCACCCCGAGCCGGGCGAGCCGCACGCCGCGTGGCGTGGCCCGACCGGCGGGGTCGAGGGCACCGACCGCCGTCAGGACGGACCTGGCCGCCGCCATCGCCCCGGCCGGCGGCGGATCGAGCAACGCGAGCCCGGACGCGTCCGCGTCGCCCCAGCAGGCCGCCTGGAGGGCGAACGCCGTCAGGTCGGCCACCTTGATCTCCGGCGCCGGGAACCGCGGCAGCAGGGTGTCCTCCGCCGCCGTCCAGCACCGGTACACCGCCCCCGGCGCCTCCCGCCCGGCCCGCCCCGCCCGCTGCCGCCCGGACGCCTGCGAGGCCCGCACCGTCGTCAGCGCGCTCAGCCCGCGCGCGTGATCCACCCGAGGCTCCCGCGCCAACCCCGAGTCGACGACCACCCGCACCCCCGGAACCGTCAACGACGACTCCGCCACCGACGTCGCCAGCACCACCCGGCGCCGCGCCCCGGGCGCCAGCACCGCGTCCTGCACGGCGGCCGGGGCCCGCCCGTGCACCTGGAGCAGTTCGACGTCACCGAGTTGACCCAACTGCCCCGCCACGCGCGCGATCTCGCCCACGCCGGGCAGGAAGCACAGCACGTCGCCGTCCCGCTCGGCCAGCGCCCGCCGCACCACCGACGCCACATGCGTGAGCAGCGCCGGGTCCACCCGCATCCCGTGCGGCGGCCGGACGGGACGGACCGGGGGTGCCCAGACCACCTCCACGGGGTGGGCGACCCCGGCCGCCTCGATCACCGGCGCCCCGCCCAGCACCCGCGCCCAGCCGTCCGCGTCCGTGGTCGCCGAGGCCGCCACCAGCCGCAGCTCGGGCCGGAGCGTCTCGCGCACGTCCCACAGGAACGCCGCCACGGTGTCCGCGTCCAGGTGCCGCTCATGACACTCGTCGAGGACCACCACGTCGACGCCCGTCACCTCCTGGTCGCGTTGCAGGCGTTGCAGCAGCACACCGGTCGTGACGACCTCCACGCGCGTGTGCCGCCCGACGACCCGCTCGCCGCGCACCGTGTGACCGACGCTCTCGCCGGGCCGTTCGCCCAGCAGCCAGGCCATCCGGCGGGCCGCCGCGCGGGCCGAGATCCGGCGCGGCTCGGCCACCACGACCCGGCGCGGCGGACCGTCGCCGACCAGCCCGGCCAGGACCAGCGGCACCAGCGTCGTCTTGCCGGTGCCCGGCGGCGCGCACAGCACCGCCGCCCCGTGCCCGTCCAGGGCCGCCCGCAGAGCGGGCAGCGCCGAGCGGACCGGGAGCCCGTCGAGGGCGTCCCGCCGGAGCACGCCGTCAGTCCCGTTCGCAGACGAAGATCGCCGTCCCGGGGATGAGATGGCCGCGCAACGGGGACCAGCCGCCCCACTCCGAGGTGTTCCAGGCCGGCCACTCCGGCTCGACCAGGTCGACCAGCCGGAAACCGCCCGCCACCACGTCCCGCACCCGGTCGCCGACCGTGCGGTGGTGCTCGACGTAGACCGCGCCGCCGTCGTCGTCCTGCTCCACGTACGGCGTGCGGTCGAAGTACGACGACGCCACCGACAGCCCCTCCGGACCCGGCTCGTCGGGGAACGCCCAGCGGATCGGATGGGTCACCGAGAAGACCAGCCGGCCGCCGGGCCGCAGCACCCGGCGCACCTCCCGCAGCACCACCACCGGGTCCGCCACGAACGGCAGCGCCCCGTAGGCCGAGCACACCAGGTCGAACGAACCGTCCGCGAACGGCAGCGCGCTCGCGTCCGCGCACACCAGCGGGAACGTCCCCCCTATGCGCAGCGCGTGCTGGAGCTGGCGGTGCGAGATGTCCAGGGCGACCGGGCGGGCCCCCTGCGCGGTCAGCCAGCGCGAGCACTGGGCCGCGCCGGCGCCGATCTCCAGGACGTCCCGGCCCGTCAGCTCCTCCGGCGGGCCGAGCAGCTCGGCCTCCACCTCGTCCAGACCCTCGGGACCCCACACGAAGCGGTCGTCGCCGAGGAACGTGCCGTGCTCGACCTGGTACTCGTCCGCGTTCCGGTCCCACCAGCCCCGGTTGGCCCGGGAACTCTCGGTGCCGTCCGCCGCCCGCCTGACGGCCTCGGGCTCGAACGTTTCGGGCTCTTGGATGATCCGCTCCCTCGTCGTACTCTTCCCTCCAGCCGGTCCCCGAAAGGGGGTCGCGGGAGGGGTGTCCCGGGGCCGCGTGGCCTCCGCGGACAGTTCTTGTGCCGGGTATGGGGCGATCCGCCCCGGGTGTGCGCCTTCGCGCATTGACCCTGCCCGGCTGCCCCCGTATGCTACAAGTTGCGCTGCGGGCCTGCGCACCTCAGACCTAGCAGGCTGCGCTCGCATCTGTCGTATGTCCCCTCGGTTTTCGAGGCGCCCTCACCAGGGTTCGGTGAGGCGCTTCCTTGGCTGTCCGGCTTCTTCAGAGCGATACGGGCTCCCGGCGTAGCAGTACCTACGACTCAATGTCCGTACCGGAGCCTTTACCCACATGACGAGCAGCACCGAGACCACCGCCACCACCCCGCAGGTTGCGGTCAACGACATCGGTAACGAGGAAGCTTTCCTCGCCGCGATCGACGAGACGATCAAGTACTTCAACGACGGCGACATCGTCGACGGCGTCATCGTGAAGGTCGACCGGGACGAGGTCCTGCTCGACATCGGTTACAAGACCGAAGGCGTGATCCCGAGCCGCGAACTCTCGATCAAGCACGACGTCGACCCGAACGAGGTCGTCGCCGTCGGTGACGAGATCGAGGCCCTTGTTCTCCAGAAGGAGGACAAGGAAGGCCGCCTGATCCTCTCGAAGAAGCGCGCCCAGTACGAGCGTGCCTGGGGCACCATCGAGAAGATCAAGGAAGAAGACGGGATCGTCACCGGTACCGTCATCGAGGTCGTCAAGGGTGGTCTCATCCTCGACATCGGCCTCCGTGGCTTCCTCCCGGCCTCCCTCGTCGAGATGCGCCGCGTCCGCGACCTCCAGCCCTACGTGGGCAAGGAGCTCGAAGCCAAGATCATCGAGCTGGACAAGAACCGCAACAACGTGGTCCTGTCCCGCCGTGCCTGGCTTGAGCAGACCCAGTCCGAGGTCCGCCAGACCTTCCTCACGACCCTCCAGAAGGGTCAGGTCCGCTCCGGCGTCGTCTCCTCGATCGTCAACTTCGGTGCCTTCGTGGACCTGGGTGGCGTCGACGGTCTGGTCCACGTCTCCGAGCTGTCCTGGAAGCACATCGACCACCCCTCCGAGGTTGTCGAGGTCGGCCAGGAAGTCACCGTCGAGGTCCTCGACGTCGACATGGACCGCGAGCGTGTCTCCCTGTCGCTGAAGGCGACGCAGGAAGACCCGTGGCAGCAGTTCGCCCGGACCCACCAGATCGGCCAGGTCGTGCCCGGCAAGGTCACGAAGCTGGTTCCGTTCGGTGCGTTCGTCCGCGTGGACGAGGGCATCGAGGGTCTGGTCCACATCTCCGAGCTGGCCGAGCGCCACGTGGAGATCCCGGAGCAGGTCGTCCAGGTCAACGACGAGATCTTCGTCAAGGTCATCGACATCGACCTTGAGCGTCGCCGGATCTCGCTGTCCCTGAAGCAGGCCAACGAGTCCTTCGGTGCCGACCCGGCGTCGGTCGAGTTCGACCCGACCCTGTACGGCATGGCCGCGTCCTACGACGACCAGGGCAACTACATCTACCCCGAGGGCTTCGACCCCGAGACCAACGACTGGCTTGAGGGCTACGAGACCCAGCGCGAGGCGTGGGAGGGCCAGTACGCCGAGGCGCAGACGCGCTTCGAGCAGCACCAGGCTCAGGTCATCAAGTCCCGCGAGGCCGACGAGGCCGCTGCCGCCGAGGGTGGCGACGCTGCTGCGCCGGCCGCTGCGGGTGGCAGTGGTGGTGGCGGTGGCGGTTCGTACTCCTCCGAGGGTGCGGACACCTCCGGTGCGCTGGCCTCTGACGAGGCGCTGGCCGCGCTGCGGGAGAAGCTTGCTGGTGGGCAGAGCTGAACGCTAGCCGCTGAGGCTTAGGCGGAATTGAGGGGCCGTACCTTTCGGGGTGCGGCCCCTCAGTGCACCCCCCTGCGCGGGGCGGTGGGGGGTGGGGTGAGTGGTCGGCTGACGGTCAGTGGGGCGGTGGGGTGGGTTGTTGGCTGACGGCCGGTGGGGGCTTGTCGCGCAGTTCCCCGCGCCCCTGGTTGGTCGGATCGGGCTGTGTTGTGGGGGGCCGGTGGGATGGGGGTGCGCCCGCGCGGCGGAGCCGCATATGGATACAGTCCCGCGCCCCTGGGGAGGGGTGGTTGGGTGGTTGTTTTGGCTGGCGGTCGGTGGGGGCTTGTCGCGCAGTTCCCCGCGCCCCTGGTTGGTCGGGCCGGGCTGTGTTGTGGGGTGCCGGTGGGTTGCGCCCGCGCGGCGGAGCCGCATATGGATACGGTCCCGCGCCCCTTGGTTGGTCGGGCTGGGCTGTGTTGTGGGGGTGGTGGGATGAGAGAGGGGTGGGGTGGGGAATGTCGGGGTTCTGGGGGGCGTTGAAGCCTGGGAACACTAGGAGGGGCGGTCACAGTGCTTGATCCGCAGGGTTTGTACGCATGGGAGCCGAAGGGGCTCGCCGTGGTCGACACGGCGCTGGCTCAGGAGTCGGCCGGTCTGGTCATGCTCTACCACTTCGACGGATACATCGACGCGGGCGAGGCCGGCGACCAGCTCGTCGAGCGGTTTCTCGACTCGCTGCCCCACCAGGTCGTCGCCCGCTTCGACCACGACCGGCTGGTGGACTACCGCGCCCGCCGCCCGCTGCTGACGTTCGAGCGGGACCGCTGGACCGAGTACGAGGTCCCCGCCATCGAGGTGCGGCTCGTCCAGGACGCCACCGGAGCACCGTTTCTGCTGCTCGCCGGGCCCGAACCGGACGTGGAGTGGGAACGTTTCGCCGTCGCCGTCCGGCAGATCGTCGAGCGCCTCGGTGTCCGCCTCTCGGTGAACTTCCACGGCATCCCCATGGGCGTCCCGCACACCCGCCCCGTCGGCCTCACCCCGCACGGCAACCGCACCGACCTCGTCCCGGGCCACCGCAGCCCCTTCGACGAGGCGCAGGTCCCCGGCAGTGCCGAGGCCCTCGTCGAGTACCGCCTCATGGAGGCCGGGCACGATGTCCTCGGGGTCGCCGCGCACGTGCCGCACTACATCGCCCGCTCCCCGTACCCGGACGCGGCCCTGACCGTCCTTGAGGCCATCACCGCCGCCACCGGACTGGTCCTGCCGAGCATCGCGCACGCCCTGCGCACCGACGCGCACCGCACCCAGACCGAGATCGACCGGCAGGTCCAGGAGGGCGACGAAGAACTCGTCTCGCTGGTCCAGGGCCTGGAGAACCAGTACGACGCGGTCGCCGGCGCCGAGTCCCGGGGCAACATGCTCGCCGAGCCCGTCGACATCCCGTCCGCCGACGAGATCGGCCAGGAGTTCGAGCGGTTCCTCGCCGAACGGGAGGGCGAGGCCTGACCCGCCGCGTTGTCAGTGGCAGGGCCTAAGCTGACGTTCATGCTGAAGGTGGGCCTGACCGGCGGGATCGGCGCCGGCAAGAGCGAGGTGTCGCGGCTGCTCGTGGAGCGCGGCGCCGTACTGATCGACGCGGACCGGATCGCCCGGGAGGTCGTCGCGCCGGGCACCGACGGGCTCGCCGCCGTCGTCGACGCCTTCGGCGCGGACGTCCTCGGGGCCGACGGCGCCCTCGACCGGCCGCGGCTCGGGGCCATCGTCTTCGCCGACCCCGAGCGGCTCGCCGTGCTCAACGCGATCGTGCACCCCCTGGTCGGCGCCCGGTCCCGGCAGCTTGAGGCGGCCGCCGCCGAGGACGCCGTCGTCGTGCACGACGTCCCGCTGCTCACCGAGAACGGACTGGCGCCGCTCTACGACCTGGTGATCGTCGTCGACGCGAGCCCCGAGACCCAGCTCGACCGCCTGATACGGCTGCGCGGCATGACCGAGCAGGACGCGCGGGCCCGGATGGCCGCCCAGGCCAGCCGCGAGCAGCGCCGGGCGATCGCGGACGTCGTCGTCGACAACGACGTTCCGCTCGCCCGGCTCCAGGAGCGGGTGCGGGAGGTGTGGGAGGACCTCGTGCGGCGGGCCGGGGCGGCGGGTGCGGCGGAGGTTTCCGAGGAATAGCGGTGGCGCCGACGGGCGTTGAAGCCCCGCAGTGAGGGAAGGAGTCATCCGTGCCCGAGATCAGCGGATCGACCGGACGTACTCCGGAGACGCATGTCATCGACTTCCGTGCCGCCGAGCGGCTGCTCGACGCCCGTGACCCCCGGGGCGCGGTCAAGCTGCTGGACCGTGTCATCGCCGCCCACCCGGAGAACACCGCCGCCCGGCTGCTGAGAGCCCGTGCCTTCTTCGCCGCCGCGCAACTGCGGCCCGCCGAGCTGGAGTTCACGATCGTCCTGGAGCGTGAGCCGGACAACGCGTTCGCCCACTTCGCGCTCGCCCGCACCTACGAGCGGCAGGGCAAGCCCGACCTGGCCACCCGGCACTTCCGGCTGGCCGCCGCCCTGGACCCCAACCCGCGCTACCTCAAGGCCGCCCGCTTCGAGCCGTAGAGCCGTAGAGGTGCCGACCGGCTGTGACCCGCGTCGGCACTGTGGGCAGTATGGGCAGTGCGGTTAACGGGGCGGTCGGTCCTCCGGGGGGCGGAAGGGTGGGACGTCGCGGCCCGGCTGGTAGCGGGCGCCCTGGTGGATGTGGCGCAGGATCTGGGCCAGGTCCACGGTGACCACCAGCCACAGCAGCCCGCACGCGATCGCCCACCCGGGCCGCCCGGTCACCGCGAACGCCACCGTCCCGAACACCGTCCAGACCAGCCCCCACACGCTCAGCCACAACCGCATCCGCAGCGCACTGCGCGCGGTCCTCGGCTCACTGCCTGTACGCATCGCCGGTCACCACTTCCTCCTCGCAACGTACTCTTCGAACGAGGCGGACACCAAGAGCGCGAACGAGGCCGACACCACGGGCGTGACCAGGGCGGATGCCAGGGTTGTGACCGGGAAGGACACCGAGGACGCGACCCGGGACGGACATCCGAAGGGGGAACCGCGTGCTGCCACGAGCCGACGCACTGGCCGAGACGCTGCTCGATCTCGGCGTGGGCCACGAGGACATCAACGACCTCGTCCGCATGGGCCGCCGCGTCATCGACGACCCGGAGCTGCGCCAGTTCCTGGAAGCCTCCGTCGGCCAGCTCACCCGGGGCCTCGGCGAGATCCGCGGCGGCGTCGACCTGCCCGACCTGGACTGGCCGACCGGCCCCCTCCAGCGCTGCTTCCCGGTGTACGTGTTCGTCGCCACGCTGCCCCACACCCGGGCGCACCACCGTGCCCTGGGCGTCCCCGACGACATCTCCCGGCGCACCCTCGCCGACCTCGGCCGACAGCTCGCCGTGCACCGCAGGCGCTACGGCGTGCCGGGGCTGCTGGACCGACGGTGGCTGACCCTGCACTTCGGGGGCGAGCTGTACCAGCTGGGGCGGCTCCAGTTCCAACGCGCCTGGCACGGCGAACGCACCGGGTGGGCCCTCGCGGCGGCCGGACTCGACACCGTTCCCGGCACGCCCTGCCTCAACCTCCATGTGCCGGACTGCCTCGGGCCGCTCACCCCGGGCGCCTGTGACCGGTCGCTCGCGCTGGCCGGGGAGTTCTTCGCCCGGCACCATCCCGACGAGAAGTACCGGGCCGCGCTCTGCCACTCCTGGCTGCTGGACCCGCAGTTGGCCGAATATCTGCCCGCCGACTCCCACATCGTCCGCTTCCAGCAGCGGTTCCAGGTCGCCCGCGAGGACCCGGAACCGGCCGACACCGACCCCGTGCAGTTCGTGTTCGGCAACGGTGACCTGCCGGTCGAGACGCTGCCCCGGCGGACCGCCCTCGAACGGGCCGTCGGGGACCATCTGCGCGGCGGCGGCCACTGGTACACCGGGCACGGGTGGTTCGCGCTGTAGGCAGGGCTCGTCGCGGGTCGAGCCCGCTGCGGGGCGGGGCCCGTCGCGGACAGTTCCCGGTGCGGGCGGCTTCCGCTGCGGGTGGCTCCCGAGCGGGGGCCGGGGTCCGGGTGGCCGCCGCCGCGCCGGGCGGGCCGACGGTGGGCGGTCAGCCGGCGGTGTCCTCGTCGTCGTTGCGGCGGGTGGTGCGGGCCGCTGTGGCCGAGTCCGTCAGGCCGCGCAGGCGTTCCATGTCCCGGCGGTCGCGCTTGGTCGGGCGGCCGGTGCCGCGGTCGCGGACCCCGGCGGGGGCGATCGCCTCGCGGGGCGGCGGGGGCGGGGAGTTGTCGACATAGCACTGGGCGGCGACCGGCGCGCCGACCCGTTTGCGGATCAGGCGCTTGACGATGACGATCCGCACCCGGCCCTCCTGGCGCACCCGTACCTCGTCGCCGACGCGCACCGCGTAGGCGGGTTTCACGCGCTCGCCGTTCACATGGACGTGTCCGCCCCGGCAGGCGGCGGCGCCCAGCGAGCGGGTCTTGATCAGCCGTACCGCCCAGATCCAGCTGTCGAGCCGTACCGTCCCGCCGTCCGCGGGTGCGGCCGCCACGGCCGCGGCGACGGCGGCAGCGGTCTCGGCGGCCTCGGCCGCCTTCGGGTCCTCGGTCACCGGCGCCCTGTCCTCGTCCTCTTCGGAAGCCATGCCGACGACCTTAGCCCGCGCGACCGGCTGCGCCGGAGGGATGTCCGTGCCCGCCCCGCCTTATCCCGTCGGCCGTACCGTGGGGGCGTGGACTCACTCGCCGCACTCGATCAGCGGGTCACGGAGTGCCGGGCCTGTCCCCGGCTCGTGGACTGGCGTGAGGAGGTCGCCCGCACCAAGCGGGCCGCCTTCGCCGACTGGACGTACTGGGGGCGCCCGGTGCCCGGGTTCGGCCCGCCGGACGCCCGGCTGCTGATCATCGGGCTCGCCCCGGCCGCCCACGGCGCCAACCGCACCGGACGCGTGTTCACCGGCGACCGTTCCGGCGACGTGCTGTACCGGGCGCTGTACGACGTGGGCCTCGCCTCGCAGCCGACGGCGGTCTCCGCCGACGACGGCCTGACGCTGAACGGCGTCCGCATCACGTCCCCGGTGCGCTGCGCCCCGCCCGAGAACAAACCCACCCCGGCGGAACGGGACACCTGCCGACCCTGGCTGGTGGAGGAACTGCGGCTGCTGCGGCCGACGTTGCGGGCGGTCCTCGTGCTCGGCGCCTTCGGCTGGCAGGCTGTGTTCTCGGAGGCCTCGGCCTTCGCGGCGGCTGGGTGGACGGTGCCGCGTCCGCGCCCGGCGTTCGGACACGGTGTGCGGGTCCCGTTGGCCGGGCTCGATGTGTTCGGGTGCTTCCATGTCAGCCAACGCAACACGTTCACCGGGAAGTTGACGCCGGAGATGCTGCGCGGGGTGCTGCGGGAGGCGGCACGGGCCGCCGGGATCGAGGGGACCAGGGAAGCCGACGGGACGTAGCGGCCGAGGGGCGCAACGGCCTCACTCGTCCGTCAACTGCCCCTCCCCGAAGAGCTGTCGGACCGTCGAGCGGTAGTTGGTGCGGACGTGGGTCAGGGCGTGGGCGCGGGCCAGGTCCGGGTCCCCGGAGGCCACCGCGTCGTACAACTCGCGGTGTTCGGTGAGGAGTTGGGGCCACTCCTCGTTCTGCCGGGTGAGCCAGCGCAGGCGGCCCGCGACCGGGTCGAGGACCGAGGTCAGCAGGGTGTTGCCGGCCAGGGCGAGGATGCCGTCGTGGAAGCGGCTGTTGATGTCCGTGATGGTCTCCGCGTCACCGGCCTCGGTCGCGGCGGCGCACCGGTCCAGCAGCTCGCCCAGCTCCGCCAGCGCCCGGGGTGTCGCCCGCTCGGCGGCCAGGCCCGCCGAGTAGACCTCCAGGGCCTCGCGCAGCTCGAAGAGTTCCTTGACGTCGGCCAGGGTCAGCCGCCGTACGACTATGCGGCGCGCCGACTCGAAGTGGACGAAGCCCTCCGCGACCAGCGCCCGGATCGCCTCCCTGACCGGCACCCGGGAGACCGCGAGGCGCTCGGCCAGCTCCCGTTCGACCAGCCGGTCACCGGGCCGCAACCGGCCCGCGATGATGTCCTGCCGCAGGGCCACGAGGACGCGTTCGCGCACCGCGCCGAGAGGTTCGATCTTCGCCATGGGGCCATCCTCGCCGACGCGGGGGCTCTTTTACGGAGCGTTAACGGACTCGACATCCATCCGCACGTCTGACGGCGGGACCATGGCCCCAGTTTGGTATACCAAACACGTCCGGCTGTTGCTCCGGCGTCCCCGCAGCCCCTCCCGCCCTGGAGGCCCCCGTGTCCCTCACCGACCGCGCCGAAGCCACCGGCGCCCCCGCGTTCGTCCCCGATCCGCGGCTCACCAACGACGACCTCGCGCCCGCCGAGAAGCGGAACTGGAAGGTCTTCGACCTCTTCGCGATGTGGATGTCCGACGTCCACAACCTCGGCAACTACACGTTCGCCGCGGGCCTGCTCGTCCTCGGCATGAACGTCTGGCAGGTCTTCACCGCCCTGCTCGCCGGTTTCGTGCTCATCTACATCGGCATGAACGGGATGGGCCGGATCGGCCAGCGCCACGGCGTGCCGTTCCCGGTCATCAGCCGCATCAGCTTCGGCGTCTGGGGCGCCAACATCCCCGCCCTCATCCGGGCCGTGATCGCCATCATGTGGTACGGCATACAGACGTATCTGGCGTCCGTCGCCGTCAACGTGATGCTGCTGGCGGCCTGGCCGGGGCTCGTGTCGTGGACGCACAGCTCGTTCCTCGGACTCGACGCGCTCGGCTGGGTGTCGTTCCTGGCGCTGTGGCTGGTGCAGGCCCTGATCATCAGTCAGGGCATGGAATCCGTACGGAAGTTCCAGGACTTCTGCGGCCCCGCGATCTGGCTCGTGATGATCGCGCTCGCGGTGTGGGTGCTCGCCAAGGCGGGCTGGTCGATCTCCCTCACCAGCACCCCGCACCCCGTCCCGGTCGGCGAGCAGTGGCGGCAGTGGTTCGGCGCGGTCGGCCTGATCCTCGCCACCTACGGCACCCTGATGCTCAACTTCTGCGACTTCTCCCGCTTCGCCCCCGACCAACGCACCGTGCGGCGCGGCAACTTCTGGGGCCTGCCGGTCAACTCCACGGCGTTCGTGGTCGTTTCGGTCATCGTCACCGCCGGTTCCCTGAAGGTCTTCGGCAAGGCCATCACCGACCCGGCCGAACTCGTCGCCAAGGTCGGCAACACCTGGGTGCTCGTCCTGGGGGCGCTGACCTTCGCCGTCGCCACCATGGGCGTCAACATCGTCGCCAACTTCGTCTCCCCGGCCTACGACCTGGCCAACGTGTGGCCGCAGAAGATCACCTTCAAGGTCGGCGGCATGATCAGCACGGTCGCCGCGCTGGTCGTCACCCCGTGGAACCTCTTCTCCAACCCGACCGTCGTCAACTACTTCCTCGGCGGCCTCGGCGCCTTCCTGGGACCGCTGTTCGGCGTCATCATGGTCGACTACTACTGGGTCAAGCGCGGCCGGATCGACGTCGACGAACTCTTCAACGCCCGCCCCGGCAGCCGCTATTACTACCGCAAGGGCGTCAACCCCCGGGCGCTGTGGGCGTTCCTGCCGTCCGCCGCGCTGGCCGCGGTGCTCGCGCTGGTGAAGACCTTCAGCGACGTCGCCCCCTACTCGTGGTTCATCGGTACCGCACTCGCGGCCGGTCTGTACGCGGCCCTGTGCCGCAGCGAGCGCACGGCGCAGGAGGTCTGAACCGGGTGCGGATCGTCGTCACCAACTGCAACACCACCCGGGAGATGACCGAGGAGATCGTGCGAGGCGCCCGGGCGGCGGCCGGTCCCACCACCACCGTGACCGGGCTGACCCCGGCATGGGGACCGGAGTCGGCGGAGGGCTGGCTCGACAGCCACCTCTCCGCCGCCGCCGTCATGGACCTGCTGCGCACCTACGACGGGCCCGGCTACGACGCCGTCGTCCTGGCCGGGTTCGGCGAGCACGGGCGGGAAGGCGTACGGGAGTTGGTGGAGGTGCCGGTCGTCGACATCACCGAGGCCGCCGCCCACCTCGCCTGTCTGCTGGGCCGCCGCTACGGCGTCGTCACCACCCTCGACCGTTCCCGGGGCCAGATCGAGGACAGCCTGGAGCTGGCCGGCGTCGCCCGCAACTGCGCCGCCGTCGTCTCCACCGGCCTCGGCGTCCTCGACCTCGGCGACGCGGAGCGCACCCGGGCGGCGTTCCTGGCCGCCGCCGACCGGGCGAAGGCGGCCGGGGCGGAGGTGCTGGTGCTGGGCTGCGCCGGAATGACCGGCCTGCAACGGGAGTGGGGCCAGCGGCTCGGCATGCCGGTCGTCGACGGGGTCGGCGCGGCCGTCAAACTCGCCGAGTCCCTGGTCGCGTTGGGGCTCACGACCAGCCGGGCGGGGAGCTACGCGCGCCCGTTGCCCAAGCGCCGGGTGTGGGGGGCGGGGCAGGAGGCGGCCGGGGGAGTGCCGTGAGAGCGCGGGTGTGTGCGTCGTCACCCGTGGCTGTCGGACACCTGTAGGCCGGTTGTGACGACAATGATCCACATGAATCTTCCCGACGGACTCCCCCTGGTCGCCGACGGACTCCACCTGTGGTCCCCCGGCCACGCCGGCACCTGGGGCTTCGCCAACTGCCTCCTCGTCACCTCCGGCGATCAGGCGGCGCTCATCGACACCCCCTACGACCAGCCGATGACCGACGCCCTGATCGCCGCGGCGGCGCCGGTGCTCCCCGCCGGTGTCGCCGTCAGCACGATCGTCAACACGCACGTCAACGGCGACCACACCTTCGGCAACGGCTCCTTCCCCGGTGCCGAGATCATCGCCACCAAGGCCAGCGCCGAGCACCTGTGCCGGGAACCCACCCCGCAGCAGATGCACGTCCTCACCCACGAGACACCGGCCGACGCGCCCCTCGGCTGGTACATACGGGAGCACTTCGGCCGCTATGCCTACGAGGGCGTCGACGCCGTCCCGCCCACCGTGACCTTCTCCGGGCGCCACGCGCTGCGGGTCGGGGACATCGACGTCGACCTGATCGAGGTCGGCCCCGCGCACTCGGCCGGCGACCTCATCGTGCACTTCCCGAGCCGCCGGGTGGTCTGCGCCGGCGACATCGTCTTCGCCGGTGACCACCCCGTGCACTGGGACGGCCCGCTCGCCCGCGTCATCGCCGCCTGCGAGACGATCCTCGCCCTCGACCCCGAGGTGATCGTCCCCGGCCACGGCCCGGTGCAGAGCCCGCAGGAGGTCCGCGGCTACCTCGCCTACCTGCGTGAACTGGAGGAACGCGTCCACGCCCGGCACGCGGCAGGCGACTCGGCCGGCCAGGCCGCCGAGGCCGTCCTCGCGTCCGGCTTCCACGACGAACTCGGGCTGCCCGAACGCGTCGTGATCCTCACCGCCGTCGAGTACCGCCACCTCGACCACGTCACCGACGAGGTCGACCTCATCCACCTCTGCGACCAGGCCGCCCACTGGGCCCACCGCCACCGAGGCCCAGGCACCACCCCGGCATGACGACGACCGCGACGGCATGAGGACGACCGTGCCCGGGTAACGACGGCTGCGACCGCGTGCCGTGTTCGGGGTATGGCGGCCGTGGCCGGGTAACGGCGGCCGTGTGTTGTTGGTCGGGGGTGGCACCCCCGACCGGCGCCACTGCTGTGCCCGGGTGGCGACGGGTGCGGGACCGTGTGGCGACGGCCGTGCGGTACGACGCGGCCGTGACCGGGTGATGGAGGCCGTGACCGCGTGACGACGGCTGCGACCGCGTGGCGACGGCCGTGTTCGGGGTGTGGCGGCCGTGGCTGGGTAACGGCGGCTGCGCGGCCGCGTGTTGTGGGGAGGGGACGGCACCCCGACCGGCACCGCTGCCGTGACCGGTGACGACGGCTGCGCGGCCGCGTCGCGGCGGTCGGGGCGGTGGCCGTGTTCGGGTGACGGCGGTCGTGAGTGCGTAACGGTGGCAGGGGGCGTCCGCCGAGGGGTGGGCGCCGTCGGCCGCCGTCGGGGTGATCTTCCGGCGAACCGCTGGCCGAGGTGCCGGGCCCGGGCGCAGGCGCCCGCACACTCCCGGGAGACAACCCCCGCCCGGTCGTCGCCGGTCGGCGCCGTGCCGGGCGTCGCGGCGGCGGGATACGGAGTCGCCCGTGCCCAGCCTTCCGCCGTCACCCCGCCGCCCACTCGGCGCCCGTGCCGCAACCGCCCGCGCGCTCCTCGCCGCGCTCCTGGTCGGCCTGTGCTGCACGGCCGCCGCACGTTCGACGCCCGACGCGCTGTGGACCGACCCCGACTCCCCGGCCGCGCGGCAGGTCGCCGAGTGGCGCCGGGAGGGCAGGACGGCGGACGCGGCGCTGCTGGAGCGGATCGCGTCCCGCCCGCAGGCCCAGTGGCTGTACGGCCCCGACCCCGGCCCGACCGTCCGCGCCCGCACCACCGCCGCCGCCCGCGCCGGACGCCTCGCCGTCCTCGTCGCCTACTACATCCCCCACCGCGACTGCGGCCAGTACTCCCACGGTGGCGCCCCCGACGCGGCCGCCTACCGGACCTGGATCGACCAGTTCGCCGCGGGCCTCGACGACCGGGGCGCCTACGTGATCGTCGAACCGGACGCCGTCGCCCAGGTCGTCGCGGGCTGCAAGAGCGTCACCGCGACCGAGCGGTACGCCCTCCTCTCCTACGCCGTCGACCGCCTCAAGAGCCGCCCCCACACCCACGTCTACCTCGACGCAGGCAACTCCGCCTGGATTCCCGAGGCCTGGCGACTGGACGACGCGCTCAGGTCGTCCGGCGCCCGGCGCGCCGACGGGGTCTCCCTGAACGTCTCCAACTTCCAGACGAACCAGACCAGTTCGGCCTACGGGGAGTGGCTCTCCAAGGACCTCGGCGGTCTCCACTACGTCATCGACAGCAGCCGCAACGGCAACGGACCCGTCGCCTCCGCCACCGGCACCGACGCCTGGTGCAACCCGCCGGGCCGCGCCCTCGGCACCCCGCCCACCACCGCCACCGGCCAGGCTCATCTCGACGCCTACCTGTGGATCAAACGCCCCGGCGAGTCCGACGGCACGTGCCGGGGCGGCCCGGCGGCGGGCCAGTGGTGGCCGACGTACGCGTTGGAACTGGCGCGGAACGCACACGGGACGGCGGCGGACGGTACCCGCTGAGGGGCGGTTGCCGACGGGTGGTGACCGGCGGCTGCCAACGCCCGTTGACCGGCGGCTGCCAACGCTTGTTGACTGGAGGATGCCAACGCCCGTTGACGGGTGGCTGCCAACGCTTGTGGGCCGGCGGTTGCCAACGCGTGTTGACCGGCGGCTGCCAACGCTCGTTGGCCGGCGGTTGCCCACGCGCGTTGGCGGGCGCCCCGCAAGCTGGCTGGTCGGCCTGCGCCAACACCCGTTGACCTGTATCCGCAACACCCGTTGACCGGCGGTCGCCAACACCCGTTGACCCGCATCCGCAACGCTCATTGGCCCGCAACTGCCAACGCCCGTTGACCGCCAGCCGCCAGCCGCCAGCATCCGCTGACGGGCGGGCCGCCAACGCTCGTTGACCGCAAGTCGCCAACGCCCGTTGGCAGGCGGGCCGCCAACGCTCGTTGACCCCCGGCCCCCAACGCTCGTTGACCCCCGGTCGCCCACGCCCGTTGACCGCCGACCGTCCGTAGTAAACCGTTCGACGGTGTCGGCGCAGGCCGGTCACCCTGGGCGGATGACCTCTTCCCTCTCCGAATCCGCTTTTCTCGACGTCGTCGCCGATCGGCTGGCCGGGCTCACCGGTGCGCGGGCCGTGGCGCTCGGGGGGTCGCGGGCGCAGGGGACGTTCCGGGAGGACAGCGACTGGGACCTCGCCGTCTATTACCGGGGACGTTTCGATCCCGGTGAGGTGCGGGCGCTCGGCTGGGCGGGCGAGGTGTCCGAGGTCGGCGGGTGGGGCGGCGGGGTGTTCAACGGCGGCGCCTGGCTGGACATCGACGGGCGGCGCGTCGACGTGCACTACCGGGACCTCGACGTCGTCGAACACGAGGCGGCCGAGGCCGCGCGGGGACGCTTCCGGGTGGAGCCACTGCTGTTCCACCTCGCCGGGATTCCGAGCTACCTCGTCGTCGCCGAACTCGCCGTCAACCGTGTCCTGCGGGGCGAGCCCGTCCCGCCCGTCGCCTACCCGGCCGCCCTGCGCTCCACCGCCTTCGCCCACTGGTCCTGCGCCGCACGGGCCACCCTCGGATACGCGGTCGACCAGCACGCTCGGCACGGGCGGCTCACCGAGACGCTGGGCGGCGTCGCCGTCGGGCTCATGCAGGCCGGGCACGCCGTGCTGGCCCGGCGCGGTGAGTGGGTGACCAACGACAAACGCCTCCTGGAGCGGGCCGGGCTACGGGGAGCCGACGGCATACTGCGGGAGGCGCCGGCCGCCGGGGGAGCGGCCGCAGAAGGGCCGGACGCGCTGGTCGGGGCTGTGGAGCGGGTGCGGGAACTCTGTGAGGCCGCCTTTGTTTCCAAGGTCGAGTAGGGGGGATTTCGTTCATAAAGAAACCCGTTCGTCGAGTGAGCCGACACATTCCGGCAATACAACCGTTCCGTTCCCTCACCCCACGCCGTCTACCCTGGGGACACCGCACGCACCACCGCCCCGGCCACAGTCGCCCGAAGGCGCCACCCCGCCCTTCGTCGAGCCGACAGGAGCCACGTGACCCGGTCTCTGCCCGCCCTGCCCCCCTGGCTCGCCCACGCCCTGCGCGCCCAGCGCGGCCCCGTGCCCTGGAGCGCCGTCGTCCGCGGCGCCCTGTGCGCCGGACCCGTGCTGCTCGGTGCCGTGCTCCTGGACCGCACCTCGCTCGGCGTCGTCGCCGCGATCGCCGCCATGCTCGCCGGCATCAACGACCGCCCCGGCAGCCGCCGCGCCTCCATCAAACGGCTCGGCGTACCCGCGCTCGCCGGAGGCGCCGGGATGCTCGTCGGGACGTACACGGGGGACCACCTCGGACCGGTCGCACTCACCCTGATCCTCACCGCCGTCGGCCTGCTCGCGGGCGGAGTCAGCGCCATCGGACCCGTCGCCTCCGCCGCCGGCACCCAACTGCTGGTCGCCTCCGCGATCGGCGCCGGGATGCCCCAGCCCGAGGCCGGCTGGCAACGCGCCCTCGCTTTCCTCGTCGGCGCGGGCTGGCTCATCGGCCTGCGCCTCGCGCTGCCGACCCCCCGCTCCGCCGCCGGAGACTTCCGCTTCGACGGCGAACGGGCCGCCGTCGCCGCCGTCTACGACGCCGTCGCCGCCCTTCTCGACGCCGTCGGCAGCGACACCGCCACCGCCCGCCGCGCCGCGCTGACCGGCGCCCTCGACCACGCGCAGGACGCCCTCGCCGGACCCCGGCTGCGCCGCTACGCCAGTTCCGCGACGGAACGACGGCTGCACGCCCAGTACGCCGCCGCCCTCCCGCTGGCCGAGGCCGCCACCGCGCTGGCCTGGGCCGGGGACGCCGTCACCGCCCGCGCCTCCGAAGGCCCCCGCCGCCTCGCCGCCGCCGTCCGCGGCAACACCCCCACTGGACCGCTGCCCGCACCGCACCGCTCCGCGCCCGCCCTGCGCGCCCTCGACGACGCCCTCCTGCACGCCGCCCACGCCTTCGACCGGGGCGAGGGCGGCGACCTGCACACCCGGCCCCGCTCGACGACAGCGCCGTTGCGCGCCGTGTTCGGGGCGGGCGGACGCGAGTACGGGCTGCGGGTCGCGCTCTGCTTCGGCGCGGCCGTGGGCGTCGCCCAGTATCTGCACCACGCCCGCTGGTACGGACAGCACGCCCACTGGTACTGGCTGCCCGCCACCGCCGTCTTCCTCGTCAAGCCCGACCTCGGACCGCTCGTCTCCCGGGTCCTGTGCCGAGCCGCAGGAACGATTCTCGGGGCGCTGGTGTTCGCCGGGTTCGCGGCCGTGCTGCCCCGGCCCGAGGGGCTCATCGCGCTGGTCGCCGTGAGCGGCGCCCTCATCCCCGTCGCCACCCGGCACTTCGCCGCGCAGACCGCCGTCGTCACCGTCCTCATCCTCGCCCTCGTGATGGTCGGCGGCGAACCGCAGGCCTCCCTCAGCCGCATCGGCGAAACCCTGCTGGCCTGCGCGATCGTCCTCGTCGTCGGCCACCTCCCGATGCCGGGACAGCGCGGCGGGGGAGTGCGCTCCCGGGTCGCCGCGGCACACCGGGCCGCGCACGCCTATCTCACCCACGTGCTGGAGGAGGCCGTCAAGGGCAGCGCCGACGCCGACGCCCGCGCCGTCCGCTGGACCCTGCGCCGCGAGGCCTACCGCACGCTCTCCCAGGCACGGGCCGCCATCACCCTCGCCGGCGCCGAACTCCCGTCCCTGGCACGGCATTCGGCGGGCGCCGACGACGTCGTCCACACCCTCGAACGGCTCGTCGACGCGACCACCGCGTGCGCCGTACAGTTCGACGACTCGGGCCGCCTCTCCTCCCGGCACACCGAACAACTCACCTCGCTCCTCGACGACTTGGCCCAGGAACGCGAACGCAGCGGGCTCCGGCTGCCGGAACTGCCGTTGGCCGGTTGACCGTCGAGGCGTCACACCCTCGGCGGACGGCCGGTGACGTGACGCCACCGGCGGGGGCGGCGAAAAGAATTTCCGGGGCCGCGATGAGTTCCGCCGCTCACCCCGGTCACCACCCTGTACGGACCGTGTTGGTACAGGAGGAGTCATGTCGCTTCCGGAGATCGTCTCGCGCGAGCAGTGGCGCGCCGCGCGCGAAGAACTGCTGATCAAGGAGAAGGCCGCGACCCGCGCGCGGGACGCGCTCAACGCCGAACGGCGGCGGCTGCCGATGGTCGAGATCGACGAGGAGTACCTCTTCGAGGGCGGCGACGGCAAAGCGACGTTGCCCGACCTCTTCCAGGGACGCCCCCAACTCGTCGTCTACCACTTCATGTTCGCGCCCGACTGGGACGCCGGCTGCCGCAGCTGCTCCGCCTTCCTCGACCAGGTCGGCCACCTCGCCCACCTGAAGGCACGCGGCACCACCTTCGCCGCCGTCTCCCGGGCGCCCTACACCAAGATCCTGCCGTTCAAGGCACGGATGGGCTGGACACTGCCCTGGTACTCCTCCTACGGCAACGACTTCAGCCGGGACTTCGAAGGCACCCTGGAACAGGACGGTCACCTGTTCGACCGGCCCGGCATCAGCTGCTTCCTGCGGGACGGGGAACGGGTCTTCCACACCTACTCGACGTTCGCGCGCGGCCTCGACGTCCTCGGCTCCACCAACAGCTTCCTGGACCTCACCGCCCTCGGCCGCCAGGAGGAATGGGAGCAGCCCCCGGGCCGCGCCTCCGCCCTCGGCGCCCCCGCGGGAAGCGACCGGGTCCGCTACCACGACGAGTACCCGGACTGACCACACGTCGCACAGACCGGCACAGCGCGTGCGAGGGGCGGTGCCGTGCGTGCCGGTGAGCGTCACCCTGTCACCGGAATGTCACCCTCCGGGGTGAATGGGTGTCGGCTACGTCTCAGTACGGCCACTTACCGCGCCCTACAGCCCCCAGAAGGCGTTTACTCCTACGACATATGACGCTCTCTGGCGCTCTCTGGAGGTGCAGGGTGGTGAACGGGCGAACCGTGCTCGAACGCTTTCCCGCGGGCGGGCCGCGCGGATCATGGCCGGCCGAGGAGTTCGCACACGCGCGACGGCAGGAAGGTCTCGCGGCCGAGGTCGTCATGGACCTCACGACCGACACCTTCCTGGTGATCGTCCGCGGCGCCGAACCGGCCCTCGACGCGCTGGCCTGACGTTCCCCCGAGGCCGTCCCTCCTGCTCAGCCCGCCTTCGGCGCGGGCACCGGCGCCGTGAACTGCCCCGCCTGCAACGCATACAGCTCCGCGTACACCCCACCCCGGGCCAGCAGCTCGTCCGGAGTGCCGGACTCCACCAGGCGGCCCTGGTCCAGCACGTGCACCAGGTCCGCATGGCGCACCGACGCCAGCCGGTGCGTGATCAGGACGACCGTCTGCCCGCTCGCCGCCAGCGCCCGGATCTTCTCGAACACCTCCAGCTCCGCCCGCGCGTCCAGCGCCGCCGTCGGCTCGTCCACGATCAGAATCCGGCCCCGCCGATACGCCGCCCGCGCGATCCCCAGCCGCTGCCACTGACCGCCCGACAACTCGTGCCCCCCACTGAAATTCCGGGCCAGCAACGTGTCCAGGCCCCGCGGCAACGCGGCGACGACCTCCTCGGCGCCCGCCTCCGCGACCGCCCCCGCCACCCGCTCCTCGGTCAGCGGCGCGGCGGACCGGCCCACGGCGACGTTCACCCGCGCGGTGAACGGCCAGCGCTTGAAATCCTGCGCCACCATCGCGATCCGCTCGGCCAGCGCGTGCCGGTCCACCGTCGCCGTGTCCACGTCGTCCCAGAGAATCCGCCCCCCGTCCGGCGTGTACAGCCCCGCCAGCAACTTCACCAGGGTGGTCTTGCCGGAACCGTTCTCGCCGACCAGCGCCACGATCCGGCCCAGCGGCAGCGTGAGCGTGACATCGTCCAGAGCTGGCCGCACCGACTCACCCGGGTAATGGAACGTGACGTTCTCGAACCTGATCTCCCGAGGCTCCTCCGGCAGCGGATCACCCCCGACCGGAATCGCCCGCTCCGCCGCCTCGACATACAGCCGTCGCAGATCACCGACGAACAGAGCCTCCTCATGCAGGGAGTTGATCTCCAGAACCAGACTGTCGAGGCTGCCGGAACCGGTCCGGATCGCGATCACCGCCGTCCCCGCCACCGACAACGCCATCGCCCCCGCCAGCAGCAACCCACCGAGCGTCGCGTACGTCGCCACCGTCGCCAGACCCGTCCACAGCGCCGCGATCAACCCGGTGCGCGCCGCCAGCCCCGCCAGCCGCGCCTGCTCACCCTCCGCCGTCTCCGCCATCGCACGGAAATGCCGCAGCAGGAACGGCCCCACCCCGTGCACCCGGATCTCCGGAGCCGCCCCCGGCTCCGTCAACAACGACGCGATCAGCGAACCGGCCCGGGAATGCTGCACCCAGACATGGAACGACTCGTACCGGCGCCGCGCGTTCGTCAGCGCGCTCCACGCGCTCGGCACCGTCATCGTCATCAGCAGCGGCAGCAACGCCGGATGCAGCACCGTCAGCACACCGGCCGCCGCGATCAGCGAGATCGCCGCGTTCACGACCCGGCTGGAGTACGAGATCATCCGGCGGGCCGAGGCGGCACCGTACTGCGCGGTGTCCAGCAGCTTGTGAAAGGCGTGATCCTCGATCGCGGCCAGCTCCACAGCCGCCGCCCGCTCCAGATACAACTCCGTCGCCACCCGCTCCACCTTGGGCTCCAGACGCCCGGTGGCATACGTGGACGCCGCCCGCAGCAACGCCCCGAGCAACGTGACGACAGCCAGCGCGGCCAGCGCGGGGGCGGCACCCCGCAGCCGGTCCTCGATCGCACCCCCACCGATCAGCCGGCCCAGCACACGGTTGACGGCGAGCAGACCCACCGCCTGGAGGACACCCCGGCCCACCTCGGCCACCAGCACCAGCCGCGCCGCCCGCCGGTCCGCCTCCCAGGCCAGCCGGAAACTCGAACCCAGCAGCGACGGCAACCGCGTCACCATCGCCCGGAACCCCAACTCCAGCGCCCGGTCCCGGTGTTGACTCCAGCCCATGTCGTAACGGAGCGGCCCGCCGAACAGCAGCCGCTCCGACTCGGAGACCTCGCCCTCGCCCACCCCGCGCTTCTTCGCCACCACGGACCTCCCCGACGTCCGGTCCTCGGCCGGGTACCGACCGACGCGTGTCAACGGCCGCACATTGGCCGGTTCCTTGCCATCGGCGGACGTCGGTGAACGCCGGCGGACCTCGGCGGACGGCGGCGGACCTCGGCGTCCTCCGGCGGAGGCTCCGTCAACGGCTGTTGGCCGACCGGTCTCCGTCGTCGGCGGGACGCCGATGAGCCTTCTGCCAACGGTTGTTGGCCTGCTGCCGAGGGCTGCATGCCGACTGCCAACGGTTGTTGGCTGGCCGTCGGCGGCTGCATACCGATTGCCAACGGTGGTTGGTGACCGTCGACGGTTGTGTGCCAACGGTTGTTGACCGACCGTCGACGGTTGTGTGCCAACGGTTGTTGACCGACTGTCGACGGTTGTGTGCCAACGGTTGTTGACCCACCGCCAACGGCTGTTGGCCGACCTGGTTCTCCGTCACCGGCCGGACGTCGGCCGACTTCACGTCGATGAACGGCCACTATCGCGGGCCGGGGTGGTGGAGGGCAGGGCGTACGGGGGCGCAGGTGGGGCGTGGAGGGCGTGCGCCGGGATGGGGGCTTGGGCGGGGGAGGGGCGTCGGCTTTGAGGACGGGGCCGGGGGCCGGGGGCCGGGCGGGGATCGGGGGCCGGGGACCGAGGGAGAGGGGCCGGGTACAGGGAACCGGGGTATAAAAAAGCCGGTGCGGAGGTGCCCCCCTGTATGAGGCACCTCCGCACCGGTGGTCCCCCGGTCACCCCCATGACCGGGGCCGTCTTCCCCCCTCGGGCCTGCGGGCCGACCGAACCGTGTGACGCGGCTCGGTCAGGCGCTGACGGGCCGGGACCAGGTCGGTGTCGTTCCCATCGCCCGGCACAGGGCGAGGTACAGCGGGATCGGCGGCGTGTACGGAAGCGTGCCGTCCGGCCGATGGATGAGGCCGGGGCCGCCCGGAGCGTCCGGGATGATCGCGCCGGCGGTGTAGCGGGCCGGCGCCGGCCACTCCAGCGCGTAGTCGGAGTCGGCCGGCACCAGCCACCACCAGTGCGTCTCGTCGGCGTACACGCACCCCACGCGCGGCAGTCGGGTCAGCACCAGCGGGCCGAAACGGGCCGGCGCGGACACCGCGTCACAGCCCATCGGCGCCGTCATGTCGGCCGGCACCGTCAGCGTGCGGGGCCCGTCCGGAGACTGCCGCCCCCGCTGGAGCCGGACCAGCGAGTCCAGGTTCCGCACCCGGCCGCCCGACGCGGACCTCATCCCCATGAGGCCCCCGTCCCGTGACCCGCCTCCACGTCGGCCGTCCCGTCCCCGCCCGTGACGCGCGCCGTGCCGTCGGCCGTGCGCGCCGTGATGCCCGTCGTGCCGTCGGCCGTGCACGCAGGGTTGTCGGGGTTGTCGGAGGTGCCGGGGGTGCCGGGGGCGCCGCCCGCTGGGCCCGTCGTCTCGTCCGCCGGGCCCGGCTTGGGGCGGGAACCCCACCCCAGGTCGTTGCACGGCCCGCAACGGTGGCAGGGCTCGTCGGCCTGGCGCGGCAGCTCCGCCCAGACCAGCAGCCCGGGCCCGTGCTCATGCGCGCCCCACGCGTGACACATCGCGTCGATGAGGAGCAATCCCCTCCCCTGCTCCTCCTCGGCCCGGCCCTGCCCCGGCCCGTGCGCACCCGGCGCGCAGCCCTCGTCGCGCACGGCTATCCGCACCAGATCCTCGCCGTCCCGCAGCTCGCAGAGTATGGAACTGCTCGCGGTGTGCACGAGGGCGTTGGTGACCAGCTCGGAGATGACCAGGGCCGCGGTGTCGCAGATGTCCTCGCACACCGACCAGCCGGTCAACCGGGCCCTGGCCAGGCGTCTGGCCTGGGCGGGGGAGGCCGGATGGGCGGCCAGCTCGAAATGGAACCGGCGCTCGGCGGCAGGCCCGCAGGGGCCCGCCACCGCGGCGGCACCGAGGCCGAGACGGCCCCCGGCGGCGTCTGTTCCTAAAAAGGGCGCGGACGGAATCACGCTTGCCACTATCGCCCCGCCGCGAACACTTGGCAAGAGTCACTCTGGAAATTGCAGAGTGCGGTGTGACGTTCTGGACGGGCGTGGCACACTGCTCGCAACAGCACGTCGAGCGGCGCCACTTGGGATCACCGGAGATCCGAACAGATCTTCGAATAGGTCTTCGAATGGCGCCGCAGGGCTGTCAGCATGCTTTCGACGCTGCCGAGGCCGGCCGGAACCCCTACCCCGCCGCCCGGCAGGGAGTCCCGAAGCCCGCCAGGGCCAGCAGTGGAGGTGGTGGAGCGTGAGCGAACCGCGGTCCGCGCCGACCGTCGGCCAGGTCGTCCTCGGCCGTCGCCTCCTCGACCTCCGCGAACGCGCCGGACTCAAACGCGAGGAAGCCGCCCGCGTCCTGCGCGTCGCCCCCGCCACCGTCCGCCGCATGGAAATGGCCGAGGTCTCCCTCAAAATCCCCTACCTGCAACTCCTCCTGAAGTCCTACGGAGTCTCCGACGACGAGGCCGACGCCTTCGTCCTCCTCGCCGAAGAGGCCAACCAGCCCGGCTGGTGGCAACGCTTCCACGACATCCTGCCCGGCTGGTTCTCGATGTACGTCAGCCTGGAGGGCGCCGCCGCCCTGATCCGCTCGTACGACCCCCACTTCGTGCCCGGACTCCTCCAGACCGAGGACTACGCCCGCGCCGTACTGAGATCCGGCGCCATCGGCCAGACCCAGCCCGCGGAGATCGAACGCCACGTCGCACTGCGCGTCCAACGCCAGCGACTGCTCACCCGCCCCGACGCCCCCCGCTTCTGGGCCGTCATGGACGAGACCGCACTGCGCCGCCCATGCGGCGGACCGGAGGTGATGCGTGCCCAGATCGACACCCTGCTCGACGCCACGAAGCTGCCCCACGTGACCCTCCAGATCGCGCCCTTCGCCAGCGGTCCGCACCCCGGCACGTTCGGCCCCTTCGTGCTGTTCCGATTTGCCATGCCGGAACTCCCCGACATGGTCTACAGCGAGTACCTGACCGGCGCCGTCTACCTCGACGCGCGCGCAGAGGTGGCGACCCACCTTGAGGTCATGGACCGCATGGCGGCGCAGGCCGCCACGGCACATCGCACGAAGGAGATCCTCCTGGATCTCCGCAAGGAGCTGTAAATGGATCGCATCAGGCCGCGCGAACAGGTCTACAACGGCATGCCCGCGCGGGAACTGGGCAACGAAGGCTGGCACAAGCCCTGGAGCGGCGGCAACGGCGGCAACTGCCTGGAGGCCATGAAACTCGCCGACGGCCGCATCGCCGTCCGCCAGTCCACCGACCCCGACGGGCCGGCCCTCATCTACACCACCGACGAGATGACCGCCTTCATCGAGGGCGCCAAGGCCGGAGAAGCCGACTTCCTGCTGTCCTGAACCCGGCCGCCGTCCCCCTGAAACCACCCTTTCGACTCCCTTACCTTGGCACTGAGTTGACGACTAAAACATGCGCAACCCCCCGGCGACCCTCATGACCGGACAACCCCCCACCGAGAACGACACCACCCACCCCCACCCCGCCCGCAGATACGACGGGCACCTCGGAGACAAGGACAACCACCCCGGGCCGACGCCCGCGACCCGACCCGCCGCCTCGTCATCCCCGGACACGGGGCGGTGACACGAAAGCGGTAAGCGGTAAGCCATGAGACGCGGGGGAGTGGAAGCGCGGGAAACGGGGGAGCAGGGGGCGGCCGGGCTGAGAGGCGGGGTGCGGGGGCCGCGAGAGTGGGGCCGGGTGCCGTGGTGCGGAGCCCGCGAGAGCAGGGCCGGGTGCGGTGGTGCGGTGCGGGCGCTGTCGGCGTTCCGGCTACACCACCATCGGGCGGTCGAACGGCCCAATCGGCGCCGGAAGCCGCGTGCTCCCCGTCAGATAACGGTCCACGGCCGCCGCCACCGACCGCCCCTCCGCGATCGCCCACACGATCAACGACTGCCCCCGCGCCGCGTCCCCGGCGGCGAACACACCGGGAACGTTCGTCGCGAAACCCGCGTCCCGCGCGATCGTCCCCCGCGCCTCCATCGCCAACCCCAACTGATCGACCAGCCCGTCCGACCGGTCCGGCCCCGAGAAACCCAACGCCAACAGCACCAGATCCGCAGGCAACGTCCGCGTCGTCCCCGGCACCTCCCGCCGACCCGCGTCCACCTCCACCACACTCAACTCCCGCACCCTGCCCTCCTCGTCGCCCACGAAATGGAGCGTCGACGCCGCGAACAGCCGCGCGTCCGCATCCGCCGACGGCGCCGTCCCCAACACCCCCGCCTCCTCGTGCGCGGCCGACATCCGGTAGATCCTCGGATACGTCGGCCACGGCTCGACATCATGGTCCCGCTCGACATCCGGCTGCGCGTAGATGTCCAACTGGCTGACGGACGCCGCCCCTTCCCGCACCGCCGTCCCCAGACAGTCCGCCCCGGTGTCACCACCACCCACGATCACGACATGCCTCCCGGCCGCCGACAACGGCGACACCTCCACATCGCCCTCACACACCCGGTTCGCCAGCGGCAGATACTCCATCGCCTGCCGCACCCCGGCCAACTGCCGCCCCGGCACGTCCAGTTCACGCCACGCCGTCGCCCCGGCCGCGATCACCACCGCGTCGTAACGGGACCGCAACTCCGCCGCCCCCACATCCCGCCCGACCGCCGTCGACGTACGGAACTTCGTCCCCTCCGCCCGCATCTGCCCCAGACGCCGCTCCAGGTGACGCCGCTCCATCTTGAACTCCGGGATGCCGTACCGCATCAGGCCGCCCAGCCGGTCGTCCTTCTCGAACACGACCACCGTGTGCCCCGCCCGCGTCAACTGCTGCGCCGCCGCCAACCCCGTCGGCCCCGACCCGACCACCGCCACCGTCCGCCCCGACAACCGGTCCGGCGGCCGGGGCGGCGCCAACCCCAACTCCCAGGCCTGATCGGCGATGGCGACCTCGACGTTCTTGATGGTCACCGCAGGCTGATTGATGGCCAGCACACACCCCGCCTCACACGGCGCCGGGCACAACCGCCCCGTGAACTCCGGGAAGTTGTTCGTGGCATGCAGCCGATCAGCCGCCGCCCGCCAGTCGTCCCGGCTCACCAGGTCATTCCACTCCGGGATCAGATTCCCCAGCGGACAGGCCTCATGACAGAACGGCACCCCGCAGTCCATACACCGGTCGGCCTGCTCGGTGATCAACGGCAACAACGCCCCCGGGACATACACCTCGTCCCAGTCCCGCACCCGCTCCTCGACCGGCCTACGAGGCCACTCCTGCCGGGGCGTGGTCATGAATCCCTTGGGATCGGCCATGGTCGTCCTCCTCGCGTACCCGGACGACTCCCGACGCGCCGTACCTCGACGAGCGGCACTCTTCCAGCCACGATACGACCCACCGCCGGGCCCCGCAGAGCGGCCATATCGTGCACTCCGGCGAGAGCACCCGGGAGGTTCCGGGGTTCACTCAGGGTTTGCCCAGGGTTCACTGGGGGGCTCATGGGTGGTTCTTAGGTGGGGGCGGGGCGGGGTGGCTCTGGACTGGTGGCTTTCCTGTTCCTGCTTCTCTTCTCTGGGGGGGGGCTCCCCCCTCCCCCCTCCCCCCTCCCCTCCCCACCCCACCCCTCCCGCCCACCTCCCACCCCCGCCCCTGGCGCATCATGGCCCTGTGCGACTCGAAGCGATCACCTGGGACCGGCTCGGCGATCTCCTGGCCGAGCGGCTGCTCGACCTTGAGCCGGCCGACGGCGGCTCCTGGCCCCGTATCGCGTTCGACGGCGCCCCCGCGGCCCACCCGGGCGACCTCGCCGAACGTGTCGCCGAGGCGCTGCGCCTGCACGGACGCCCCTCACTGGTCGTCGGCACGGAGGGCTTCCTGCGCCCCGCCTCCCTCCGCCTGGAGTACGGCCACCAGGACGTCGAGGCCTACTACAACGGCTGGTTCGACACCGGTGCCCTGTGGCGCGAGGTGTTCGGCCCCCTCGACCCCGACGGCGACGGACGCGTCCTGCCCGACCTGTGGGACCCGGTCACCGACCGCGCCACCCGCAGCCCCTACATCCAACTCCCGCCCGGCGGCGTCCTGTTGCTGCACGGCCCCTTTCTGCTCCGGCACTGGTTCCCCTTCGACCTCTCGGTCCACCTCCTCCTCTCACCCGGCGCCCTGCGCCGCCGCACCCCCGAGCCCGACCACTGGACCCTCCCGGCCTTCGAGCGCTACGCCTCCGAGACCGACCCGGCGACCACCGCCGACATCCTGATCCGCACGGACGACCCCCGCCACCCAGCCTGGAACGGCTGACCCCAACGGGGCCGAGCGTTCCGGAACGCCTGAACCACAGCCGGACCGAGCATTTCGGGACCGGCCAGGCCACCCCCTTGCTTGTAAGGCGCGCGGGGCTGTGCCGACATGCGGCTCCGCCACGCGGGCGCGACCAGCCACGACGCCGCCACAGACGACCAACAACCTCTCCCGCCCGCCCCGCGCCCCCGCCTGCCCCGCGCCCCCCGCTCGCGACGCCGCCCGCTCCCGGAGTCACCCCCACCCCCGCGCCCCCGCCCCCACGTGCATCCCGTCCCGCACGGGACGAGAATGTGAGGGCGCCGGTATCAGCGGCACACCCCCGTGCCGCGCCGGCGAGCCCGGCACCGGGAGGTACCCCATGACCACGGCCGGAGACATCATGCACCGCGGCGCCCAGTGGATTCCCGCGCACGAGACCCTGGACCGCGCGGCCCAGCTGATGCGCGAGCTGAACGTCGGCGCCCTGCCCATCAGCGACGAGAACGAACGGCTCTGCGGCATCCTCACCGACCGCGACATCGTCGTCGGCTGTGTCGCCATGGGCCACGACCCCGCGAAGATCACCGCCGGTGAGATGGCCCGGGGTACCCCGCGCTGGATCACCTCCGACGCGGACGTCGACGACGTGCTTCAGGAGATGCGCGACTACCAGATCCGCCGGCTCCCCGTCATCGAGGACAAACGGCTCGTCGGCATGATCAGCGAGGCCGACCTCGCCGCCCATCTGACGGAGGACCAGATCGCCGGCTGGGCCGAGAGCGTCTACGCGATGAGCGCGAGGCGCTGACCCCGCTCAGAGCCAGCCGTTGCGCCGGAAACCCCGGTAGAGCGTCAGGCATATCGTCAGGACGACGCCCATCACCAGCGGGTATCCGAACCTCCAGCGCAGCTCCGGCATGTACTCGAAGTTCATTCCGTACATGCCGCACACCATCGTCGGCACGGCGATCACCGCGGCCCACGCGGTGATCTTCCGCATGTCCTCGTTCTGCGCGACCGTGACCTGGGCGAGGTGGGCCTGGAGGATCGAGTTGAGCAGTTCGTCGAAGGACGCGATCTGCTCCTTCGCCCGCATCAAGTGGTCGAGGACGTCCCGGAAGTAGGCCTGTATCTCCGGCGGGACCACGCGTATCGGCCGGGTCGCTAGCTCCTCCACCGGGCGGCCGAGCGGTGTCACCGCCCGCTTCAGCTCCAGGAGTTCGCGCTTCATCTGGTAGATCCGCCCGGGGTCGGTGCGGGCGCCGTTCTCCGCGAACACGTCCATCTCGACCTGGTCGATGTCCGCCTGGACGGAGTCGGTGACGCTGAGGTAGTCGTCGACGACGTGGTCCGCTATCGCGTGCAGCACCGCCGCGGGCCCCTTGGCCAGTTGGGCCGGCTGCGCCTCCAACTCCTCGCGCAGCGGCCCCAGGGAGCCGTGTCGGCCGTGCCGTACGGTGATCACGAAGTCCTCGCCGACGAACACCATGATCTCGCCGGTGTGCACCACCTCGCTGGTCGCCGTCAACTGCTCGTGCTCGACGTAGCAGACGGTCTTGAACACCGCGAACAGGGTGTCCCCGTACCGCTCCAGCTTGGGGCGCTGATGGGCCTCCACCGCGTCCTCGACGGCCAGCGGGTGCAGGTCGAACAGTTCGGCGATGCCCGCGAACTCCCCGTCGGTCGGCTCGTGCAGCCCCAGCCACACGAACCCGTCGCCCTTCTTGCGGACCTTCTCCACCGCGTCCACCAGGTCGCTCCCGCCCGGCACCCGGGCGCCGTCCCGGTAGGTGACGCAGTTGACCACCGACGAGCCCAGCGGGGAGCGGGCCGGATGGCTCAGGTCGATCCGCCGGTGCCGCCGGGCCAGCCGTGCCACCTTGCGCAGGCTGCCGACCCCGCCGAGGCTCGTGACCTTCCGCAGATTCCCTGCCATGGACATCTGGATCTCCTTGCCTGAACCCTCCCCGGACCCGGCGCACGTCCGAGGCGATGTGCCGCGTTCGTGTGCCGTGGCGAGCCAGTGTGCCAGCTCTGTGTAAGTGCCGGGTGAGCCTGTGGGTAGCCGGGATTCCGCTTGGTTCCCGCCTGTGGAAAACCCGGCGTGGGACAGGCGCCGGACGGTGGCGTGGCCCTCGGCGCCCGGCATCTCCTCGCGGGCGCCTTGCCCACCCGGCCCGACAAGCCGGGCAACTGGGATGATCGCGGCATGACGCGACCCGACGGGTACCTCCTCGACAACCGGCAGGCAGAGGCGGGTGAACGTTTCGCCGCCTTCGCCCGGCTCTTCGACCCCACCACCTTCCGGCACCTCGAAGGGCTCGGCGTCGGCCCCGGCTGGCGCTGCTGGGAGGTCGGCGCGGGCGGCACCTCGGTGGTGTCCTGGCTGGCCGAGAAGGTCGGCCCGACCGGGAAGGTCGTCGCCAGCGACATCGACACCACCCGGCTCGCCCCCGTCGCCCGCCCGCCGGTCACCGTGCGCGTCCACGACGTCGGCGCCGAGGAGCCGCCGGGGGAGGGGTTCGACCTGGTGCACGCCCGGCTCGTCCTCGTCCATGTGCCGGACCGGGAACGGGCGTTGCGCTCCATGGTCCAGGCCCTGCGCCCCGGCGGCCTACTGCTGATCGAGGACGCCGACCCCGCCCTCCAGCCACTGACCTGCCCCGACGAGCACGGCCCCGAGGAGAGGCTCGCCAACCAGCTGCGCCAGGGCTTCCGCCGCCTGCTCGCCGACCGCGGCGCCGACCTCTCCTACGGCCGCACCCTCCCGCGCCTGCTGCGCGAGGCCGGTCTGCGGGGCGTGGAGGCCGACGCGTACTTCCCGGTCGCCTCGCCCGCCTGCACCGCCCTCGAATCGGCGACGGTCCGTCAGATCCGCGACCAACTCGTCACCGCGGGCCTCGCCACGGACGACGACATCGACCGCCACCTCGCCAACATCGCCACCGGAACGATGGACCTGGCGACCGCCCCGATGATCTCGGCCTGGGGCCGCAAGGACTGACGGCGCGGCAGCCACCGGGACGACCGCACCGACTCACCCCGACGCCCCGCCCACGCCAAGTACCGTCCACCGCACGCGCCGGACGCCACCACCAGGGAAACGGCGCCGAACACCCCGGCCCGGCGAGCCGACCGACGACACCTCGCCCGCCCCGCCCGCCGAACCGACGTTCCCGCACCTCGCGCCCCGGGGACACGCCCCGCCCCACAGTTCACTGTCGTCCCCTGTGTCACTCCCCTTCCGGCGGCCGTCCTCCCACGCGTTCCACGGCCACCGCTCCCGCCGCGCACCCCGTCCGAGCCGCCTCCTCGGGGGTCGCGCCCGCGAGGAGTGCCGCGAGGAACGCGCCCGTGAAGGCGTCACCGGCGCCCGTGGTGTCCCGTGGGTCCGCCGGGGCGGCCGGGACCCGGGCCCGGAGCGATCCCTTACGGGCCACCAACGCCCCGTCGGCGCCCTGCTTGGCGACGACGAGGGCGACGTGCCGGCTCAGCTCGGCCGCCGCCTCCGCCGCGTCGGGCAACCCCGTCAGCAGGCACGCCTCGTCACGGCTCGGAAGCAGGACGTCCACCCCGATGACGAGGTCGAGGAAACGCCCGACACCGAGTTCCGCCAGGAAGCCCGCCGACGCGGGATCGAGGCTCACCGGCACACCCCGCGCGCGTGCCGACGCCAACGCCTTCGCCACCAGGGCACGGCTCGACGCGGAGAACAGCAGATAGCCCGACAGATGCAGCCGGGCGACCCCGTCGAGCAGGTCGTCGGACCAGTCGGCGGGGCCGAGCCGCAGCGACGCCCCGCTGTCGGTGAGGAACGTCCGCTCGGCCGCCGCGTCCGAGTCGACGAGGCATATCACCGTCCCCGTGGCCACATCAGGGTCGACGACGAGCAGCGGCCGCACCCCGCGCGCGGCCAGCTCACGGCTGTGCCGGTCCGCCGCGTCCGCCCCGACCCGCCCCAGTAGCCGCACCTCGGGCGCCCCCTGATGAGCCGCCCAGCACGCCACGTTGGCGCCCGCCCCGCCCGGCACGGTACGGATCACGGCTGTCGTGTCCGTCCCCGGCGCGAGCGGCCCCCGGTGCCGGGCGACGACGTCCGTGATGACGTCCCCGACCACCAGCAGCGCCCCGCCCGCCGCCGTCGTCATGCCGTGGCCCAGGCCGCCGCGATCCGCGCGGCCAGCCGCACATTGCCGCGGACCGCCGCCAGGTTCGCGCTCAACGAGGCACCGTCGGTGTGCCGCACCAGATAGTCCAGCAGGAACGGTGTCACGCCCTGCCCGCTGACACCGGCCTCCTCGCACGCGTGCAGCGCGTCGGCGAGTACCCGCGCGTGCAGCGCCGGGTCCAACTGCTCCTCCTCGGGCACCGGGTTGGCGACGATCAGCGCCGACTCCGGCCCGTCCACCGCGTCCTGCGCCCGCATGACGTCCGCGACCTGCCCCGGACGCTCCAGCGTCCAGTCCACCGGGTGCCCCGAGTCGGACAGGTAGAAGCCGGGGAAGCGGTCCGTGCCGTAACCGGCCACCGCGACCCCCAGGGTCTCCAGCCGCTGGAGGGTCGCGGGCACGTCCAGGATCGACTTGACGCCCGCGCACACCACGGTGATCCGGGTACGCGCCAGCAGCCCCAGATCGGCCGACTCGTCCTGCGTCAGCGTCCACTCCCGGTGCACCCCACCGAGTCCGCCCGTCGCGAACACCCGCACCCCTGCCCGGGCCGCGAGCAGCGCCGTCGCCGACACGGTGGTCGCCCCGCTCACCCCGGCGGCCACCGCGAGCGGCAGATCCCGGTGGCCCAGCTTGCGGATGCCGTCCTCGTTCGCGACCCGCTCCAACTGGTCCTTGTCCAGGCCGACATGGGGCCGCCCGTCGAGCACCGCGATCGTCGCCGGAACCGCGCCCTCCGCCCGGACGACGTCCTCCAGCTCCAGCGCCACCTGGAGGTTGCGCGGCCGGGGCAGCCCGTGCGCGATGATCGTGGACTCCAGGGCGACCACCGGCCGACGCGCGTCGACCGCTTCCCATACCTCTTCCGACATCACCAGCACCACGTGCCCGCCTCCTGCCGTTTCGGTTTCCCTCATCCCTGGCGAGTGACGCGCCCGGCCAAACACTTGCGGCCTGTGGGGGACGACACCAGCCTGAAAGGCATGACCGACAACACGACACGCCTTGACCACATCGTCCTGTGGGTGGACGATCCGGTGGCCTCGGCCGCCTTCTACGAACAGGCGGTCGGACTGACCTCCGTACGGCTCGCCGAGTTCACCGAAGGCATAGTCCCCTTCCCGTCCATGCGCGTCGACGACGAGAGCATCGTCGACCTCATGCCGCGCTCCATGGCGGAGCGCATGACCATGCTCCCCGGCGCCGCCGCCAGTTCGGGCCACCCGGTCAACCACGTCTGCCTGGCCCTGCCGGGCGACCGCTTCGACGCCCTGCGCAGCCGCCTGGAGGAGCGTGCCGTGCCGGTCTCCGAGATCTCCAAGGGCTCTTTCGGCGCCCGGGGCCCGGCGACCCGCAGCTTCTACTTCCGCGACCCGGACGGCAACCTCTTCGAGGCCCGCCACTACGACTGACCAACGGCGACGGAGGGCGCCCGCGCGGGAGAAGCGCGGGCGCCCTGCGCGCGAGGCCTCGGCCCACGTGCCGCAAGCAGCCCCGGCCGGTCCGTGCGGCGTCCATCAGCAGCCTGTACGCGCGTCCGGCGCCCCCGCGAGCCCGGCCCGCCCCGCGGGAGCCGAGGGCCGTCGGCCGAGCCTCAGAAGAGCGGCTCGGGCAGCACGCCCTCCAGGGCGAGCAGCTTCCGCTTCGTCTCCAGGCCGCCGCCGAACCCCCCAATGCCGCCGTCGCGCTCCACCACCCGGTGACAGGGCACCACGACCGGCAGCGGGTTGGCGCCCATCGCCACCCCCACCGCCTGGCTGGCCAGCGGCTGGCCGACCCGCCGGGCCAGGTCGCCGTAGCCGACGACCGAGCCGAACGGGACACCGGCCAGCAGCTCGCGCAGGACCTGCCGGTTGAAGCCGGAGATCAACGACCAGTCCAGGGGCAGGTCGAAGTCCCGGCGCTCACCGGCGAAGTACTCCCCGACCTGACGTATCGCCTCGGCCAGCAGCGGTGAGCCGGGGTCCTCGACGGGCTCGGTGCCCAGCCGGGACGCGAGACGGGCGAGGGCCCTGTCGCGGACCGGGTCCGTCGCGTGGAAGACGACACTGACCAGGCCCTCGCGGGTCGCGGCCAGCAACAGCGGCCCGATCCCGGTGGGGACCAGCGCCCACACGACCCGCGGCTCGTACTGCCCATGGCTGTCCATGCCCACCACCGTACGACCCACCACTGACAACGCCCCGGGACACCGGGCATCACGCCCCCGGCAGCGCCGCCCCGACCACCTCGGGCTTGTTGGTGATGATCCCGTCGACGTCGAGCCGGGCGACCTGACGGGCGGTGTCCGCGTCGTTCACGGTCCACGTGAACACCGACAGCGGACGCCCGTGCGGCCCCGTGAACCCGTGCGCGGCGTTCACGTACGACGTGGTGAGCGCGGCGTGGGAGGGGTTGATGCCGTCGGTGAAGGCCGCGTACTCGTCCAGGTCCCCGGTGGCCGGCTTGCCCAGGTACGCCGTCCGGACACCCGGCTCCAGGTCGTGCACGGTCCGCAGACTGTCCGTGTCGAACGTCTGCACGATCAGCCGGTCGTCCAGATGCCCGGAGTCCAACCAGCCCTGGTCCGCGAGGGACTTCATGATCTGCCGCTCGATGCCCGGATACAGCTGCGGACTCTTGATCTCCAGAAGCAGACTCTGGTGATTGCGGTCCACCTCACGCAGGTACTGCGTCAGCGTCGGTACGCGCGTGCCCGCGAACTTGGCGCCGAACCAGCTCCCCGCGTCCAGGCGGGCGATCTCGGCGGCGGTGAAGTCCTTCACCTTCCACGGAGAACGGTCCGGGAAGACGCTCGCGGCATCGGTCGTCCGGCGCAGGCTGTCGTCGTGGATGACGACCAGCTGGCCGTCGCTGGTGCGCTGTACGTCGTTCTCGACCCACGTGGCACCCAGCCGGGCCGCCCGGTCGACGGCGGGCAGGGTGTTCTCGGGGGCGTGGGCGGAGGCGCCGCGGTGGGCCAGCACCAGAGGCGGGGCGTCGACATCCCGGGCCCGGGCGTCGGGGCTGGGCAGCAGCAGGGTGGCGGCCCCCAGGAGCGCTGTGGCGACGGCTGCGACTACGCGCACGTACATGCGTACTCCTCGCATCGAGGGAACACGTTCGGTTCAACTGTGACAGCAGAGCGTCGTTCGCGGGCGGGTACACAATGAGCACACATCGCATGGGAGGCACCAAGGGCGCTCACTGGTGCCGCACAACTGGGGCAACGCCGTGTTTCTTTGCCGGAAAGTCGTTCGACCGATCCGGTGGGGGTCATACTCTCTGCCTCGGCCCTGACCGCTCGGGTGGTCCTGGGAGGGGGTCTGTTTCACGGCATTCGGGACGCAAGAGGGCGGGAAGGGACAGCCGCGCATGCAAGGCACGGTCGACGGATTCAGCTACGGACTCGTCACACCGCTGGTGGCCTACCTGATGGCCTGCCTCGGAGGGGCCCTGGGGCTGCGCTGCACCACCAGATCCCTGCTCGTCTCGCACTCCCGGCGCCCCGCGTGGCTCGCCCTGGGGTCCGCGGCCATCGGCTCCGGCATATGGACGATGCACTTCATCGCGATGATGGGTTTCAGCGTCGCGCAGGCGCCGATCCACTACGACCGGCCGCTGACGTTCGCCAGCCTCGGCGTCGCCATCGTCATGGTGGGCGTGGGGATCTTCATCGTCGGCTACAAGGGCGCCACCGGGACGGCCCTGTTCACCGGGGGCACCGTCACCGGGCTCGGCATCGCGTCCATGCACTACCTGGGCATGGCCGGGATGCAGCTCGACGGCCGCCTGGAGTACAACACGGTGCTCGTCGCCGGTTCCGTGGCCATCGCGATGGCCGCCGCCACCGCCGCCCTGTGGGCGGCCGGGCAGGTCAGGGGCTTCCTGTGGAGCGTGGGCGCGAGCCTGGTGATGGGCCTGGCCGTCACCGGCATGCACTACGTGGGCATGGCCTCCCTGCGCGTCCACCTCCACAGCACAGGGTCCGACGTCGTGGGCGACGGGTCCACCGGGTTCGTCGTCCCGATGCTGATCGGCCCGCTCGCCTTCCTGCTGCTCGCCGGGGTGGTCGTGGTCCGCGACCCGATGATGGTCATGGGCGTGCCCACCCGGGCCACCGTGGAGCACAAACCGGGGGTCCCCGCCCACCCTGAGATCCACCACCGAACACCGCGCCGCTCGCCGCCGTACTCCCGCCGCCGCCAGGACCGCCGAGGCGTCCGCACCCCGCAGAACCGCTGATCGCGCCGCATTGTCAGTGCCGGGTCGTACGGTGGAACCCATGCGGCCCGTTTCCCAGATCGAACGCACGGTGGCGCCCTTCGAGGTCGTCAGTCCCTACCAGCCCAGCGGTGACCAGCCGCAGGCCATCGCCGAGCTCGCCCGGCGCGTCGAAGCAGGCGAGAAGGACGTCGTCCTGCTCGGCGCCACCGGCACCGGTAAGTCCGCCACCACCGCGTGGATGATCGAGAAGCTCCAGCGCCCCACCCTCGTGATGGCGCCGAACAAGACACTGGCCGCCCAGCTGGCGAACGAGTTCCGGGAGCTCCTGCCGAACAACGCGGTCGAGTACTTCGTCTCGTACTACGACTACTACCAGCCCGAGGCCTACGTCCCGCAGTCGGACACCTACATCGAGAAGGACTCCTCGATCAACGAGGAGGTGGAGCGCCTGCGCCACTCCGCGACCAACTCGCTGCTCACCCGGCGCGACGTCGTCGTGGTCGCCTCCGTCTCCTGCATCTACGGCCTCGGCACCCCGCAGGAGTACGTCGACCGCATGGTGCCGCTGAAGGTCGGCGCGGAGTTCGACCGCGACGAGCTGCTGCGCCGTTTCGTCGACATCCAGTACACGCGCAACGACGTGGCCTTCACCCGTGGCACCTTCCGGGTCCGCGGCGACACCATCGAGATCTTCCCGGTCTACGAGGAACTGGCCGTCCGCATCGAGATGTTCGGCGACGAGATCGAGGCCCTCTCCACCCTGCACCCGCTCACCGGCGAGATCATCAGCGAGGACGACCACCTCTACGTCTTCCCCGCCTCCCACTACGTCGCCGGACCCGAGCGCATGGAGCGGGCCGTCAACGACATCGAGAAGGAGCTGGGCGAGCGCCTGGCCGAGCTGGAGAAGCAGGGCAAGCTCCTGGAGGCCCAGCGCCTCCGGATGCGCACCACGTACGACCTGGAGATGCTCCGCCAGATCGGTTCCTGCTCCGGCGTCGAGAACTACTCGATGCACTTCGACGGCCGCGAGCCCGGCTCCCCGCCCAACACCCTGATCGACTACTTCCCGGACGACTTCCTCCTCGTCATCGACGAGTCGCACAACACCGTCCCGCAGATCGGCGCCATGTACGAGGGCGACGCCTCCCGCAAGCGCACCCTCGTCGACCACGGCTTCCGGCTCCCGTCCGCGCTCGACAACCGCCCGCTGAAGTGGGAGGAGTTCCAGCAGCGGATCGGTCAGACCGTCTATCTGTCGGCCACCCCGGGCAAGTACGAGCTGTCGCGCGGCGACGGCGTGGTGGAGCAGATCATCCGCCCCACCGGGCTCATCGACCCCGAGGTCGTCGTCAAGCCCACCGAGGGCCAGATCGACGACCTGGTGCACGAGATCCGCAAGCGCACTGAGAAGGACGAACGCGTCCTGGTCACCACCCTCACCAAGAAGATGGCCGAGGACCTCACCGACTACTTCCTGGAGCTGGGCATCCAGGTGCGCTACCTGCACAGCGACGTCGACACCCTGCGCCGCGTCGAACTGCTGCGCGAGCTGCGCTCCGGTGACTTCGACGTCCTGGTCGGCATCAACCTCCTGCGTGAGGGCCTCGACCTGCCCGAGGTGTCCCTGGTGGCGATCCTCGACGCCGACAAGGAGGGCTTCCTGCGCTCCGGCACCTCCCTGATCCAGACCATCGGCCGCGCGGCGCGCAACGTCTCCGGCGAGGTCCACATGTACGCCGACAAGATCACCCCGGCGATGGAGCGGGCCATCGACGAGACCAACCGGCGCCGCGAGAAGCAGGTCGCCTACAACAAGGAACGCGGCCTCGACCCACAGCCGCTGCGCAAGAAGATCAACGACATCGTGGCGCAGATCGCCCGCGAGGACATCGACACCGAGCAGCTCCTCGGCTCCGGCTACCGCAAGTCCAAGGACGGCAAGGGCGCCAAGGCACCCGTGCCCGCGCTCGGCGGCGCCAAGGCGGGCAAGGCCGCCCGGGGCAAGGCCAAGGAGACGGTTCCGACCGACCGCCCCGCGGCCGACCTCGCCGACCAGATCGAGCAGCTGACGGAGCGGATGCGGGCGGCCGCGGCCGACCTCCAGTTCGAGATCGCGGCCCGGCTGCGCGACGAGGTCTCCGAGATGAAGAAGGAACTGCGCCAGATGAAGGAGGCGGGGCTCGCCTGACCGCCGGTGCGCGCGGGGCCCCCGTTCCCTGTCCCGTGCCCGCGCTGTGTTGCAAGACCGACACAAAGCGTGGAGCGGGGTACGGGACTGTCAGTGACGGTGCGTAGGGTTTTGGTCAACCGCGGACTCCGCGGCAACAGGGGAACGTCCGAGAGGGGAATCAGCGCGTGACCGTCAACATGACCAAGGGTCAGGCCATCAGTCTGGAGAAGGCCGACGGGGGCAGCCTGACCGCGGTGCGCATGGGCCTCGGCTGGCAGGCGGCTCCCCGGCGCGGCCTGTTCGGTTCCCGCACCCGCGAGATCGACCTGGACGCCTCGGCCGTGCTGTTCGCCGACAAGCAGCCGGTCGACGTCGTCTTCTTCCGGCACCTGGTGAGCGACGACGGCTCGGTGCGCCACACCGGCGACAACCTCGTCGGCGGCGCGGGACAGGGCGGCGACGACGAGGCGATCCTCGTCGACCTGGCGCGGGTGCCGGTCCACATCGACCAGATCGTCTTCACCGTCAACTCCTTCACCGGACAGAGCTTCCAGGAAGTGCAGAACGCGTTCTGCCGCCTGGTCGACGAGACCAACGGCCAGGAACTGGCCCGCTACACGCTGGCGGGCGGCGGCGCCTACACCGCCCAGATCATGGCGAAGGTGCACCGCTCGGGCCCCGGCTGGACGCTGACCGCGCTGGGCTTCCCGGCCAACGGCCGCACCTTCCAGGACCTGATGCCGGCGATCCTGCCGCACCTGTAGGACGCGAGGGGGAGCGGCACAGGGCAGGGCACGGCGGCGACACGGGGGACTGAAGCGATGACGGCCGAGCTGGCGCGGGGGCAGAACCACCCGCTCACCCAGGTCCGCCTGGAGATCCGGATCTCGGCCGGTACACCGGTCGTGGCCGCGGTGACGATCGGCGACGCACATGGCACGGTCCACGGCGCGGAGCAGGTCGCCCACCCGGGCGCCCCCGCCCTGCCAGGACTGGAGGTCCCGCAGCGGGCGGCGGCCGTGCACCGCCTCGCGGTGGACCTCGGGGCCATGCCGCAGGCCGCCCACCGGCTCAGCGTGCTGCTCGCCCTGCCCACCGGGGGCGGCGCCCCGCTCCGGTTCGGCGCGGTCGCGGCCCCCTTCGTCGCCGTCACCGACCTCGACGGCACCGAGATCGCCACCTTCACCCTCACCGGCCTCGACACCGAGTCCGCCGTCGTCGCCCTGGAGCTGTACCGCAGACAGGGCGCCTGGAAGGTGCGCGCGATCGGCCAGGGATACGCCGGTGGGCTCGCCGAACTCCTCACCGACCAGGGCCTGTCCGACGCCCACCGCCTCGCGAACGCCGTCCACGAGGCGGTGACACAGGGGCTCGCCCACTCGGTGGCGACGTCCCCGCAGCGCACGCCGGACGGCGACCGCAGGCGCCCGACGGCCCGCCCCGGCCCCGACCGGCAGACCCCCGCCCCACCCCAGCCCACGTCCCCGTACGGAGCGCAGGGCGACGGGCCCGAACGCCTCGCCGACCCCCAGCCGTCCACGTCCCCGCCCGGGAGCCCCGTGGACTACACCCACCCCGGCCGGCGCACGACACCCCCGGCGCCCACGCCCACCGCGCCCCCGGCGCCTGTCGCGGGCGATGCCAGCGGCTGGTCCATGGACGAGCGGCTCTACCACCAGATCCGGGGCATGTTCGAGGACCTCGCCCGCACGACGGCCGCGTACCGCGGTGCCGTCGACTTCGCCGAGGCGCGCAGGGACAGGGAGCTGGACCAGGTCCTGTCCGACCCGCGCGCCAGGATCGGCGGGCAGGGCGACGCGGCGCGCGCGGCGGCCCGCGCCAAGCACGCGGACCTCGTCGGGCAGGCCCGGTCCGTCCTCGACCGGGACCTCGCCCAGCTCGCCGCCGAGTCCGACGTCGTCGAACCCGCGCTGCCGCCCGCCTACGCCCGCTGGGACAACCCGGTGTGGCACGGCTACCGGGTGCCGATGGAGATGCCCATGGCCATGCGGCTGGGCGATCTGAGCCTGCCCGAGAGCGACCGGCTGCGGATACCGATGCTGGTCCGGCTGCCGTTGGAGCACGGTCTGTGGATCGACAGCGGGCGGACCGGGCCGGCCGACACGTCGTTCGCCGACGGCCATCGACGCGTACACCTCGCACTGGACCTGGCGGTGGCGATCGCGGCCCGGCTGCTCGCGATCCACCCCGCACACGCGTACGCCGTGCACGTCATCGACCCGGCGGGCAACGGCACCCAGGCGCTCGCGCCGCTGGTGCGGACCGGCGTCCTCGCGGCCCCGCCCGCCCGGGGCGCCGCGGGCGTGGCGGACACCCTGACCCGGCTCACCCGACGCGTCGACCTGGTGCAGATGGCGGTGCGCGGCGGCGCCGCCGACGCGCTGCCGCCCGACGTGGACACGGCCGAGCAGCTGCTGATCGTCAACGACTTCCCGCACGGCTTCGACGACCGCGCCGTGACCCGGCTGCGCTACCTCGCGGACGAGGGCCCGGCGGTCGGCGTCCACCTGCTGACGGTCGCCGACCGGGAGGCGGCCGCCGAGTACGGGCCGCTGCTCGACCCGCTGTGGCGTTCGCTGATGCGACTGACGCCGGTGCCCGACGACCACCTCGTCGACCCATGGGTGGGGCACGCCTGGACCTACGAGCCGCCGCTCGTACCACCCGGCGGCACGGTGCTCCAGCAGGTCCTCGATCAGGTGACAGCAGCCCGCACCAAGTACTAGTAAAGAGCCCCTGAGCTGCGGGCTTGGGATTTCTTTTGCCCAGGACTTTACCAATCCTTGGTGATTGGGGTACTGTTTTCCGTACGGAGGGGAGTACTCCCTGACAACTGCGGCGTACCCGTCAATACGGATCAGGCCAGATCCCGGGGCGCCGGCCCATCCGTGGGTGGAAGAGACCTCCGGCAGCGACGACGCTGACATTTGCCGTTACGTACTGCCGGAGGCGCAGTGGATGTTTCCTTGGCCCTATGGGTCCTGACCATCGTGGGCCTAGCCGCCCTGATCGCGGTCGACTTCTTCATCGGCCGCAAACCGCACGACGTCTCGATCAAGGAAGCCGGAACGTGGACGATCGTCTGGATCGCCCTCGCCGGGCTCTTCGGACTCGGCCTGCTGGTCTTCGGCGGCGGACAGCCCGCCGGTGAGTTCTTCGCCGGCTTCATCACCGAGAAGTCCCTCAGCGTCGACAACCTCTTCGTCTTCGTCCTGATCATGGCGAAGTTCTCGGTGCCCTCGCAGTACCAGCAGCGGGTGCTGCTCGTCGGCGTCCTCATAGCCCTGGTGCTGCGCGCGATCTTCATCGCCGCGGGCGCCGCCATCCTCGCCAGCTTCTCCTGGGTCTTCTACCTCTTCGGCGCCTTCCTGATCTGGACCGCCTGGAAGCTCATCCAGGAGGCCCGGGCCGACGAGGAGGACGAGGAGTTCGAGGAGAACAAGTTGCTCAAGGCCGTCGAACGGCGCTTCGGTGTCGCCGACCGCTACCACGGCACCAAGCTGTGGATCGTGGAGAACGGCAAGCGGCTCATGACGCCGATGCTGGTCGTGATGCTCGCCATCGGCACCACGGACGTCCTGTTCGCGCTCGACTCGATCCCCGCGATCTTCGGTCTCACCCAGGACCCGTACATCGTGTTCACGGCCAACGCGTTCGCGCTGATGGGCCTGCGGCAGCTGTACTTCCTCCTCGGCGGACTGCTGCGCAAGCTCGTCCACCTCAGCTACGGCCTGTCGATCATCCTGGGCTTCATCGGCGTCAAGCTGGTGCTGCACGCGCTGCACGAGTCCGGCGTCCACGTCCCCGAGATATCCATCCCCGTCTCGCTCGGCGTGATCTGCTCGGTCCTGATCGTCACCACGATCACCAGCCTCCGCGCCTCCAAGAAGAAGGCGGCAGAAGAGGCCACACGGACCGAGGGCGAAGACGCCCCGAAGGACAGCATCGAGGCCTGAGACATGCCGCGAGAACACCTTCACCACCGGGGGCGGTGCACGGCGCACGCCGCGCGCCGCCCCCGGCGGCCCGCCCCGGCGCCGGACATGCGGGGCCCCGACGGCTCTGCGACGATCGCAGCATGATCACTACGCTCAGGTCGCTCACGACACAGTGGACGTCCGGCGTCCCGGTGCTCGCGGTCGTCCTGCTGGTCCTCACCTGGGGCCGCGATCTGCCCGGCGTGGTCGTCGCCCTCGTCACCCTGGTCCTCGCCGGAGCCGTCCTGGCCGCCGTGCACCACGCCGAGGTGGTCGCCCACCGGGTCGGCGAGCCCTTCGGCTCCCTCGTCCTCGCCGTCGCCGTGACGATCATCGAGGTCGCCCTCATCCTCACCCTGATGGTGGACGGCGGCGACAAGAGCGCGACCCTGGCCCGCGACACCGTCTTCGCCGCCGTGATGATCACCTGCAACGGCATCGTCGGCATCTGCCTCCTGGTGGCCTCCCTGCGCCACCGCGTCGCGGTCTTCAACCCCGAGGGCACCGGCGCCGCCCTCGCCACCGTCGCCACCCTGGCCGTCCTCAGCCTGGTGCTGCCGACGTTCACCACCAGCAAGCCGGGACCGGAGTTCTCCGGCGTCCAGCTCACCTTCGCCGCGATCTCCTCACTGATCCTGTACGGCCTGTTCGTCGCCACCCAGACCGTGCGCCACCGCGACTACTTCCTCCCCCTCACCCCGCAGGGGAAGCCCATCGCCGAGGACGATCACGCCGACGCCCCCTCCGCCCGCACCGCCCGGATCAGCCTGGGCCTGCTCGGACTCGCCCTGGTCGGCGTAGTCGGCCTCGCCAAGGGCGTGTCGCCCACCATCGAGTCCGGAGTGGAGGCCGCCGGACTCCACCACGCCGTCGTCGGCGTGATCATCGCCCTGCTGGTGCTGCTGCCCGAGACGATCGCCGCCCTGCGCGCCGCCCGCCGCGACCGGGTGCAGACCAGCCTCAACCTCGCCCTCGGCTCCGCCATGGCCAGCATCGGCCTGACCATCCCCGCCGTCGCCCTGGCCTCGATCTGGCTCTCCGGCCCGCTCGTCCTCGGCCTCGGCTCGACCCACATGGTGCTGCTCGCGCTCACCGTCGTGGTCAGCTCGCTGACCGTGGTCCCGGGCCGGGCCACCCCGCTCCAGGGCGGCGTCCACCTCGTCCTGTTCGCCGCCTATCTGGAACTGGCGATCAATCCATGACCGGCACCCCGGCCACCGCCACCCGCCCCGGCCGCGTCTCCGGCAGCAGCGCGAAACACCCCAGGCTCAGCAGCGCCACCCCGGTCAGATAGGCGCCCACGCCCCACGGCACCCGACCCGTCTGCCCGGCCAGCGCGGTCGCCGCGATCGGCGTGAGCGCACCCCCGATCACCCCGCCGAGGTTGAAACCGACGGCCGCCCCCGTGCAGCGCAGCCGCGGCTCGTACAGCTCCGGCAGATACGCGCCGGCCACCCCGGACATCGTCAGGAACGACAGCAACGCCCCCAGGAAGCCCAGGAACATCGGCAGCGGCGCCCCCGTCGACAGCAGCGCGACCATCGGGAACATCCACAGCGCGGCGCAGGAGCACCCGATCAGACACATCGACCGCCGCCCGTACCGGTCGCCGAGCAGCGCCCCCAGCGGCATCAGCGCGCCCATCACCGTCACGGCGGCCATCACACACACCAGCATCACCGTCCGGCTCACCCCGAGCCGGTCCGTCCCGTACGCCAGGGACCACGTCGTCACGGTGTAGAAGACCGCGTACCCGACGGCGAACGCGCCGGCCGTCAGCAGGACCAGCCGCCAGTGGTCGCGCAGGACCTCCGCGATCGGCACGCGCGCGCGGTCCTCGATCTCCAGGAAGCTCGGGCTCTCGGTGAGCGACGACCGCAGCCACAGCCCCGCCGTCGCCAGCACCCCGGCCACCCAGAACGGCACCCGCCATCCCCACGCGGCGAACTGCGCGTCGGACAGCGTCGCCGACAGCCCGAGCACCACCCCGTTGGCGAGCAGGAACCCCACCGACGGCCCGATCTGCGGGATCGACGCCCACAGCGCCCGCCGTCCGGGCGGCGCGTGCTCCGCGACCAGCAGCACCGCTCCGCCCCACTCCCCGCCGACCCCGAGCCCCTGCGCGAACCGCAGGACCAGCAGCAGCATGGGCGCCCACATCCCGATCGACGCGTACGTCGGCACACACCCGACCGCGACCGTGGACACCCCGGTCAGCACCAGCGTGAGGACGAGCACCGGGCGCCGCCCGCGCCGGTCGCCGAGATGCCCGAACAACGCCGCCCCGAGCGGCCGGGCGAGGAAACCCACGCCGAACGTCCCGAAGGCGGCCAGCGCCCCCGCGAGCGGTGAGAACGACGGGAAGAACAACGGCCCCAGGACCAGCGCGGCGGCCGTCCCGTAGGCGAAGAAGTCGTAGAACTCGATGGCCGTTCCGGCGAGCGAGGCCGCCGCCAGCCGCGCCATGGACGGCGCCCTTACAGTCTGTGCATCGTGCATACCCCGTCAACTACCCACAGTGACAACGTGTTACGGGGGCGCACGGGAGTGCAGGGAGCCTCAGAAACGGACGGTCACGCGCCGGGCGGGCCCGCCGACACGCACCACGCCCCCGTAGGGGACGACGAGGTGCGGACCGGTGTGCCCGAAGTCCACGTCGGCACACGACCCCCGAGCCGGGCGTCCGTGGGTGTCGTCATGGCGGAGGGGAGGGGCCGTCCGGGGGTTCGGGCACCGTGATAGACCGGGTCCCAGCAGCGGTCCTTCGGGGATCGCCCCGTCCGAACCGACCGGAGGAACCGTGCCCCGTACCCTGGCCCACGCCCCGATCATGATCCTCAACGGCCCCAACCTGAACCTGCTCGGGCAGCGGCAGCCGGAGATCTACGGGTCCGACACGCTCGCCGACGTCGAGGCGCTGTGCGTGCGGACGGCGGCGGCGCACGGCGGCACGGTGGACTTCCGGCAGTCCAACCACGAGGGCGAACTCGTCGACTGGATTCACGAGGCACGCCTGAACCACTGCGGCATCGTGATCAACCCCGGCGCCTACTCGCACACCTCGATCGCCCTCCTGGACGCCCTCAACACCTGTGACGGACTGCCCGTGCTGGAGGTCCACATCTCCAACATCCACCGGCGTGAGTCGTTCCGGCACCACTCCTACGTCTCCCTGCGCGCCGACGGGGTCATCGCCGGGTGCGGGGTGCAGGGCTACGCGTTCGGCGTGGAGCGGGTCGCCGCGCTGGCGGGGGAGGGCCGCGCGGACACCTAGGCCGCCCAGGCGCGCGGTGCTGACCGGCGGCCCGGGTAAGGGGCGTCGGCCATGGCGGGCGGGGCTTACAGGCGGCCCGCGTCGACGATCCGCTTGAGGAAGCGCCGGGTGCGTTCCTCCTGCGGGTCAGCGAAGATCTGTTCGGCACTGCCCCGCTCCAGGACGACGCCCCCGTCCAGGAAGCAGACCTGGTCGGCCACGTCACGGGCGAAGCCCATCTCATGCGTGGCCAGCACCATCGTCATGCCGTCCGCCTTGAGACCGCGGACGACATCGAGAACCTCGCCGACCAGCTCCGGATCGAGCGCCGCGGTGATCTCGTCGAGGAGCAGCAGCCGGGGCCGTACCGCCAGGGCCCGCACGATCGCCACCCGCTGCTGCTGGCCGCCGCTGAGCCGGTCCGGGTACTCACCGGCCCTGCCGCCGAGGCCGAGCCGCTCCAGCAGCTCCAGGGCCCGTTCCTCGGCCTGCGCGCGGGGCACGCCGTGCACGCGGCGCGGGGCGAGCGTGACGTTCTCCAGCACCGTCATGTGCGGGAACAGGTTGTAGGACTGGAAGACGACGCCGATCCGCCGCCGAACCGCGTCGTGGTCGGCGCGCGGGTCGGTGATCTCCTCGCCGTCCAGCCAGATCGCGCCGTCGTCGATGTCCTCCAGCAGGTTGGCGCAGCGCAGCAGCGTCGACTTGCCGGAGCCCGACGCGCCGATCAGCGCGGTCACCGTGTGCGGGGCCAGCTCCAGATCGACGTCCCGCAGGACCACCGAGCCGCCGAACGTCTTGCGGACCGATTCCATGCGCAGCACGGGCGCGTCACTCACAGTGCTCCTCCCTGGGCCCGCTGACGGTCCATCCGGGCCGTCACCCAGTCGGTGAACCGCGTCATCGGGATCGTCAACGCCACGAAGACCAGCCCCGCGACGATGTACGGCGTGTAGTTGAGGCTGCGCCCCACGATGATGTCCGCGGCATGGACGGCGTCGATCGCGCCGCCGATCGACACCAGACCGGTGTCCTTCTGGAGCGACACCAGGTCGTTGAGGAGCGGCGGCACCTGGCGGCGCACCGCCTGCGGCAGCACCACATGGCGCAGCGCCTGCCGGTTGGTGAGGCCGAGCGAGCGGGCCGCGGCACGCTGCGAGGGGTGCACGGACTCGATGCCCGCGCGGAACACCTCGGCGACGTACGCCGAGTACGTGAGCGTCAGCGCGGTGCCGCCGAGCAGCACCGGGTCGACCGTCACCCCTTGCAGCCGCAGCGCCGGCACCCCGAGGACGACGATCATCAGGTTGATGATCAACGGCAGCCCGCGGAAGAAGTCCGTGTAGGCGGCGGCCAGCACGCGCAGCGGGAAGAACACCGGGCCGCGCAGCGTCCGCGCGATGGCGATCAGCATGCCGAGGACCAGTACGGCCACCCCGCAGACCAGCAGCAGCCGGACGTTGAGCCACAGCCCGTCGAGGATCTTGGGGAGCGCCTCGCGCGCGTACTGCGCGTCGAAGAACGTCTCCTTGGTGCGCGGCCAGCCGGGCGCGCCGACGATCACCAGGTAGAGGACGGCGCCGGTGACGAGGGTGGAGAGCGCGGCGACGGCGGTCGCGCGCCGGGTACGCGCGCGTCGGTGGCGCTCGCGCTCGATCCGTCGCGGCGACGGTGTGTAGCCGTCGCCGCCGGGCATGTCGTCGTCCGTGCTCTGCCGGCCGGACTCCTCCTTGGCGACCGTCACTTGAGGACCGGGGCGTCGACGGCGTCGGAGAGCCACTGCTTCTCGATCTTCGCCAGGGTGCCGTCCTTGCGCAGCGCGTCGACGGCGTCCGTGACGCACGAGGTGAGCGCGCTGCCCTTGTCGAGCACCAGGCCGAACTGCTCCGGCGTGCCCTTCTGGTTCTCGAACTGGCCCACGATCTTCGCGTCCGTCACCTCGGCCGCGGTGATGTAGAACGCGGTCGGCAGGTCGGTGACGATCGCGTCGACCTGGCCGTTCTTCAGGGCGGACTTGGCCTGGTCGTTCTTGGCGTAGACGGCGGGCTGCTGCGTCGGCTTCACCACGTCGGTGAGGTAGTCGAGGCTGGTGGTGCCGACCTGGGCGCCCAGCTTCAGCTTCCGGAGATCCGCGATGCTGGTCGCCTTGGCGGCCTTGCTGCCCTTGAGGGCGAGGACGGCCTGGCGCACGTCGTAGTAGCCGGACGAGAAATCGACGGCCTTTTTGCGCTCGGCGCTGATCGAAACCTGGTTGATGTCGAAGTCGAAGGTCTTCTCGCCGGGCGCGAACGCCTTGTTGAAGGGCACGCTCTGCCAGACGACGGCGCTCTTGTCGTAGCCGAGCTGCTTCGCCACCGCGTAGGCGATCGCCGACTCGAAGCCCTTGCCGTTGGCCGGCTTGTCGTCCTTGAACCAGGGCTCGTACGCCGGTTCGTCCGTCGCGATCGTCAGCTTGCCGGACGTCCTGGTCGCCAGCCCGCCCTTGGCGCACGTGCTCCCGGTCGAACCGGACGACGAGGCGGACGCGTTCCCCTCGGGCTGCGGAGCACAGCCGACGGCGGTGGCGAGCAGGGCTAGGGTCGCGGCGGCGACCGCGCGACGCAGCGCGCGAGGGGCAGGATGCATGGCGGGAGAGTGGCAGCCCGACCTGCCATTTGTCGAGATCAGCACCACATATGTCCGCATAGTGGGAATGGGTGTTGCATTTCTGTGAACGGGCCAGGAGCCGCCGGTCGAGGGCGGGATGAAGGAGACCGGCGGCCCGTGCCGCGCGGAAGCCGTCCTCCCGCGCGGGGCTGCCACCAGCTTGACCGCCCGCGCGGCCGCGACGGGAGCGCGCACATGCCACCGGCGTGTGCGAACACTTCACCCGGGGCGCGCGATCCCCCGGCGCGCACCACCGGGTGCCGCTGGGCTCACCACCCCCGCGCGTGCCACTCCGGCAGATGCGGCCGTTCCGTGCCCAGCGTCGTGTCGTTGCCGTGGCCCGGGTAGACCCAGGTCTCGTCCGGGAGGGCGCCGAAGATCTTCGTCTCGACGTCGCCGAGCAGCCGGGCGAACGCCTCGGGGTCCTTGCGGGTGTTGCCGACGCCGCCGGGGAACAGGCAGTCGCCGGTGAAGACATGGGGATGGCCGTGCGGGTCGTCGTAGACGAGCGCGATCGAGCCCGGGGTGTGGCCGACCAGGTGGCGTGCGGTGAGGGTGACCCGGCCGACCCGGACGGTGTCGCCGTCGTCGACGAGGACGTCGGTCGGTACCGGGATGCCGGACGCGTCCTCGCGGCCCGCGTACGTGCGCGCGCCGGTGGCCTCGACGACACGGGCCAGCGCCTGCCAGTGGTCACCGTGCTGGTGCGTGGTGACGACGGACGCGATGCCGTCGTCGCCGATCGTGCCGAGCAGGGTCTCCGCGTCGTTCGCCGCGTCGATCAGGAGCTGCTCGTCGGTGGCCCGGCACCGCAGCAGATACGCGTTGTTGTTCATGGGGCCGACCGCGATCTTGGTGATCATCAGGTCCGTGAGTTCGTGCACATCCGCCGGTCCGCCGACCGTCACCTCGCCGCTGTACGTCATGACGATCAGCCTATAGCGGGGGAGTCCGCGCCGGCTCCCCCGCTGCGGGACGTGGGATCAGAGGGGCGGGAGCACGGGCAGGGCGCCCCCGGTGACGGTCAGCGCGGCGCCGTCGCGGCGGCCCGCGAGCCAGCCGAGGAGGTCGGGCGCCGGGCCCGTGACGGTGAGCGCGGGCCCGTCCGGCGCCGCGCGTCCGGTGCTCCACGCGCGCGTGTGGTCGGTCAGGCGGGTCGACGGCACCTCGGGGTGGCCCGTGAAGCGCTCGGTGAGGAACGCGATCTCCCGCTCCGTGAACGCGTCCGGCATGTCCTCCAGCTCGTACCCGATGCCGAGGTCCACGTGGTGCACTTCCACCTCGATCCAGCGCCGGAACGGCACCCGGGCCGCCGTGTCGGTGACGCCGCCCCGCAGCTCCACCGTGCGCGACCAGTCCGCCGGCACCGCCCCCGCCGCCTGGAAACGGGCCGAGGCCGCGCGCAGGTCGGCGAGCTGGACGTCCAGGGGGCGCGGCGCGTCCCGCGCGATGTCGGCGTCGCGGACCTCGGTCGAGGGATACATGGGGCGCCCCTCGAACACGTTCACCAGGGCGTCCGCGTTACGGGCGAGATGGGCGAGGACGTGACCCCGGCTCCAGCCGGGCAGCCGTGACGCCTCGGATGCCGCGGCGTTGTCCAGGGCGTCGGCAGCGGTCAGCAGTCGTTCGGTCGCGTCACGTACAGAGGCCAGGTCATGAGCGTGATCAATCATGCTGCTGACCATAGTTCCACCACACCTTTGGGTGAAGACGGTGAAGCATCGCCGTAAATCGAATGCGTGTGCTATATGGTCGGGGGCGGCGTCGGGCATGCTGGATGGTCGGGGATTGTTCAGGCAACCAGGGAACCGACCGGCGTTGTCAGTGGCTCCCCCTACTCTCGAAGAAGCACGGGGGCTCCGCCCCTGTCACTTCACTCAAGAAAGGTGCGGACCGGCGTGGCCGACCGTCTCATCGTCCGTGGCGCGCGCGAGCACAACCTGAAGAACGTCTCGCTCGACCTGCCCAGGGACTCGCTCATCGTCTTCACGGGCCTGTCCGGTTCGGGCAAGTCCTCCCTGGCCTTCGACACCATCTTCGCCGAGGGCCAGCGGCGCTACGTGGAGTCGCTCTCCTCGTACGCCCGGCAGTTCCTCGGCCAGATGGACAAGCCGGACGTCGACTTCATCGAGGGTCTGTCGCCCGCCGTCTCCATCGACCAGAAGTCGACCTCGCGCAACCCGCGCTCGACGGTCGGCACCATCACCGAGGTCTACGACTACCTGCGGCTGCTCTTCGCGCGCATCGGCAAGCCGCACTGCCCCGAGTGCGGCCGCCCGATCGCCCGGCAGTCGCCGCAGGTCATCGTCGACAAGGTGCTGGGCCTGCCGGAGGGCAGCCGTTTCCAGGTGCTGTCGCCGCTGGTGCGCGAGCGCAAGGGCGAGTTCGTCGACCTCTTCGCCGACCTCCAGACCAAGGGCTACAGCCGCGCGCGCGTGGACGGCGAGACCATCCAGCTCTCCGAGCCGCCCACGCTGAAGAAGCAGGAGAAGCACACCATCGAGGTGGTCGTCGACCGCCTCACCGTGAAGGACTCCGCCAAGCGCCGGCTCACCGACTCCGTGGAGACCGCCCTCGGCCTCTCCGGCGGCATGGTCGTACTCGACTTCGTCGACCTCCCCCAGGACGACCCCGAGCGCGAGCGCATGTACTCCGAGCACCTGTACTGCACCTACGACGACCTGTCGTTCGAGGAGCTGGAGCCCCGCTCCTTCTCCTTCAACTCGCCCTTCGGCGCCTGCCCGGAGTGCACCGGCATCGGCACCCGCATGGAGGTCGACCCGGAGCTGATCGTCCCGGACGAGGACAAGTCCCTCGACGAGGGCGCCATCCACCCCTGGTCCCACGGGCACACCAAGGACTACTTCGGCCGCCTCGTCGGGGCCCTCGCCGACGCGCTGGGATTCCGCACCGACATCCCCTTCGCCGGGCTGCCGCAGCGCGCCAAGAAGGCCCTCCTGCACGGCCACAAGACGCAGATCGAGGTCCGCTACCGCAACCGCTACGGCCGTGAGCGCGTGTATACGACGCCCTTCGAGGGGGCCGTCCCGTTCGTGAAGCGCCGGCACAGCGAGGCCGAGAGCGACGCCAGCCGCGAGCGCTTCGAGGGCTATATGCGCGAGGTGCCCTGCCCCACCTGCGCGGGCACCCGCCTGAAGCCGATCGTCCTCGCCGTCACCGTCATGGGGAAGTCGATCGCCGAGGTCTCCGGCATGTCCATCAGCGACTGCGCGGACTTCCTGGGCGAGCTGACGCTCAACGCGCGCGACAAGAAGATCGCCGAGCGGGTCCTCAAGGAGGTCAACGAACGCCTGAAGTTCCTGGTCGACGTCGGCCTTGACTACCTCTCGCTCAACCGCGCGGCCGGCACCCTCTCCGGCGGCGAGGCCCAGCGCATCCGCCTCGCCACCCAGATCGGCTCCGGGCTCGTCGGCGTGCTCTACGTCCTCGACGAGCCGTCCATCGGCCTGCATCAGCGCGACAACCACCGGCTGATCGAGACCCTGGTCCGGCTGCGCGACATGGGCAACACGCTCATCGTCGTCGAGCACGACGAGGACACCATCAAGGTCGCCGACTGGATCGTCGACATCGGCCCCGGCGCCGGTGAGCACGGCGGCAAGGTCGTCCACAGCGGCTCCCTGAAGGAACTGCTCGCCAACGACGAGTCGCAGACCGGCCAGTACCTGGCGGGCAAGAAGGCGATCCCGCTGCCCGACATCCGCCGCCCGCTGGACCCGTCCCGCCGGCTCACGGTCTGCGGCGCCCGGGAGAACAACCTCCAGGACATCGACGTCTCGTTCCCGCTCGGCGTCTTCACGGCCGTCACGGGCGTGTCCGGCTCCGGCAAGTCGACGCTCGTCAACGACATCCTGTACACGCACCTGGCCCGCGAGCTGAACGGCGCGAAGAGCGTCCCCGGCCGGCACACCCGCGTGGAGGGCGACGACCTCGTCGACAAGGTCGTGCACGTCGACCAGTCGCCCATCGGACGCACCCCGCGCTCCAACCCGGCGACGTACACCGGCGTCTTCGACCACATCCGCAAGCTGTTCGCCGAGACCACCGAGGCGAAGGTCCGCGGCTATCTGCCGGGCCGTTTCTCCTTCAACGTCAAGGGCGGCCGCTGCGAGAACTGCTCGGGCGACGGCACCATCAAGATCGAGATGAACTTCCTCCCGGACGTCTACGTCCCGTGCGAGGTCTGCCACGGCGCCCGGTACAACCGGGAGACCCTGGAGGTCCACTACAAGGGCAAGTCCATCGCCGAGGTCCTGAACATGCCGATCGAGGAGGCACGGGACTTCTTCGAGGCCGTCCCCGCGATCAACCGCCACCTCGGCACCCTGAACGACGTCGGTCTCGGCTACGTCCGGCTCGGCCAGTCCGCGACGACCCTGTCCGGCGGCGAGGCGCAGCGCGTGAAGCTCGCCAGTGAGCTACAGCGCCGTTCCACCGGCCGCACGGTCTACGTCCTGGACGAGCCGACCACCGGTCTGCACTTCGAGGACATCAGCAAGCTGCTGCGGGTCCTGTCGGGCCTGGTCGACAAGGGCAACACGGTCATCGTCATCGAGCACAACCTCGACGTGATCAAGACCGCCGACTGGATCGTCGACATGGGCCCCGAGGGCGGCGCGGGCGGCGGACTCGTGGTCGCCGAGGGCACGCCCGAGGACGTCGCGGGCGTGTCGACCAGCCACACCGGCAAGTTCCTGCGCGAGGTCCTCGGCGCCGACCGCGTCAGCGACGCGGCCCCGGTCAAGGCCCCGCGCACGACGACGGCCAGGAAGACGGCGACCAAGACCACCGCGAAGAAGACGGCGGCCACGACGGCGAAGAAGACCACCGCGGGCACCAAGAAGGCGACCCCCGCCAAGAAGACGACCACCCGGGCCCGCAAGGCCTGAACGACGGGACGCCCCGGCCGGACGGACACCACACCCCGAAGGCCGGGCAGCCCGCAGACACCGGGACGGAAGAAGTCCCCGAACGGGTGACGCCCCGGGGGGAACTCCCCTCGGGGCGCCGCGCGTTCAAGGGGTGGACGGGCCGTTCCTCACCGGAACGACCCCCCTCCGAGAGGCTCTGCCTACACGGCACCCACCTCGGAGGCGTACGGCGGTTCCGCCCCCGCCCGTGAGCACGTGATCGCCGCAGCGCGTGCCGCGAAGCCCAGCAGCCGACCCCAGCCGTCCCCGCCCAGGGCGGCAATACCCGGCGCGGACAGCGCGTCCGTGGCGGCGAGACCGTGCAGCAGCGCCGCGTTCACGGTGTCGCCCGCCCCGATCGTGTCGACCACGTCGACCTTCTCGCCGGGCACCGAGTACTCCGCGCCGTCCCGGGTGAACGCGGTGAGCCCGTCACCGCCGCGCGTGATCACGACGGCCGAGGGACCCGCGGCCAGCCACGCGCGCGGGGAGCCGCCCAGCCACGCGGCGTCCTCCTCGGAGAGCTTGAGCAGCGACACCGAGGGCAGCCAGCTCTCGAAACGGGCCCGGTAGGCGTCGGCGTCGGGGATCAGCCCGGCCCGGATGTTCGGGTCGAGCGCCGTGAAGACACCCTGCGCGGCGGCGGTCCGCAGCAGTTCCTCATAAGCGGTCGCGCCCGGTTCCAGGACCAGGGAACAGGTACCGAAGGACACCGCCCGCGTCCCCGGAGGCAGCACCGGCGGCGCCGTGAACAGCCGGTCGGCGGTGCCCTCGACATAGAAGGAGTAGGCGGCCGAGCCACCGGCGTCGATCGTCGCGACCGCCAGCGTCGTCGGCTCCGGACCGCGCTGCACGGCCGAGACGTCCACGCCCGCCGCGCGGAGCCCGTCGAGAAGGGCCTCACCGAAGGCGTCGGAGGAGGTGCGGGAGCAGAAGGCGGCGGGGGAGCCGAGCCGGCCGAGGGCCACGGCCGTGTTGTACGGGCCGCCACCGCGCGCCGGGGTCAGCGCCGCGAGGGCACCCGTCCCCTGCGGCACCAGGTCGATCAGGGCCTCACCGGCGACGACGATCACGAGACGTTCCTTACCTCGAACTGTGCGGGACACCCCGGGCGCACCCACACCGCCCGGAAGCCGATCTTCCTACCATATGCAGGGGTGACATGTCCTCAGTCCCAGTCCCAGCCGATCCCCAGCACCCCCGTGCGCACCCGCGGCTCCACCAGGTGGACCGAGTGGTGACGGGCGCTCAGCGGCAGCTCCAGACGGCCACCGCGCGGCGCGGCCGCCGAATGCTGGGTGAACCGGTGACAGCGCACCGGCAGCGCCCGCCCGTCGAAGCTCACCTGGAGCGCGTACTGCCCGCCCACAGGACCAAAACCGCGCACATACTCGCGGGACTCACCGGCCGTGCCGTCCTCGACGCCGTACCGGAACAGAAAGGTGTCGCCGGCCCGCAGCCGGGTGTCGAAGAGCAGCTCGGTGACCAGGACGCCGGTCTCGGGGTGCACGCGCACCCGTCCCGTCCGGCAGTTCTCCAGGGCGTGCAACCGCATCCGCTCCGGCACGCACTCCGGGTCCCCGTGGTGGACGGCGACGAAGCGGTCGACGCCGTCCCGGTGGGCACGCACGATGTGGTGCGACTCCCGCCCGGCCAGCTCACGGCGCGCCCCGATCCGGACCCGCTCATGGTGGCCCAGGGCGTGCAGCCCGCCGTCGAGCGGCAGATCCAGCTCGGCCAGCAGCCGCTCCAGGACCCCGGACGCCTCCACGAAGGAACGGTAGGAACGGGCCGCGGGGCGCCCCGTGTCCCAGGCGTGCTCGTCGCTCTCGGAGAGCAGCCGGATCAGGGACTCCTCGGGGAGCTGGAGGATCTCCTCCAGGGCGCGGACGGCCCGCAGGGACTCCGGGCGCTGCGGCCGGCGGGCCCCCTGCTGCCAGTAACTCAGGCTCGTCACACCGACCTTGACGCCGCGCCGGGACAGATGGTGCTGCACACGCTGCAACGGCAGTCCGCGGGCGGCGATCGCGGCGCGCAGCGCGACATGGAAGGGGCCACCGAGCAGAGCCGCGTCCAGTTCCGCGGTGCTGGCGACGGCGACATCCGCGTGCTGTGTGGCGTGCGGCATGCAGGGGCCTCTCTGTGGGAACGGGAAACGGCTGGTCAGGCCGGTCTCGCCACGGCAGCCGGGTCCGCCCCGGTGCCGTCGGGGCGTCTTCACATCCGTACGGCCTCGTTCAACGCCCCGAGTTCCCCCGCATTGAAGCGTGTCGATCTGGCCCCGACAACACCTGATGCCACCCAGTGGGACACTCCTGGCCGAGACGTGCGCACCGTGCCCGAAAGCCCACGTCTGCACCCCTGCGCCGCCCGGCCACACCCCGGTGCGGCACCCAGGAAAGGGCCCGTCGAGGTTATCCACAGGCCCCGCGCCGTGTCAGTCCTCGCCAGTAGGGTGGAAGACATGGCCGACCCCTCCAGCTACCGCCCCAGCCCGGGATCGATCCCGGACTCGCCCGGGGTCTACCGCTTCCGCGACGAGCACCGCCGGGTGATCTACGTCGGGAAGGCGAAGAGCCTGCGCCAGCGCCTGGCGAACTACTTCCAGGACCTGGCCGGCCTCCACCCGCGCACCCGGACCATGGTCACCACCGCCGCGTCCGTGGAATGGACCGTGGTCTCCACCGAGGTCGAGGCCCTCCAGCTGGAGTACTCCTGGATCAAGGAGTACGACCCCCGGTTCAACGTCAAGTACCGCGACGACAAGAGCTACCCGTACCTCGCCGTCACGATGAACGAGGACGTGCCGCGTGTCCAGGTGATGCGCGGTCAGAAACGCAAGGGCGTTCGCTACTTCGGCCCCTACGGACACGCCTGGGCCATCCGCGACACCGTCGACCTGCTGCTGCGCGTCTTCCCGGTCCGCACCTGCTCGGCCGGCGTCTTCAAGAACGCGGCCCGCACCGGCCGTCCCTGCCTGCTCGGCTACATCGGCAAGTGCTCGGCCCCCTGCGTCGGCCGCGTCACCCCCGAGGAACACCGCGAACTGGCCGAGGAGTTCTGCGACTTCATGGCAGGCCGCACCGGCACCTACATCCGCCGCTTGGAGCGCCGGATGGCCGAGGCCGCCGAAGAGCTGGAGTACGAGCGGGCGGCCCGGCTGCGCGACGACATCGACGCCCTGAAGAAGGCCATGGAGAAGAGCGCGGTCGTCCTCGCCGACGCGACCGACGCCGACCTGATCGCGGTCGCCGAGGACGAGTTGGAGGCGGCCGTCCAGATCTTCCACGTGCGCGGCGGACGCGTGCGCGGCCAGCGCGGCTGGGTCACCGACAAGGTCGAGGAGATCACCACCGGCGCCCTGGTCGAACACGCGCTCCAGCAGCTGTACGGCGAGGAGAAGGGCGACGCCGTCCCCAAGGAGGTCCTCGTCCCCGCGCTGCCCGACCCGGTCGAGCCGGTCCAGGAGTGGCTCACCGCCCGCCGGGGCGCAGGCGTCTCGCTGCGCATCCCGCAGCGCGGCGACAAGAAGGCCCTCATGGAGACCGTCGCGCGCAACGCCCACCAGGCACTCGTCCTCCACAAGACCAAGCGCGCCTCCGACCTCACCACCCGCTCCCGCGCCCTGGAGGAGATCGCCGAGGCCCTCGACCTCGACAGCGCCCCGCTGCGCATCGAGTGCTACGACATCTCGCACCTCCAGGGCGACGACGTCGTCGCCTCCATGGTCGTCTTCGAGGACGGCCTGGCGCGCAAGAGCGAGTACCGGCGCTTCCAGATCAAGGGCTTCGAGGGCCAGGACGACGTCCGCTCCATGCACGAGGTCATCACCCGCCGCTTCCGCCGCTACCTCGCCGAGAAGGAACGCACGGGCGAGTGGGCCGACGGTGAGGACGGCCTGACCGACGAGGACGGCCGCCCCCGCAAGTTCGCCTACCCGCCCCAGCTCGTCGTCGTCGACGGCGGCGCGCCGCAGGTCGCCGCCGCCCACCGGGCCCTGGACGAGCTGGGCATCGACGACATCGCGGTGTGCGGCCTCGCCAAGCGCCTGGAGGAGGTGTGGCTGCCGGACGACCCCGACCCGGTCGTTCTGCCCCGCACCAGCGAAGGCCTCTACCTGCTGCAACGCGTGCGGGACGAGGCCCACCGGTTCGCCATCGGCTACCAGCGCACCAAGCGCGCCAAGCGGTTCCGGGCCGGCCCCCTGGACGACGTGCCCGGCCTCGGCGACACCCGCAGGCAAGCCCTCATCAAGCACTTCGGTTCGGTGAAGAGACTGAGATCCGCGACAATCGACCAGATCTGCGAGGTTCCCGGCATAGGCCGCAAGACGGCCGAGACCATCGTCGCGGCCCTCGCCGGGGCGACACCGGCCGGACCCGCCGTCAACACGGCGACCGGAGAGATCATGGAAGACGACCAGAACGGGGTACCCGGGACGCCGGACACCCCGGGGGAGCCCGTGACCGCGGGCGCCCCGGACGAACGACGGGGGCAGGACCGATGACCGAGAACGAAGAGCGGCTCACAGCCGGGCGAGAACGCACGCACAAGGAAACCGGCGAGGATCGGGCGGAGCACGAACCCCGCCAGGAAGACGGAGCACAGGTGAGTACGGGCAGCGAGACAGCCGGGGCCCCCGAGACGGCCATCCCCGAGCTGGTGATCATCTCCGGCATGTCCGGAGCCGGGCGGTCCACAGCCGCCAAATGTCTGGAGGACCTCGGCTGGTTCGTCGTCGACAACCTGCCGCCCGCGCTGATCCCCACCATGGTGGAGCTCGGCGCCCGCTCGCAGGGCAACGTGGCACGGATCGCGGTCGTCGTCGACGTCCGGGGCCGCCGCTTCTTCGACAACCTCCGCGAATCCCTCGCCGGACTCGACACCCGGGGCGTCACCCGGCGGATCGTTTTCCTGGAGTCCTCCGACGACGCCCTGGTGCGCCGTTTCGAGTCGGTGCGCCGCCCGCACCCCCTCCAGGGCGACGGCCGCATCGTCGACGGCATCGCCGCCGAACGCGAACTGCTGCGCGAGCTGCGCGGCGACGCCGACCTCGTCATCGACACCTCCAGCCTGAACGTCCACGAGCTGCGCGCCAAGATGGACGCCCAGTTCGCCGGCGAGGAGGAGCCCGAGCTGCGGGCCACGGTGATGTCCTTCGGCTTCAAGTACGGGCTGCCCGTCGACGCCGACCTCGTCGCCGACATGCGCTTCCTGCCCAACCCGCACTGGGTCCCCGAGCTGCGCGCCTTCAACGGCACCAACGAGGAGGTCTCCGCGTTCGTCTTCAACCAGCCCGGCGCCAAGGAGTTCCTCGACCGCTACGCCGAGCTGCTGCGGCTCATCGCGGCCGGCTACCGGCGTGAGGGCAAGCGCTACGTGACGATCGCGATCGGCTGCACCGGCGGCAAGCACCGCTCGGTCGCCGTGTCGGAGAAGCTCGCCGCCCGGCTCGCCGCCGAGGGCGTGGAGACGGTGGTCGTGCACCGGGACATGGGACGGGAATGACCGGACGCTCTCCGCGGCTGAGCCGCCTGCGCAGGGCGGTTCCCGAGGGGCGCGCGGCCCAGCCGGTCGAGCCCCGCGGCGCCCGCCCCCGCCGCCGGGGCGCCCAGCCCAAGGTCGTCGCGCTCGGCGGCGGCATGGGCCTGTCCGCCTCGCTCGCCGCGCTGCGCCGGATCACCGGCGACCTCACCGCCGTCGTCACCGTCGCGGACGACGGCGGCTCCAGCGGCCGTCTGCGGGACGAACTGGGCGTGCTGCCCCCCGGCGACCTGCGCAAGGCGCTGGCCGCGCTGTGCGGCGACGACGACTGGGGCCAGACCTGGGCCCGGGTCATCCAGCACCGCTTCCAGTCCCAGGGCGACCTGCACGACCACGCCGTGGGCAACGTCCTGATCGTCGCCCTGTGGGAACAGCTCGGTGATCACGTCCAGGCCCTCGACCTGGTCGGCAAGCTGCTCGGCGCGCACGGCCGGGTGCTGCCCATGTCCGCCGTTCCGCTGGAGCTGCAAGCCCTGGTCAAGGGCCACGACCCGGAGCACCCCGAGGAGATCTCCACGGTCCGGGGGCAGGCCACCGTGGCGCTCACCCGCGGCGAGGTGCAGTCCGTGCACCTGGTGCCGTCCGACCCGCCCGCCGTCCCCGAGGCCGTCGAAGCGGTACTGGACGCCGACTGGGTGGTGCTCGGCCCCGGCTCCTGGTTCTCGTCCGTCATCCCGCACCTGCTGGTGCCCGAACTGCTCGACGCGCTCACCCAGACGAAGGCCCGCCGGGTGCTCCCGCTGAACCTCGCTCCACAACCGGGAGAAACCGACGGCTTCTCCCCGCAGCGTCATTTGGAGGTTTTGGGACGACACGCCCCTAAACTCGCCCTGGACGTGGTGCTGGCCGACGAGGCCGCCGTGCCCGACCGCGATGTGCTCACGGAGGCCGCCCAGCGGCTCGGGGCCGCGGTCGAGCTGGCCCCGGTCGCCCGACGGGACGGAACCCCCCGGCACGACCCGGAGCTGTTGGCCGCCGCGTACGACCGTATTTTTCGGATGCATGGAAGGATCGGCCCATGGCGATGACGGCAGCGGTGAAGGACGAGATCTCCCGGCTCCCCGTCACCCGGACCTGCTGCAGAAAGGCGGAGGTCTCCGCGATTCTGCGGTTCGCCGGCGGCCTTCACCTGGTCAGCGGGCGCATCGTGATCGAGGCGGAGCTGGACACCGCGATGGCGGCCCGACGGCTGAAGCGGGACATCCTGGAGATCTTCGGACACAGTTCCGAGCTGATCGTGATGGCACCAGGCGGGCTGCGCAGAGGCTCGCGCTACGTGGTGCGGGTCGTCGCGGGCGGTGACCAGCTGGCCCGGCAGACCGGCCTGGTGGACGGCCGCGGCCGCCCCATCCGCGGCCTGCCCCCGCAGGTCGTCTCCGGGGCCACCTGCGACGCGGAGGCCGCCTGGCGCGGCGCCTTCCTGGCGCACGGCTCGCTCACCGAGCCCGGCCGCTCCTCCTCCCTCGAAGTGACCTGCCCCGGACCCGAGGCCGCCCTCGCCCTGGTCGGCGCCGCCCGCCGGCTGTCGATCGCCGCGAAGGCCCGCGAGGTGCGCGGCGTGGACCGGGTCGTGGTGCGCGACGGCGACGCGATCGGCGCCCTGCTCACCCGGCTCGGCGCGCACGAGTCGGTGCTGGCCTGGGAGGAGCGCCGGATGCGCCGCGAGGTGCGGGCCACGGCGAACCGGCTGGCCAACTTCGACGACGCCAACCTGCGCCGTTCCGCCCGCGCCGCGGTCGCGGCCGGTGCCCGGGTGCAGCGCGCCCTGGAGATCCTCGGCGAGGAGGTCCCCGAGCACCTCGCCGCCGCCGGACGGCTGCGCATGGACCACAAGCAGGCCTCGCTGGAGGAGCTGGGCGCCCTCGCCGACCCGCCGCTGACCAAGGACGCCGTGGCCGGACGCATCCGGCGGCTCCTCGCGATGGCCGACAAGCGCGCCTCGGACCTCGGCATTCCGGGCACGGAGTCCTGCATCACCGAGGAGATGGCCGACAACCTCGTCGGCTGACGCCTGCTCAATCCGCCGGTGCCGTCGCCCTTTTGAGGGGTCGGCGCCGGCGTTTGTGTGTCCTTGAGGTGCTCTTGACTGGATCATGGAGTGACATGAGCCTGGCAAGCGTTCGCCGCTGTGGCGGACACCCACAAGGGGGGTTCATGAGACGCAGAGCGAGATCGATCCTCGCCGTCGCCGTGCTGCTCGTCGGCGGCGCGAGCCTCGCGCCCGGCGCCCAGGCACAGCAGGGCCGGGTGGCCGCGCCCGACCCGGACGGGGCCGACGAGGTCAAGGTCTTCCGCGCCGACGTCACCCAGCGGCAGGTCCCCCTGCTGCTCGCCGCCGGACAGGACGCCCACGAACTCGGCGAACAGGTCCCCGCGCGGGGCACCGGCGCCGTCGAGGTCTACCTCACCGACGGGCAGGCGAAGAAACTGGCGCGTCAGGGCGTCGACCTCACCGAGCACACCCTCTCGGCGCGGGCCGAGAGCCGGGTCGACGCCGCAGCCGAGGGCGTGTTCCGCCCCTACAGCGGCGCCGGCGGCCTGAAGGAGGAGATCGTCAGGGCCGGACAGGACAACCCCGGCCTCACCAAGGTCGTCTCCCTCGGCAAGACCCTCGGCGGGCAGGACATCCTCGCGCTCAAACTGACCAAGGGCGCGAGGACCACGAAGGACGGCTCCAAGCCGTCCGTCCTCTACATGTCCAACCAGCACGCGCGCGAGTGGATCACGCCCGAGATGACCCGCCGCCTGATGCACCACTACCTGGACCACTACGCGACCGACCCGCGCATCAAGAAGATCGTCGACTCCACCGAACTGTGGTTCGTCCCGTCCGCCAACCCCGACGGCTACGACTACACCTTCCAGAGCCCCGCCACCCGCATGTGGCGCAAGAACCTGCGGGACATCAACGGCGACGGCGTCCTGTCCACCGGCGACGGCGTCGACCTCAACCGCAACTTCCCCTACAAGTGGGGCTACGACGACGAGGGTTCGTCCCCGAACCCCACCAGCGAGACCTACCGCGGCGCGAGCCCCGGCTCCGAACCCGAGACCAAGGCGCTCGACGCCTTCGAGAAGCGCATCGGATTCTCGTACGGCATCAACTACCACTCCGCCGCCGAACTCCTCCTCTACGGCGTCGGCTGGCAGGTCGCCACCCCCACCCCCGACGACGTCCTCTACGAGGCGCTGGCCGGCACCCCGGACAACTCCGCGATCCCCGGCTACCGCCCGCAGGTCTCTTCGGAGCTGTACACCACCAACGGCGAGGCCGACGGGCACGCGGCGAACGTCAACGGCATGGCGATGTTCACCCCCGAGATGTCGACCTGCCAGACCGCGTCCGACCTCGACCCGGACGACCGGTGGAACGCGGCCGACTGCCGGTCGGTGTTCACGTTCCCGGACGACGAACGCCTGATCCAGCAGGAGTTCGCGAAGAACGTGCCGTTCGCCCTCTCGGTCGCCGAGAGCGCCGCGCACCCCGACACCCCGGCGTCCTCGCTCGGCCTGAAGGCCGCCGACCTCACCCCGGCGCCGTTCACCACGTCGTTCTCGCGCGGCGCCGACCAGGAGGTCTCCGTCGTCGCCCGCAAGGCGCTGCGGGACAAGGAGCTGAAGTACCGCGTCAACGGCGGCCGCACCCGCGACCAGGCGCTCAAGGCCTGGAAGGGCGGCGACACCTACGGCGGCGAGGACAACCTCCACTTCGACGCCTACCGGGCCCGGGTCCAGGACGGCGCACCCGGCGACACCGTCGAGGTGTGGTTCACCGGCGAGACGAGGAGCGGCACGAAGGTCTCCAGCAGCCACTTCACCTACACCGTCGCCCGGCGCGCCGCGGCCGACACCCTCGTCGTCGCCGAGGAGGGCGCCCCCGCCACCCACGCGACGACGTACGTGGACGCGCTGAAGGCGGCCGGGCGCACGGCCCTGGTCTGGGACGTCGCCACCCGGGGCGCGCCCGACGCGCTCGGCGTCCTCGCCCACTTCGACACCGTCGTCCACTCCACCGGCGCGAGCGCCCCCGGCATCGCCACCCAGCGCGCACTGCGCGCCTTCCTCAACGAGGGCGGCAAGCTGATCGAGGCCGGTGAACAGGCCGGCGGCAGCGTCGACCTCGGCGAAGGCACCCTGTCCAACGACTTCGGCCAGTACTACCTGGGCGCCTACTCGCGCACCTCGACCCCCGGCGTCACCGGCTTCAGCGGTTCGGGCGCGCTGGAGGGCACCGGCGGCCCGCTCGGCCCCGCCACCGGCAACCCGCTGGACCGGGCGGGCAGTTACGGCGTCACCTCCGACGAACTCCCGCAGTTCGAGAGCGCGGGCGCCGGACGGTTCACCGGGACCGTCAACCCGTACGGGCCGTACGCCGGTTCGGGTATGGCCGCGGCCGTGCACACCGACGACAGCTACAAGCGCCTCACCCGCACCATCGACCTCACCGGCATCACCGCAGCCGACGCACCCGCCCTGCGCGCCCGGCTGCTCTGGGACACCGAGCCCGGCTACGACCACGTCGTCGTCGAGGCCCGCACCACCGGCGCCGACGACTGGACCACCCTCCCCGAGGCGGGCGGCGCCACCACCGACAACGCCCCCGCGGAATGCGCGGCGGGCTTCCTGATCGACGACCACCCGTGGCTCACGCACTACCTGACCCCGGCCGCCGACGGCTGCGCGACCACCGGAAGCAGCGGCTCCTGGCACAGCCTCACCGGCGCCTCCACGGGCTGGCAGCAGGTGAGTTACGGCCTCGGCGACTACGCGGGCAGGTCCGTGGAGGTGTCGATCGCTTACGTCAGCGACCCCGGCACCGGCGGCCACGGAGTCCTCGCCGACGACGCCTCCCTCGTCGTCGGCGGCACGGCCGCGCAGCCGGAGGAGCCCGAGGGGTTCGAGACCTCGCTCGGTGCCTGGCGGGTGTCGGGGCCGCCCGCGGGCAGCCCGGCCGCGCCCAAGGACTGGGCCCGCACCGGGACCCTGTTCCAGACCTACGGCGCCGTCACCACCGACCGGACCGTGCTCCTCGGCTTCGGTCTCGAACACCTCACCTCGGCGGCCGACCGCACGGCGCTGCTCCGTGGCGCGCTGCGGGCACTCGCTCGCTGATCGACCTCAACACCCCTGGTCACATCGGGTGATCAGGTCGTCGGACCCGGGCGGTCCGTACCCCTACCGGCGGGTACGGACCGCCCTGCCGTGTATGAGGCATCTCGATGTCACCCCGGGCGTCACGGGGAGGTAGGGTCGGGGTTGGTCGGGGACATCCCATACAGCTCGCCGGCACGAGCCGGCACACCAACGAGGAGATCGGTTCGTGACGATCCGCGTAGGCATCAACGGCTTTGGCCGCATCGGTCGTAACTACTTCCGCGCGCTGCTGGAGCAGGGTGCAGACATCGAGATCGTGGCTGTCAACGACCTCACTGACACCGCGACCATCGCGCATCTGCTGAAGTACGACACCATTCTGGGCCGCCTGAAGCAGGACGTCTCCCACACCGCCGACACGATCACTGTCGGTGACAAGACGATCAAGGTTCTGGCCGAGCGCAACCCGGCCGACCTTCCCTGGGGCGAGCTGGGCGTCGACATCGTCGTCGAGTCGACCGGCATCTTCACCAAGAAGGCCGACGCCGAGAAGCACATCGCCGGTGGCGCCAAGAAGGTCATCATCTCGGCTCCGGCCAAGGATGAGGACATCACCATCGTGATGGGCGTCAACCAGGAGAAGTACGACGCCGCCAACCACCACGTCATCTCCAACGCCTCCTGCACCACCAACTGTGTGGCGCCCATGGCGAAGGTGCTCGACGAGAACTTCGGCATCGTCAAGGGCCTGATGACGACGGTGCACGCGTACACCAACGACCAGCGCATCCTGGACTTCCCGCACAGCGACCTGCGCCGTGCCCGGGCCGCCGCCGAGAACATCATCCCGACCACCACGGGCGCCGCCAAGGCCACCGCGCTGGTCCTCCCGCAGCTCAAGGGCAAGCTGGACGGCATCGCGATGCGCGTCCCGGTCCCCACCGGCTCGGTCACCGACCTCGTCCTGGAGCTCGGCCGCGAGGTCACCAAGGAAGAGATCAACGCCGCCTTCCAGAAGGCCGCCGAGGGCGAGCTGAAGGGCATCCTGGAGTACACCGAGGACCCGATCGTCTCCTCCGACATCGTCAACGCCCCGGCGTCCTGCACCTTCGACTCCCTCCTGACCATGGTCCAGGACGGCAAGAACGTGAAGGTCATCGGCTGGTACGACAACGAGTGGGGCTACTCCAACCGCCTCGTCGACCTCACGGCCTTCGTCGGCGGCCAGCTCTGATCGCCACACCAGACGGCACCTCGATGTGAGTGCAGGGCTCGGGCAGCGCACGCCGCGCCGTCCGAGCCCTCACGCGCGTGTGCAGCCCTCGTACGATCACGAGCCTCTTTCCAGGAGTCCCATTCCATGAAGACGATCGACGAACTCCTCGCCGAAGGCGTCGGCGGTCAGCGGGTCTTCGTCCGCGCCGACCTGAACGTCCCGATGGCCGACGGCCTCATCACCGACGACGGCCGCATCCGTGCCGTCCTGCCGACCGTCAAGGCCCTCGCCGAGGCGGGCGCCAAGGTGGTCGTCGCCTCGCACCTCGGCCGCCCCAAGGGCGCCCCCGACCCGGCGTTCTCCCTGCTCCAGGCCGCCGAGCGGCTCGGTGAACTCCTCGGCGCGCCCGTCGCGTTCGCCCAGGACACCGTCGGCCCCGCCGCCCACGACGCGGTCAACGGCCTTGAGCCCGGCCAGGTCGCGGTCATCGAGAACCTCCGCTTCAACGCCGGCGAGACCGCCAAGGACGACACCGAGCGCGGCGCGTTCGCCGACCAGCTCGCCGCCCTCGCGGACATCTACGTCGGTGACGGCTTCGGCGCCGTGCACCGCAAGCACGCCTCCGTGTTCGACCTCCCGGCCCGGCTGCCGCACTACGCCGGCTACCTCATCGCCACCGAGGTCGGCGTCCTGAAGAAGCTCACCGACGACGTCCAGCGCCCCTACGTCGTCGCCCTCGGCGGTGCCAAGGTCTCCGACAAGCTCGCCGTCATCGACGAGTTGCTCAAGAAGGCCGACCGCATCCTCATCGGCGGCGGCATGGCCTACACCTTCCTCAAGGCGCAGGGCCACGAGGTCGGCATCTCCCTCCTCCAGGAGGACCAGGTCCCCGCCGTCACCGAGTACATCGCGCGGGCGAAGGAGACCGGCGTCGAGCTGGTCCTGCCCGTCGACGTGCTGGTGTCGACGGAGTTCCCGGACCTGAAGGGCCTGACCCCGGCCCACCCCACGACCGTCGCCGCGGACCAGATCCCGGCCGACCAGGAGGGGCTGGACATCGGCCCCGAGTCCCGCAAGCTGTACGCCTCGAAGCTCGCCGACGCGGCCACCGTCTTCTGGAACGGCCCCATGGGCGTCTTCGAACACCCCGACTACGCCGAGGGCACCCGGGCCGTCGCCCAGGCCCTCGTCGACTCGCCGGCCTTCTCGGTCGTCGGCGGCGGCGACTCCGCCGCGGCCGTGCGCACCCTGGGCTTCGACGAGTCGGCATTCGGACACATCTCGACCGGCGGCGGCGCCTCCCTCGAATACCTTGAGGGCAAGACGCTCCCCGGTCTCGCCGCACTGGAGGACTGACCCCGATGAGCACGCGCACGCCGATCATGGCGGGCAACTGGAAGATGAACCTCAACCACCTTGAGGCCATCGCGCACGTCCAGAAGCTCGCCTTCGCCCTGGCCGACAAGGACTACGAGGCCGTCGAGGTCGCCGTCCTGCCGCCCTTCACCGACCTGCGCTCCGTGCAGACCCTCGTCGACGGCGACAAGCTCAAGATCAAGTACGGCTCCCAGGACATCTCGGCGCACGACTCCGGTGCCTTCACCGGCGAGATCTCGGGCCCCATGCTGGCCAAGCTGAAGTGCACGTACGTGGTCGTCGGCCACTCCGAGCGCCGCCAGTACCACCGCGAGGACGACGTCGTCGTCAACGCCAAGGCGAAGGCCGCGTTCAAGCACGGCCTGACCCCGATCCTGTGCGTCGGCGAGGAACTGGCGGTCCGCGAGGCGGGCGAGCACGTCGCCCACACCCTCGCCCAGGTCGAGGGCGGCCTCAAGGACCTCCCCGCCGAGCAGGCCGAGTCCGTCGTGATCGCCTACGAGCCGGTCTGGGCCATCGGCACCGGCAAGGTCTGCGGCGCCGGTGACGCGCAGGAGGTCTGCGCCGCCATCCGCGGCAAGGTCGCCGAGCTGTACTCGCAGGAGCTGGCCGACACGGTCCGCATCCAGTACGGCGGCTCCGTCAAGTCCGGCAACGTCGCCGAGATCATGGCGCAGCCCGACATCGACGGCGCCCTCGTCGGCGGCGCCTCGCTGGACACCGACGAGTTCGTCAAGATCGTGCGGTTCCGCGACCAGTGAAGCGGTGAGTAGGCCGTAGCGGCGATCCGTCGTACTCTTGCGGGGGCAGAGCGGTACGCCCCTCTGCCCCCGTCGTACATCCGAATCCGAGGAAGTTGGTCCAGCCGTGGTTTTGGGGTTCTCGATCGCCCTGATCGTCTTCAGCCTGCTGCTGATGCTGCTGGTGCTGATGCACAAGGGAAAGGGTGGCGGCCTCTCCGACATGTTCGGTGGCGGCATGCAGTCGTCCGTCGGTGGCTCCTCGGTCGCCGAGCGCAACCTCGACCGCATCACCGTGGTGATCGGTCTGCTCTGGTTCGCGTGCATCGTGGTCCTCGCCATCGTGATGAAGACGAACACCTGACCCGGACGCACATTCCCCCACGTATTCCGCACGTAAGGCCCCATGTTCGGTACGCGCACCTGAGCGCGGCCTATCATGGGGCTTGCGTCTTTGTGTGAGGGCTGTAACTCCAACCACTGGACGCGCGTTGGGCCTTACGTAGACTGAGGCGCTCGCAGCGGAGCGAAACGCCGAGTCGCTTCGCGGCACCATCACGCAGGGAGTTACGACCGTGGCAAGTGGCAACGCGATCCGTGGTAGCCGGGTCGGGGCGGGGCCGATGGGCGAGGCCGAGCGTGGCGAGTCCGCGCCGCGACTGCGCATCTCCTTCTGGTGCTCCAACGAGCACGAGACACAGCCCAGCTTCGCGAGCGACGCGCAGGTGCCCGATACCTGGGACTGCCCGCGCTGCGGCTTCCCGGCCGGACAGGACCGGGACAACCCGCCGGCCCCGCCCCGTACCGAGCCCTACAAGACCCACCTCGCCTACGTCCGCGAGCGACGCAGCGACGCGGACGGCGAGGCGATCCTCGCCGAGGCGCTCGCCAAACTGCGGGGCGAGATCTAGGAGTCGGGACGGCCAGACACTGTGAAGTGGCTGGCCGGATCTGTTTCACCCCCTGTCCGAGGGCTGTCCGTACACCGTCCGAGGGCCGATTGTCAGTGGTGCCCTCTACGGTGTGTGCATCGGAATCGTGGGGGGACATCATGGCGATCGACGACCAGGTCGGGGGCGGGCGTGCGCTCGCGTGGCGCGGTGGGTTCGGGCGGCTGTGGGGCGCCGCCGTGCTCTCCAGCTTCGGTGACGCGCTGCGCACGGCCGCGCTGCCGCTGACCGCCGCCTCCCTGACCGACGACCCCCTGCTCATCGCCTCGGTCAGCGCCTGCGGCTATCTGCCCTGGCTCCTGTTCGGCCTGCTCGGCGGCGCGGTGGCCGACCGGGTGGACCAGCGGCGCGCGATGTGGACGGTGGACGCGGTACGCGGCCTGCTCATGGCCTGCTTCGCCCTCGCCGTCGGCCTCGGACACGCCTCCATCGCCCTGCTGATCGCCCTGGCCTTCGCCCTCACCACCCTCCAGACCCTCTTCGACAACGCGGCGACGGCCCTGCTGCCCGCCCTGGTCGACCGCGCGTCCCTGGGCAGCGCCAACGCCCGTCTGATGACCGGTCAGAGAATCGCCGGAGGCCTGCTGGGCGCCCCCGTCGTGCCGCTGCTCCTGGCCACCGGCGCCGCCGTGCCGTTCGGGGCGGACGCGGTGACGTTCCTGGCCGCGGCGGCGCTGGTGGCCTCGCTGCGCACCGCCGCACCCGAGCGACCGCCCCGGCCCGCGGGCAGCACCCTGCGCCGGGAGATGGCGGACGGACTGCGCACCCTGCGCGGCGACCGGGCACTGCGCGGACTGTGCGCGGCCACCGCCCTGTGCAACGTCGGTATGGGCGCCCTCATCGCCACCCTGGTGCTCCTGGTCACCGACCGGCTGGGCGCGGGCAGCGCCGGGTACGCGGCCACGGTGACCGCCTACACGGTCGGCGGACTCGCCGGGGGAGTGGGCAACCGGTGGCTGGTCGCCCGGGTGGGGCAGGTGGGGGCGGTGCTGTGCGCGGGGACCGTCCAGATCGGGGCGCTCGTCGTCATGGGCACGGTGCGCAGCCTGGCCGCCCTGGTGGGGGCGATGGCCGTCTTCGGGTTCATGGGCATGGTGTGGAACGTCAACACCACGACGTTGATGCAACAGCGCACCCCGGGTGAGCTGTTGGGCCGGGTCAGTTCGGCCTTCCGTACCCTCGGCGTCGCCGGGGCACCGGTGGGCGCCCTGCTCGGCGGGGCCGCCGTGGCGGCCTGGGGAGCGCACACGCCGCCGCTCCTCGCGGCCGGGTTCTTCGTGCTGTCGGTCGCCGCGTTGATACCGGGGCGGGCGGCGCACGTATCCGTGGACGCGCCGCCCGCCGAGGCCGTGACCAGTCGCGCGTCCGGTTGATCAATTAGGTTGGGCGGCGCCAGCGGACAGCAGGGTCAGGTACGAAAGAAGGCTGAAGTCGAATGAACGCAGACGGCCGCAACAGGCTCGACCGGACGCCCGAGTGGGCCGCGTTGGCCGCGCACAGGGACGCACTCGCCGGCACCTCCCTGCGAGAGCTGTTCGCGGCCGACCCGGGGCGCGGTACCGGCTACACCCTCCAGGTCGGCGACCTGTACATCGACCACTCCAAGCACCTGGTCACCGACGAGACGCTGGCGCTGCTGCGTGAACTCGCCGCCGCGACCGGGGTGTTCGGGCTGCGGGACGCCATGTTCCGGGGCGAGAAGATCAATACGACCGAGGACCGGGCGGTGTTGCACACGGCGTTGCGTGCGCCGCGGGGTGCGGTGGTCGAGGTCGACGGGGAGAACGTCGTCCCGGCGGTGCACGC
>NZ_JBIVVA010000015.1:0-166186 GCF_044757465.1 Streptomyces sp. NPDC091279 | reverse complement strand
AGGGCGCGGTGTGGCACATCGACTCCTTCGACCAGTGGGGCGTGGAGCTGGGCAAGGTCCTCGCCAAGCGCGTCGAACCCGCCCTCACCGAGGGCACGGAGGTACCGGGACTGGACGCGTCGAGCGTCGCCCTGGTCGCCAAGTACCGGGAGCTGCGCGGCCGTTAGCGCCAAGGGGAGCCGGGAGCGGGCGGCGCGGGGCCGGCCGTTCCCGTAGACTCCCGTCGATCATCCGCACGACCGCTCGGGGGAGCGCAGTGACGAACGCACGCGGACGGTGGACCGGCGGCACGTTGACCGCCAAGAGCCTGCTGAAGCCGCATCAGGTGGCGCGGGCGGTGTTCCACCCGGCCTGGATTCCGGAATCGGTCGACCCGACCGTGGAGAAGCTCAAACGGATCAGGGTCGTCGCCGGGGCGTTCGCCGCCCTCGGCGTCTACACCTACGTCGAGGGCGGGTTCTCCTTCGACGAGATCGTGGGGAACGCGGCGACCGCGTCGGTCGTCCTCTTCCTCCTCACCCCGCTCACGGTCGGCGTGATGCTGTGGGTGTGGCGGCGCTCTGGGACGGTGGGACAGCTGCGGGGGCCGCTGTCCGACGCGTTCAAGCTGCTGGCGCTGTTCGTCGGCTCGGTCCTTGTCACCTATCTGCTGTTGCGGTGGAGCGATGTCTTCGGGGCGCTGCCCGGGTTTCTGCTGAAGTTCGTGGTGCTCTGGCTGGTCGTCTTCGTGGTCGCCGGTGCCGTCCGGCTCACCGGCAACTTCTTCGGCACGGCCGCCGTGCACCGGGGTCTGCCCGCGCTGCTGGCCATGGTGACGACCTGGCTGATGGCCCTCCCCGACCTGCTCACCGGCGATCTGCACGGCCTGAGCCTCACCATGGGCGTGATCTTCATCCTCGGCGCGCCGGTCACCGTCACGGGCATCGCCCTCCTGGAACTGCGCCGTCTGCGCTCCCGGTACGGCATCCGCCTCGCCGCCCACCCGGCGACCCTGCCCCGGCTCACCCCGGCGCCCCCGTCCTCCATACCGGGCCACGGCCCCGTCCCGCCCCAGGGAAACCCGTACGCGCATCCCCACGGCAACCCGTACAGCGCCCCGCATCTGCCGTGGCCACCGCAGCCGGGGAATCGGCACAACCGGGGTGCGCGGTAGGGCTGTTGAGCGGGGCGGAGAGTCTCGGTACGTGGACGTGGGGCGGGGGCGCGGGGTCTCCGTCGTTGCGGCCCGGCCTCCCCGTCCCTGTGGGGCATCCCCTCAACCGGCCTGTGCGGCAAGGCCGTTGAGGTGCCGGCGCAGCCGGGGCTCGCGGTAGGGCTGTTGAGCGGGGCGGAGAGTCTCGGTACGCGGACGTGGGGCGGGGGCGCGGGGTCTCCGTCGTTCCGGCCCGGCCTCCCCGTCCCCGTGGGGCGTCCCCTCAACCGGCCCGTGCGGCAAGGTCGTTGAGGTGCCGGGGGTGCGGTCGTTGAGGAGGGTGGGGAGTCTTCGTGGGTGGGTGCGGGGCGGGGTGCGGGGTCTTTGGCGTTCCGGCCCGGTCTCCCCGTCCCCGTGGGGCGTCCCCTCAACCGGCCTGTGCGGCAAGGTCGTTGAGGTGCCGGCACAACCGGGGCTCGCGGTAGGGCTGTTGGGCGGGGCGGAGAGTCTCGGTACGCGGACGTGGGGCGGGGGCGCGGGGTCTCCGTCGTTCCGGCCCGGCCTCCCCGTCCCCGTGGGGCCTCCCCTCAACCGGCCCGCGCGGCAAGGTCGTTGAGGAGGGTGGGGAGTCTTCGTGGGTGGGTGCGGGGCGGGGTGCGGGGTCTTTGGCGGTTCGCCTCGGTCGTCGCGGCCGGGGCTCCCGCAACGGGCGTGAGCCGTACGCTCGTTGCCCAGGGTCTTCGCGCGGGGAAGCGGGGCGAGGGGCGCGAGCCTCCGGTGCTCCGTTCCGGTCGGCCCGGCCGGGGAGCGGCCAACCGGCGTTCGCTGTACGGACGTTGGGTAAGGCCGCGCCCCCCGGACACGCCAGTGCGGCGGTGGTCCTGGGACCTCCGCCGCACTGGTGGTGTTCTGCGCGGGTGCTCGCTACGACGTCGCCGGGGGGTAGAGGGCTCGGGGGAGCCGGGAGGCCGCTGCCGCGTCCAGGAGCCACAGGGTGCGGCGGCGGCCGTACGCGCCTGCCGCCGGTGCCTGGATCTCACCCGCGCCGGAGAGGGCGATCTCCGCCGCCTCCGCCTTGTCCTCGCCCGCCGCGAGCAGCCACACCTCGCGGGCCGCCCGGATCGCCGGCAGGGTGAGGGTCACCCGGGTCGGCGGCGGCTTGGGCGCGCCGTGGACGCCGACCACCGTGCGCTCCGTCTCCCGGACCGCGGGCAGCTCGGGGAAGAGCGACGCCACGTGGGTGTCCGGGCCGACGCCGAGCATCAGCACGTCGAAGGAGGGCACCGGGCCGTGGTCCTCGGGCCGGGCGGCGCGAGCCAGTTCGGCCGCGTAGGCCTCGGCCGCCGCGTCGACGTCCGAGCCGTACGGTCCGTCGGAGGCGGGCATGGCGTGCACGCGCTCCGGGTCCAGCGGCACCGCGTCCAGCAGAGCCGCGCGGGCCTGCGTGACATTGCGGTCCGGGTCGCCCTCCGGCAGGAAGCGCTCGTCGCCCCACCACAGGTCGAGGCGGGCCCAGTCGACGGCGTCCCGGGCGGGAGCCGACGCCAGCGCGGCGAGCAGGCCGTTGCCGTTGCGGCCGCCCGTGAGGACCACGGACGCGGAGCCCCGGGAGGCCTGCGCGTCCACGATCCGCGTGATCAGGCGGGCCGCGGCGGCCTCGGCCATCAGCTCCTTGTCGCGGTGCACGACCAGCTGCGGCGTGTTCACTTCGCCGCCGCCTTCTTCGCCGCGGTCTTCTTGGCGGGAGCCTTCTTCGCGGGCGTCGCGGCCGACGACGACTTCGCCGCCGTTCCCGACGCACCGGCCCCGGCCCCGGCCTCGGCCGGAGCCGCCGACCCCGCCGTGGATTCGGCCTTGGACTCCGCCTTGGACTCCGCCTCGGCCTCCGCCTTCTCCGCCTCCGCGTTCAGCCGGTCCACGCCGAAGCGCAGGGCCGAGGCGTAGGTGTCGTCCGGGTCGAGCCGACGCAGTTCCTCCGCGATCAGCTCGGCCGTCTCGCGGCGCTTCAGCGCGACCCCGCGGTCCGGCTGGCCCTCGATGGAGAGCGTCGCCAGCGCACCGTCGGCGCGGTCCAGGACGATCGGGCCGCAGTCGGTGTCCATGCGGACCGCCGTCAGACCCGGGCCCGTGGACAGCGACCGCTTCACCGGCACGTCGAGCCGGTCCGCGAGCCACATCGCCAGCAGTTCGCAGCTCGGGTTGAACTCCTCGCCCTCCACCTCGACCGCGGCCACCTCACAGGTGACCTGGTCGAGCGCGGCCGCCAGCATCGAACGCCAGGGCGTGATGCGGGTCCAGGACAGGTCGGTGTCGCCGGGGGTGTAGGTGTCGGCGCGGGCACCGAGGTCCCGGACCGGCTGCTCGGACGCGTAGGTGTCCGTCACCCGGCGCTGGGCGAGAGCGCCCAGCGGGTCCTTCGCCGGGTCCAGCGGCGCGTCCACCGGCCACCAGACCACCACCGGGGCGTCCGGCAGCAGCAGCGGCAGGACCACCGACTGCGCGTGGTCCACCACCTCGCCGTACAGGCGCAGCACCACCGTCTCGCCGGTGCCCGCCTCGACCCCGAGGCGCACCTCGGCGTCCAGGCGGGACGCCGTGCGGTCCCGGGAGGTGCGCGAGACGCGCCGGACGACGACGAGGGTGCGCGAGGGGTGCTCGCGGGAGGCGTCGTTCGCCGCCTTCAGGGCGTCGTAGGCGTTCTCCTCGTCGGTGACGATGACGAGGGTCAGGACCATGCCGACGGCCGGTGTGCCGATCGCCCGGCGGCCCTGCACCAGCGCCTTGTTGATCTTGCTGGCCGTGGTGTCCGTCAGATCTATCTTCATGGCCGGCGCCAGCTCCGTCCGTCTCGCTCCAGCATCTCGTCCGCCTCGACCGGCCCCCAGGTGCCGGACGCGTACTGGGCGGGCTTGCCGTGCCGGTCCCAGTACTGCTCGATCGGGTCGAGGATCTTCCAGGACAGCTCGACCTCCTCGGTGCGCGGGAAGAGGTTCGAGTCGCCCAGCAGCACATCGAGGATGAGCCGCTCGTACGCCTCCGGGCTGGACTCGGTGAAGGACTCGCCGTACGCGAAGTCCATCGACACGTCCCGGATCTCCATCGAGGTGCCCGGCACCTTCGAGCCGAACCGGACCGTGACGCCCTCGTCGGGCTGGACGCGGATGACGATCGCGTTCTTGCCCAGCTCCTCCGTCGCCGTGTGGTCGAAGGGGGAGTGCGGGGCCCGCTGGAAGACGACGGCGATCTCGGTGACCCGGCGGCCGAGGCGCTTGCCGGTGCGCAGGTAGAAGGGGACGCCCGCCCAGCGGCGGTTGTCGACCTCGACCTTGATCGCGGCGTAGGTGTCGGTCTTCGACTTGGGGTCGATGCCCTCCTCCTGGAGGTAGCCGACCGCCTTCTCGCCGCCCTGCCAGCCCGCCGCGTACTGGCCGCGCACGGTGGCGCTGCCCAGGTCCTTCGGCAGCCGTACCGCGCCGAGCACCTTGGTCTTCTCGGCGGCCAGCGCGTCCGCGTCGAACGCCGCGGGCTCCTCCATGGCGGTCAGCGCCATCAGCTGGAGCAGGTGGTTCTGGATGACGTCACGGGCGGCGCCGATGCCGTCGTAGTACCCGGCCCGGCCGCCGATGCCGATGTCCTCGGCCATGGTGATCTGGACGTGGTCCACGAAGGACCGGTTCCAGATCGGCTCGAACATCGTGTTGGCGAAGCGGAGCGCCAGGATGTTCTGGACGGTCTCCTTGCCGAGGTAGTGGTCGATGCGGAAGACCTGGTCGGGCGCGAAGACCTCGTGGACGACCTTGTTCAGCTCCTCGGCCGACGTCAGGTCGTGGCCGAACGGCTTCTCGATCACCGCGCGCCGCCAGGAGCCGTTGCTCTGGTCGGCGAGGCCGTGCTTCTTCAGCTGCTGGATGACCACCGGGAACGAGCGCGGCGGCACCGACAGATAGAAGGCGAAGTTGCCGCCCGTGCCCTGCGCCTTGTCCAGTTCCTCGATGGTGCCGCGCAGCCGCTCGAACGCGTCGTCGTCGTCGAAGGTGCCCTGGACGAAGCGCATCCCCTGGATGAGCTGCTGCCAGACCTCCTCACGGAACGGCGTGCGGGCGTGTTCCTTGACCGCGTCATGGACCTCGGCCGCGAAGTCCTCGTGCTGCCACTCCCGGCGGGCGAACCCGACCAGCGAGAAGCCCGGCGGCAGCAGCCCCCGGTTGGCGAGGTCGTACACGGCGGGCATCAGCTTTTTACGTGACAAATCGCCCGTGACGCCAAAGATGACCAGGCCCGACGGCCCCGCGATACGCGGGAGCCGTCGGTCTGCGGGGTCACGCAGCGGGTTGCTGCTCGACAACGTTCTCAGCCCTCCGACGGGGCGAGGCGCTTGAGTTCCGCCTCGGTGGACTTGAGCAGGTCGTTCCAGGACGCCTCGAACTTCTCGACGCCCTCGTCCTCCAGGAGCTGCACCACCTCGTCGTAGGAGATCCCGAGCTTCTCGACGGCGTCGAGATCGGCGCGGGCCTGCGCGTACGTACCGACGATGGCGTTGCCGGTGATCTCGCCGCTCTCCTCGGTGGCCTGGAGAGTGGCTTCCGGCATGGTGTTGACGGTGTTCGGCGCCACCAGGTCGTCGACGTAGAGGGTCGGCTTGTAGGCCGGGTCCTTCACACCGGTCGACGCCCACAGCGGGCGCTGCTTGTTGGCACCGGCACCGGCGCCGGCGAGCGCGGTGAAGCGGTCCGAGGAGAAGACCTCCTCGTACGCCTGGTAGGCGAGGCGCGCGTTGGCGACGGCGGCCTTGCCGCGGGCGGCACGGGCCTCGTCGGTGCCCAGCGCGTCGATCCGCTTGTCGATCTCGGTGTCCACGCGGGACACGAAGAAGGACGCCACGGAGTGGATCAGCGAGAGGTCCAGGCCGCGCTCCTTGGCCTTCTCCAGGCCGGCCAGGTAGGCGTCCATGACCTCCCGGTACCGCTCAAGGGAGAAGATCAGCGTGACGTTGACGCTGATCCCGAGGCCGATGACCTCGGTGATCGCCGGCAGACCCGCCTTGGTGGCCGGGATCTTGATGAGCGTGTTGGGCCGGTCGACCAGCCAGGCCAGCTGCTTGGCCTCGGCGACCGTCGGCGCGGTGTGGTGGGCCAGGCGCGGGTCGACCTCGATGGAGACGCGGCCGTCGGTCCCGCCGGTGGCGTCGAAGACCGGGCGCAGGATGTCGGCGGCGTCGCGGACGTCCGCCGTGGTGATCATGCGGATCGCCTCTTCGACGGTGACCTTGCGGGCCGCGAGGTCGGTGAGCTGCTGCTCGTAACCGTCGCCGCTGCTGATCGCCTTCTGGAAGATCGACGGGTTGGTGGTGACGCCCACGACGTGCTGCTGGTCGATCAGCTCGGCGAGGTTGCCGGACGTGATCCGCTTGCGCGACAGGTCGTCCAGCCAGATCGCCACGCCTTCCTCGGAGAGGCGCTTGAGTGCGTCTGTCATGGAATTACATCTCCTACGTGTCGTATGTGAGCGTCAGCGTCGCGCGGCGTCGACGGATTCCCGCGCCTTGGCGGCCACGTTCTCGGCGGTGAAACCGAACTCCTTGAAGAGAACCTTGGCGTCCGCCGAAGCACCGAAGTGCTCCAGGGAGACGATGCGGCCGGCGTCCCCGACGTACTTGTGCCAGGTCAGCCCGACACCCGCCTCCACGGCGACCCGCGCCTTCACGGCCGGCGGGAGCACGCTCTCCCGGTACCCCTGCTCCTGCTCCTCGAACCACTCCACCGACGGCATCGACACGACCCGGGTCGGCACCCCGTCGGCCTGGAGCTGCTCGCGCGCCTCGACGGCGACGTGCACCTCGGAACCGGTGGCGATCAGGATGACCTCGGGGCTGCCGCCGTCGGCCTCGAACAGGACGTACCCGCCCTTGGCGACGCCCTCGTGGGGCTCGTACGTCGGCACGCCCTGGCGGGTCAGCGCGAGGCCGTGCGGGGCGCCCTTGCCGAACTCCTTGGTGTACCGGCGGAAGATCTCGCGCCAGGCGATCACGGTCTCGTTGGCGTCGGCCGGGCGGACCACGTTCAGGCCCGGGATCGCGCGCAGCGACGCCAGGTGCTCCACCGGCTGGTGGGTGGGGCCGTCCTCGCCGAGGCCGATCGAGTCGTGCGTCCACACGTACGTCACCGGCAGGTGCATGAGCGCCGAGAGTCGCACCGCGTTGCGCATGTAGTCGGAGAACACCAGGAAGGTGCCGCCGTAGACACGGGTGTGGCCGTGCAGGGTGATGCCGTTCATCTCCGCGGCCATCGAGTGCTCGCGGATGCCGAAGTGCACGGTCCGGCCGTAGGGGTCCGCCTCGGGCAGCGGGTTGCCCGCCGGGAGGAACGAACTGTCCTTGTCGATCGTCGTGTTGTTGGAGCCGGCCAGGTCGGCCGAGCCGCCCCACAGCTCCGGCACGACCGCGCCGAGCGCCTGGAGGACCTTGCCGGACGCGGCGCGGGTGGCGACACCCTTGCCCGCCTCGAAGACCGGGAGCTTCTCCTCCCAGCCGGCCGGCAGCTCGCCCGCGCTGATCCGGTCGAACTCGGCGGCCCGCTCCGGGTTGGCGGTGCGCCACGCCTGGAACGACGTCCCCCACGCGGCCTTCGCCTCGCGGCCGCGCTCCAGCGCCTGCCGGGTGTGCTTGAGGACCTCGTCGGAGACCTCGAAGGACTGCTCCGGGTCGAAGCCGAGAATCCGCTTGGTCGCCGCGACCTCGTCGTCGCCGAGCGCCGAGCCGTGCGCGGCCTCGGTGTTCTGCGCGTTCGGGGCGGGCCAGGCGATGATCGAGCGCATCGCGATGAACGACGGCTTGTCCGTCACCTTCTTCGCGGCCTCGACGGCGTTGTAGAGGGCGTGCGGGTCGAGGTCGCCGTCCGGCTGCGGCGCGATGCGCTGCACATGCCAACCGTAGGCCTCGTACCGCTTGAGGGTGTCCTCGGAGACGGCCGTCTCGGTGTCGCCCTCGATCGAGATGTGGTTGTCGTCCCAGAGCAGGATCAGGTTGCCCAGCCGCTGGTGGCCCGCGAGCGAGGACGCCTCGGCGGAGATGCCCTCCTGGAGGCAGCCGTCACCGGCGATCGCGAAGATGAAGTGGTCGAAGGGCGACTCGCCCTGCGGCGCCTCGGGGTCGAACAGACCGCGCTCGTAGCGGGCGGCCATCGCCATGCCCACCGCGTTGGCGACACCCTGGCCGAGCGGGCCCGTCGTCGTCTCGACGCCCGTGGTGTGGCCGTACTCGGGGTGGCCGGGGGTCTTCGAGCCCCAGGTGCGGAACGCCTTCAGGTCGTCCAGCTCCAGGCCGAACCCGGCGAGGAACAGCTGCGTGTAGAGCGTCAGGGACGAGTGGCCCGCGGACAGCACGAACCGGTCGCGTCCGACCCAGTCGGCGTCCGCCGGATCGTGCCGCATCACCTTCTGGAAGAGGGTGTACGCGGCCGGAGCCAGGCTCATCGCGGTACCGGGATGGCCGTTGCCGACTTTCTGTACGGCATCGGCGGCCAGGACGCGGGCGGTGTCCACGGCGCGCTGGTCCAACTCGGTCCAGTCGAGGTCTGTGGTGGTCGGCTTGGTGCTCACCCTGGGTCAGGGCTCCTCTCCACATGTTCGAATGCCGGTGCACTGGGCGCCCACCGGCCGTTGTCGAGCCTACCCCCGCGAGAACGTGCATTTTTTCGAGTCATTCCAGACTGACCGGACTCCCGCACATCCGCCTCCCGACCGGGCACGATCGGGTTCGGCAACTGAATACGGACCCGCTCATCCGAGTGCTCAATCGAAGGGGTGTCCTGCTCCCCCGAGCCCCCCTTCAACACGACCCCACCCCCGCGAAGGGCGAGGTGTGGGCAACGTCTACAGTGGCGTGGTACGCGCGGGCCTTTACCGGTACTTCACACGGGGTGAGGCTTGCTGGGATGTCTCTGTAGGGGTGTGCGTGACGGCCGTCGAATCCCGTCCAGCGGGTGGGGGCACCCCCCACGCCCTTGAGGCAGTGGGGGAGCCCGGTGCGAGTACGAGCCCGAGTCACCGGCCGTTCGGGGCCCGTGTCAAAGCGTTCGTGGCGCTGACCAAGCCACGGATCATCGAGCTTCTGCTCATCACCACCGTTCCGGTGATGTTTCTCGCCCAGCAGGGCGTGCCCGACCTGACGCTGGTGCTGCTCACCTGCTTCGGCGGCTTCCTGTCGGCGGGGGGTGCCAACGCGCTGAACATGTACATCGACCGTGACATCGACGCGCTGATGGACCGCACCGCGCAGCGTCCGCTGGTCACCGGCATGGTCAGCCCCCGGGAGTGCCTCGCCTTCGGCATCTCCCTCGCGGTGATCTCGACGCTGCTGTTCGGGTTCACCGTCAACTGGCTGTCCGCGTGGCTCGCCCTCGGGGCGCTCCTTTTCTACGTGGTCGTCTACACGATGGTCCTCAAGCGCCGCACCTCGCAGAACATCGTGTGGGGCGGCATCGCCGGCTGCATGCCGGTGCTGATCGGCTGGTCGGCTGTCACCAATTCGGTGTCCTGGGCGCCGATCGTGCTCTTCCTGGTGATGTTCTTCTGGACGCCGCCGCACTACTGGCCGCTGTCCATGAAGGTCAAGGACGACTACGCGCGCGTGGGCGTGCCGATGCTGCCGGTCATCGCCTCCAACAAGACGGTCGCCCGGCAGATCGTCATCTACAGCTGGGTGATGGTCGCCGTCTCCCTGCTGCTGACCCCGCTCGGCTACACCGGCTGGTTCTACACGACCGTCGCGCTGGCCGCGGGCGGCTGGTGGCTGTGGGAGGCGCACGCGCTCCAGCACCGGGCCAAGTCCGAGGCGACGGGCGTCAAGCTCAAGGAGATGCGGCTGTTCCACTGGTCGATCACCTATGTCTCGCTGCTCTTCGTGGCCGTCGCGGTCGACCCCTTCCTGCGATAGAGCCCGGGTTCCCGCGAGAGAACCTTTCGAACGTTCCCGACGGGCGGGGTGCGTGGTCAAGGCCACGCACCCCGCCCGTCGCCGTTCGATCTACCCGTCGGTAGCATCCTGGCCATGGCAGACACGCAGCAGGACGAGTCCCCGGCCGTGACCGACCCCAAGGCGGAGCGCAGGGCGGCGAAGCTGGCCCGGCAGATCGAGGCGTTCGCCGCGGCGCACGGCGGTGCCGAGGGGCAGTTGGCCTACATCGGGGAGCGCGGCACCCGGATCGTGCTGGTCGGCGCGGACGGCGGCTGGGGCGACCTGGTGGCCCCCAGCCAGGCGATCGCCGAGCAGGCCGTCACCCGGTCGGGCATCACTGTTCACGAGACGTTCGACGGCGAGTTCGCGGCGAAGGTGCGCACCGGCCCGTACGAGTGGACGCGGATGGCCGGGATTCAGCTGGGCGGCCCGAGCAACACCTGACACGGGCTCACCCCGTCAGGACCATGAGGAGCGCACGGTCGAGCCACGCGGGGAGCCCTTGAGAACGGGGCTGGGCCTCGCCACCTTCGAGGCCCGGCTCGCCCGTACCGAGGGACCACCGGCGCCGGGCACCACGCTCTTCGACAGCCGGACCGGGTTCGCGGTCCGCCGCTGGCGCCCACCCCTGCTCGCTCTCGAACCGCACTGCCCGCCCGCCCGCTACAACGTGCAGACAGAGAGAGACAGCCGGGCAACGCCGCTGTTTCTAAGGGGCGCGGGGCTGTGCCGATCTGCGGCTCCGCCGCGCGGGCGCGACCAGCTGTCCCGAGCAGGTTGCCAACGGCTGGGCAACGCCCTGTTTTTAAGGGGCGCGGGGAACTGCGCGACCAGCCACGACGGCGTTGCAGTCGAACGACAACCTGGTCCGGCACTATCAGCGAAGCGCTACGCGCGTGTGCCGACCGCAACCCCGTCGACGGCGGGCGCCGACAACGCCCCACCCCCAGCGGAGCGTTCCCGCAGGGACAGCAGTACGCGCAGCACACCGATCCACACCAGGCAGGACCCGAACATATGCACCCCGACCAACACCTCGGGCAAGTTCGTGAAGTACTGCACATACCCGATCGCCCCCTGCGCGAGCAGGATCAAGAACAGCTCGCGGGTGCGAACGAGCGGCTCCTTCGGCGCGTCCACAGCCTTCAGCACGAACCACAACGCGAACACCAACGTCACCACGATCCACGCCAGCACCGCGTGCAACTTGGCGACCGTCTCCCAGTCCAGCGGCATCCGCTCGACCTCGCGCGAGTCCCCGGCATGCGGCCCGGCCCCGGTCACCACCGTGCCCACGGCGATCAACAGCACCGTCGCCGCGACGAGGAACCACACCAGCTGCCGCACCGCCGCGCCGACCACCGGCCGCCCCGCCCCGTCCCCCTCCCGCGTGCGCTGCCACATCACCGTGGCGACGGCGATGAGCGCCGAGGAGAGCAGGAAGTGGGCGGCGACGGTGTACGGGTTGAGGCCGACGAGGACCACGATCCCGCCGAGGATCGCGTTGCCCATCACCACCCAGAACTGCGTCCAGCCCAGCCGGGTCAGCGCACGCCGGTACGGCTTCTCGGAGCGGGCGGCGACGATCGCCCAGCCGACGGCCGCGCACAGCACGTACGTGAGCATGCGGTTGCCGAACTCGATCACGCCGTGCAGGCCCATCGCACTGGTCGTGGTGAGCGAGTCGGCGGTGCACTTGGGCCAGGTCGGGCAGCCGAGCCCGGACCCGGTCAGCCGCACCGCGCCGCCGGTCGCCACGATGACCACCGACATGACGAGCGCGGCGAGCGCCGCCCGGCGCACGGTCCGGGGTGTCGGGGTCCAGCGTTCGGCGATGAAGTCGAGCGGGTTGCGTACGGCGGCAACGGCGTCGGCGCGGGTCAGTTTCGGCACGCGCACCATCGTAGGGCGAGGCTTGTGCACGCTTTCACGAGGGGCACCCCCGCCGCCCCCGGCAGGGCCGCCCGCACCGTCGTTCCCGCTACTCCCAGCGGAAGAAGCGGGCCGCCGCCGCGAGGCCCACGACCGCCCAGCCGGTGAGGATGCCGAGGTCGGCCCAGGGGACACCGGCGCCGTGCTGGAGCACCTCCCGCAGGCCGTCGGAGAGCGCGGAGACCGGCAGCAGCGCCAGCGCGTCCTGGACGCCCGCCGGGAACCTGTCCAGCGGCACGATCACCCCGCCGCCCACCAGGAGCAGCAGGAACACCAGGTTGGCCGCGGCAAGGGTCGCCTCCGCCTTCAGGGTGCCCGCCATCAGCAGGCCGAGGCCCGAGAAGGCGGCGGTGCCGACGACCAGCAGGAGCAGCACGGTGAGCGGGTTGCCGTGCGGCGACCAGCCGAGGCCGAACGCGATCGCCGTCAGCAGCACCACCTGGAGCACCTCGGTGACCAGCACGGACACCGTCTTCGCGGCCATCAGACCCCAGCGCGGCAACGGCGACGCGGCGAGCCGTTTCAGGACGCCGTAACGGCGTTCGAAGCCGGTCGCGATGGCCTGCCCGGTGAACGCCGTCGACAGCACGGCCAGGGCGAGGACGCCGGGGGCGAGGAAGTCGACGGCGTTGCCCGCGCCGGTGTCCACGATGTCGACGGAGCCGAAGAGCGCGAGCAGCAGCGCCGGGATCACGACGGTCAGCAGCAGCTGCTCGCCGTTGCGCAGCAGCAGCTTGGTCTCCAGGGCCGCCTGGGCCGCGATCATGCGGGGGAGCGGGGCCGCGCCGGGCTGCGGGGCGTAGCGGCCGACAGGGTCGGCAGGGTCGGCGGTGGTCGTCACGAGCGCAGCTCCTTGCCGGTCAGCTCCAGGAAGACGTCTTCGAGGGTGTGGCGCTCCACCGAGATGCGGTCCGGCATCACCCCGTGCTGGGCGCACCAGGACGTCACCGTCGCCAGCAGCTGCGGGTCCACCTTGCCGACGACCCGGTAGGAACCCGGCGTCAGCTCGGCGGCCGTGCAGTCCGCCGGGAGCGCCTTGAGGAGGGAACCGACGTCGAGTCCGGGACGGCCGGAGAAGCGCAGGGTGTTCTCGGCGCCGCCCCGGCACAGCTGCTCGGGGGAGCCGTGGGCGATGACCCGGCCCGCGTCGATGATCGCGACGTCGTCGGCGAGCTGCTCGGCCTCGTCCATGTGATGCGTGGTGAGGATGACGGAGACGCCGTCGGCACGCAGGTCGCGCACCAGGTCCCAGGTGGCCCGGCGGGCCTGCGGATCGAGGCCCGCCGTCGGCTCGTCCAGGAACACCAGCTCGGGCCTGCCGACGACCGCGAGGGCGAGGGCGAGGCGCTGCTGCTGCCCGCCGGACAGCCTGCGGTAGGTGGTCCGGCCGCAGCTCCCGAGGCCGAGCCGCTCGATCAGCGCGGGCACGTCCAGCGGACGGGCGTGCAACCGGGCCACGTGCCGGAGCATCTCGTCGGCCCGCGCGCCCGGGTAGACGCCGCCGGACTGGAGCATCACGCCGATCCGGGGGCGCAGCTCGGCGGCCTGGCGCACCGGGTCGAGGCCGAGCACCCGCACCGTTCCCGCGTCCGGTCTCCGGTAGCCCTCGCAGGTCTCCACGGTGCTGGTCTTGCCCGCGCCGTTCGGGCCGAGCACGGCGGTCACGCCCGCCTCGGCCACCAGGTCGAGGCCGTCCACCGCGGTTTTCGTGCCGTACCGCTTCACCAGGGCCTGCACCTGGACCACGGGCTCGCTTCGCATGGGTCCAGAGTCTAGGGACGCGGGCCGCGCGGTGGACCGGCGGGTGCGGGAACCGGCCCCGGTGGAGGCTCCTCGTCCCGGGGCCGGTGCACCGCCAGCCAGCGCGCCGCGTACGCCACCGCGTCCGCGACCGGGAAGAGCCGGGCCTCGGCGGCGCCCACCCGGCCGCGCGCGACAGCCCGGTCACGTTCGAAATCGTGGCCCAGCTCGTCGAACCGTTCCGCGCTGATCGACACCTCCGTCACCGTCTCCCAGCCGCCAGGACCCGGCCGCCCGACCGTCACCAGCGGCGCCGGTATGCGGTACTCGGCGAGGTGGAAGGCGGTGCAGCTGTCGTACCCGGCGCCGAGCAGCAGCACCCGGGCGCCGACCTCCTCCAGGCGGGCCAGCGGGCTCGCCTCGCCGAGCCGGCAGTCCGGGGCATGGCCGTCGACGACGCGGGCGGCACCGGCGCCGAGCGCGGCGAAGGAGGTGTGCGGGTGGGCGCTGCGCAGGGCGCCGGGCCAGGTGCGGACCGTCTCCGGGACCACCCCGACCCCCCGGCTGGGCGTAAGCGCCGGGTCGTAGCCCGGCATGGTGGCCCGGATCTGCTCCCACCACGCCTCCGGCACCGGCGGCCGGCTCCACAGCGCGGGGTCGGTGAGATCGGCGGACTGCGTGGGCACGACCAGGGTGCCGTCGGGGCCGAGCACGTCCAGCAGCGCCCGGACGACGGTGACGGCACCGCCGTTGACCCAGCCGAGGCTGCTGAGGGAAGCGTGCACGAGGAGGGTCTCGCCGGGGGCCGCGCCGAGCTGACGCAGCTCGGCCGCGAGGCTGTCCCGGGTGACAAGCGGGCCGGTCGGAGGGGGTGTCGGCATGGTCGGGGAGTCTGGCCGACGGGGCCCTGGGGCGCCACCGAATTGGCCCGGCGGTGATCGTTTCCGCAGGTCAGATTAGGTAAGCCTAAGTGACGCAGGGCACCGCCGTCGGGGCCGACGTGGCTTGCCCGGCCCCGATGAATTACGCAACAATGGCGTTGTGAAAAACGTCGGCGAGGCTCGGGAGACCCCCACGGGGGCACCGCAGGAGGAGCTGGCGACCGGTGAGCGGTCCACCCGCAACCGCGTCGCGCGATCCATCCTGGACCACGGCCCCTCGACCGTCACCGAACTGGCCGGGCGGCTCGGCCTCACCGCCGCCGCCGTCCGCCGCCACCTGGACGCCCTCGCCGCCGACGACGTCGTGGCCGCCCGCGAACAGCGGATCTACGGCGCGCGCACCCGGGGCCGTCCCGCCAAGGTCTTCGCCCTCACCGACTGCGGGCGCGACGCCTTCGACCAGTCCTACGACAAGCTCGCCGCCGACGCCCTGCGCTGGATTCAGGAGCGCTGCGGCGGGGACGAGGCCGTCGTCGCGTTCGCCCGCGCCCGGATCGCCGAACAGGCCGGCGCCTACCGCGCGGCGGTCGCCGCCGCGGCGCCCGAAGACCGCACGGAAGCCCTGGCCAAGGCGTTGAGCGTGGACGGGTACGCTGCCACTGCGCGCAGCGCGCCGCCCCCGCAGCAGGGCGAGCAGCTCTGCCAGCACCACTGCCCGGTCGCCCATGTCGCGGAGAAGTTCCCGCAGCTCTGCGACGCGGAGACGGAGATGTTCTCCCAGCTGCTCGGCACCCACGTCCAGCGACTGGCGACCATCGCACACGGTGACGGCGTCTGCACGACGTTCATCCCCAAGGTTTCCCGCACCACCCCCAAGACCACCCACAACGCATCAGCACGCACCGCCGGGAGGAACCCCGCATGACGCTCCCCATCGAGGAGACTGCCCACCCCGAGCTCGAAGGACTGGGCAAGTACGAGTACGGCTGGGCGGACTCCGACGTGGCCGGTGCCGCAGCGAAGCGCGGCCTCAACGAAGACGTCGTCCTCGACATCTCCAGCAAGAAGTCCGAGCCGGAGTGGATGACCAAGCTGCGCCTCAAGGGTCTGAAGCTCTTCGAGAAGAAGCCCATGCCGAACTGGGGCTCGGACCTCTCGGGCATCGACTTCGACAACATCAAGTACTTCGTGCGCTCCACGGAGAAGCAGGCGGAGTCCTGGGAGGACCTGCCCGAGGACATCAAGAACACGTACGACAAGCTCGGCATCCCCGAGGCGGAGAAGCAGCGCCTCGTCGCCGGTGTCGCGGCCCAGTACGAGTCCGAGGTCGTCTACCACCAGATCCGTGAGGACCTGGAGGAGCAGGGCGTCATCTTCCTCGACACCGACACCGCCCTGAAGGAGCACCCGGAGCTCTTCAAGGAGTACTTCGGCACCGTCATCCCGGTCGGCGACAACAAGTTCGCGTCGCTGAACTCGGCCGTGTGGTCCGGCGGTTCCTTCATCTACGTGCCGAAGGGCGTGCACGTCGAGATCCCGCTCCAGGCCTACTTCCGCATCAACACCGAGAACATGGGCCAGTTCGAGCGGACCCTGATCATCGTCGACGAGGGTGCCTACGTGCACTACGTCGAGGGCTGCACCGCGCCGATCTACAAGTCGGACTCGCTGCACTCCGCCGTCGTCGAGATCATCGTCAAGAAGAACGCGCGCTGCCGCTACACGACCATCCAGAACTGGTCGAACAACGTCTACAACCTCGTCACCAAGCGCGCCGTCGCCTACGAGGGCGCCACCATGGAGTGGGTCGACGGCAACATCGGCTCCAAGGTGACCATGAAGTACCCGGCCGTCTACCTGATGGGCGAGCACGCCAAGGGCGAGACCCTCTCCATCGCCTTCGCGGGCGAGGGCCAGCACCAGGACGCCGGCTCCAAGATGGTCCACATGGCGCCGAACACCTCGTCGAACATCGTCTCCAAGTCCGTGGCGCGCGGCGGTGGCCGCACCTCCTACCGCGGGCTCGTCGAGATCGGCGAGGGCGCCCACGGCTCCAAGTCGAACGTGCTCTGCGACGCGCTGCTCGTCGACACCATCTCGCGCTCCGACACGTACCCGTACGTCGACGTCCGCGAGGACGACGTGTCCATGGGGCACGAGGCGACCGTCTCCAAGGTCAGCGACGACCAGCTCTTCTACCTGATGAGCCGGGGCATGACCGAGTTCGAGGCGATGGCGATGATCGTGCGCGGCTTCGTCGAGCCGATCGCCAAGGAGCTGCCCATGGAGTACGCGCTCGAACTGAACCGGCTGATCGAGCTGCAAATGGAAGGCTCGGTCGGCTGACCCGGCCCGTCGGCCGACACACTTCTTGATCACAGAAAGCGAGCACTACGACAGCCATGGCTGAGGCTCAGAACTCCACGGTGGGGTCCTCCACCACCGCCGGATCGATCGCGGTGGCCGCCGAGTCGACCGTCGCCACCCGCATGAGCGCGCCCCCCTCCTTCGACGTCGCGGACTTCCCCGTCCCGCACGGCCGTGAGGAGGAGTGGCGGTTCACCCCGCTGGAGCGCCTGCGCGGGCTGCACGACGGCACCGCCGTCGCGACCGGCGAGGGCGTGAAGGTCGCCGTCGAGGCCCCCGAGGGCGTCACCGTCGAACGGGTCGGCCGCGACGACGCCCGCATCGGCCGCGCCGGTACCCCGGTGGACCGGGTCGCCGCCCAGGCCTACTCGGCGTTCGAGCAGGCCGGCGTGGTCACCGTCCCCAAGGAGACGGTGCTCACCGAGCCGATCCGGATCGCCGTGCACGGCGAGGGCGGTGTCGCCTACGGCCACCAGGTCATCGAGCTGGGCGCGTTCGCCGAGGCCGTCGTCATCATCGACCACACCGGTGACGGCGTGCTCGCCGCCAACGTCGACTACGTCCTCGGCGACGGCGCCAAGCTCACCGTCGTCTCCGTGCAGGACTGGGACGAGAAGGCCGTGCACGTCGGCCAGCACAACGCGCTGATCGGCCGCGACGCCTCCTTCAAGTCCGTCGTCGTCACCTTCGGCGGCGACCTGGTCCGGCTGCACCCCCGGGTCGCCTACGCGGGCCCCGGCGGCGAGGCCCAGCTGTTCGGCCTCTACTTCACCGACGCCGGCCAGCACCAGGAACACCGTCTCCTCGTCGACCACAACACCCCGCACTGCACCTCGCACGTCGTCTACAAGGGCGCCCTCCAGGGCGAGAGCGCCCACGCGGTGTGGATCGGCGACGTCCTGATCGAGGCCAAGGCCGAGGGCACCGACACCTACGAGATGAACCGCAACCTCGTCCTCACGGACGGCGCCCGGGTCGACTCGGTGCCGAACCTGGAGATCGAGACCGGCGAGATCGTCGGCGCCGGGCACGCCTCCACCACCGGCCGCTTCGACGACGAGCAGCTCTTCTACCTGATGGCGCGCGGCATCCCCGAGCACGAGGCCCGCCGGCTCGTGGTCCGTGGCTTCTTCGCCGAACTCGTCCAGCAGATCGGTGTCGCGGACATCGAGGAGCGCCTCCTCACCAAGATCGAAGAGGAGCTGGAGGCGTCGGTCGCATGACCACCTTCGTTCGCGCCTGTGGCCTCGGCGAGCTGTTGGAGGACACCCCCAAGCGGGTGGAGCTCGACGGCACGCCGGTCTCGGTCGTCCGTACCGCGGGAGAGGTGTTCGCCATCCACGACATCTGCTCCCACGCGAACGTCTCGCTCTCCGAGGGCGAGGTCGAGGACTGCCAGATCGAGTGCTGGCTGCACGGCTCCGCGTTCGACCTCCGCACCGGCAAGCCGTCCGGCCTACCCGCGACGCGCCCCGTCCCCGTATACCCCGTAAAGATCGAAGGGGACGACGTGCTCGTCTCCCTCACCCAGGAGTCCTGAGGCACCCATGGCAACGCTTGAAATCCGAGACCTGCATGTCACCGTCGAGGCCGACAACGCCACGAAGGAGATCCTCAAGGGGGTCGACCTGACCGTGAAGCAGGGCGAGACGCACGCCATCATGGGCCCCAACGGCTCCGGCAAGTCGACCCTCGCCTACTCCCTCGCGGGTCACCCGAAGTACACGATCACCGGCGGCACCGTGCTGCTCGACGGCGAGGACGTCCTGGAGATGTCCGTCGACGAGCGCGCCCGCGCGGGCCTGTTCCTGGCGATGCAGTACCCGGTCGAGGTCCCCGGCGTCTCGGTCTCCAACTTCCTGCGCACCTCCGCCACCGCGATCCGCGGCGAGGCCCCCAAGCTGCGCACCTGGGTGAAGGAGGTCAAGGAGGCCATGCAGCGCCTCAACATGGACCCCGCCTTCGCCGAGCGCAACGTCAACGAGGGCTTCTCCGGCGGTGAGAAGAAGCGCCACGAGATCCTCCAGCTTGAGCTGCTCAAGCCGAAGGTCGCGATCCTCGACGAGACCGACTCCGGCCTCGACGTCGACGCCCTGCGGATCGTCTCGGAGGGCGTGAACCGCGTCCGCGAGTCCGGCGAGGTCGGCACCCTGCTGATCACCCACTACACGCGCATCCTGCGCTACATCAAGCCCGACTACGTCCACGTCTTCTCGGGCGGCAAGATCGTCGAGTCCGGCGGCGCCGAACTCGCCGACAAGCTGGAGAACGAGGGCTACGAGAGCTACACCACGAAGGGTGGCGTATCCGCGTGACGCTGCTGCCGGGCCTCCTCGACACCGAGGCGCTCCGCAAGGACTTCCCCATCCTGGACCGCACGGTCCACGACGGTAAGAAGCTCGTGTACCTGGACAACGCGGCGACCTCGCAGAAGCCGCGCCAGGTGCTGGACGCCCTGAACGAGTACTACGAGCGCTACAACGCCAACGTCCACCGCGGTGTGCATGTGCTCGCCGAGGAGGCCACGGCGCTGTACGAGGGCGCGCGGGACAAGGTCGCCGCGTTCATCAACGCGCCCTCCCGCGACGAGGTGATCTTCACCAAGAACGCCTCCGAGTCGCTCAACCTCGTGGCCAACATGCTCGGTTGGGCCGACGAGCCCTACCGGGTCGACCACGAGACCGAGATCGTCATCACGGAGATGGAGCACCACTCCAACATCGTGCCGTGGCAGCTGCTCGCGCAGCGCACCGGTGCGAAGCTGAAGTGGTTCGGGCTGACCGACGACGGCCGCCTCGACCTCTCCAACATCGACGAGATCATCACCGAGAAGACGAAGATCGTCTCCTTCGTGCTGGTCTCCAACATCCTCGGCACCCTCAACCCGGTCGAGGCGATCGTGCGCCGGGCGCAGGAGGTCGGCGCGCTGGTCTGCATCGACGCCTCGCAGGCCGCCCCGCACATGCCGCTGGACGTGCAGGCGCTCCAGGCCGACTTCGTGGCCTTCACCGGGCACAAGATGTGCGGCCCGACCGGCATCGGCGTCCTCTGGGGCCGCCAGGAGCTGCTGGAGGATCTCCCGCCCTTCCTCGGCGGCGGCGAGATGATCGAGACGGTGTCGATGCACTCGTCGACGTACGCTCCCGCCCCGCACAAGTTCGAGGCGGGCACCCCGCCGGTCGCGCAGGCGGTCGGGCTCGGGGCGGCGATCGACTATCTGAACGCCATCGGCATGGACAAGATCCTCGCCCATGAGCACGCGCTGACCGACTACGCGGTGCGCCGCCTGGCCGAGGTCCCCGATCTGCGGATCATCGGCCCGACGACGGCCGAGGACCGGGGCGCGGCGATCTCCTTCACGCTCGGCGACATCCACCCGCACGACGTGGGTCAGGTCCTCGACGAGGAGGGCATCGCGGTCCGGGTCGGCCACCACTGCGCGCGTCCGGTCTGCCTGCGGTACGGAATTCCCGCGACCACCCGAGCGTCGTTCTATCTGTACTCCACGCCGGCCGAGATCGACGCACTGGTCGACGGTCTGGAGCACGTACGGAACTTCTTCGGCTGAGGGGCGTGAGTTGACACCGTGAAGCTTGACTCGATGTACCAGGAAGTCATCCTGGACCACTACAAGCACCCGCACGGGCGGGGCTTGCGGGACGGCGATGCCGAGGTGCACCACGTCAACCCGACGTGCGGCGACGAGATCACCCTGCGCGTGAAGTACGACGGCACCACGATCGCCGACGTCTCCTACGAGGGCCAGGGCTGTTCGATCAGCCAGGCCTCGGCGTCGGTGCTGAACGACCTGCTGGTCGGCAAGGACCTGGCGGACGCGCAGAAGATCCAGGAGACGTTCCTGGAGCTGATGCAGTCCAAGGGCAGGATCGAGCCGGACGACGCGATGGAGGACGTGCTGGAGGACGCGGTGGCGTTCTCCGGTGTCTCCAAGTACCCGGCCCGGGTCAAGTGCGCGCTGCTGAGCTGGATGGCTTGGAAGGACGCGACGGCCCAGGCGTTCGAAAGGAAGACGGCATGAGCGACACCGAGACCATGGAGATCAAGCCCGCCTCGGAGGAGGAGGTCCGCGAGGCCCTCCTCGACGTCGTCGACCCCGAACTGGGCATCGACGTCGTCAACCTCGGGCTGATCTACGGCGTGCACATCGACGACGCGAACATCGCGACGATCGACATGACCCTGACGTCGGCGGCCTGTCCGCTCACGGACGTCATCGAGGACCAGGCGAAGTCGGCCACCGAGGGCCTGGTGAACGAACTGCGCATCAACTGGGTCTGGATGCCGCCGTGGGGCCCGGACAAGATCACGGACGACGGCCGCGAGCAGCTGCGCGCGCTGGGGTTCAACGTCTGAGCGTGGCACGAGCGGTACGAGAAACGGCCATACCCGAGGGATCTTCCCTCCGGGTATGGCCGTTTCTCGTCGTCTCAGGAGGTCTGGGCCGGGTTCAGGCCACCCCGTCCACCAGGCGGAACGTCGAGTCCGCGCGGTATCCGGCGTCCGCGCGGAACGGGTCGAGGCGCAGCCGGAAGTGCTGGTGACGCAGGAAGCGGCCGGGGAAGTTCACCGACTCCAGCCGGACCGCGCCGGAGACCGACGTGGCGCGGGGGCAGAAGGTGGCGTCCTTCTCGAAGAGGGCCGAGCCGTCGTCCCGTTCGGAGCGCAGCACGAAGGCACGGTGGCGCAGATAGCTGCCGTCGGCCGTGGCGAAGGAGTAACAGGCGCCGTCGGCCAGGCCCTTGACCAGCTTGAAGGTCGCATTGCGGCGCTCCGACGCGGAGTTGGCCTGGGCCAGCTTCACCAGTCCGCCGTCGACCTGCCAGTAGCGGTAGGGGAAGTTGGTCGAGCGCACCGAGCGCCAGGCGACGGTCGGCTTCGGCTGCGCCGCTGAACTGGGGTGCGGGACAGGGGACGTGGACGGCTCGGCACCGGCGGGGGAGTCCGGAGTCGGGGTGCCGGCGGTCTGCGGGGCGTCGCCGCCCGCGTCGTCCTCGCCGTCCTTGTCGTCCCCGTCGGCCTTGCCGCCCTTTCCGTTCTTGCCGCCCGAGGGGGACGGGGCGTCGGTCGGGGAGGGCGAGCCGAAGGAGATCAGCCCTGGGTCGTTCACCGGGTCGGAGGGCGAGGGGGCGTCGGTGGCCTGTGCGGTGCGGTCGGCGCCCCGGTCCATGACGGCGATCGAGGTGGCGCAGCCGACGACCGTGGCCAGGGCGAGCCCGCCCGCCAGCCACAGGCGCCGGGTCCCGGGGGCCCGGGAGGTGTCGGTCCAGCCGGTCTCCCAGGGGTGGTGCTGCGGCGGTCGGGGGGTGTTTTCAGGCATACGGGATTCCTCCAGCGGCGCCCGAGGCGGCGGCCGGGGATGTGAGGGGGACGTGAGTGAGCGGTGAAACACTAGTGGAGCGGGAGGGGTGCGGGGAGCCGTTTCCGCTGGCCGTTTCAGCGAGCCGGTGCCGGGGTGCCTTCTCGGTGGGGGATGCTCAGTGTAGAAGGCGAGAAGGTCCAACGGGCTTTGTGCACAGGGTAGTTGGTGAGATCGCCGGGTGCCGGGCACGGGACCGGGGTCGTGCCGGTCCGGGATGTCGGCACGGGTGGCGAAACGTGGAGTTAACGATCTCGGAACGGGCGTGAGACGGCCGTCCGTCACTGTCGGTTCACGGAGCCCCCTGCGGTGCGGGGAGGCCAGGGCCGGTGCGGGAGACCGCGGTGAGGGAGGTGGCGTGCGATGAGTCTGGAACCCGGACGAGCCGGCGACCTCCGCGCACGCGTCCACCGGTCGGCGTGGACGCGCGGCCGGGTGGCCCACGGCCATGAGGGACCGCACGAGGGCGCGCGCCCGAGCGCCGTTCCCTCCCGCTGAGCCTCCCTTCCCCTGACCGGCCCCGCGTCCCCGTGACGTCTTCGGCCGGGTTCCGTACGAGGACCCTTCATGACCACTGCTGCCGTGTCCCGGCCCGCCGCCCCGACCTCGACTTCCGCTCCGGCCCTGCCCCGTGAGTGCACCTTCGACCCCGACGACTGGGCGATCCTCGCCCGGTACTGGTACCCGGTCGCGCTGTCCCGTGAGATCGGCGACGAGCCTGTCTCCGTGCGGCTCCTCGACGAGACCCTCGTCGTCTACCGGGCCGACGGCCAGACCGTCGTCGCCAACGACATCTGCCCGCACCGCGGTGTCCCGCTCAGCAAGGGCTTCCCCGCCGGTGACGGCACCGGCATCCGCTGCCCCTACCACGGCCTGCGCTTCGGAGCGGGCGGGCGCTGCACGGACGTTCCCGCGCACCCCGCCTCGAAGATCCCGGCCCGCCTCAACCTGCGCTCCTACCCCGTCGTCGAGCGCTACGGCCTGGTGTGGACGTGTCTGCGCCCGGAGCCGGACGCCGCTCCCGACATCCCGGCGATGGCGCACTGGGACGAGCCCGGGTTCCAGCAGATCACCTGCCCCAGCATCGACATCGCGGCGTTCGCGGGGCGGCAGCTCGAAGGGTTCCTGGACGTCGCCCACTTCGGCTTCGTCCACCTCGACTCCTTCGGGGACCCCGACAACACCGAGGTGCCCGACTACGCGCCCGTCCGGCACGACAAGGGGTTCTCCGTCGACTACTGGAGCACCGTCTCCAACTACGCGCACGACAGCGACCTCCAGGCCCCGCCCGGCTTCCAGTGGCTGCGCCACTTCGATGTGCACCTGCCCTTCACCGCCACCCTCGTCGTGCACTTCCCGGGCGGCGGCCGGCTGAACATCATGAACGCCGCCTCCCCGGTGTCGGCCCGGATGACCCGGATGTTCGCCCCCATCGCCCGCGACTTCGACACCGACCAACCCGTGCAGGGCGTATACGACTTCAACCGGACGGTCTTCGAGGAGGACCGGGTCATCGTCGAGGTCCAGAAACCCGAGAACCTCCCCCTCGACCCGAAACTCGAAGTGCACATCCCGGCCGACCGCAGCTCCATCGCCTACCGGCGCGGCCTGCGCGACCTGGGCCTCAGCCACTTCTTCACGGCATAAGGGGGCACCGGTGACCACGCAGACCCTCGACACCGTCGTCCACGCGATCTCCCTCGCCTCCTCCTCCGGCGCCAGCCGCTGCTACGAACTCCGCGCCGCCGACGGGGGCACGCTGCCGCCCTTCGAGGCCGGCGCCCATGTCGACGTCCACCTCGGACCCTCCCTGGTCCGCTCCTACTCCCTCCTCAACTCCCCGCAGCAGAAGGACCGTTACCTGATCTGCGTCCGCCGGGACGACACCGGGCGCGGCGGTTCCCAGGCGATGCACCGGGACATCGCCGTCGGGCAACGGCTGCGGATCTCGGCCCCCCGCAACCTCTTCGCACTGGTCGACGCCGAGCGGTACATCCTGCTCGGGGGCGGCATCGGCGTCACCCCGCTGCTCTCCATGGCGGAGACCCTGGCCGCCCGGGGCGCCGCCTTCACCCTGCACCACTACACGACCGGCGAGGCGGACGCGCCCCTGCTGGAGCGGCTGCGGGAGGCGCCCTTCGCGGACCGGGTCACCGTCCACCACAGCGCGGCCGGGGACAGCGTGCGCGCCGGACTCCCCGCCGAACTGCACGCCCCGGACGCCGAGTCGGCGGTCTATGTCTGCGGACCCGCCGGCTTCATGGCCCATGTGACCGAGCGGGCCGGGGAGTTGGGCTGGCGGGACGGGCAGATCCGGCTCGAACGCTTCGCCCCGGCCGCCCGCACCGACGAACAGCCAACCGACGACGGCGAGTTCAGCGTGCGCATCGCCTCCACCGGCGCCTGCTACGCCGTTCCCGCCGACCGGACGATCGCGGAGGTGCTCACCGACCACGGCGTCGAGATCGAGCTCTCCTGCGAACAGGGCATGTGCGGCGCCTGCCTCACCCCGGTCCTGGCCGGTGAACCCGACCACCGCGACGACGTGCAGACCCCCGAGGAGCACGCCGCCAACACGCAGATCACCCTGTGCTGTTCCCGCGCCCGCACCCCGGAACTCGTCCTCGGCCTCTGAACCGCCCCCGCACCCCACGGAGTTGCTGCACCATGGACACATCCGCCCTCGCGACCTCCTTCGGCGCCCGGCTGCCCGACTGGGTCCCGGCCGAACTCGCCGACATACCCGAGACGCTGCCCACCGACGAGGACCGGGTCCGGCTCGTCAACCGGCTCGCCGAACGCAACCACCGGGAGGACACCGGCGGCCCCTTCGCCGCCCTCGTGGTGGAGAGCGGCACCGGACGGATCGTCTCCGCCGGCGTGAACCTCGTCCTCGCCTCCGGGCTCTCCTCGACCCACGCCGAGGTCGTCGCCCTCTCCCTCGCCCAGACCCGCCTCGCCGCCTGGGACCTCGGCGCGCCCGGCGGCCCCGACCTCGAACTCGTCGTCAACTGGCGCCCCTGCGTGATGTGTTACGGCGCCGCCATGTGGTCGGGCGTACGGCGGCTGCTGATCGCCGGGGACGGGCCCGAGGTCGAGGTCCTCACCGGCTTCGACGAGGGCCCGATGCGCGAGGACTGGGCCGAGCAGTTCGACGAGCGGGGCATCGAGGTGGTGCGCGGGGTCCTGCGGGACGAGGCGATCGAGGTCTTCCGCGGCTACGGCGCACGCGACGACGCCGTCGTCTACAACGCCCGGGGCAGCGCGGTGACCACGCCGTAGCCCGCAGCCCCTCGGGGCGGGGGCGGACCGGTTCTCGCCGGTGCGCGGGGGCGGCGGACCGGCTCCTGAGACACCGCTGCCGCGAGTTCGCCTCCGCCCGCCCCGGCCGGTTAGGTTGCCCTCATGACCGACACGACTGCTCCTCGCACCACCGGCGCCGTGGCCGCCGGCCTCGCCACGATCGCCGCCGACGGCACCGTCCTCGACACCTGGTTCCCCGCGCCCGAACTCACCGGGGAGCCCGGCCCGGCCGGCACCGAGCGGCTCGACGCCGACCGGACCCGTGAGCTGCTCGGCGAGCACGGCGTGCAGGCCCTCGGCACGGACGCCATCCGGGGTGTGGAGATCGTCGCGGTCCGTACGGTCATCTCCTCCCTGGACGACAAGCCCCTCGACCCGCACGACGTCTGGCTCCGCCTCCACCTGCTCTCGCACCGCCTGGTCCGGCCCAACGAGCAGAACCTCGACGGCATCTTCGGCCACCTCGCCAACGTCGCCTGGACCTCCCTCGGCCCGGTCGCCGTGGACACCCTGGAGACGGTCCGGCTCGCCGCCCGCGCGCACCGCCTGCACCTCTCGGTCTCCGGCGTCGACAAGTTCCCGCGCATGACGGACTACGTCGCCCCGGCCGGCGTCCGCATCGCCGACGCCGACCGGGTGCGCCTGGGCGCCCACCTCGCGGCCGGCACCACCGTCATGCACGAGGGCTTCGTCAACTTCAACGCCGGCACCCTCGGCACCTCCATGGTCGAGGGCCGCATCTCGCAGGGGGTCGTGGTGGAGGACGGCGCCGACATCGGCGGCGGCGCGTCCACGATGGGCACCCTCTCCGGCGGCGGCACGGAACGCGTCCGCATCGGCGCGCGCAGCCTGGTCGGCGCGGAGGCGGGCGTCGGCATCGCGCTCGGCGACGACTGCGTGGTCGAGGCGGGTCTCTACCTCACCGCCGGCACCAAGGTCACGCTGCCCGACGGCCAGATCGTCAAGGCCCGCGAGCTGTCCGGCGCGAACAGCATCCTCTTCCGCCGCAACTCGGTCACCGGCTCCGTGCAGGCCGTCCCGAACAACGCCGAGTGGGGCGGTCTGAACGACATCCTGCACGCCCACAACTGAGCCGCACCGCACGCCGGTCCACCACCTGCGCACCGCACCCGAGCGCCCCGCCGAGCAGCACCGGCGGGGCGCTCCCGTGGGTCCGGGGCGCCGGACGCCACGGAGATCTTCCCTCGGGGCCCTTGACCTCAACTTCACTTGAGATCACAGGCTGGGGTCATGACACACCGCATCGACACCCACCCCGACCACACCGATCCCCGCGCCGCCGCCGTCTTCGTCAGCTCCTGGCGGGTGGACGGGCGCCAGGCGGAGGCCGTCGAGGCGATCGCCCGGACCTGGGAGTCCCGGCCCTGGCCCAGCGCCGACCTGCTCAGCTACCACGTCTACGCCGGGCTCGACGGCGCCACCGTCCTGCACTACTCCCAGTGGGCCTCGGAACCGGCCCACGCGACCTTCGTGAAGATCCACCGCCAGGAACGCAACGACGCGATCGACACCGCCGTTCCCGGCATCGAACGGCTCGGCCTCGGACGGTTCCGGCGTTACCGCAGCCTCGGCCCCGCCGACCGGGGCGGGCGGGTGCCCGGGTGCGTGGTCGTCGTGGACGTCGACTTCGAGGGGCCCGACCCCGAGCGGCAGCGCGCCTGGGCCGACGCCGTCGCCGACGCGCTCACCCACGACCCCGCCCCGCACCCCGGTGCCATATCGACCCACGTCCACCTCAGCACCGACGGCGCCCGCGTCCTCAACTACGCCGAGTGGGAGAGCGCCCAGGACCACATCGACGCCCTCGCCGTCCCCGGCGACGGCATCGGCTCGCCCGCCGACCGCTGGCGGCGCGTCCAGACCTGGCCGGGACTCAAGAGCGGCACGGTCCGCCGGTACCACCACGTCCTCGGGCTGGCCGCCGACTGACCGGGGGCGCCGAGAACGCCGACAGGGCCGGCCGAACGAGACGTTCGGCCGGCCCTGCGGTCGTGCCCGAGAGGTACGGGGGCTACGGGGGCTACGGGCGGAAGCGCAGCACCTGCGGGTCGTGGTCGCTGATCTGGTCGTGGAACTCCGAGTTGATGTGCACGCTGTCGTAGGAGAACGCGCGGTCCCGACGGATCTCCGGGCTGATCAGGATCTGGTCGAGGACCTGCTGGTTGCCCTGGTAGTCATAGGTGTACCGCTCGTTCTTCGGCAGGGACTTGATCGCCGACCAGAGCGCGCCGCCGTCCTCCAGAACCTTGGCGGTGCCGGAGAACTCGAAGTCGTTCATGTCGCCGAGGGCGATCACGTCCGCGTTCTTCTGCGCCTTCAGGATGCTCTTGACGAACGTGTTGACCAGCGTCGCCTGCGCGTGCCGCTGGGTCTCCGAGCTGCGCGTCGGGGGCTGGTACTGCGCCGTCAGCCCCTGGTCGCCGCCCTTGGAGTTGAGGTGGTTGGCGATCACGAAGACCGTCCGGCCGTGGAAGACGAACTCGCCGGCCAGCGGCTTGCGGCTGTTCGCCCACGCCGCGTTCGCCGGGTCGATCCGGCCCGGGGAGGCCGTCAACCGGGCCTTGCCGCGCACCGTGGTGACGCCGACCGCGGTGGTCGCGTCGCCGCCCGCGCGGTCCGTGAAGGAGACCCGCTCCGGGTTGAAGAGGAACACCTGACGGATGTTGCCGCCGGGCTCGCCGCCGTCCTGGTCGTTGACCGGGTCGATCGAACGCCACTGGTACCTGGGGCCGCCCGCCGCGACGATCGCGTCGATCAGCTTGTTCACCGTCACATCGGCGGCGACCGTGCCGTCGTCCTTGGCGCCGTTGTTGTCCTGGATCTCCTCCAGGGACACCACGTCGGGCGAGCGCAGGTTGTTCACGATCGCGGACGCGTGCGCGGCGAAGGTGGTGTCGGACGGGTCCAGGTTCTCGACGTTGTAGGTGGCGACCGCCAGCTCGTCCCGCGCCTGCTTCTTCGTCGTCTCCCGCTTCAGACCGCCGCTCTTCAGCGTCCCCAGCTCGCTCGCGACGAGGGTGTAGCCGCCGAACTGGTTGTAGTCCAGCGGTCCTGTCGTGGCGCCGGACAGGGTGTCGCCGACGTTCGCCACCGGGAAGTCGGCCGTGGCGCCCAGCGACTGGATCTGTATCCGGCCGGTGTTCTGGGAGTCGTAGGAGCCGTACAGCGAACCGCCGCGCTCACTGCGGTTCTCGGACGGCTTCACCGTCGCCCACAGCTCGGCGTACGGGTCGGTCGCCGTCGTCACCCGGACATTCTTGACCTGGACGTTCATGCCCTCCAGGGACTCGTAGTAGTCCAGGGCGTACCGCGCGGGACGCAGGGTGAGCGCGTTGACCGAGCCGTTCGCCGCGCTGTCGCCCGCCGGGGTGTAACGGGACGGCACCGAGCGGGAGTCGATCACCGTCGGGGCGGGGACCTCGTTGCCCGTGGAGACGGTGGTGACCGTGGGCTTGGTGATCTCCGTGACGGACTGGTTTCCGGACGAAGTGCCGCCGGGGACGTACTCCGAGACGGTACCGGTCACCGTGACGGAATCGCCGACGGCGACCTTGGGGGCGGAGCTGGTGAAGACGAAGACGCCCTCGCTGGTGGCGGGGTTCTTGTCCGGGTTCGGGTCCTGGAACCAGAAGCCCTTCGAGGAACCGTAGGTCCGCACCCCCGTGACGATCCCGGGCACCCCGCTGACCTGCTGACCCGCGTACGGGGAGGTCCGGGTGGTGCCCTGGATGTCATGGATGCGCACCGAGTCGGCGTGCGCCGGCGCGGTCAGGACGAGCGTGGACGCGGCGGAACAGACGACGGCGACAGTGAGCGCGGCGTGGCGGGCGGAAGACTTGCTCGGCAACGTGATCCCTCCGGGGAACATCAGGGGCGCCGGGACGAGTGGTGCGGGTACGTCGGGAGCCGCGACCGGTGGGGGCGGTGGCGACGCGCGTAGAAAGTGCGGTGGACAGGGAGTCCTTTTCCTCTCTACGCGCGTCAATCTCCTTCCTGGCCCCATTCGTTGTCAAGGTTTCAGCCATGTACGCAGGCCGGCCAGGAGGTGAACCGGGCGGCATGCGCCCAAACCCGTCTAGGCTGAGCGGCTGAGACTTTCCCGGGCCCGAGGAGAACCAGCCGATGCCAGACAGCTCCCCCCTGCCGCCGGTGCGGCTGACCTCCGACACGGAGCTGGCGCGGGACGCGCTGTCCACGCCCCTGCTCTCCCGGGCCGCCCGGCTGGCCCGCTGGGCAGGACCCGACACCCGCGTCGACGCCGGGGGCGAACTCGTCGACGAGCAGCTCCCGGCCGCCGTCGACACCCTCGCGCTGACCGGCGAGGACGCCCTCGCGCAGGCCGCCGAGGCCTGGCGGGTCGCCGTCGACACCGGTCTGGTGGAGGTCGTCGACGAGGACGAGGGCACCGTCGCCGCGGGCGAGGAGCTGGCCCTGCTGGCCGGTGGCGCCCCGCAGGACATCCTCACCGTCTGGCTCGGCGCCCTCGACACCGTCCTCGCCGACGCCACCGTCCCCGACCTGGACGGACTCATCGACGACGAGGCCCTGGAGAGCGGCACCCTCGACCTGTCCGGCCTCGACTGGGACCCGGAGGCGGAGGCCGACTTCCTCGACGGCGTCCTCGGCAACCTCTACCTCCTCACCGTCTCCGAGGACGGCCCCGGCGACGCCCCCGTCCCGCTGCCCGCGCTGGCCGCCTCGATGATCGTCCCCAGCGACATGGGGGAGCCCACCAACGACGTCCTTGAACAGGTGTCCGACGCGATGATGCGTCTCGACGACCAGTTCCGGCTCCTGGAACCCGTCGGCCTGGTCGCGTACCAGCCCGTCGACGAGGCCCTGATGAGCGACGCCGACGAGGAACCCGCCGCGCCCCTCGACGACACCGACGTCTCCCGCTACGGCATGGTCCGCCTCACCCCCCTCGGCCGCTACGGAATCCGGGCCCGGCTCCTGGACGCGGGCCTTGCGGCACCGGCCGTCGGCGACCTCGCGGACAAGGGCGCCGACGTCCTGCTCGACGGCACCGCGGCCTACCCGCAGAGCGCCGCCAGGGCCGAGACCGAACAGTGGCTGGCCGGTCGCGAACCCCTCGACGGGGCACGGGAGTTGCTCGCCGCCGCCCGCGGTGACGACCTCGGCGCCCCGCTGCGCAGGCTGCACTGCCAGCAGGCCCTGTCGCTGGTCGGCGCGGGGGCCGAACCCGCGCTCCGCGAGGTCCTCGACGACCCCGAACTCGGCGGTCTGGCCCGGGTCTGGCTCGCCGAGGGCGGCTACGGGGACGTGCCCGCGCCCTCCGAGGACCTCATCTTCTGGCTGACCATCGACACCATCGCCGCCCAGCTCGCCGCCGAGGGCAACTCCGAGGAGCTGCGCGCCCTGGTGCAGGGCCTCGCCGCCCAGCACGCGGGCTTCTTCGACGCCGCCTGGCGGGTGGAGCACCCCGCCACCGCCGATGTCCTGGAGGCGATGGGCCGGCTGCACCCGGACAAGCGGATCGCCAAGGAAGCCCGCAAGGCCGCGTTCAAGGCCCGTTCCCAGCAAGCCGGTTGAGCCCGCCGGGCGGCGCACCGGCAGAGCGGAGGGGGAGGCCGTGCGGCCTCCCCCTCCCGCCGTAGGCCGCCCCTCATGCCCCGCCCGCCCGCTGCCCCGCGATCATCGGGCTCTTGTCGTACGGCGGACTGACATCTAACATTTCAGTTCATGGAGCCCTTGCGACCCGTCCGCCGCACCCTGCTCAGGGAACAGGCCTACGCATCGATCCGGGACGCCATCGTCGCCGGGGAGATCGAGCCCGGCGCGGTGGTCCGGGACGCCGACCTCGCCGAGCGGCTCGGGCTGTCCCGGGCGCCCGTGCGCGAGGCGTTCGCGCGGCTCGTGGACGAAGGTCTCCTGGAGAGCAAGCCGCAGAGCTACACCCGGGTCACCCCCGTCGTCGCCGCCGACGTACGGGACGCGGCGGCCGTGGTCGGGGCCATGCACGAACTGGCCACCCGGGGCGCCGTGCCCCTGCTGTCCGACGCCGACGTCGAGGCGATGCGCACGGCCAACGAGCGCTTCGCCGACGCCGTCGGCGCGGGTGACGTGGACGCGGCCCTGCGCGCCGACGACGACCTGCACGACGTTCTCGTCCGGGTGGCGGGCAACCGGGCCGCCGCCGCCACCATCGCCCGCCACACCCCCGTCATCCGCCGGCTGGAACGGCGGCGCTTCGGCGAGGGCGGCAACTGCCGTTCGACGGGCTTGCACGAGCAGTTGATCGAGGCCTGCGCGAGCGGTGACGTGGCCGACGCGGTCCGCGTCACCGCCGAGATCTGGCACAGCCTCGCCCAACTCGCCCACGACGACTGACCCTTCGGAGGAACGATGACATCCGCAGCCAACAAGTCCCTGTCCTCGTACGAGCGTTACCCGCTGCTCTTCGGCCCGTCCCCGATCCACGCGCTGCCCCGGCTCACCGAGCACCTCGGCGGCGCCGCCCTGTGGGCCAAGCGCGAGGACTGCAACTCCGGTATCGCGTACGGCGGGAACAAGACCCGCAAGCTGGAGTACCTGGTCGCCGACGCCCTCGCACAGGGCTGCGACACCCTCGTCTCGATCGGCGGCGTGCAGTCCAACCACACCCGTCAGGTCGCCGCCGTCGCCGCCCGCGCCGGGCTCAAGTGCGTGCTGCTCCAGGAGAGTTGGGTGGAGTGGCCGGACTCCGTCTACGACAAGGTCGGCAACATCCTGATCAGCCGGCTGGCCGGGGCCGATGTCCGGCTGGTGCGGGCCGGGTTCGGGATCGGCTTCAAGGAGAGCTGGGAGCAGGCGCTGCGGGAGGTCGAGGAGTCGGGCGGCAAGCCCTACGCCATCCCGGCCGGCGCCTCCGACCACCCCCTCGGCGGGCTCGGCTTCGCCAACTGGGCCTACGAGGTGGCCGAACAGGAGCGCCAGACCGGCGTCTTCTTCGACACCGTGATCGTCTGCTCGGTCACCGGCTCCACGCAGGCCGGCATGGTCGCCGGGTTCACCGCGCTTGAGGAGGCGGGCGGCCGGCGGCGCCGGGTGATCGGCATCGACGGTTCCGCAGCCCCGGCCAGGACCCGTGAGCAGATCGCCCGGATCGCCCACAACACCGGACAACTCATCGACGTTCAAAAGGAGTTGACGGAAGACGACATCGAGCTGGACGAGCGGTACCACGCCGGGACGTACGGGATACCCGACGAGACGACGATGGAGGCGATGCGGCTCGCGGCCCGCACCGAGGGGATGGTGACCGACCCGGTGTACGAGGGCAAGTCCATGGCCGGGCTCATCGACCTGGTCACCCGGGGCGAGATCGACCGCGACTCCACGGTCCTCTACGCCCACCTCGGCGGACAGCCCGCACTGAACGCGTACAGCGCCCTCTTCTAGCCGAACCCAAAACAACGGCGCGTATCCGCCCTGGCCGGATACAGTGCACGGCGTGCGGGCGGACGATCAACAGCGCGGGGCACGGACCGGGCGGGCGGACGGGCCCCGGCGCCGGGCCACCATCCACGACGTCGCCCACCTCGCCGGAGTCTCCCGGCAGACCGTCTCCCGCGCGGTCAACGACAAGGGCGAGATCGACCCGGCCACCAAGGAACGGGTCCTGGAGGTGGCCAGGCGGCTCGACTACCGGCCGAGCCGGTTCGCGCGGGGCCTGGTCCGCAAGGGCGCGGTGACGACGGGACTTGTCATCCCGGATCTGATGAACCCGTTCTTCCCCGAGGTCGCCGCGGGGGTCCTGGAGGCGGCCGAGCAGCGCGGCTGGCAGGTCGTCGTCTGGGACTCCCGCACCGACCCGGGGCGCGAGCGTGACGCCCTCGACATGCTCTCCCACCAGGCGGACGCCGTCGTCGGCTACTTCCGCAACGACGACGAGGTCCTCGCCCGTCACCTCGGCGGCGTTCCGCTGGTGGTGCTGGAGCGCGACCCGCGCCGCACCCGGTTCGGCGCCGTCGGCATCGACGTCGCCGCCGGCACCGAGCGGGGCGTGGCCCATCTGGTCGCCGCCGGACACCGCCGCATCGGCCTGCTCGACGGCGAGCCCGAGATCCCCGGCCGGCGCCGCGCCGCCTTCGCGCACGAGGTGCGGCGGCACGGGCTGCCGGTCGACGACAGCTGGATCGTGCTCTGCCCCGAGCACAGCGTCACCGGCGGCGAGGCGGGCATGGCGCAGCTGCTGGCGACCCGGCCCGGGGTGACGGCCGTGGTCGGCTTCAACGACCTGATCGCCGTCGGCGCGATGCGGGCCGCCCGGCGCGCGGGCCGCCGGGTCCCGGACGACCTGGCCGTCCTCGGCTTCGACGGACTCTCGCTGGGCGAGCTGGTCGAACCCGCGCTGACCACCCTGCACATCGACAAACGGCGCCTGGGACGGCTCGCGGTCGAACAGGTCGCCCGCCTCCGCGCGGGCGAGGACCCCCTCACGGGCCCGGAGGCCTGGGTCGTCCCCGAACTGGTGGTCCGCGCCTCGGCCTGAGAGCCGCCCGACGGAGGCCCGGGCCTCGGCCCGAGAGGGCCCGACGACAGCCCGGTGCCCTGTGGCCCAACGGCGGCCTCGGCGTCGTTCCGACGGGCAGGCGCCCTCCCCGTACGCCCCGCTCGACACCTCTCCGCGCCCCCTCGAAACACCTGCCCGGGACCGCTCTTTCACGCTCCTCGATCGACCCGTCGAACCAGGTGAAACCTGTGAACGCCCGTCCCGTGCAGGTGTCTTGACACTCGTTTTCAGCCACCCCAATACTCATCGGAAACGTTCCCGTGAACGTTCACGGCGCTCACCGACAGCGTTGTCCCCCTCACTTTTCCTCCGGAAAGCGAGCGCGCGCCCATGCCTCTTCCCCCGCTCTCCCGCAGGCGTCTGCTCGGCGCCTCCCTCGGCGGTGCGGGCGCCGCGATGCTGGGTCTTTCGGGGTGCGGGAGCACCTCGGGCTCGGTCTCCGCGGGCACCGACCACCTCGGCCTCTGGTACTGGAACGGCTCCCTCAGCGACAAGCTCCTGGCCACCGCCGCCCGGGGCGTACCCGGTGTGCCCGGGCTGAAGGTCAAGGGCTCGCCGATCGCCGGTGACTACCGGTCGAAGATCCGCACCAGCCTCGCCGCCCGCGCCTACGTCCCCGACCTGGCCGCCGCCAACTCCGACGTCTCCACGTTCTTCCCCGACGAGCAGGAGTTCCTCGACCTGAAGGACCTCGGCGCCGACGCCGTCGAGGGGGAGTATCTGCCGTGGAAGTGGAAGAGCGGGATCAGCCCGAGCGGCCGGATGATCGGGTTCCCGCTGGACGCCGGGCCCACCGCGCTCTACTACCGCCGGGACCTGTTCCGGAAGGCGGGGCTGCCCAGCGAGCCCGACGAGGTCGCCGACGCCACCGCCACCTGGGAGAAGTACCTGGAGGTCGGCAAGCGGCTGAAGGCGAGGGCGCCCGGACATCCGTTTCTGGTCTCGCAGATCAGCTATGTCTTCCGGATGGCGCTGTACCAGAGCGCGAAGCAGTTCGTCGACGCGGACAACCGGTTCATCGGTGACCAGGCGCACGTCAAGCGGGCCTGGGACCTCGCGGTGGAGACCTACCGGCAGGGGCTGAGCGCCCGCACCATCGACTCCACGCCCGACTACAACGCGGCCGTCAGCGATGGCCGGATCGCGACGATGATCACGGCGGTCTGGTACGTGGGCGGACTGAAGATGACCGCGCCGAAGACCTCCGGCCGCTGGCGGCTGACCGCCCTGCCCGACGGCCCCACCAACTACGGCGGCTCCTATCTCACCGTCACCCGCTACTGCCGTGACCCGCAGGGGGCGTTCGCCTTCCTGAAGTGGATGCTCGGTCCTGAGAACCAGCTCAAGGCCTACCAGGAGATGGCGCTGTTCCCGACCACGCCGGCCGTCTACACCCGGCCCGAGATGCGCAGGCCCGACCCGTTCTTCGGCGGCCAGATCCCCGTCGACGTGTTCGGACCGGCCGCCGAGAAGGCGCCCGTCCTCTACTTCAGCCCCTACGAGAACACCGCCAACACCCCCGTCTTCCAGGAGCTGACCAACGTGGAAACGCTCGGCAAGAACCCTGACAAGGCGTGGCGGGACGCCATGAACGCCGCCGAGTCGGCGCTGTCCCAGCAGGGGGTGAGCTGACATGGCGACGGCGACCGGGACGGCCCCGGTGCCCGCGGCCGACGGCGGCGAACGGACCGACGGCGGCGCCCGCGCCGACGCCCCGCGCGGCCGGTGGCGGCGCCATCTCCCGCCGTACCTCGCGATCTCCCCGTACTACGTGCTGTTCGCCGTGTTCGGCGCGTTCCCGGTGGTCTTCTCCTTCTACCTGTCCTTCCAGGACTGGGACGGCATCGGGGCCATGCGGTACGTGGGGCTCCAGCAGTACGCGTGGCTGATGCGGGACGCGGTGTTCTGGCACTCGATCCTCAACACCTTCGAGATCTGGTTCATGTCCACGGTCCCGATGCTGTTCCTGGCCCTGGCCATCGCGTTCCTGCTCAACTCCCAGGTGCGCTACGCCTCCGCGCTGCGGGTGGCCTACTTCGTCCCGAACGTCACGTCGATGGTCGCGATGACGATCGTCTTCGGTTCGGTGTTCGCGCAGGCGGGTCTTGCCAACTCGGTGCTCAGGGCCGTCGGTGTGGACGGAGTGGGGTGGCTGACGTCGTCGTTCGGGATCAAGTCGGCCCTCTCCCTGATGATCATCTGGCGGTGGGTCGGCTACAACGCGCTGATCTTCCTCGCCGGTCTCCAGGCGCTGCCGACCGAGCTGTTCGAGGCGGCCCGGATGGACGGCGCGAACAGCAGGCAGACCCTGTTCCGGGTGGTGGTGCCGCAGTTGCGGCCGGTGATCCTGTTCGCCGTCATCACGTCCACCATCAACGGGCTCCAGATCTTCACCGAGTCCCAGGTGCTGTTCTACTCCGACGACCCCGGCACCACCGGCGGTCCCGGGCAGCAGGGCATGACCATCGTGCTCTACCTGTGGCAGAAGGCGTTCAACGACCACCAGTTCGGCTACGGCGCGGCGATCGGCTGGTCGCTCTTCGCTCTCATCGCCGTCTTCACGATCATCAACTGGCGGCTGGTGTCCGGCTCCGGACGCGAGGACCGTCCCCGTATCTCCTGGCGCAAGGGGGCCCGCCATGGCCGCTGACCACTCCTCCTCCCACGCCCCTCTCGCCATCGGCTCCGGCAGCAGGCGGTCCAGGATCGCCGTGCGGCTGACGCTGCTGGCCGGTGTGGTGGTGTCGTTGTTCCCGTTCTACTGGCTGGTGGTGATGGCGTCCGGGACCACACAGGACATCTACGCCTATCCGCCGCGCCTGGTACCGGGGCCGCATCTGCTGGAGAACATGCGGGCGGTGATCCACCGGATCGACTTCTTCGGTTCGCTCTTCAACACCGTCGTGGTGTCGGTCGTCGGCACGGTCCTGGTGCTGTTCTTCGACTCGCTGGCCGCGTTCGCCTTCGCCAAGTACGAGTTCCCCGGCCGGAAGATCCTGTTCGGCGTCCTGCTGGCCACCTATATGATCCCGGCCCAACTGTCCCTGGTCCCGCAGTTCGTGACCATGGCCGAGTTCGGCTGGGCGGGCTCGCTGAAGGCCCTCGTCGTGCCCGGCGCGGCCAACGCCTTCGGCATCTTCTGGATGCGCCAGTACGCCACCAACGCCCTGCCCGACGAACTCCTCGACGCCGGCCGTATCGACGGCGCCGGATTCTTCCGCCTCTACCGGCAGGTGGCGCTGCCGCTCTTCCGCCCGGCCCTCGCGTTCCTCGGCATCTTCACGTTCATCCAGCTCTGGAACGACTACATCTGGCCCCTGGTCGTCATGATCGACCCCGACCGCGTCACCCTCCAGGTCGCCCTTGCCAACCTCAACATCGCCTACAACACGGACTACGCGGTGGTGATGGCGGGCGCGTTGATGAGCGTGGTCCCCCTGATCGTCGTGTTCCTCATCGGCTCCCGCCACTTCCTGCGGGACCTGGCAGCGGGGGCGACGAAGATGTGACGAGGAGGTGAGGGGGCCGCTGGTGTGCCGGTGCACCGGGGCGCCGTTCGCCCTCTCCTCGCGGGAGCGCACCTCACGGCTGGAGACGGGCGGGCGTCGCCTCCAGCCGTACAGCGGGCCCGAGTTGAGCCCACCGACCGCGCCGCCGGGGCGTTCGGTGGGCTGATCCGGGTGGGGTGGGGGTCAGCGTTCGGGCTTGGGGGGCCGTCGCAGGAGGGCGGTGACGGCTTCGTCGAGGGTGAGGCGCCCGTGCAGCAGGCCGGAGACGAGGCCGGTGATCGGCAGGTCGACGCGGTGCCGGCGGCCCAGGGCGAGGAGTGCCTCGGCCGATGTGACGCCCTCGGTGGTCTGCCGGGTCCCGGCCGTCGCCTCGGTGACGCTCAGGCCTCGGCCCAGCAGGACGCCGAAGGTGCGGTTGCGGGAGAGCGGGGAGGTGCAGGTCGCCACGAGGTCGCCGGTGCCGGAGAGGCCCGCGAGGGTGAGCGGGTCGGCGCCCAGCGCGGTGCCGAGCCGGGTGGCCTCGGCCAGGCCGCGGGTGATGACGGTGGCGGTGGCGTTGGCCCCGAGACCCAGCCCGGCGGCGACACCGACCGCGAGCGCGATGACGTTCTTCACCGCGCCGCCCAGCTCGCAGCCGATGACGTCGGTGCTGGTGTAGGGGCGGAAGTACGGGGTGCGGCAGGCCTGTTGGAAGCGGCGGGCGGTGTCCTCGTCGGCGCAGGCGATCGTCGCGGCGGCGGGTTGTCCCGCCATGATCTCGCGGGCCAGGTTGGGTCCTGAGAGCACGGCGACCCGCTCGGCGCCGACGCCGGTCACCTCCCGGATGATCTCGCTGGCCCGCAGCCGGGTGCCGTTCTCGATGCCCTTCATGAGCGAGACGATCACCGTGCCGGGCCCGATGTGCGGCGCCCACCCGGTCAGGCAGTGCCGCAGCTGCTGCGCGGGCACGGACAGTACGAGGTGGTCGGCGCCGTCGAGGGCGGCGGCCGGGTCGGTCGTCGCGGTCAGCGCGGGCGGCAACTCGTGGTCGGGGAAGTAGTCCGGATTGCGGTGAACGCCGTTGATCGCGTCGGCGACCTCCGCGCGGCGGGCGTGCAGGACGACGCCGGTACCGGCGTCGGCGAGGATCTTGCCGACGGCGGTGCCCCAGGAACCGGCCGAGAACACCGCCGCACGGGCGGGCGGGGACTGGACCACTGCGTGCTCCTCTCGTTCTGTGCCCGAGGCCATGCCGACGGCTCTGGTGCTCGGCGGCCCCGGGCCCCTCGCCTACTCCGGCTTCCCGGTACCCAGAGGGAGTGGAGCGGTGGGCGAGGGGTCCGACCCGGGACCTGGCCTGCGTTTCTCTTGCCCGGAGCCTCGGCGTCTACAGCGCCTGGGCTCCCGGCTTTACCATGTTGCGGACTGTGCGGGCCTTCACGAAGTCGCCGATGGCTGTCATGTCCCATTCGCCGGAATATTGGCGGACGAGTTTGGCCATCAGGACGCCCGTCTGGGATTCCGTCGAGGTCAGGTCGAAGCGGACGAGTTCCTGGTCGGTCTCGGCGTCGACCAGGCGGCAGTAGGCCTTGGCGACCTCGGTGAACTTCTGGCCGGAGAAGGAGTTCACCGTGAAGACCAGGCCCGTGGCCTCCTGCGGGATGCGGCCGAGGTCGACGACGATCACCTCGTCGTCACCGCCGCCCTCGCCCGTGAGGTTGTCGCCGGAGTGCTTGATCGCGCCGCCGAGGATCGTCAGCTTGCCGAAGTAGCAGCTGTCGAGGTGGTTGCGCTGCGGGCCGTAGGCGATGACCGACGCGTCCAGGTCGATGTCCTTGCCCCGGTACGCGGGCTCCCAGCCGAGGCCCATCTTGACCCGGGACAGCAGCGGCCGGCCCGCCTTGACCAGGGACACCGTCTGGTTCTTCTGGAGGCTGACGCGGCCCTTGTCCAGGTTGATCTTTCCGCTGCCCGGCGCGGCGGCGGGGGCCCCGGCGGGCGGGGTCGGCGGCATCGGCGGTGCCGTGACCTGCGGGGCCGGGGTGAGGGTCGGCGTCGGCGTCGGGGTGGGTTCCTCCACCGTCACGCCGAAGTCGGTGGCGATGCCCGCCAGGCCGTTGGCGTAGCCCTGGCCCACCGCGCGGGCCTTCCAGGCGCCGTTGCGCAAGTAGATCTCCACGATCACGAGGGCCGTCTCGGCGCCGAGCCGCGGGGGCGTGAAGGTGGCCAGGACGCTGTGGTCGTCGGCGCCGCGGATCGTCGCCGTCGGCTCGATGCCCTGGAAGGTCTGGCCGGACGCGTCCGGGCTCGCGGTGACGACGATCTTCTCGATGCCGGGCGGCACCGCGGAGGTGTCCACGACGATCGCGTCCGGCGCCGTGCCGCCGCCCGAGCGGTAGGTCACGCCCGGGCCGGACGGCTGGTTGTAGAAGATGAAGTCGTCGTCGGAGCGCACCTTGCCGTCGGCGGTGAGCAGCAGGCCCGACACGTCGAGCCGCACGGGGGCGGCGACGTCCACCGCCACGCGCGCGGTGGAGAGAGGGATGTTCGAGCCGGGGGTCATAGCGGTCATGCACAGGGAACGAACGACATCACTTTGCCGTTCCCTTACCTGGGATCGAACATCCACTCGGGTGAGAGGGAGGGGTCGCGGCCCTATGGGACCACCACGATCTTCCGGCCCTTGCCCGCCGCGAACTGCTCCAGCGCCTGCGGGTAGTTCTCCAGCGGGATGCGGTCGCTGATGAAGACGTCCGGGTCGAGGACGCCGTTCGCGAAGAGTTCCGCCGCCCGTTCGAAGCTGTGCAGGACCGCCATCGAACCGGTGATGGTGATCTCCTGGTTGTAGATGCGGTACGGGTCGATCGTCACGCGCGTCGCGTAGTCGGCCACCCCGAACTGGAGGAACGTGCCCGCCTTCGCGACCCGGCCCAGCCCGTCCTGGATCGCCGCCGCGTTGCCGGTGGCGTCGACGACCACGTCCCAGCCCTGGGGGCGCTCCAGCTCATCGGCGTTCGCCGCGGACTGGGAGACACCGAGGCGCTGAGCCGTCTGAAGGCGCGCCGGGTTGAGGTCGACGATGTCGACGCTGGCGGCGCCGGTGCGCTTGGCCAGCTCCAGCATCATCAGGCCCATCGTGCCCGAGCCGTAGATCAGGACGTGGGCGCCGAGGCGGGAGTTGAGGACGTCGTAGCCGCGCACCGCGCAGGACAGGGGCTCGATCAGGGCCGCGTCCTGGGTGCGGATGTGCTCGGGCAGCCTGACGCAGTTCGCGACCGGCGCGACGGCGTACTGGGCGGCGCCGCCCGCCGTGGTGACGCCGATCGCGGCCCACCGTTCGCAGAGGTTGTTGTGGCCCGCGCGGCAGAACCGGCACTCGTAGCAGTACAGGGACGGATCGACGGCCACCTGGTCGCCGACCGAGACCTCGGTGACCCCGGTCCCCACCCCGACCACCTCCCCGGCGAACTCGTGACCCGGCACGATCGGCAGCTTCGGCGCGAACTCGCCCTGCATGATGTGCAGATCGGTCCCGCACAGGCCGCACGCGGCGACCTCGACGACGACCTCGCGGGGGCCCGGCGTCGGGTCGGGGACGTCGGTGACGACGGCACGGCCCACGGACTCGATGACGGCGGCCTTCATTTGACGGCTCCAAGCGACAGGCCCTGGACCAGTTTGTCCTGGGCGGCGAACCCCGCGGCGAGCACCGGCAGGGAGATCACGAGCGACGCGGCGCACACCTTGGCCAGGAACAGGCCCTGGCTGGTGATGAAGCCGGTCAGGAAGACGGGGGCGGTCTCGGCGACCACACCCGTCAGCACGCGTGCGAACAACAGCTCGTTCCAGCTGAAGATGAAGCAGATCAGGGCGGTGGCGGCGATGCCGGGCAGGGCGATCGGCGCCACCACGCGCGCGAGGATCGTCGGCAGCCGGGCCCCGTCCACGCGCGCGGCCTCGATGATCGCGACCGGCACCTCGGCCAGGAACGACTGCATCATCCAGACCGCGATCGGCAGATTCATCGACGTGTAGAGGATGACCAGCAGCCAGATGGTGTCGAGCATGCCGGTGTTCTTGGCGAACAGGTAGATCGGCAGCAGGCCCGCGACGACCGGCAGCATCTTGGTCGACAGGAAGAAGAACAGCACGTCGGTCCACTTCTTCACCGGCCGGATCGACAGCGCGTACGCCGCCGGCAGGGCGAGGAGCAGCACGCACACCGTCGAGGTCAGTGACGCCACCGTCGAGTTGACCAGGGCCGGCCAGGGGCTCGCGCCGCCGCCCGTGCCGAAGAAGTCGCGGTAGCCGTCCAGGGTCAGCGCGGCCCCGAAGGACGGCGGGTTGGTCGCCGCGTCGGCCTCGGAGTGGAAGGACGTGAGCACCATCCAGGCGAGGGGCAGGACGAAGACGATCCCCGCCAGCCAGGCCAGCAGACCGAGGCCAACGCCCCTGCGGCGTACGGCCGTTGCTGTCGTCGCGCTCATGCGCGGCCCACCTCCTCGCGGAACAGGGACGACACCACGCGCAGGGCGAAGGTCGCGATGATGATCGAGCCGATGACCACCAGCACCCCGGCGGCCGAGGCGAGGCCGTTCTCATGGGCCTGGTAGAAGCTCTGGTAGACGGTGTAGGGCAGGTTGGCGGTGCCCAGGCCGCCCGAGGTGATCGTGAAGACGGCGTCGAAGTTCTGCACGATGTAGATCGAACCGAGCAGCGCGCCCAGTTCGAGGTAACGACGCAGATGCGGAAGCGTGAGATGGCGGAAGATCTGCCAGTCGCTCGCGCCGTCCACCCGGGCCGCCTCCATCTGCTGCCCGTCCCGGCTCTGCAACCCGGCCAGCAGGATCAGCATCATGAACGGCGTCCACTGCCAGACGAGCGACGCCTCGACGGCGAGCAGCGGGGTGCTGGAGATCCAGTCCGGCTGCGGGCCGCCCACATAGTGCAACAGGCCGTTGAACAGGCCGTATTCGGGGTTGTAGAGGACGTGCTTCCACAGCAGCGCCGCCGCCACCGGGACCACCAGGAACGGCGCGATCAGCAGCGTGCGGACCACGCCCCGGCCGCGGAACCTGCGGTCGAGCAGCAGCGCGAGCCCGAGGCCCAGGATCAGGCTGGCCAGTACCACGGCGGCGGTCAGCAGCACCGTCGTCCACACCGAGTGGCGCAGGTCGGCATCGGTCAGCACCTGCTGGTAGTTGGCGAACCCGGTGAAGCGGCGGGCCTTCGGGTAGAGGGCGTTCCAGTCGAAGAACGAGATGACCAGGGTGGCCACGAAGGGGAGCTGGGTCACCGCGATCATGAAGATCAGGGCGGGCAGCAGCGGGGCCCGGGTGGCCCAGGCGCGCAGCCGGGCCGGGGGGTGGTGGAACGTGCGTGCCTCGGGCGCGGCCGTGGGGGCCGCCGTTGTCGCGGTCATCGTCCCTCGTACTCCTCGGAGATCTTCTCGGCGAGCTGCTGGGACTTCTTCAGGGCGGAGTCGACGGACTGGCGTCCCGCGATGGCCGCGCTGATCTCCTGGGAGACCTTGGTGCCGAGGTCGGTGAACTCGGGGATGTCGACGAACTGGATGCCGGGCGCGGGCCGGGGCTGCACGCCGGGGTCGTTCGGGCGGGCGCTCTCGATGGACTCCTTCGTCATCTCCTGGAAGGACGCGGCGGACTTGCGGTAGTCGGCGTTGGTGTAGGTCGACGCGCGCTTGCCGGCCGGCACGTTGGCCCAGCCGCTGGTTTTCCCGACCAGCTCCTCGTACTCCTTGCTGGACGCCCAGGAGACGAACTTCCACGCCTTGTCGGGGTTGCGGGACGCCTTCTGGATGCCCCAGGCCCAGGTGTAGAGCCAGCCGGAGGAGCTGGTCTTCTCCACCGGCGCCGGGGCGTACCCGAGCTTGCCCCTGACCGGCGAGTTCGCGGCCTCCAGGGAGCCGGCCGCGCTGGTCGCGTCGTACCACATGGCGACCTTGCCCTGGGTGAGGTTGTTCAGGCACTCGGCGAAACCGGACTGGGCGGCGCCGGACTCACCGTGCTTGCGGACCAGGTCGACATAGAACTTCGTCGCCTTCTCGAAGCCGGGGGAGTCGAGGCGGGCCTTCCAGTCCTTGTCGAACCAGGTGCCGCCGAAGGTGTTGACGACGGTGGTGAGCGGCGCCATCAGCTCGCCCCAACCGGGCAGCCCGCGCAGGCAGATGCCCTTCATGCCGGGTCGCGCGCCGTCGACCCGGGCGGCGAGGTCGGCGATCTGCGTCCAGGTGGGATGGGCCGGCATGGTCAGGCCCTGGTCCTCGAACACGTCCTTGCGGTACATCAGGAACGACGACTCGCCGTAGAAGGGCTGGCCGTAGAGCTTGCCGTCGTCGCCGGTCAGGGACTCGCGCATCGGTCCCAGGATGTCCTTCTCGTCGTAGCCGGGGTCGTTGGCCACAGAGCCGTTCATGTCCTGGAGCCAGCCGTTGCGGGCGTAGATCGGGATCTCGTAGTTGCTGAGGGTCGCCACGTCGTACTGGCCGGCCTGGTTGGCGAAGTCCTGGCTGATCTTGTCGCGGACGTCGTTCTCCGGCAGCACCGTGAAGTTGACCTTGATGCCGGTCTCTCGGGTGAAGTGGGCGGCGGTGAGTTTCTGCAACTCCACCATCTGGGGGTTGTTGACCATCAGGATGTTGACGGAATCACCGCCGGAACCTGACCCGCCCGCTCCGACCCAACAGCCGGAGAGCAGCGGGGCGAGCAGCGTCCCTACGGCGGCCATGGCGAGCGTGGCTCGCGGCCTCCGTCGGCTCGGGGTGCGCATGGATCGCTCCTGAATATATGGGTGGATAACGGCACTTCATGGGCGTTCGTGGGCAGCGCGGGGCGGTTCCTGGGGTGCGGGTGCCCCGGTGGGGAGGGCCGGCGAACGTTTTCAGACGCGGATGATCTGCGGGCCGAGCAGCGAGTAACGGTGGGCCTCCGCCGACGGCAGCTGGGTGCTGGTGACGATCGCCTCCAGCGTGCCGACCTCCGCGAACCGGCAGAAGCTGACCGCGCCGAACTTGGTGTGAACGCCCGCGAACACCGTGCGCCTGGCGGCCCGGACGGCCTGCGCCTTGACCTCGCCGACAGCGGGGTCCGGCGTGGTCAGACCGTGTTCGCGGGAGATGCCGTTGGCGCCGATGAAGGCGAGGTCGACGACGAAACCGGCCAGCATCTTGGTGGTCCAGTGGTCGACGGTGGCCAGCGTGCCGGGGCGGACCCGGCCGCCGAGCAGCAGCACCGAGACCGCCTCGGCCTCGACGAGGGCGCCCGCGACCGGGAGGGACGCGGTGACCACGGTCAGCGGCCGGTCCCGGGGCAGGGCCTCGGCGATGAGCTGCGGGGTGAAGCCCTCGTCGACGAAGACCGTCTCGGCGTCCCCGAGCAGCTCGGCCGCGGCGACGGCGATCCGGCGTTTCTCGGGGACGTGACTGGTGGCGCGGTAGGCGAGCGTCGTCTCGAAACCGGCGCTCTCCACGGGGTAGGCGCCGCCGTGGGTGCGGCGGACCAGACCGTGGTCCTCCAGGGCGCGCAGATCCCGTCGTACGGTCTCCTTGGCGACGCCGAGACGGTCGGCGAGCGCGGTGACGTCGACCGAGCCGGTGGCCCGGGCGACCCGCACGATCTCGCGCTGGCGTTCCTCCGCCGTTCTCGCGTCCATGGCTGACAACCGCCTCTCCGCCCGCAGAACCTGCCCGTTCGGGCCCGGTGGGACCCATGGGGGAAGTTCTACAGCGGCGGTGCGGCACTGACCAGGTCTGTCGCACGCCCGATGCTGCCCGGGTGGGCCCGTTTCACGGCGCGGGGCCACCGTGCGGACCTGCGCGTCAGCTGTGCGGGACGTGGGAGCGGGCACGGGCGGTGCCCGGACGCGGCGAGGGCGGGCCCGTTCGCTGCCCGCCCCGGGGTGGACCGTCCGTGCGGAAGGATCAGTACGGCCAGATCGGTGGGTCGTTGACGAAGTGGCCGCCGAGGCAGGCATGTCCGGCGTTGTCCGGATTCAGCTCACCCTGCTCAGCGATCAGTTTCGGCGCGTACGGCTCGGAGTCGTCCTGCGGGTCGTAGCCGAGCGCCCGCGCGCTGGACAGGTCCCACCACAGCCGGGTGTTGGCGGACGACCCGTAGACGACGGTGTGGCCGACCCGCTCGGCGGTCAGCGCCGCGTGGAAGAGGCGGGCGCCGTCGGCGGGGCTCATCCACAGCGACAGCATCCGCACGCTGGTGGGCTCAGGGAAGCAGGAGCCGATGCGCACCGACACCGTCTCCAGGCCGTGCCTGTCCCAGTACAGCTGGGCCAGGTCCTCGCCGAACGACTTGGACAGGCCGTAGAAGGTGTCCGGGCGGCGCGGGGTGTCGACCGGGATGAGCGGGTCGTCGCCCTCGGGGCGTGGCGTGAAGCCCACGGCGTGGTTGGAGGAGGCGAACACGATCCGCCCGACGCCCTCCTCACGCGCGGCCTCATAGAGGTGGTACGTGCCCTCGATGTTCGCCCGCATGATCTTCTCGAACGACGACTCCAGGGAGATGCCCGCGAGATGGATGATCGCGTCGACGCCCCGCACGGCCTCCCGCACCGCCGCCCGGTCCGCCAGGTCCGCGGTGATCGCGTCCGGGGCGCCCTCGACGGGCAGCAGGTCGAACAGGCGCAGCTGGTAGCCGTGGGCCGGGAGCAGTTCCCGCATCAGGGTGCCGAGCCCGCCGGCGGCGCCGGTGAGCAGGACGGTACGGGGTGCGGGCATCCGCGGGTCTCCTCTGTACAGATGGGGGGCGCTACGTGCTCCCGACGTCACGCGCGGGTGACGTCAGGGGGGAGGGGTGTTCACATGCGTGGACACGCTAGGGAGGGGTGGTGGGCCTCGTCAAGGGTGGCGGGGAGCCCGCGCATCCACGCCGTTTCCGCTGGTGATTGGCCGATGTTCGGCCTCGGTGCGCGCTTGACCGGCCGGGAGTCGCCTTCATAGGGTGACGACGTTCATGAATATGGACATCGATCAGAAGAACGTACGTGCCCGCGTCGGGACGTACGCGCCTGACCGTGGACCGTATGCGCCTGCCTCCAGGGAGAGTCCGTGACGCCTGCCCCTCTCGCCGCCCGGCTCAGCATCCCCAGCGGGCCGCTGTTCTTCCCCGTCACCGCCTACCGGGCCGACGGCTCCCTCGATCTCGACGTCTACCGCACGCACGTGCGACGCGGCGTCGAGGCCGGTGCCGCCGCCGTCTTCGCCTGCTGCGGCACCGGCGAGTTCCACGCGCTCACGCCCGAGGAGTTCGCGAGCTGCGTGCGGGCCGCCGTCGAGGCCGTCGACGGGCGGGTGCCGGTGGTGGCCGGCGCCGGGTACGGGACCGCGCTCGCCGTCCGCTACGCCCGGCTCGCCGAGGCCGCGGGCGCCGACGGACTGCTCGCCCTGCCGCCCTACCTGGTGGTCGCGGGACAGGAGGGGCTGCTGCGGCACTACCGGGAGATCGCCGCCGCGACCGACCTGCCCGTCATCGTCTACCAGCGCGACAACGCCGTCTTCACCCCGGACACCGTCGTCGCCCTCGCCCGCACCGACGGCGTCATCGGCTTCAAGGACGGCGTCGGCGACCTCGACCTCATGCAGCGCGTCGTCAGCGCCGTCCGCACCGAAGTCCCGGGTGGGTTCCTCTACTTCAACGGCCTGCCCACCGCCGAGCAGACCCAGCTGGCCTACCGGGGCATCGGCATCACGCTCTACTCCTCCGCCGTCTTCTGCTTCCTGCCCGACCTCGCCCTCGCCTTCCACCGCGCCCTCGCCACCGGCGACGACACCACCGCCCACCGCCTGCTCGACGGCTTCTACCGGCCGTTCGTCGAACTGCGCGCCCAGGGCCGCGGGTACGCCGTCTCCCTGGTCAAGGCCGGGGTGCGGATGACCGGGCTCGACGTGGGGGAGGTCAGGCCGCCGCTGCACGAGCCGACCGAGGATCATGTCCGGCAGCTCGCCCTGCTGATCGAACGCGGCCACGCGCTGCTGGAGGAGGACCGGTGAAAGCCTCGACCTTCGTCTACCCCTGGGACATCAACGGCGACCCCGCCGCGCCCGCCCGGATCGCCGCACTCGGCGTGGACCAGGTGACGCTGGCCGCCGCCTACCACTCCACCCGCGCCCTCACCCCCCGCCACCCGCGCCACCGCATCGTCACCGCCGAGCACGCGGCCGTGCTGTATCCGCCCGACGACCGTTGGAACGGGCGGGAGTTGAGCCCCTGCCCGGCCGGCGACTGGGCCCCGGGCGACGCCTACGGCGAGGCGGCGGCCGCGCTCACCGCAGCCGGTCTGGAGGTCCACACCTGGGTCGTCCTCGCGCACAACTCCCGTCTGGGCGCCGACCATCCGGGCACCTGCCTCGTCAACGCCTACGGCGACCGCTACCCGTGGGCCCCCTGCATCGCCCAACCCGCCACCCGGGCCTATCTGGTGGAGCTGGCCGCCGAGGCCGCGACCCGCCCCGGCGCGCGCGGCACCGAACTGGAGTCCCTCGGCTGGTACGGCCTCGCCCATCTGCACGCCCACGACAAGACCGGCGGCGTTTCCCTCGGTGAGGCCGCCCAGTACCTGATGGCGCTCTGCTTCTGCCCGGTCTGCCGCACCGGATACGGCGAACAGGGCCTGGACGCCGACGCGTTGGCGGCCGGAGTGCGCACCGCCCTGGAACCCCTGTGGCAGGGCGCGCCGGACGCCGTCGAGGGCTGGCCGGGCGTCGAGAAGCTGCTCGGGGAAACGACGGCGGCGGCCACCCGCGCCTGGCGCGACGAGGTCGCCCGCACCCTCCAGGAGGCGGCGGTCGCGGCCGTCCGCGCGGCAGCACCGACCGGCTTCCAGGTCCTGCTGCACGCCGACCCGGTGCCCTTCCACGTCGGCGCCAACCCGGGTGTCGACCCCGCGCACGTCCTCTCCGTCGCGGACGGCGTGGTCGTCCCCTGTGCCGACGGCCCCGCCCTGCTCACCCCGTTCGCCGAACAGGGCCGAAACGGCGCCGTCATCGCCGCCAACTTTCCGATCGTCTCCGGCATGGGCGGCGACCCGGGCGGCCTCGCGGCACACCTGACCGAGGCGCGGCGGCTCGGCGCCACCGAAGTGCGGCTGTATCACGCCGGGTTGGCGTCGGACGCGGACCTGGAGACGGTACGGGGGGCGTTGGCGGGGCGGTGAGGGCGTCGTGCGCTGCCTCAAGGGGAACGCGATCACTGCCTCTGCCGGTGCCTCCTCGCGGGGGCGCGTGAGCTGCGGACCGGTGCGTGCGCTGTGTCGTTGTGCCGTCGGACGGAACCCGGGTGAGCTGCGACGACGGGCGAGGCCGTGACGGTCGCCCGAGGCTGAGGGCGGACCGGCGATGAATTTCCGAGCTGTCTCCGGTCCCCCCTTCAGAACCGTCAACCGGAATGGCGTCCGGGCGCGGGAAACGCAGCGAAGAACGGAGCGGAGAACGCGGCGGAGAACGCAGCGGCATTCGGCGTCCGGGAGCTGAGGGCGGAGGCGGAATCCGGAATACCGGAGTCCGGGAAAGGTGACCGGAAAAGATCCGGCGTCCTGAAAGCGTCCCCCTACGTCCTGAAAGCGTCCCCTAGGGGACGCCGACGCCGCTCCCGGACCGTGCCCTGCGGCATCTCCTCGGGCGTCTGGCCGGGCTCGCCGTCGCCTTCCGGGACGCCGCCCGCAAGGCCTCGGGCCCACCACCGACACCAGCCCCGCCGACTCCGTGCCCGCCCTGGAACCCGGCTGGCGTGCCCGACTGCCCCTGGCGCTCGACGAGTTGGCCGTCGCCGTCGACCGAGGTGGTGGCCTGTTCGGGCCCGTGGTCCCGGTCCCCGCCGACGCCCCGCTGCTGGACCGCGCACTCGGCCTCAGCGGCCGCGACCCGTACGGGACCCCCACCCCGTGAACCCCTAATCCGCCCACGGATATCAGTCAGAAGCATTGACGAAACACGCGCCCCCTCCTACGTTCATCGCGTCGTACTTCGTACGTCATATATGAGACGCGATACGCGAGATCAGATACGCGAGATCAGATACGCGATATCGGCATCCGAGTCCGCATCCGAGTCCGCATCTGAGTCCGCGACTTCCGAGAGGCGCGCATGACCTCTGTGCCCACGCCGATCCCCTCCCGCACGCAGTATGTGCAGGAGGAGATCAAACGCCGCATCCTCACCGGCCAGTTGACGCCGGGACAGGCGCTGGTCGAGACCGAACTCGCCGCGCGGTTCGGGGTGTCCAAGACCCCGGTGCGCGAGGCGCTGAAGACGCTGGCCGGGACCGGACTCGTGGTGATGAGCCAGTACAAGGGCGTCACCGTGCGCATGGTGGACGCGGACATGGCACGCGAGGTCTACGACGTACGCCTCCTGCTGGAGCCCGAGGCGCTGCGCCGGGCCGTGCGCCGGGGAGCCTCCCTGGACGCCGCCCGCGCCGCGCTCACCCGGGCCGACGAGGCCACCGACACCGCCGAACGGTCCCTGGCCAACCGGGAGTTCCACCGCGCCCTCTACCTGCCGTGCGGCAACCCGCTGCTCGGCCGGATGCTCGACGAGGTCCGCGACCAGGCCGCCCTCGTCTCCGCCGTCGCCTGGGCCTCCTCCCCCTCGTGGGAGCGGGAGGCGGGCGAGCACCGGGAGATCCTGCGGCTCGCGCTCGCCGGTGACGCCGACGGCGCGTCCGCCGCCCTGCACGCCCACATCGGCTCCTTCGTGGAGCGCGCGTACCCCCGACACGACACGGCCACGGACACCGACACCGACACCGACACGGCCAGGGAGGCCCAGGCATGAGCGGCGCGACCTTCGAGACCCAACGGGCCGCGCTGGCCGACGTGGTGGCGATCCCGGTGACCCCCTTCGCGGCCGACGGCACCGTCGACCAGGACGCCCACCGGGCCCTGCTGCGCCGCCTGCTCGACGGCGGCATCACCACCCTCACCCCCAACGGCAACACCGGCGAGTTCTACGCGCTCTCCCCTCAAGAACGGCACCTGGTCACCGAGTTGACGATCGACGAGGCCGGCGACCGCGCCGTGATCCTGGTCGGCGTCGGCCATGACGTGCCCACCGCCATCGCCTCCGCCCGGCACGCGGGGGAGCGGGGCGCCGCCATGGTCATGGTCCACCAGCCCGTACACCCCTACGTCTCCCAGGGGGGCTGGGTGGACTACCACCGGGCCATCGCCGAGGCGGTGCCCGGCTTAGGGGTGGTCCCCTACCTCCGCAACCCGCAGATCGCCGGTGCCCGGCTCGCCGAACTCGCCGACGCCTGCCCGAACGTCATCGGCGTGAAGTACGCCGTCCCGGACGCCGCGAAGTTCGCCGCGTTCGCCCGGGACGCGGGCCTCGACCGGTTCGTGTGGGTCGCCGGGCTCGCCGAGCCGTACGCCCCCTCCTACTTCTCCGCCGGCGCCACCGGCTTCACATCAGGCCTGGTCAACGTCGCCCCCGCGGTCTCCCTCCAGATGATCGAGGCGCTGCGCGCGGGGGACTACCCGGCCGCGATGAAGGTCTGGGAGCAGATCCGCCGGTTCGAGGAACTGCGCGCGGACTCCAGCTCCGCCAACAACGTCACCGTCGTCAAGGAGGCCCTCGCCTCCCTCGGCCTGTGCCGCCGCGACGTCCGGCCGCCCAGCAGGCCGCTGCCGCCCGAGGAGCGCGCCGAGGTCGCCGCGATAGCCGCCGGATGGTCGGTGTGAACGCGCCCCGCAGGACACCGGAGCAGTTCAGAAGCCACCAGTGGTACGGCACCGACGGGCTCCGCTCGTTCAGCCACCGCGCCCGCACCCGCCAGCTCGGCTACCTCCCCGAGGAGCACCTCGGCAAGCCGGTCGTCGCGATCCTCAACACCTGGTCCGACATCAACCCCTGCCACGTCCATCTGCGGGACCGGGCCCAGGCGGTCAAGCGCGGGGTGTGGCAGGCCGGCGGGTTCCCGCTGGAGTTCCCGGTCGCCACCCTCAGCGAGACGTTCCAGAAGCCGACCCCGATGCTCTACCGCAACCTCCTCGCCATGGAGACGGAGGAGCTGCTGCGCTCCTACCCGGTCGACGGCGCGGTGCTGCTCGGCGGCTGCGACAAGTCGACGCCCGCGCTGCTGATGGGCGCGGCCACCGTCGACCTGCCGACGGTGTTCGTGCCGGCCGGTCCGATGCTGCCGGGCCACTGGCGGGGCGAGACCCTCGGCTCGGGCACCGACATGTGGAAGTACTGGGACGACAAGCGGGCCGGACTCATCGGCGACTGCGAGATGACCGAACTGGAGAGCGGCCTCGCCCGCTCGCCCGGCCACTGCATGACGATGGGCACCGCGTCCACGCTCACCGCCGCCGCCGAGGCGCTCGGCGTGACCGTGCCGGGCGCCTCCAGCATCCCGGCCGTCGACTCCGGGCACGACCGGATGGCCGCGCAGTCCGGCATGCGGATCGTCGAACTGGTCCACCGGGACCGGAAGTTGAGCGACATCCTCACCCAGGAGGCCTTCGCCGACGCGGTGTTGACCGTCCTCGGGCTCGGCGGCTCCACCAACGCCGTGATCCATCTGATCGCGATGGCGGGCCGGGCCGGCGTCCGGCTCACCCTCGACGACTTCGACCGCATCGCCCGCACCGTTCCGGTCCTCGCCAACGTCCGCCCCGGCGGCCGTACTTACCTCATGGAGGACTTCCACTTCGCCGGCGGCCTGCCCGGGTTCCTCTCCCGCGTCACCGACCTGCTCCACCTCGACCGGCCGACCGTCTCCCACGACACCCTGCGCGAACAGCTCGCCGGCGCCCAGGTCCACAACGACGACGTCATCCGCACCCGCACCGACCCGGTCGCCGCCGAGGGCGGGGTCGCGGTGCTGCGCGGCAACCTCTGCCCGGACGGCGCCGTCATCAAGCACATCGCCGCCGCACCCCACCTGCTCAGGCACACCGGCCCCGCGGTCGTCTTCGACGACTACCAGGCCATGCAACGCACCATCAACGACCCCGAGTTGGGCATCACCGCCGACAGTGTGCTGGTGCTGCGCAACGCCGGGCCCAAGGGCGGACCCGGCATGCCCGAGTACGGCATGCTCCCGATCCCCGACCACCTGCTCAAGCAGGGCGTGCGCGACATGGTCCGGATCTCCGACGCCCGCATGAGCGGCACGAGTTACGGCGCCTGCGTGCTGCACGTGGCCCCCGAGTCGTACATCGGCGGCCCCCTCGCGCTGGTCCGCACCGGCGACCCCATCACCCTCGACGTCGAGGCCCGCGCCCTCCATCTCCACGTGGACGACGAGGAGTTGGCGCGCCGCAGGGCCGCCTGGACCCCGCCGCCCGCCCGGTACGAACGCGGCTACGGCGCCCTCTACAACGAGCAGATCACGCAGGCCGACACCGGCTGCGACTTCGCGTTCCTGTCCCGTCCCGGCAAGGTCGCCGACCCCTACGCGGGCTGAGCCGCCGCGCCCCGACCGCCCTCGACGCCGTTCCCGGAGAGAGCGCTTCACCCGCACCGGCCCGCAGGTCGTACCAGAACGGAGAGAAGTCATGGCCCAAGCCGCAGCCGTGGCGAAACCGCCCGCGCCGCCCCGGCGACGCCGTGCCTCCGCCACCCCGCGCAGGCTTCCCTACCTGTTGATCGCGCCGGCCGCCCTGCTGATGCTCGGCTTCATCGCCTACCCGGTCATCAGCGTCTTCTACTACAGCTTGCAGAACTACAACCCCACCAAACCCTGGCGCAACGGCTTCGCGGGCCTCGACAACTTCGTCCACGCCTTCACCGCCGACCCGCAGTTCTGGGGCACCCTCACCTTCAGCGCCCAGTGGGTCGTCGTCGAGGTCACCCTGCAACTGCTCTTCGGACTCGCCCTCGCGCTCATCGTCAACCAGACCTTCGTGGGCCGCTCGATCGGCCGCGCCCTGGTCTTCTCCCCGTGGGCCGTCTCCGGCGTCCTCACCTCCGCGATCTGGGTGCTCCTCTACAACTCCCAGACAGGCATCACCCGTTACCTCGCCGACGCGGGCATCGGCACCTACGGCACCAGCTGGCTGTCGGACACCGCGACCGTGTTCCCCGCGGCGATCGTCGCCGACCTGTGGCGCGGGGTGCCGTTCTTCGCGATCCTCATCCTGGCCGACCTCCAGTCCGTCTCCAAGGACCTGTACGAGGCCGCCGAGGTCGACGGGGCCGGGCGCCTGAAGCAGTTCTTCCACATCACGCTGCCGCACCTGAAGGACGCCATCGTGCTGTCGACGTTGCTGCGCGCGGTGTGGGAGTTCAACAACGTCGACCTGCTCTACACCCTCACCGGCGGCGGACCCGCGGGGGAGACGACGACGCTGCCGCTGTACATCGCCAACACCAGCGTGGACGCCCACAACTTCGGCTACGCGTCGGCCCTCACCACCGTCGCGTTCGTGATCCTGCTCTTCTGCTCGATCGTCTATCTGCGGCTGAGCAAGTTCGGAGGCGAGAACAAGTGATCACCGAAGAGGCCCGCCGCGCGGTGGCCCCCGCCCCCGTCAGGGCCGACCCCGACCCCGCGCGCCCGACCGGCCGCCGCCGCCCCTGGGACGAGGCCCCGCGCTGGCAGATCTATCTGCCGCTCTCGATCTACCTGGTCTTCACCCTGGTCCCGTTCTACTGGATTCTGCTGTTCGCGCTCCGCCCCGCGGGCTCCACCTCGCTGGTGCCCTGGCCGATGACGTTCGAGCACTTCGGGAAGGTCTGGAACGAACGTTCCTTCGGCGTCTACTTCCAGAACAGCGTCCTGGTCGGCGTGGCCACCCTGGTGCTGACCACCGGCGTCGCGCTGGCCGGCGGCTACGCGCTGGCCCGGTTCGACTTCCGGATCAAGCGGGGCTTCATGCTGGCCCTGCTGTGCACGCAGTTCGTGCCCGGTGCGCTGCTCCTGGTGCCGCTCTTCGAGATCTTCGCCCAGCTGCGGATGATCAACTCGCTGGCCAGCGTGGTCATCGCCGAGACGGTGTTCCAGTTGCCGCTGTCGATGATCCTCATCAGCGGGTTCATCCGGAACGTCCCCTACTCCCTGGAGGAGGCCGCCTGGGTCGACGGCTGCAACCGGTTCACCGCCTTCCGGATCGTCGTCCTGCCGTTGCTGCGGCCCGGACTGATCGCCGTCGGCTCCTTCGCCTTCGTGCACGCCTGGAACCACTTCCTGTTCGCCCTGATGTTCCTCTCCGACCAGGCCAAACAGACCATCCCGGTCGGCCTCAACACCCTGATGAGCGCGGACAGCGTGGACCTGGGCGCCCTGGCCGCGGGCGGCATCATCGCCGCCGTGCCCGTCGTGATCGTCTTCGCCTTCATCCAGAAGTGGCTGATCACAGGGTTCAGCGCGGGGGCGGTGAAAGGATGACGGCCCCTTTCCCCGGGCCCCAGGAGAACGACATGACCAGCAACGCCGACCACACCGAGCCCGTAGCGCCCGTAGCCCCCGTAGCACCCGGCGCCCTCCCCGCGGACCCCGTAGTACCCGTACCCCTCCACGCCGCCCCCCTAGGGACCGGCGCCCCCGACACCGCCCCTGCCCCTGCCCCCACCCCCACGCCTGCCCCCACCCTCGCCCTCCCCGTACCCGTAGTACTCGCCGGGGCCCGAGGGCACGGGCGCTGGCACCTCGACAACATCCGGCGGCTCCAGGAGCGGGGGCTCGTGCGGCTCGCCGGGGTCTGTGAGCTGACGCCGCTCACCGCCGACGAACTCCCGGACGGGATCGGCGTTCCCGAGCAGTCCGCCGACTTCGGGGCCCTCCTGGACGCCACCGGCGCGCGGATCGCCGTGATCTGCACGCCCATCCCCACCCACACCGACCTCGCCCTGACCGCCGCCGAACGGGGCGTGCACCTCCTGCTGGAGAAGCCGCCCGCGCCGTCCTACGCGGAGTTCGAGCGGATGGCCGACGGGGTCGCGGCGGCGGGCGTGGCCTGCCAGATCGGCTTCCAGTCCCTCGGCTCGCACGCCGTGCCCGCGATCCGGCGGCTGATCACCGAGGGCGCGATCGGCGAGGTGGTCGGCGTCGGCGGCGCCGGTGCCTGGGCCCGCGCCGAGTCCTACTACCGCCGGGCCCCCTGGGCCGGGAAGCGGCGCCTGAACGGCGTCGACGTGGTCGACGGCGTCCTCACCAACCCCCTCGCCCACGCCGTCGCCACCGGGCTCGCCCTCCTCGGCACCACCCGCGCCGAGGATGTCACCGGCATCGAGACCGAACTGCTGCGCGCCAACGCCATCGAGTCCGACGACACCTCCTGCGTGCGGGTGAGCACCCCGCACGGCCCCGTCACGGTCGCCGCCACCCTGTGCGCCGAACAGCCGGGGGAGCCGTATGTCGTGGTGCACGGGCACAGCGGGCGCATCACCTACTGGTACAAGCAGGACCGGGTGCTGCTCCAGCGCGCCGGGCACGGCCCCGAGGAATCCGCCCACGACCGCACCGACCTGCTGGAGAACCTCGTCGGCCACCTCACCGAGGGCACCGACCTGCTTGTCGAACCGGCGGCGACCGGCGCCTTCATGAAGGTCGTCGAGGCCATCAGGGTGGCCGACGACCCGGCCCAACTCCCGTCGGACGCCTGGCACTTCGACGCGGAGGAGCAGCGCCGGGTGGTGGCCGGGATCGACGCCCTGGTCGAGGCCTGCGCCGACACCCTCTCCCTCTACTCCGAGCTGGGCGCCGCCTGGGCGCTCCCCAAAGAGGTGAGCACCTGATGCCCCCTGACGACAGCCTGGTCCTGCGGGTCGCGGGCCTCACCAACGTCACCGCCGCACCCCGGGTGTTCACCGCGCGGACCGAGGGCGAGGCCGAGGCGCACGGCAGCCGCGCCGGACTCGCCGTCCTCGGCGACGCGTTCGGCTGGATCGGGCTCAAGCGCGCCCCGGACGGCACCGCACAGGTCGTCCACCGCTTCGCCGAGCAGACCGGACGCCGGCACGGCAACCTTTACCCGCTTCAGGATCGACTCCCGGTAGTCACCGGGCCCGACCGCACGCCCAACCCCCCGCTCCGCCAGCTGCCTTGGAACCAGAAGAAGAGAGCCGACCATGAAGATCAGCATGCTCAGAAGCAGACGCGCGGCCGTCGCCGTCGCCCTCGGGTCCGTGCTCGCCCTGACCGCCACCGCCTGCGGTGACGACGGCAGCGGCGCGGCGGGCGACAAGGGCGCCGAGGGTTCGGGCAAGGGCGAGATCACCTTCTGGGACAACAACGGCGGTGTCCGCACCGACATCTGGAAGGAGGTCATCGACGACTTCGAGCGGGCCAACCCCGACATCAAGGTCACCTACGTGGGGATTCCCGCCGCCAGCGCCCAGTCCAAGTACGACACCGCCATCCAGGGCGGCGGCCTGCCCGACGTCGGCGGGGTGGGCACCGCGATGCTCGCCGAGGTGGCCGTGCAGGGCGCCCTCGAACCGCTGGACGGGCGGCTGGAGAAGAGCGCGCTGAAGGGCAGGTTGAGCGAGAACCTGCTGGAGAGCAGCCGGGCGGCGGGCGGCGGCAAGGAGCTGTACCAGATCCCGACCTCCTCCAACAACGGCACCCTGTGGTACCGCACCGACCTGTTCGAGCAGGCCGGTCTGGACGCCCCCACCACCTGGGAGAAGTTTTACGAGGCGGCGGACAAGCTCACCGACCGGAGCAGGAACCGGTTCGGATTCACCACCCGGGGCGGCGAGGGGTCCATCGCACCGGCGCTGGACGCGGCCTACGGACAGGCGGGCGTCACGTCGTTCTGGAAGGGCGACAAAACCACGGTGAACGACCCGAAAGTCGTCGCCGGACTGGAGAAGTTCCTCTCCCTCTACAAGAAGGACACCCCGTCCGCCGACGTCAACAACGACTTCACCAAGATGGTCGCGCAGTGGGACAGCGGCACCATCGGCATGCTCAGCCACAACCTCGGTTCCTATCAGGACCACCTGAAAGCGCTGGGCCCGAAGAAGTTCCGCGGACTTCCCAATCCGACCCTGGCCGACGGCACCCGGGTGCAGGTCTCCAACCCGGTCGACGGGATGAGCGTCTTCAAGTCCAGCAAGAACAAGGCGGCGGCCTGGAAGTTCGTGGAGTTCGCCGTCTCGCACGCCGAGAACTCCAAGTTCAACAAGGCGGCCGGGCAGATTCCCGCCAACACCGAGGCGCAGAAGGACGCGTGGGTGCAGGCGGCCGAGCCGACGAAGCTGGCCGCTGCCGCGTTGAACGGGGCGGGTACGAAGATCGTGCAGCTGCCGTATTATCTGCCCGACTGGAACACCATTTCCAAGGCTGACAACGAGCCGAACCTTCAGAAGGTGATGCTCGGGAAGATGTCCGCGAAGGCGTTCCTGGACCTGCTGGCCGAGCAGTTGAATGAGGCTCAGGCCGACTGGAAGCAAAACCACTGATTTCCGTTGTATGGAAAACGCTGCCCGGTGGGGGCTTGTCGCGCCCACGCGGCGGAGCCGCACATCGATACGGCCCCGCGCCCCTGGTGGGTTTGTTCGTTCCTTTGTTGAGAGGTTTACGGTTGTGTCGATTTCGCGTAGGTCATTAGTCGGTGCCGCTCTTGCTGCTGTGCCCTTGGTTGTTGCGGCTGGGGGTGTTTCTGAGGGGAGGGAGCTGAGCCGGAGTCTCTTTATCGCGGGGGATTCCACTGCTGCTCAGAAGGTTGCTGGTGAGGCTCCCGAGACCGGGTGGGGGATGGCGTTGCCGTTCCTGATGGGGGAGGGGGTGCAGGTCGTCAACCACGCCGTGAACGGGCGGAGTTCGAAGAGCTTCGTCGACGAGGGGCGGCTCGCGGCGCTGCTCGACGCGGTGCGCCCCGGTGACCTGGTCGTCGTGCAGTTCGGGCACAACGACGAGAAGGACGAGGACCCCACCCGCTACACCGAGCCCTGGACGACGTACCAGGACTATCTGCGCCAGTACCTCGACGGCGCCCGCGCCAAGGGTGCCGTGCCGGTGCTCGCCACCCCCGTCGAGCGCAGAAGGTTCGACGCCGACGGCAACGCTTCGCCGAGCCACGGCGACTACCCGGCAGCGATGCGCGCACTCGCCGAGCAGGAGCGGGTGGCGCTGCTCGACATCGAGGCGCTGTCGCTCGCGCTGTGGCAGGAGCTGGGGGTGGAGGAGACGAAGACGTACTTCAACTGGACGGACACCGAACAGGACAACACCCACTTCAACCCGCCCGGCGCGATCGCCGTGGCCCGGATGGTCGCCCGGGAACTGCTGCGCACCAGGGTGCTGGCCGCGCGTGACGTCGTCCGGCTGAACGACGACATCCCGACGTCCTGGATCACCTGGCCGCCCGCAGCGGCCGCCTAACCGGAGGAGAGCCGTACCGTGCGTATCCCGAACTGTCATGCACGTGCCATAGGCGCCTTAGCGGGCTGCACCGCCCTCGTCCTGGCCGCCACCGGCACCGCCGCCGCGCACCCCGCCGCCCGCACCGCGCCCGAACGCCAGGTGCTGGCCACCGGCGACGGCTGGGCGTCGGCCGGTACCGGCACCACCGGCGGTGCCGCCGCCGACGCCGCCCACGTGTACACCGTGAAGACCTGGGACGCGTTCAAGGCGGCGCTGGCCGCCGGGGGCAGCGCGCCGAAGATCATCAAGGTGGTGGGCGCCATCGACGCCGACGGCCCGAACTGCACGGCGTTCGCGGCGGACGGCTACGACTTCGCCGGCTACCTCGCCACCTACGACCCGGAGGTCTGGGGCCGTACGAAGAACCTCGACGCCGAACCCGCCGCCAGCCAGGAGGGGTTGCGCCGGGCGTCGGAGGCCCGCCAGGACGCCTACATCAAGGCGTTCGTGCCGGCCAACACCACGATCATCGGGGTCGGCAAGGGCGCCGGCTTCAAGGGGGCCAGCCTCCAGGTCAAGGGCGTCGACAACGTCATCGTCCGCAACCTGACCTTCGAGAGCCCCCTCGACTGCTTCCCGCAGTGGGACCCCACCGACGACGTCGACGGCAACTGGAACTCCGAGTACGACAGCGCCGTCCTCTACGGCGCCACGCACATCTGGATGGACCACAACACCTTCACCGACGGCGACTACCCCGACAGTGACCTCCCGTACTACTTCGGGAGGATCTACGAACGGCACGACGGCGAACTCGACATCGTCAAGGGCTCCGACCACGTGACCGCGTCCTGGAACGTCTTCGCCGACCACGACAAGACGATCCTGGTCGGCAACGGCGACAGCGACGCCACCGCCGCCATCGACCGGGGACACCTGAAGGTCACGTTCCACCACAACCTGTTCAGCAACCTGGTCGAGCGCGCCCCGCGCGTCCGCTTCGGACAGGTCGACTCCTACAACAACCACTTCGTCGCCGAGGACGGCTACCTCTACAGCTACGGCATCGGCCTGGAGTCCCAACTCGTCGCCGAACACAACGCGTTCACCCTCCCCGAGGGGGCGCGGGCGGGCTCGATCCTGAAGAAGTGGAACGAGTCGACGCTGTCCGCAGCCGACAACTACGTCAACGGCAAGCGGACCGACCTGATCGCCGTCCACAACGCGCAGATCCCGGCCGAGACCCTCACCGCGGCCACCACCTGGACGCCCACCCTGCGCACCAAGGTCGACCCGGCGAAGGACGTCCCGCGCCTCGTCGGCCGGGGCGCGGGCGCCGGCCGGATCGGCTGACCCGAACCACCCCGCGTGCCCAGGGCCGGGGCGAACGGCGTCCCGGCCCACCCCCACAGCACGCACGTACCCCACCCCGCAGTACCGTCAAGGAGCACCAGCATGACCTCTCCCCACAGCCAACTCCCCCTCTCCCGCAGGGGTTTCCTGCTGACCGGCGCCGCAGTGGGTACCGCCCTCGCCCTGTCCGCCACCCCCGCCTCGGCCGCCTTATCCGGCCAGGCACGCCTCCCGTTCGGCGGGTACGGCTCCCCGGCGCGCCGACTCGACGCCGGGACGCTGTACGTCGACCCGCACGGCCAGGGCGACTTCACCACCGTGCGGGCCGCGGTGGCGGCGGCGACCGGCAGCGGCCGGACCCTCGTCATCGCCCCCGGCGTCTACCGAGAGACGGTCCTGCTCGACCCCAGCCGCACCGAGGCCACCTGGATCGGCTCCTCCCAGAACCCGGCCGATGTCGTGATCGTCTACAACAACGCGGCCGGCACCCCGCTGCCCGGCGGCGGCACCTACGGCACCACCGGATCGGCCACCACCACCGTGCAGGGCGCCGGGTTCACCGCCCGCTGGATCACCTTCGCCAACGACTGGCTGCGCGCCGACCACCCCGACTTCACCGGCACCCAGGCCGTCGCCCTCAAGGTGCAGGGCGACCGGAGCGCGTTCACGCACTGCCGCTTCCTGGGCCACCAGGACACCCTGTACACCGACACGCTCTCCGTCGCCGCCAGCGCCCGCCACTACTTCGCGGACTGTTACATCGAGGGCGACGTCGACTTCGTCTTCGGCCGGTCCACCGCCGTCTACGAACGCTGCGAGTTCCGCACCCTGAACCGCACCGACCTCGGGGGCGCCCCCTACGGGTTCGTGTTCGCGCCCTCCACCGGCGTCGACAACCCCTACGGGTTCCTGGTCACCGGCAGCCAGATCACCAGCACCGCCCCCAACGCCTTCTACAAGCTGGCCCGCCCCTGGGTGCCCGGCTCCGACCTCACCGCCCGCCCGATGCTCACCGTCCGCGACACCCGGCTCGGCGCCGGCATCGACGCGGTCCGCCCCTACACCAACATGGCGGACGCCTACCCGTGGCAGAACCAGCGGTTCGCCGAGTACCTCAACACCGGTCCCGGCGCCGCCATCACCGTCCCCGCCGAACGGCCCCAACTCACCGCCGCCCAGGCCAGGACGGCGACCCGGGAGACCTACTTCGGCACCTGGACACCCTGGACGGCGAGCTGACCATGCTCTCCCGACGCGGGTTCCTCACCACGGCGGCGACGGCGGCCACGGCATCCGCGCTGCCCGTCGTACCCGTGGTCCTCGGTGCCGCCCCCGCGTGGGCGGCACCGTCGGGGCGCCGGGTGCTGCACGTGCGGCCCGGGGACTCCGTGCAGCGGGCCGTGGACGCGGTGACCGGACCCGGGTGGACGATCGTCGTCCACCCGGGGACCTACCGCGAGGCCGTCGCCGTTTTGCCGGAGAAGACGGAGCTGACGATCCGGGGCGCCGTCGGTGATCCCGGGGCCGCCGTCCTGGTCCTCGACCGCGCGGGCGGGACCCCGTTGCCGGACGGTTCGGGGACCTACGGCACGGCGGGCTCGGCCACGTTCACCTCGGCCGCCGCCGGGCTCACCGTCCGCGACCTCACCCTCGCCAACGACTGGCTGCGCGCCGACCACCCCGAGATCACCGGCACCCAGGCCGTCGCCGCGTACCTCACCGGCGACCGCGTCTAGGTCGACAACGTCCGGCTGCTGGCCCACCAGGACACCCTGTTCGCCGACACCACCGCCCTGGACGCCTTCGACCGGATGCGCTTCACCGGCTGCCACATCGAGGGCGACGTCGACTTCGTCTTCGGGCGGGCCACCGCCGTCTTCGACGGCTGCCGCTTCCACACCCTGGCCCGGGACGTGCCGTTCACCCCCAAGGGCATGGTCTTCGCCCCCGCCACGGCCCGCGCCAACCCGCACGGATTCCTCGCCGTCCGCTCCCGCTTCACCTCCGCCGCCGAGGACGGCGCCTACAAGCTGGCGCGGCCCTGGGTGCCGTCGTACGAGACGACCGCCCGGCCCTCGCTGGTCGTCCGGGACAGTCTGATCGGGCCCGGCATCGACCCGTACGCCCCCTACACCGACATGCGCGAGGCCTACCCCTGGCAGTCCATGCGCTTTCGCGAGTACCGCAACACCGGGCCGGGCGCGGTGATCACCGCCCCCCACAACCGGCCCCAGCTCACCGCCACCGAGGCCGAGGCGCACACCCCCGCGGCCTACCTCGGCACCTGGCGTCCCCCGCACCGCCGTTGAACTCCCCGTTCGCTCTGGACCGACGAAAGGACCCGCACGTCATGCGTCGCATCAAGAGCCTCTTCACGGCACTGTCCCTCACCACCGCCTCCCTCGGCCTCGCGCTGACCGCCACCCCGGCGCACGCCGCCACCGTGGTCGTCAGCACCTCGGCCGCCCTGACCAGCGCCATCGCCAACGCCACCGCCGGCACCGTCATCCAGGTGCGCGGCGGCACCTACTACCCGACCACCACCCTCCAGTCGACCACCAACGGCAGCTCCTCCGCGCCCATCACCCTCACGGCCTACGGGTCGGAGAGCGTCAAGATCGACGGGTCCTCGCTGCCGTCGGGCCAGTGGATCTTCAAGCTGACCGCGAGCTACTGGAACGTCTCCAACCTCACCTTCCAGAACTCCCCGGACAGCGCCGTCGTCTGCCAGTCCTGCACCGGCACCACCTGGAACAACGTCAAGACCATCAACAACGGCGACTCCGGGTTCACCCTCACCGGCGCAGGCACGGTGAACAACACCGTCCGGAACATCGACAGTTACGGCAACTACGACGCCGCCACCCACGGCGAGAACGCCGACGGCATCGCCATCAAGTTCGGCTCCGGCAGCGGCAACCTGGTCACCGGGGCACGCCTGTACAACAACGCGGACGACGGGATCGACTTCTGGTCGTTCACCACCCCCGTCACCGTCGAGCACACCTGGGCCTTCGGCAACGGCGTCAACCGCTGGTCCGACTCCGCGTTCGCCGGGGACGGCAACGGCTTCAAGCTGGGCGGCGCCGGTGAGTCCATCGCCCACGTCATCAACAACTCGGCCTCCTGGGGCAACGCGGGCAACGGCTTCACCGAGAACTCCAACACCGGCGCCCTGGTCCTCAACCGCACCACGTCCTACGCCAACAAGGCCTGGGGCTACTACTTCGCCACCAGCTCCGCCCGGCTCGGCAAGAACCTCGCCGTGGGCAACGGCAGCGGCACCGTCAACAAGGGGTCCTCGGTGGTCTCGGCCGGGAACAACTGGGACTCCGGCATCGGCACACCGTCCTTCGTGTCCACGGACGCGTCGAGCACCTACAACGCCCGCTCCACCAGCGGCACCCTGCCCGCCACCACGTTCCTGACCACCGGCTCCAGCACCATCGGCGCCACCATGGACTGAACGCACCACGGCCCGGCCGGGTCCACCGGCTGAACAGCCCCGCCACCGGCCGGGCCCCGGGGCGCTTGACCCGATCTTTGCCCGACCGTGCGATATCGATCAGGCAACGGGCCTCGCGCCCACCGGGGTGACGCGCGTAGAACTCGTGTCATGCATAAGCCACTGCGTTTCGCGGCCATCGCCGCCGCCTGTGCCGTCGCCGGCGCCGGTCTCTACGGCGCCGGTGCCGCCACGGCCGGTCAGACCACGGCCAACTCCACCCACGAGCCCTACAACATCGGGCTCCTGGTGAAGGACATCGACACCTACTACGGCACCACGGCCGACGCCGACGGCGTCTACCAGGCCTCGCCGACCAGCCCCTACGCCAAGGACCTGGCCCGCGTCGACGCCGCCGCCCGGAAGTACATCGACGCGGCCGCCCGCAAGGCCCACCACCAGGGCGAGAAGCCCGCGGTCGTCTTCGACATCGACGACACCCTGCTGCTCAGCCTCGACTACGAGAAGCGGTACAACTACACGTACAGCTCGGCCAGTTGGGCCGCGTACGTCAACAAGGCGGACCGCCCCGAGGTGTTCGGCAGCCCCGAACTCGTCCGGTACGCCGCGAAGAAGGGCGTCGAGGTCTTCTACAACTCGGGCCTGAGCGAGGCGCAGCGCACCGCCGCCGTCGCCAACCTGAAGAAGGTCGGCGCCGACGTCAACCTCGACGCCGGGCACATGTTCCTCAAGGACGCGGCCAACCCGCCGTCGTACCTGGCGAGTTGTGCCACCGCGGGGAGCTGGACCTGCACCACCGTGCAGTACAAGTCCGGTACCCGCAAGCACATCGAGAAGGACCTCGGGTACGACATCATCGCCACCTTCGGCGACCAGTACTCCGACCTCGACGGCGGCTACGCCGACCGCACCTACAAGCTGCCGAACCCGACGTACTTCGTCAGCTGACGGACCGTCCGACTCCCGCCCCGTCCGGCCCCGGCGCCGGGCGGGGCGCGTTCAGCTGCCGGAGGCCGCGAAGTCGCCCTCGACGCGCCGCCGCCCGCCGTCCGCCGTGCCGGTGATGGTGTAGGCGTCGGCGCGGGCGTCCCGGCCGCCGCGCTCGTGGTTGTACTGACCGGCGAACACCCAGGTGCCGGGCGGCACCGTACGGTCCGCCTTCAGGGTCCAGGTGTAGACGACGAAGCCGTCGCTCTCCCGCGTGGTCTGCGTGAAGTCCTGCTCGGGCAGCGAACGCCAGGCACCGGTCGAGGTCACCCCGCCGCTCTGCGCCACCTTCAACTCGATGGTCAGGGACGTCAGTTGCTCCGTCGTACGGAGGGTGAGGTTGCTCTGCGCCCAGAAGTCGTTGCTGTGCGGGTCGACGACACCGTCCGACCGCAGCGGGCCGTCCTGCGCGGCCCCGGTGCTGAAGTCGGTGGCGGCGGGGGCCGAGGGGGACATCGTCGGCGCCGACGGATGCGGGGCCGCCGGCCGGGTCGGCGCGGCCGGCGAGGAGGCGGCGGGCGGCTCGGGGGCACGGCTGGTCGCGTCCGGCGACGGGGCGGGCGGGGTCGGCGAGACGGCGACCGACTGCTGCTGCGGAGGGTTGCTGCGCACCGCCGACGCCACCGCGTACCCGCCGGCCGCGAGCATGCCCGCGACCGCGGCGGTGGCGCCCGCCACCCGGGCCCAGTTCCACACCGGCGACCGGGTGGCCCGGTGGTGGTGGTCGTGGTCGTGCTGCTCCGTCATGCCCCGTTCGATCCGGGCCAGGATGCGGGCCCGGTCGGGCTCATGGGCCCCGGCCGTCTCGTGCAGCCGGGCGCGCAACGCGTCGTGCACGTCCTGCCTCATCGGTCCGGTCCTCCGCTCTCGCCGCCACGCGCCATCGCGGCGTGCACCTGCCGCGGGACGTCCCGGGGACCGAGCCGCCGTTGCAGTTCGGCCATCCCCTTCGATGTCTGGCTCTTAACGGTACCTATGGAGACGCCGAGGGCGAGCGCGGTGTCCTTCTCCGACAGGTCGAACGCGTGCCGCAGCACCACGCACGCCCGCTTGCGGAACGGCAGTCCCCGCAGCGCCTCCTGGACATCGACGACGCCGGCCACGTCCGGGTTCTCGACGCTCTCCTCGCGCTGCGACCAGAACAGGGAGATCCGCCGCCGTTCCCGGATCGCGCTGCGGATGCGGGTGCGCGCCAGGTTGGCGACGACGCCCCGGGCGTAGGCCACCGGATGGTCGGCGGCCCGCACCCGGTCCCAGCGGTGCCACAGGGCGAGCAGCGCGTCCGCCGCCAGATCGTCGGCGGCATCCGGCTCGCCGGTCAACAGGCGTGCGAGACGGGAGAGTTCGGCGTAATGACGTTCGAAAAAGGCATGGAACTCCGCCGAGGCCGCGTCGTCGACGACAGTGCCCACGGGGTACCTCTCGTGTGTGCGTGTCCTGCGGATGACCTGTGTACGTCCGGGGGTGGCCCGGGCGAGATGCGGAAGCGTAGCAGTGATCAACGAACGTTCCCCGTACGGGGGTTCGAACGCCGTCTGGCCTGCCGACCACTTTTGCGCAACACGGCGAAAAGGTGAAGGAGTTCCGTGACGGAACAAATCCGGCCAGCCCTCGTCCCTGATCAACAGGCCTGTGGGGAGCGATATTTGGCCGAAACGCGACATCGCGGCCACCGGTCGCTCCGGTGGCCGCGATGGGGACAGCTCGGGGGAGCCGTACCGAGGGGGTCGATTCCCGGCGGGGTCAGTTCTTGAGGGCCGCCTGCATCATGGCCTTGGCCACCGGGGCGGCCAGACCGTTGCCGCTCACCTCGGAGCGCGCCGCGTCCGACTGCTCGACGACGACCGCCACCGCGACCTCCTGACCCGAGGTGTCGGACTTGGCGTACGAGGTGAACCAGGCGTACGGCGTCTTGCTGTTGTTCTCGCCGTGCTGGGCGGTCCCCGTCTTGCCGCCCACCGTCGCCCCGCTGACCTGCGCGTTGGTGCCGGTGCCGTCCTTGACGACGGTCTGCATCGCGGACTGGAGCTGCTCGGCCGTGGCGGAGCTGACGATCTCCTTGGTGGACGCCTCGTCGTCGTAGTCCTTGAGGACGTCACCCCCGCTGTCGGTGATCTGGGCGACCATGTGCGGCGCGACCAGCTTGCCGCCGTTGGCGATCGCCGCCGACACCATGGCCATCTGGAGCGGCGTCGCCGTCACGTCGTACTGGCCGATACCCGTCAGGGCCGTCGACGACTTGTCCATGCCCGAGGGGTAGACGCTGGTGTACGCGCGGACCGGCACGTCCAGCTGATCGTCGTTGAAGCCGAACTTCTCGGCCATCGCCTTCACCTTGTCCTGGCCGAGGTCGACGGCCATCTTGGCGAAGACGGTGTTGCAGGAGTAGCGCAGCGCGGTGCGGATCGTCGCGTTCTCGCAGGGGGCGGAGGCGCTCTCGTTGCCCAGGTCCTGCACGGTGCCCGGCAGCCGGTACGGGTCCGGGCTCGTGGTCCTGGTGTCGACGTTCGGGTAGAGCCCGTCCTCCAGCGCGGCCGCCGCCACGACCAGTTTGAACGTCGATCCCGGCGGCAGCGGCTGGCGCAGCGCGCGGTTGGTGAGCGGCTTGTCGGTGTCCGCGTTCAGCTTCTTCCAGGCCGTCCCGGCGGTGTTCGCGTCGGTGAGCGTCGACGGGTCGTACGAGGGGGTCGAGACGACCGCGAGGATCTTGCCCGTCTTCGGGTCCATCGCGACGGCCGCGCCCTTGTTGCCGCCCAGCGCGCTGTACGCCGCCTTCTGGACGTCCGGGTCGATCGTCGTGACCACGTCACCCGGGGTCGCGCGGGCCCCGGTGATCGTGTCCATCACCGTCTTCAGGCGGCTGTCGGTGCCGTTGAGCAGGTCGGCGTAGATGCCCTCCAGCTGCGTCGGCGCGTAGGCCTGCGAGGCGTAGCCGGTCACCGCCGCGTACAGACTGCCGTGCAGATACGTGCGCTTGTACGCCAGGTCGCTGGTGCCCGACGTGCGCGCGGAGCCGGTGATCGACTGTCCGCCCACGATGATGTTGCCGAGCGGGTCCGCGTAGGTCTTGATCGCGTTGCGCCGGTTGTGGCTGTCGTCTGCGAGGGCCTGGCCTTCGTAGAACTGCACCCAGGTCGCCCGCAGCAGCAGAGCGAACACGAGGAACAGCACGAAGACGGAGACTCGCCTGATCGTCTTGTTCATCCCGATGACAAGACGTACGGGATGTGCGGGTCGTTCCCCTCTGGCCGGATTTCTCATCCGGCGCTCATACGACGTGAGCGGCGAGCCCGTCAGGAGAGTGCGGGCCGAGCCCGCCGTACGCGGCGCTCAGAGCCGCCGGGTCGCCAGCGTCAGCCGGTCCCGCGCGTCGAACAGCGCGTCCTTGACCAGCTGCTCGTGCGCCGGGGTGAGCCGCGCCACCGGCACCGAGCAGCTGATCGCGTCCCGGGCCGGGGTGCGGTACGGGATCGCCACGCCGAAGCAGCGCAGCCCCAGCGTGTTCTCCTCGCGGTCCACGGCGAACCCCTGCTCGCGGATCTGGCGCAGCTCCTCGATGAGCTTCTCCCGGTCGGTGAGGGTGTGCTCGGTGAGGGCCGGCAGGGTCTCCGGGAGCATCGTGCGGACCTGCTCGTCGGGGTACGTGCTCAGCAGCGCCTTGCCCAGCGAGGTGGAGTGCGCGGGCAGCCGGCGGCCGACCCGGGTGAAGGGGCGCAGATAGTGCTGGGACTGGCGGGTGGCGAGGTAGACGACGTTCGTGCCGTCGAGACGGGCCAGGTGGATGGTCTCCGTGGTGTCGTCCGAGAGCCGGTCCAGGGTCGGCCGGGCCGCCGCGACGACCTCGTCGCCGTCGATGTAGGAGGTGCCGACCAGCAGCGCGCGCACCCCGATGCCGTACCGGGTGCCCGTCGCGTCCGTCTCCACCCAGCCCAGGTCGACCAGGGTGCGCAGCAACATGTACAGGCTGGACTTCGGATAGCCGACGGCCTCCTGGACCGACGCCAGCGAGTGCATTCCGGGACGGCCGGCGAAGTACTCCAGCAATTCAACGGTCCGTACCGCGGACTTGACCTGCGCCCCGCCGCCTGTCTCGGCTGCCGACATCGCCCTTGACCCCTTCGTTCGACGGGAAATAGTCTCCAACAGCATATTCACCAGCAGAGACAGCGTTCAGCATATCGAACGCCGCTGGTGGAGGAACCGAAACCCCGGCAAAACATCTGTGGAGGGACCCCCGGTGGCAGCAGCACCAGTCTGGAGCGTCGACCCCCGGAACGGGAAGCAGCGGGAGCAGGTCGCGGTGGAGGCCACGGCCCAGGAGGTGGACGCCGCCGTCCGCGCGGCGCACGCGGCCCGCGCCTCCCTCGCCGACCGCACGGTCCGCGCGGCCTTCCTGCGCAGCGCCGCCGAGCAGCTCGAAGCGGCCAAGGACGGGCTCGTGGAGACCGCCGACGCCGAGTCCGCGCTCGGGCCCGTCCGGCTCACCGGCGAACTCGCCCGCACCTGCTACCAGTTGCGGGCCTTCGCCGCGATCGTCGACGAGGGTGCCTTCCTCGACGTCATCATCAACCACCCCGACGACACCGCTACGCCGCCCATCCCGGACCTGCGCCGCTACAAGGTGCCGCTGGGCGTCGTCGCCGTCTACTCGGCGTCGAACTTCCCCTTCGCCTTCTCCGTCGCCGGCGGCGACACCGCCAGCGCCCTCGCGGCCGGCTGCCCCGTCGTCGTCAAGGCCCACCCCGACCACCCGGCCCTGTCCGAGCTGGTCGCCAAGGTGCTGCGCCGGGCCGCCGCCGCGCACGGCATCCCCGAGGGCGTCGTCGGTCTGGTGCACGGCTTCGAGGCGGGCGTCGCGCTGGTCGAGCACCCGCTCGTCGCCGCGGCCGGCTTCACCGGCTCGGTGCGTGGCGGACGCGCCCTGTTCGACGCGGCGGCGGCCCGGCCGACGCCGATCCCCTTCCACGGCGAGCTGGGCTCCCTGAACCCCGTCGTCATCACCGAGGCCGCGGCGGCCGAACGCGCCGAGGCGATCGGCGCGGGGCTCGCGGGGTCGATGACGCTGGGCGTCGGGCAGTTCTGTGTGAAGCCGGGGCTGGTGCTCGCGCCGGTCGGCGCCGCCGGTGACCGGCTGGTCAAGTCGCTCACCGACGCGGTCAGCGACACCGAGGCCGGGGTCCTGCTCGACCACCGGATGCGGGACAACTTCCTCGCCGGGGTCGCCGAGCGGGGCGCGCTGCCCGAGGTCGACTCCCCGGTGACGCCCGGGGCGGGCGGTGAGCACACGGTCAGCGCGGGGTTCCTCACGGTGGACGCGGGCAAGCTCGTCGCCGAGGGGGCGTACGACCTGCTCCTTGAGGAGTGCTTCGGGCCGGTGACGGTGCTCGCGCGGTACGCCGACGACGCGGAGGCGGAGGCCGTGCTGGCGCGGCTGCCGGGGAATCTCACGGCGACGGTTCACCTGTCGGTGGAGGAGGCCGCGGGGGAGGGGCGGGGTGTCGAGCTGCTCGGGTCGTTGACGGCGATCGCTGGGCGCGTGCTCGTGAATGGGTGGCCGACGGGGGTTGCCGTCGCGGCGGCTCAGCATCACGGGGGGCCGTACCCGGCGACGACGTCCACGTCGACGTCTGTGGGCGGGACGGCTCTTGAGCGGTGGCTGCGGCCGGTTGCGTATCAGGGGACGCCCGAGGCGTTGCTTCCGGTGGAATTGCGGGACGGTAATCCATTGGCGCTGCCTCGGCGGGTCGACGGGCGTCTGGAGCGTTAGCCTCCGGCTCGGCTGGGGGCGGTTGCGCCGTGGGGGCGCGGGGTGTGTGGCGGGCGAGCGGTCCGTTGTGGCTGGTCGCGCCCGCGCGGCGGAGCCGCATGTTGATACAGCCCCGCGCCCTTGGGTGGGCTGGGGTCGGCCGGTGTTTGGAGTGGCGCCGGTGTTGTCGTGCCCGCGCGGCGGAGCCGCATGATGACACAGCCCCGCGCCCCTGGGTGGGCTGAGGTCGGCCGGTGTTTGGAGTGGCGCCGGGGTGTCGTGCAGTGGTGCCGGAGCTGGTGGGAATGAAACGGCGGCCGGTGGGCGCTCAGGTCTTGTGCGGAGGGTTGCTCCGGGTGCCGTGAGTGGAGTGGGTTGGGACGATGCGGGTTGAAGTTTGGGCCGATATAGCGTGCCCCTGGTGTTATGTGGGGAAAGCCCGGTTTGAGGCGGCTTTGGGCGGGTTCGCGCATCGGGATGGCGTCGAGGTCGTTCATCGGTCGTTCGAGTTGGAACCCGGGCGGGCCAAGGGCGATGTCCAGCCGGTGATCCGGATGCTCACCCGGAAGTACGGCATGAGCGAGGCGCAGGCGCAGGCCGGTGAGGAGAACCTCGGCGCGCAGGCCGCCGCCGAGGGGCTGGCGTACCGCACCTCGGGCCGCGACCACGGCAACACCTTCGACCTGCACCGGCTGCTGCACCTCGCCAAGGCCGAGGGCCGCCAGGACGAGCTGATCCAGCTCTTCTACCGGGCGAACTTCGCCGAGGAACGCTCCCTCTTCACCGAGGGCGACGAACGGCTGGTCGAGCTGGCCGTCGCCGCGGGCCTCGACGCCGACGCCGCCCGCGCGGTCCTCGCCGACCCGGACGCGTACGCCGACGACGTCCGCGCCGACGAGCGCGAGGCCGCCGAGCTGGGCGCGAACGGAGTGCCGTTCTTCGTCCTCGACCGGAAGTACGGCATCTCCGGCGCCCAGCCCGCCGAGGTCTTCGCCCAGGCCCTCACCCGGGCATGGGACGAGCACACGCCCCTGAAGCCGATCGACGCGGGCGACGGCGCCGAGGCCTGTGGGCCGGACGGGTGTGCCGTGCCGCAGGCGTGAACGCCGGGACGAAAGCCCAGGTGAGAGGCGATGCTTCAGCGGTCGTCAGGGGAACCCTGTAGGGGTCTGTCAGGGTTGTGTCGGGACGCGCCGTGGACTGGCCGGTGGGCTTGGCCGCAGAGTGGACGCATGGAGACCTTCGCGAGCCTCGTCCGTGCCGAGTTCACCCCGAACAACACCTACCTGAACACCGCGAGCACCGGTCTGCTGCCCGTCCGTACCGTCACCGCGATGCGGACCGCCGTCGAGGCCGCGTCGGTCGGGCAGCCGACCGACATGTTCACGGACGTCGAGGTAAGCCGCGCGCTCTTCGCCGACCTGGTCGGCGTGGCCGGGAGCAGGGTGGCGGCCGGTGCCTCCGTCGCCGTCTACAGTGGGCTGATCGCCGCGTCCCTGCCGTCCGGCGCCGAAGTCCTCACCGCCGAGGCCGACTTCAGCTCCGTCGTGAACCCCTTCCACATCCGCGGCGACCTCAAGGTGCGGACCGTCGCGCTGGAGCGGGTCGCGGAGTCCGTGCGGCCCGGCACCGCCCTGGTCGCGGTCAGCGCCGTCCAGTCCGCCGACGGGAAGGTGGCCGACCTGCCCGCGATCAGGGCGGCGGCCCGCGCGCACGGCGCCCGCACCTACCTCGACGCCTCCCAGGCGGTCGGCTGGCTCGACTTCGACGCGGACGCCTACGACTACTGCGCCGCCGTCGGCTTCAAGTGGCTCACCTGCCCGCGAGGCGTGGCCTTCCTCGTCGTCCCGGCGGACCTCGGCGGGCTCACCCCGGTCTTCGCCGGATGGGTGGCGGGCGAACACCCCTGGGACTCCTGCTACGGGCCCGTCGAGGAACTCGCCCACTCCGCACGGCGGTTCGACGAGAGCCCGGCGCTCTTCTCCTACGCCGGCGCCCGCCGCTCCCTCGAACTCCTCACGGAACTGGGCCTGGACGCCGTACGCGCCCATGATCTCGCCCTCGCCGACCGGTTCCGGGACGGATTGCGGGAGTTGGGGCACCGGCCGATCCCGTCACCCGGGTCGGCCATCGTGTCCGTACCCGAACTCGGGCACCGGCAAGGGGAGTTGAGCGCCGCCGGGATCGAGGTCTCCGACCGGGCCGGCAAGCTGCGGGCGGCGTTCCACCTCTACAACACCGCCGCCGACGTCGACCGGCTCCTCGCCGCCCTGGCCGACTGACCTGCCAGGCCGGGGCAACGGCGACGCCGCCCGCTCCGTCGTGGAGCGGGCGGCGTCACAACGCGCCTGGTGCGGGCCGGAGTTCAGCGCACCGGCGTGAAGTCCCGGGCGCCGATGAACTCCGGGCGCCTGACCGGCGCGGCGAACGGCTCCACGGCCGCGTTCTCCACGCTGTTGAAGACGATGAACACGTTGCTGCGCGGGAACGGCGTGATGTTGTCACCCGAACCGTGCATGCAGTTGCAGTCGAACCAGGTCGCCGAACCGGCCTTCCCGGTGAACAACTTGATGCCGTAGTCGCTCGCCATCGCGGTCAGCGCCGCGTCCGACGGTGTCCCCGCGTCCTGCATCTGGAGCGACTTCTTGTAGTTGTCCTTCGGGGTCGCCCCCGAACAGCCCAGGAACGTGCGGTGCGACCCCGGCATGATCATGAGGCCGCCGTTGGTGTCGTGGTTCTCGGTCAGCGCGATCGAGACGGACACCGTCCGCATGTTCGGCAGCCCGTCCTCGGCGTGCCAGGTCTCGAAGTCCGAGTGCCAGTAGAAACCGCTGGCCCCGAAACCGGGCTTGACGTTGATCCGCGACTGATGGACGTACACGTCCGAGCCGAGGATCTGCCGGGCCCGGCCCACCACCCTCTCGTCCCGCACCAGTTGGGCGAAGAGTTCGCTGATCCGGTGCACCTCGAAGACCGTACGGATCTCCTGGGACTTCGGTTCGACGATCGACCGTTCATCGGCCCGGATCGCCGGGTCGGTGACCAGTCGGTCCAACTCCTGCCGGTAGACGGCGACTTCGTCATCGTTGATGAGCTGGTCGATGGCGAGGAAGCCGTCCCGCTCGAACCCGTGCAGGTCGGTGCCGGAGAGCGGTCCGGGGGTGTCCGGAGCGCCCCAGACGACCGGGTCCTGGCGCGGGACGGACACCTCGGTGGTGCCGCGGCTGGGATACAGGTCGGTGAGTGTGGTCATGCTGCCTCAGACCTCCTCGTCCTCGGTGAGCAGCGGGTAGACGCCGTTCTCGTCGTGGTCCTCCCTGCCGGTCACGGGCGGGTTGAAGACACAGATGCAGCGGAAGTCCTCCTTGATCCGCATCGTGTGCCGCTCGTGCCCGTCGAGGAGGTACATCGTGCCGGGCGTGATCGTGTACTTCTTCCCGGTCTCATCGTCGGTCAGTTCGGCCTCGCCCGCCACACAGACGACGGCCTCGATGTGGTTGGCGTACCACATCGACGTCTCCGTGCCCGCGTAGAGGATCGTCTCGTGCACGGAGAAGCCGACCCTCTCCTTGGCGAGGACGATGCGCTTGCTCTCCCACGTGCCGGACGCGGCCTTCACATGCCGGTCGGTGCCTTCGATCTCCTTGAACGAACGGACGATCACGGTGTGGCGATGCCTCCTAGGTGAAAGGTTCCTGACGGTGTGTCAGGCGGTCTCGCGGACGGAACGGGCGAGGACGCTGAGGCCCTCCGCCAGCTCGTCGGCGGTGATGGTGAGCGCCGGGAGGAGTTTGACGACCTCGCTCTCCGGGCCCGACGTCTCGATGAGCAGGCCGAGTTCGAAGGCCCGGTGGGCGATCCGGCCGGCCCGCTCCTTGTCGTTGAACTCGATGCCCCACACCAGTCCGCGGCCCCGGAACTCCTTGACGGCGCCCGGGTTCTCCTCGGCGATGGCGGCGAGTTCGCGCTCGACCTGCTCACCGCGGGCGCGGGTCTGCTTCTCCATCGCGGGCCCGTCCGACCAGTAGGTCTCCAGGGTGGCGGTGGCGGTGACGAACGCGGGGTTGTTGCCACGGAAGGTGCCGTTGTGCTCGCCCGGCTCCCAGATGTCCAGCTCGGGCTTGAACAGGCACAGCGACATCGGCATGCCGTAGCCGCTGATGGACTTCGAGACGGTGACGATGTCCGGCACGATGCCCGCCTCCTCGAAGGAGAAGAACGCGCCGGTGCGGCCGCAGCCCATCTGGATGTCGTCGACGATCAGCAGCATGTCCTGCCGCTCGCACAACTCCGCCAGCGCGCGCAGCCATTCGGGGCGCGCGACGTTGATGCCGCCCTCACCCTGCACGGTCTCGACGATCACGGCGGCCGGCTTGTTGAGGCCCGAGCCCTGGTCCTCCAGGAGCCGCTCGAACCAGAGGAAGTCCGGGATCTTGCCCTCGAAGTAGTTGTCGAACGGCATCGGCGTGCCGTGCACCAGCGGGATGCCCGCACCGGCCCGCTTGAAGGCGTTGCCGGTCACCGCGAGCGAGCCCAGCGACATGCCGTGGAAGGCGTTGGTGAAGGACACGATCGCCTCGCGGCCCTTGACCTTGCGGGCCAGCTTCAGCGCGGACTCCACGGCGTTGGTGCCGGTCGGGCCCGGGAACATGACCTTGTAGGGCAGGTCGCGCGGGCGCAGCACCAGGTTCTGGAAGGACTCCAGGAACGCGCGCTTGGCCGTCGTCGACATGTCGAGCCCGTGCGTGACACCGTCCCGCTCCAGGTAGTCGATCAACGCCCGTTTCAGCACCGGGTTGTTGTGCCCGTAGTTGAGTGAGCCGGCGCCGGCGAAGAAGTCGAGGTACTCATGGCCGTCCTCGTCGTACATCCGGCTGCCGACGGCTCGGTCGAACACCGTGGGCCAGCCGCGGCAGTAACTGCGCACCTCCGACTCAAGGGTCTCGAAGACGCTGAGGTCGGGCTGGGTGATGGTCACGACGAAATCGCTCCTCGGTACGTGGGGGTCGGCGGGAGATCAGCGGGTGTGCGGAAGAAGATCAGGGGGCCAGCGGGCCGATGCGGTGCAGCACCTCGGGCTCGTGCGGCTCGTCCGGGAACAGTCCGGTGCCGAAGAGCACCTCCCGCTCCAGACGCGCGTCGTTGCGCTCGGCGAACGACTCGAACAGTCGTTCGGAGGCGGTGTTGCCCGGCGTGATGGTGGTCTCGACGGTGGTGATGCCGAGTTCCGCGACGGTGCGGGCGGCCAGGCCGTCGAGCAGCGCGCCCGCCAGCCCGCGTCCGCGGTGGCTCTCGTCGACCGCCACCTGCCAGATGAGCAGGGTGTGCGGACGGTCCGGCCGTACGTATCCGGTGATGAACCCGACCGGCTCTCCGCCCTCGGCGCGGGCCACCGCGGAGGTCGCCGCGAAGTCGCGGCACCACAGCAGATAGCTGTACGACGAGTTCAGGTCCAGTGCCTTCGAGTCCTTGGCTATCCGCCACAGCGCGGCGCCGTCCGCCAATGACGGACGGTCGATTTGCAGTTCTGCTTGTGCGGCAGTCATGCAAATTGAACTTACCCGTGAGCATTAAAAAATGCATGGCGAGTGGGGGGTGAGATCGTGCGGCAGCTGTGTTATCACGCGGGCGCGAGGGGTGCGCTGTTCCGGGCGCGAAAACGCCCATTTTGCACGGGAAATGCCGCACAAAACGGGCGAGATGTGGAACGCGTCACAACGTCGCAACCCTCACGAGATCTGTCAGAATTACTCCGCCGAACGTTCGCGGAACCGTGGTGTTTAGGTCCGGGAAAAGCGGGCAGAAGAATATGGGAAGCTACCCTGAAAAAGAATTGCGAATTACGCCCGTGAATTCAGGCTCCGGTCACTCCGTCGATACCTTCGCGAAGGATGTCCGCGTGGCCGTTGTGCCGGGCGTACTCCTCGATCAGATGGATCAGCACCCACCGCACACTCACCTCGGCCCCGGTCATCGGTCCGACGGTGATCCGCCCGACGTCGTCGAGGGACCGCCCGGCGCACAGCTCCCGGCCCCGCGCGATCTCCTCGCGCCAGGCACCCAGCGCCTCGTCCAGACCCCGGGCGGGATCGAGGACGTACCCGTTCTCCGTGTCGAACACCGGGGGCACGTCGAGTCCGGCCACCACCCGCTGGAACCAGGTCCGTTCCACCTCGGCGAGATGCTGCACCAGACCGAGCAACGTCAGCTCCGACGACCCGGCGGACGCGGTCCGCACCTGGGCGTCGTCCAGCCCCGCGCACTTCAGCGCGAGGGTGGCCCGATGGAAGTCGAGCCAGCTCTCCAGCATGGGCCGCTCGTCCCCGGTCAGCACGGGGATCGGACGGCCGTCGGGCAGTGTGGGTGTCGTCTCATCACTCATGGGGGCAGCCTGACACGGGGCGGGGGTGCGGGGTGCGGTCCCCCTACCCCCACGCCTTCTCCGCCGCCCGCAGGGCCTCCGGCACGTCCACCCCGGTGCGGTGTTCCGCGAGGGCCGTGCCGAGGGCGGTCAGGGCGGCCCGGACCACGCCCGGGGTCGCGTCCGGCCCGTAGTGGTTGACCCGGATCATCTCCCGGGCGAGGGCACCGCCACCGGCGGCCAGCGGCAGCGTCGGGTCCGTCTCCAGGGCCCGGGCCACCAGCTCGGAGGCGACGACCCCGGACGGCGTCCGCAGCGTCGTGGCGACCGGCGCCGCGTCCCCCGCCGCGTGCACATACGGCTCCAGGCCGCCGCCCAGCGCCGCCGCACCCGCCCGGACCGCCGCCGCGGCCGACCGGTGCCGGGCCATCACCGTCTCCAGGCCCGCCGCCTCGATCCGCTCCACGCACGCCTCAAGCGCGAGCATCTCCAACTGCGCCGGAGCGTGCAGCAACGCCGTACGGCCGCCGTCGATCCAGCGTTCCTTCCAGTCGAGGAGCGAGAGGTAGGAGCGGCGCGGCGCCCCCGGGTTCGCCGCCATCCGGGCCCACGCCCGCTCGCTCACCGACACCGCCGACACCCCCGCCGGGCCGCCCATCGCCTTCTGCGCCCCGATCACACACAGGTCGACGCCCCACGCGTCCGTCAGCACCGGCTCCGCCCCGATGGACGCCACCGCGTCCAGGTAGAACAGCGCCCCCTGCTCCCGTACGGCCTCGCCGATCTCGGCGACCGGGTTGGTGTTGCCGGTCGCGGCCTCCGCGTGCACCAGCGACACGAAGTCGATCTCCGGGTGCGCGGCGAAGGCGGCCCTGACCTGCGCGGCCGTGACCGCCGTGTGGAAGGGCACCGCCAGGTCGACCACCGTGGCCCCGCAGTCCCGCAGCCAGTTCCCGAAGGTCTGCCCGTAGGGGCCGGTGATGACGTTCAGCGCGGTCGTCCCGGGCCCGGCGGTGGCCCGGATGGCCCCCTCCAACGGCAGCAGCGCCTCGCCCTGCATGATCACGACGTCCTGCTCGGTGCCCAGCAGCCGCGCCACACGGTCCTCGATCGAGGCGAAGCGGGCCGCGCTCAGGGGGGCCAGGTCCAGGAACGGATGTGTCACGGCGGTGCTCTCTTCTTGTTCACGGGTAGGACGGGGTAGAGGTGACGAGAGTAAAACGCGCCGAACCGTTTCCCCACAGGAGGTCCCATGAACGCCCAGGACGCCACGCGCCCAGGAGGCCATGTGCACACCCCCTTCGGACACAGACCCCGGGTCCTGGCCGCCGCGACCGCCACCGCAGGCCTGGTCCTGGTCGCCGGCTGCTCGTCCGGAGGCAGCGGCTCCGGCGCCTCGAAGACCGCGGCCGGCGGCGTCGAGCTGGTCAAGGCCGGTCAGCTCACCACCTGCACCCACCTGCCCTACCCGCCCTTCCAGTCGGAGATCGACGGCAAGGTGCAGGGCTTCGACGTCTCCCTCATCGACCTGGTCGCCAAGAACCTGGGGGTGAAGCAGCAGATCCTCGACACCCCCTTCGAGAACTTCAAGACCGGCGCCTTCCTCAACTCCGGTGAGTGCGACCTGGCCGCCGCCGGCATGACCATCACCGCCGAACGGGCGAAGAACGTCGCCTTCTCCGAGCCGTACTTCGACGCCACCCAGGCCGTCCTGGCCGACAAGAACAGCGGCATCACCTCCTTCGCCGGCCTCACGGGACAGAAGGTGGGCACACAGGCCCAGACCACCGGCGAGGACTACGCCAAGAGCAAGGGCCTGGACCCGGTCTCCTTCGAGTCCTCCGACGCCGTCCTCAACGGGCTGCGCACCGGCCAGGTCAAGGCCGTCGTCATCGACTACCCGGTCGTCGAGGGCTGGCTCAAGAACAAGGCCAACGCCGGTGCCTTCAAGGTCGTCGACACCATCGACACCGGTGAGAAGTACGGCTTCACGGTGAAGAAGGGCAACACCAAGCTGCTCGCCGCCGTCAACAAGGCGATCACCGAGGCCAAGGCCGACGGCACCTACAAGAAGCTGTACGAGAAGTGGATCGGCCCCTACGACGCCGCCGTCGCCTCGCCCTCCGCCTCATGACCGACGCCGAACTCCAGCCTCGCAAAAAGGGATTGACCCGGCGTCAGAAACGCAGCCTGTCGCGCGGGGCGCAGTACGCGGTGTTCGTCGCCGCCGTGATCGCCTTCGCCGTGTCGGCGGACTGGGGGCGGCTGAAGAACCAGTTCGCGCAGGGCGACATCGCCCGGCAGATGTTCCCCGACGTCATCACGATGGCGTTGAAGAACACCGTGCTGTACACGCTGTCCGGGTTCGTCGTCGGCCTGGTCCTCGGCATGCTGATGGCGTTGATGCGGCTGTCGTCGGTGGGCCCCTACCGCTGGTTCGCCGGGGTGTACATCGAGATCTTCCGGGGGCTGCCCGCGCTGCTCATCTTCATCTTCATCGGCGTCGCCGTGCCGCTCGCCTTCCCGGGCACCGAGATCCCCGGCGGCACCTACGGCAAGGTCGCGCTCGCGCTCGGTCTGGTGGCCGCCGCCTACATGGCCGAGACGATCCGCGCCGGCATCCAGGCGGTCCCCAAGGGGCAGCTGGAGGCGGCCCGTTCACTGGGGTTCTCGCCCGCGCGGGCCATGGTCTCGATCGTCGTCCCGCAGGCCTTCCGGATCATCCTGCCGCCGCTCACCAACGAACTCGTCCTGCTCTTCAAGGACTCCTCACTGGTGCTGTTCCTCGGCGTCACCCTGGAGGAGCGCGAACTGTCCAAGTACGGCCGTGACTTGGCCAGCCAGACCGCCAACTCCACCCCGATCCTGGTCGCCGGGCTGTGCTACCTGCTGGTCACCGTCCCGCTCGGCTTCGTCGTGCGCCGGATGGAGACCAAGGCCCAGGAGGCCGTGCGATGAGCCGCGTCGAGATCCAGGTCCAGGGCCTGCACAAGGCGTTCGGCGCCAACGAGGTGCTGCGCGGCATCGATCTGGAGGTCCGCCAGGGTGAGGTGGTCTGTGTCATCGGCCCCTCCGGCTCCGGCAAGTCGACCCTGCTGCGCTGCGTCAACCTCCTGGAGGAGCCGGGCCGGGGCAAGGTCTTCGTCGGCGGCACCGAACTCACCGACCCGGACGTCGACATCGACGCCGTGCGGCGCCGGATCGGCATGGTCTTCCAGCAGTTCAACCTCTTCCCGCACCTCACGGCCGCCGAGAACCTCACCCTGCCGCAACGCCGGGTGCTGGGCCGCTCCAAGGCCGAGGCCGCGAAGGTCGCCGCCGCGAACCTGGCCCGGGTCGGACTCGCCGAGAAGGCGGACGCCTACCCCGCCGCCCTCTCCGGCGGCCAGCAGCAACGCGTCGCCATCGCCCGGGCGTTGGCGATGGGCCCCGAGGTCATGCTGTTCGACGAACCGACCTCGGCCCTCGACCCCGAACTGGTCGGTGACGTCCTCGCCGTCATGCGGATGCTGGCCCGCGAGGGCATGACGATGATGGTCGTCACCCACGAGATGAGCTTCGCCCGCGAGGTCGCCGACCGGGTCGTCTTCATGGACGGCGGCGTCGTCGTGGAGGACGGCACCCCCGCCGAGGTCATCGGCGCCCCCCGGCACACCCGTACCCGGGACTTCCTCGCCCGCCTGCTCGACCCCGCGATGGCCGAGGTGCCCGACACCACCGGGGAGGAGCCCGGTCAGGAGCCCGGTCAGGGGGAGGGCACCATCCCCTAGGGGACGCTCACTAAGGTGCGGTGCATGAGTGATCACCCGGTGCTGCACGTGAAGGGCAGGGTCCTCGTCGGGCCCGACGACATCCGCGACGAACTGTGGGTCGTCGGCGGCCGGATCGGCTACGACCGTCCCGTCGGCGCCCGCGACGTCCGCACCGTCGAGGGCTGGGCCCTGCCCGGCCTGGTCGACGCGCACTGCCATGTCGGGCTCGGCGCGCACGGGCCCGTCGACCGGGACACCGCCGAGCGGCAGGCGCTGACCGACCGCGAGGCCGGCACCCTGCTGATCCGGGACGCCGGCTCGCCCTCCGACACCCGCTGGATCGACGACCGCGACGACCTCCCGAAGATCGTCCGGGCCGGCCGGCACATCGCCCGCACCCGCCGCTACCTGCGCGGATACGCCCACGAGATCGAACCCGACGACCTCGTCAGCTACGTCGCCCAGGAGGCCAGGCGCGGCGACGGCTGGGTCAAACTGGTCGGCGACTGGATCGACCGCGACCTCGGAGACCTCTCCGCCTGCTGGCCGCGCGAGCCCGTCGAGGCGGCGATCGCCGAGGCCCACCGGCTCGGCGCCCGGGTCACCGCGCACTGCTTCGCCACCGACCCCCTACGGGATCTGATCGAGGCGGGCATCGACTGCGTCGAACACGCCACCGGGCTCACCGACGACCTGATCCCGCTCTTCGTCGAGCACGGCGTCGCGATCGTCCCCACCCTCGTCAACATCGCGACCTTCCCGGACCTGGCCGCGGGCGGCGACACCAAGTTCCCGCGCTGGTCGGCCCACATCCGCCGACTGCACGCCCGCCGCTACGACACCGTCCGCTCCGCCTACGACGCCGGCATCCCCGTCTACGTCGGCACCGACGCGGGCGGCACGCTCCCGCACGGCCTGGTCGCGGCCGAGGTCGCCGAACTGGTCACCGCCGGCATCCCCGCCGTCGACGCCCTCGCCGCGACGACCTGGTCCGCCCGCAGCTGGCTCGGCCGCCCCGGACTGACCGAGGGCGCCCCGGCCGACCTGGTGGTCTACGAGGCCGACCCCCGGGCCGACGTCAGGGTCCTGGCGGCACCGCGCCGGGTGGTGGTGAACGGGAGGGTGGCGGGGTAGCCCGGGGGAGGGAGCCCTCGGGGGTACGGGAAGCCCCGTAGGGGAGCCCCTTCCCTTACGGGAGTTCCCCCAGGGTGTCCCCCTACGGGCGTCCCCCTACGGGCGTTCCCGTACGCCACGGCCCCCGCCCCCGTGCTCGGCTCGTCCCCGTGTTGACGTCGCGTGACCTCCGACCCGTGCCGCGCGTTGTGCACCCCGTCTCGCGCGCCGGGGCGTCAACTCCCGTATTCGCACAGGGTGCGGCGCTGCGGTGAAACCGGGGACTGCCGGGCCGCAGGATTCGAATGCGTTCACGGAAACCCCACGTTGGAGTGAAGTCACGGAGGAAAGCTGACTGTTCACTCTTCGTGCGTAATTCTTTCCGGGTCCCAGCACGTCTCCAGTGAGGGTCCCACCACCTTGAACGGCACCAACTTCCGTATGCCCGCACGCCGTCTCGCCACCGTCGCGGCGGCCACGGCCCTGGCCGCAGGTCCCGCGGCGCTGGCCGGCGCGGGCTCCGCCCAGGCCACCACCGGCCACGGCCGCGCGAGCGCCGTCGTCCTGCGCACCGGCCTCGACGTCTCGCTGCTCAACAAGACCGTGAACGTCCCCCTCGCCCTCTCGCTCAACGAGGTCCAGGCGCCCCGCAGTTCGGAGCGGACCTCGCTCACCGCGAGCCTGGACGGCGTCGACGGCGGCCGGCCGTTCAGCGTGCTGCGCGCCGACGTCGCCTCCGCGAAGGCCGACGTCACCGCCCGCCGCGCCGAGGGCTCCACGCGCCTCGCCCACGCCCGCCTGCACGTCCCCGGGCTGCCCCTGCTCTCCCTGATCGAGGTCGACCAGGTCACCTCCGAGGCGGTCTGCGAGGTCGGGAAGACACCGGTAGCCTCGTCCCGGCTGCTCGGCGCGGTCACCGTCCTCGGCAAGAAGGTCACCCTGACCGTCGGCGGCACGACCGACGTCCAGGTGCCCGGCGTCGGCGAGGTCCGGCTCGACCTGTCGAAGGCCGAGCACACCTCCCGCACGGCCGCCGCGACCGCCCTCGAACTGAAGGTCTCCATCAACCCGTTGAAGCTGAACGTCGCCGAGGTCGAGGGCACCCTCACCCTCGCCCAGGCCACCTGCGAGACCCCGCCCGCACCCGCGTCGCCCAGCCCCGCACCGGCGAGCGCGCAACCCGCCGGGGACACCGAGCCGCAGGGCGGCACCTCGGACGCGAACCTCGCCGAGACCGGCGGCAACGCGTCGACGCCCTACATCGCCGCCGGGGCCGCCGCCCTGGTCGTCGTCGGCGGGGGAGCGCTGGTGCTGGCCCGCCGCCGCAGGAGCTGACCCGGCGACCGACAGGCGCCCGCAGCACGTGAGTCGACGCGGAAGCCCCTTCACCCCCGTGCCGTCGTGACCGCCCGCTCCAGTGCCCGCAGGAACACGTCGGTCGTCGCCCGCTCCCGGACCGCGAGCCGCAGCCAGTCGGCGTCCAGCCCCGGGAACGTGTCCCCGCGACGCACCGCGAACCCCAACTCCCGCAGGCACCGGCGCACTTCGGCGGCCCGGGGGAGCCGCACCAGCACGAAGGGACCCTCGGCCGGACCGGCCACCGTGACCCCGTGCGCCGCCAACGCGCCCAGCCCGGCGACGAGATGGGCGCGGTCGGCGGCGATCCGATGGGCCGCGTGCGCCGCCTCGGCGACGGCGCGGGGGCTCACACAGGCCTCGGCGGCGGCCAGCGCGGGCGTGGACACCGGCCACAGCGGCTGGGCCCGCGCCAGCTCCGCGACCGTCTCCGGGGCGGCGAGCGCGTAGCCGATGCGCAGCCCGGCCAGACCCCAGGTCTTGGTCAGGCTGCGCAGCACGACAAGACCGGGCACGTCCGTCCGCCCGGCCAGCGCCTCCCGCTCACCCGGCACCGCGTCCATGAACGCCTCGTCCACCACCAACGTCCGCCCCGGACGCGCCAGTTCGGCCAGGACACCGGCCGGGTGCAGCACCGACGTCGGATTGGTGGGGTTGCCCACGACCACCAGGTCGGCGCTCTCGGGAACGGCGCCCGGGTCGAGCCGGAACCCGTCCTCGGCCCTCAGCAGCACCCGGTCCACGCTGTGCCCGGCGTCCCGCAGCGCCGCCTCCGGCTCGGTGAACTGCGGGTGCACCACGACCGGTCGCCGCACCTTCAGCGCCCGCGCGAGCAGCACGAACGCCTCGGCGGCACCGGCCGTCAACAGCACCCGTTCCACCGGGAGTCGGTGGTGCGCCGCGACCGCCGCGCGGGCCGCCCGCCCGTCCGGGTAGGCGGCCAGCGTCGTCAGCGAGGCGGCGAGGCGCTCCCGCAGCCACGAAGGGGGCGTGTCCGCACGGACGTTGACCGCGAGGTCGACCAACGCCGCACCGCCGTCACGGACTTCGGCGTCGCCGTGGTGGCGCAGATCGTGCCCGGCGCCGCCCTCAGTGGGCATGCGCGTGATCACCGTGATGCCCGTGGTGGTGACCGTCGTGGTGGTGGCCGTCGTCGTCCGGGTGGAAGTGCGGCTGCTGCGGCAGGCCCACCTTGTCCTCGAAGCCGGGCAGCGCGATGCGGTACACGCACGAGTCGCAGTTCATCCGCAGATCCCCGCGCACGGCCTCCCGGTAGCGCTCCATCACCAGGTCGAGGAGTTCCGGCTCGGGCCCGATGACGTCCGCGCACCGCACGTCGATCTCCGGGTGCGCCGCCGACCAGCCCTCGGCCTGCTGCCGCACCCGCTCCGGCAGGATGCCCGTGAACAGGAAGTACGGCAGCACCACGACCCGCTTCGCACCGAGCCGCACACACCGGTCCAGGCCGCTGGGCACGTCCGGCGCGGCCAGCGACACGAACGCCGTCTCCACGCCCGCGTACCCGCGCCCCTCCCACAGCAGCCGGGCCGCCTTGAGCACCTCGGCGTTGGCGTCCGGGTCGGTCGAACCGCGCCCCACCAGCAGCACCGTCACATCGGCCCGGTCGGCGGGGGAGCGCCCGGCCGCGCCGAGCACCTCGTCAAGACGCCGCTCCAGCACGTTCAGCAGCGCCGGGTGCGGGCCCAGCGGGCGCCCGTAGGTGTAGGAGATGCCGGGGTGGCGTTCCTTCTCGCGGGAGAGCGCGGCCGGGATGTCGCCCTTGGCGTGCCCGGCGGACACCAACATCAGCGGAACGGCGGCGAATTGACGTACGCCACGCTCCACCAGCTCGGTGACGGCGTCGCCGAGCGGCGGCGGGGACAGCTCGATGAAGCCGCCCGCGACGGGCAGTTCGGGGTGGCGGTCCCCCAACTCCCGTACGAAGTCGCGGAACGCCTCGGCTCCGGCCTCGTCCCGGGTGCCGTGGCCGGCGATGAGCAGGGCGGGCGGCGGGGTGGTCACGGTTTCTCCTCGGTGCGAATCGGGTGGTACAGCAGGGCGTTGAGCGCGGCGGCGGCGACCGCCGAACCGCCCTTCTCGGACACGTTGCTCACGGCGGGCAGCCCGCTCTCGCGCAACGCGGCCTTGGACTCGACCGCCCCGACGAAGCCGACCGGCAGGCCGACGATGAGTGCGGGAGCGGCGTTCAGGGTGAGCAGTTCCTCCAGGGCGGTCGGCGCGCAGCCGATCACCCAGAGGGCGCCGGGGCCGACCTGCTCGTAGGCGAGCCGGATCGCGTGCGCCGAACGGGTAAGGCCCGGACCGGACTTGGCGTCCTTGAGGCGGCAGACGGTGTCCCGGCGGGTGATGCCGGCGGCGACCATCTCGACGTCGACGACGACCGGCGCCCCGGCGTGCAGCGCGGCGTGCGCGGGCGCCAGGTCGGCCTCGGCCAGCACCAGGTCGCGCGCGTAGTCGAGGTCGGCGGCGGAGTGGATGACCCGCTCCACCACCGCCCGTGTCAGCGGCGGGAGTTGAGAGGTGTCGAGGCGGGAGCGCAGCCGCCGGAACGACTCCTGCTCGATCGGGTGGATCACACGGTTCACCGGGGGTCCTCCTGCCAGCGGTAGCCGCGCGGGGTCACCATACGGCCCGCGATCTCACGGGTCGCGGTGTTGCCCACGGTCACGACGGTCATCATGTCGACCCACGCCGGATCGAGCACGCCCAGGGTGGTCAGCCTGCTCGACTCGTCGGCCCGCGACGCGTTGCGCACGACACCGACCGGCGTGCGCGGCTCACGGTGCTCGGCGAGGATCGCGAGCGCCTTCGGCAACTGCCAGTCCCGGCCCCGGGAACGGGGGTTGTAGAACGTCACCACGAGGTCCGCCTCGGCCGCCGCCCGCACCCGCCGCTCGATGACCTCCCACGGTGTGTGCAGGTCGGAGAGGCTGATCGACACATGGTCGTGGCCGAGCGGCGCCCCCAGGACCGCCCCAGCGGCCAGCGCGGCCGTCACGCCCGGCACACCGACCACGTCGATGTCGTGCGAGGCCTCCGCGAGGGCCGGAGAGGCCATCGCGTACACGCCCGCGTCCCCGCTGCCGATCAGCGCGACCGCCCGCCCCGCCCGCGCCTCGGCGACGGCGGTCCTGGCGCGTTCCTCCTCGGCGCCGAGCCCGGACTCCAGAATCCGGGTGCCGGGCCGCAGCAGATCACGGATCTGGTCCACGTACTGGTCGAGCCCCACCAGCACGGCGGCGCGCCGGAGTTCGGCCTTCGCGCGTGGCGTCAGCAGGTCCCGGGCGCCAGGGCCGAGCCCGACCACCGCGAGCCGCCCGCGCCCGGGACGCCGCACCACCGCGCAGGTCGCCATCGCGGGCACGGCCGCCGACTTCCGCTTGGGCACGAGGAGTTCACCCCCGCCGGCCAGTGCGGCGGCCTCGGCGACCGAGGGGGTGCCGACGGCGGCGAGCGGCGCGGCGGACGGGTTCGGCACCTCGACGCCCGCCAACTCCTCGGCGGCGTACGTCACCAGCGGCACACCGAGCCGTTCGGCGGCGGCCACGATGCCGGGCTCCTCGGACTTGGCGTCCACGGTGGCCAGTTGGCCGACCGACCGCGCCGAAAGACCCGCCTCCCGCAACGCCGTCCCGATCAGGTCGAGCACCTCGTCGACGGGCGCGCCCTTGGAGGCGCCGACCCCGACGACCAGCGTCGGCGGCCGCAACAGCACGTCCTGGGCGCCGGGTTGGACGTCCCGGTCGGTCACCCGGATCGTGTACGCCCCCGCCTCGGCCACCGGCAGCGGCGGCAACGGCCAGCTCACCTCGGCGTCCAGCGCGACCGGCTCACCGTCGAGCAACGCCCGCGAAACGGCCGCGACGGCGCCCTCGACCGGCAGGCCCAGGGTGTCGAGCCCGGGCACGTCCACCGCGTCCGTCGCCGTCGTCACCACCGGCAGCGCACCGAGCAACTCGCCCACCTCGCGGGCGAGTTCATTGGCGCCGCCGCCATGCCCGCCGACCAGCGACACGGCGAACCGGCCGCTCTCGTCGACGCACACCACACCCGGGTCGGACGTCTTGTCGCCGAGCAGCGGGGCGATCAGACGCACCACCGCACCGGTCGCCAGGAAGCACACCACCTGCTCGCACTGCGCGAACGCGGCCCGTACGGCGTCCCCGACGGGACCCTCGTACACGCGCGTCCGCTCCGGCCACGCGGCGGCCAGCCGGTCGCGCGCCGCCGCCCCTGCCGCGGTGGCGGAAATGAGGCCGATCACTGAGCAACTCCTTCTACGGTCGCGCGGGGCCGTTCGCCCCACAGCAGGAAAACGGGGTTGGTCGCCGCGAGCCGGGTCACGTCACCGGGCAGCGGGGCGAGCCGCGACGACTGCAACAGCACGCCGTCACACGAGAATCCGGCGTCGGTGAGCGCCGCCCGCGCCGCCGGGACCCGGTCCAGGGCGGCCAGCGCCACCACCACCGCCCGCCGGGCCCGGGCGGCGCACGCGGCGACGACGGCGGGCAGCTCCCGCCCCCCGCCCCCGACGAACACCGCGTCCGGATCGGGGAGTTGGGCCAACGCCCCGGGCGCCTCGCCGTGCACCACCTGGACCTCGACACCGTGCGCCGAGGCGTTGGCGGCGATCCGCTCGACCCCGTCGGCGGTCTTCTCGACGGCGACGACAGCCGCCCCGAACCGCGCGCACTCCACGGCCACCGAGCCGGAGCCCGCACCGACGTCCCACACCAGTTCACCCAGGCGCGGCCCGAGCCTGGCCAGCGCCAGCGCCCGCACCTCGAACTTGGTGATCATCGAGTCACGGTGCCCGAACTCCCCCTCGTCCAGGGCCCATCGGGCGGGCGAGGCCTGCGGTCCCGCGACCGTCCGCACGGCACCGAGCGCCCGCGTCTCGTCCAGGCAGACGACGACACTCACCGCCGTTCCCCAGTCCCGGACGGCGGCCTCGGCGGCCGTCACCCGCTCCACCCGCTCCCGCACCGGATCGCCCAGCGCACTCGCCACCACCAGCGTCCGGTCACCCGGCAGCGCGGCGCCCAACTCGGCGGGCCCCGCGCCCGGTCCGGTCAGCACGGCCACCTTGGGCCGCGCCCGGCACACCTGCACGGCCGTGCGCAGCTCCCGCCCGTGCGCGCTCACCACGACCGCGTCGTCCCAGGGCAGCCCCAGCCGCGCGAACGCCGTCGCCACCGACGACACCCCCGGCCGCACCTCCAGCGCCTGCGCCCCGAACCGCTCCGCCAACGCCCGCACGATCCCGAAGAACCCGGGGTCCCCCGAGGCCAGCACGACCACGCGCCGCCCGTCACGGACATACCCGGCGACGACGTCGAGCGCCGGAGCCAACGCCCCGAGCACCACCTGCCGTACCCCTACGGGCACCCGCACGGCCTCCAGATGCCGCCGCCCTCCGACCACCAACTCGGCCCCGGCCAGCACATCGAGGGGACCACCAGCACCCGGAACACCTGTAGTACCCGCGCCCCCCGTAAGACCCGTAAGCCCCGTAGGCCCCTCGGTGATCGCAGCCCCCGTCCCCATACCGACGACGGTGATCACGTGCTGGCACCTCGTTCGCGCAACGCCCGCCGGGCCTGCGGGTCGGCCTTGCGGTACCCGTGGAAGTGCCCGGGGTGGTAGAGGTGCGAACGGGTGCCGTGCGCCTCAAGGGCCGGGCCGACCAGGAAGAGCGTGTGCTTCCAGAGCTTGTGCTCCTTGACCGTCTCCTCCAGCGTCTCGATCGTGCAGCGCGCGATCAGTTCCTCGGGCCAGGTCGCCTGATACGCGACGACGACCGGGGTGGTCGTCGGGTAGCCGCCCTCCAGCAGCTCCCGGACCAGCTGACCGCTGCGGGCCGCCGACAGGAAGATCGCCATGGTCGTGCCGTGCCGGGCGAACTCACGCACCTCCTCGCCGGGCGGCATCGGCGTCTTGCCGCCGCCGAGCCGGGTCAGCACGACCGACTGCGCCACCTCGGGAATGGTCAGCTCACGCCCCGCGAGCGCGGCGACCGCAGAGAACGCGGAGACACCGGGCACGACCTCGGTCGCGACGCCGATCACGTCACACCGGTCGAGCTGCTCCTGCGTGCCGCCCCACAGCGCGGGGTCACCGGAGTGGATGCGGGCCACCTTGAGGCCGTCGCGGTGGGCGCGCTCGTAGACGGCGACGACGTCCTCCAACGACATCGTCGCCGAGTCGAGGATCTCGGCGCCCGCGCGCGCGTGGTCGAGAACCTCGGCCTGCACCAGGCTCGCGGCCCAGATCACGACATCGGCGTCGGCGATGGCCCGCGCGGCGCGGAACGTCAGCAGGTCGGCGGCGCCGGGACCGGCACCGACGAACGTCACTTTGCCGGTAGGGGCGTCGGCCATGGGATGGGGTCCTCTCTGGGGGGTGTGCGGGGTGCACGTGAAGCGGCGGATCTGCGGGTGAGGCAGGTGAGGCAGGTGAGGCGGACGGTGCAGGTGGCGCATGCGGTACATGCGCGGACGGATCGAGCGGAACGACGATGCGGGTCCCGGACGAAGCAGGTACTAGGGGTACTACGGGCCCAGCCCCCGGAAGAACCCGGGGGTCACACCCCCTAGGCCCCCTAGGGGCCGGTGCCCGGAACCCACCGGACCCCCGGAACCCACCGAACCCCCCGCCCGCCCCGGACCCACCGCCCGCCCCGAGGCCGCCGCCCGCGCCGAAGGCCTCGAACGGGCCCCCGCCACCCCCACCCCCGCGTCTGTTCCCGCCCCCGAAGGTGCGCGAAGGTCGGTTGATCGGATAGCAAGGGGCCTATGGCGGTCCTTGTCGCGCTCGGCGCGTTCCTGATGACGCTGGCCGGAGGGTGGACGGCGCAGCGGGTGACCGACCGCCGCCATCTGGTCCTCGGCCTGGCCGGCGGACTGATGCTCGGGGTGGTCGGCCTCGATCTGCTGCCGGAGGCGCTGAAGGCGGCCGGCACCGAGGTGTTCGGCGTACCGGCGGCGCTGCTGCTGTTCGTCGCCGGGTTCCTCCTGGCCCATCTGGTGGAACGGCTGCTGGCGGCCCGGCAGGCCGCGCACGGCGGCGAGGAACCGCACGGCCGCGCGCCCGAGGTGGGCCTCACCGCGGCCGGTGCGATGGTCGGGCACAGCGCGATGGACGGCGTCGCGATCGGCGCGGCCTTCCAGGTCGGCGGCGGCATGGGCGCGGCGGTCGCCCTGGCCGTCGTCGCCCACGACTTCGCGGACGGCTTCAACACGTACACGCTGACCAGCCTGTACGGCAACGCCCGCCGCAAGGCGCTCGTCATGCTGTTCGCGGACGCGGCGGCACCGGTCGTGGGCGCCGCCTCGACCGCGTTCGTCACGATCCCCAAGGTCGTCCTCGGCGGGTATCTCGGGTTCTTCGGCGGGGTGCTCCTCTACCTGGCCGCCGCCGAGATCCTGCCCGAGGCCCACCACGAACACCCGGCCCGCTCCACCCTGCTGTGCACGGTCGCGGGGGTGGGGTTCATCTGGCTGGTGGTGGGCGTCGCCGGCTGACGGCCCGGGGGAGGGGGTCACAGTTTGCCGCCACGCCCTCCGTCGCGCCGGGCGGGCGCGATCAGCGTCGACAGGTAGGGCAGCGGGGCGCCGTCGAGGTCGGCGGCGGGGCGGATCGACTCCTCGGGCAGCCCGAGCGCCGAGCCCCACACCGCGTCGTCGAGCCGCCCGGTCTCGCGCAGCGCCTCCGCGACCTCGCCGGCCTGCCGCCCGAACTTGTAGGCGACGACGGTTCCCGGCCCGGCCAGGGCCTCCTTGAGGACGGCGGAACCGGCGGTCACCGGCACCAGGGTCAGCGGCTCGGTGCCCTCGGTGAGCACGGCGCCGGACCGGGCGGCGAGGTCCTGCATCGCGGTGATCCCGGGCACGGTCTCCACGACGGTGCCCGGCACCAGTTCGGCGATGGTCTGCGCCAGATAGGTGAACGTCGAATACACATTCGGGTCACCGATGGTTGCGAACGCGACGGAACCCTGGGTGCGCAACAGCTGCGCGACCTGGTCCCCGGCGGCGTCCCAGGCGGCCTCGCGGCGGGCCCGGTCGCTGCGCTCGTTCAGCGCGAACACCACGCGGACGACCTTCTCGGCGGGCACGTAGTGCAGCACGGTCGCCTCCGCGCGCCCCCGTTCCCCGTTGTCCATCACGGGAACGACGACGGCGGCGGCGGCGCGCAGCGCGTTGACGCCCTTCACGGTCACCAGTTCGGGGTCACCGGGGCCGACCCCGACTCCGACCAGTCTGCTGCTCATGACGTGCGGCACCTCTCCACGAACCGACGGGCCACACCGGGCTCTGCCGCCCAGTGCGTGTGCAAATAACTTGCATGGACACTGTCCTCCACGAACCCCTCGACGCGCCGCTCGGGGTTCCGCATCCCCCACGCGGGAGTCGCCCCCGCCCCGGGTTCGACGACCGTCCGATGGAACTCGTGCCCCCGCATCCGGGTTCCCGCCGGGGCCAGCACACTGTCACTCACGGCAACGGCGTCCCGGTACCCGAGGGTGAGCCGCTCCGTCATCCGAGCCTTCGCGTCGACGACCCCGCACATCGGCAGCCCGTCGAGTTCCCGGCACAGATACAACAACCCGGCACACTCGGCGGCGATCGGCGCCCCCCGCGCGGCAACCGAGCCGACGGCCCCCCGCAGCGCCTCGTTGGCGGACAGCTCACTGGCATACACCTCGGGAAACCCACCCCCGATGACGACCCCGGAGACCCCCTCGGGCAACGCCTCATCCCGCAACGGATCAAAAACAACAACGTCAGCCCCAGCAGCCACAAGCAACTCAGCCTGCTCAGCATAGGAAAAGGTAAACGCAACCCCACCGGCAACGGCGACGAGTGGCTTGGTGCTTTTCAGCCCGTCCGGCGCTTGAGGACGAGGCCGTCCAGGCCGAAGGGGGGTCTGGGGGCGCAGCCCCCAGGTCTCTTCGGCGCCAGGCAAGCGCAGGCCAGCATCATCCAGCCCGCCGGCGACATCCCCGGCCTCAGACGCAAGCGCAGCCCCCGCATCCCAAGCCACCCCGGCCAGGGCCCCAGCACCGCGTGCCAACGCAAGAAGCGCACCCAGATCACACCCAGCGGCCACCTGCGAGCCCATCGCAGCGACGGCCTCCACCGCCACCGAACCCCGCTCAGCGACCGGCACCAGCCCCAGATGCCGAGCCGGCGTCTCCACCTGAACCGCCCGCCGCAACACCCCGAGCACCGGCACCCCGACGGAGTCCAACGCCTCCCGCAACAGCACCTCGTGCCGATCGGACGCCACCTTGTTGAGGATGACGCCCCCGATCCGCACCTCGGGGTCCCACGACACGAACCCATGCACCAGCGCGGCCACCGACCGCGACTGCGACGACGCGTCCACGACCAGCACCACCGGCGCCCGCAACACCTTCGCGACCTGCGCGGTGGACGCCAACTCCCCTTCCCCTGCGGCCCCGTCGAACAGCCCCATCACACCCTCGACGACGGCGACGTCACACCCGCGCGCCCCGTGCGCGAACAGCGGGCCGATCAACTCGGGCCCGCACAGATACGCGTCGAGGTTGCGCCCCACCCGCCCGGTCGCGAGCGCGTGGTACCCGGGGTCGATGTAGTCGGGCCCGACCTTGTGCGGGGACACGGCGAGCCCGCGCGCGGCGAACGCGGCCATCAACCCCGTGGCGACGGTGGTCTTGCCGCTGCCCGACGCGGGCGCGGCGATGACCAGCCGGGGTACGGAAGACGTCACCACTCGATGCCCCGCTGGCCCTTCTGCCCCGCGTCCATCGGGTGCTTGACCTTCGACATGTCGGTGACGAGATCGGCCGACTCGACCAGTTTCTCAGGCGCGTTGCGCCCGGTGATGATCACATGCTGGGTGCCGGGACGGTCACGCAGCACCTCGACGACCTCGTCGGTGTCGATCCAGCCCCAGTGCATCGGGTACGCGAACTCGTCGAGCACGTACAGCTGGTAGGCCTCGGCGGCCAGGTCACGCTTGACCTGCTCCCAGCCCTCCCGGGCCTTCTCCTCGTTGTCCATCTGGTCGTCCCGCTGGACCCACGACCAGCCCTCGCCCATCTTGTGCCAGGCGACCGAGCCGCCCTCGCCGGAATCCCCGAGGACCCGCAGCGCGCGCTCCTCGCCGACCTTCCACTTCGCCGACTTGACGAACTGGAACACGCCGATCGGCCACCCCTGGTTCCAGGCCCGCAGCGCGAGCCCGAAGGCCGCCGTCGACTTCCCCTTGCCGACGCCGGTGTGCACGATCAGCAGCGGACGGTTACGACGCTGACGGGTCGTCAGACCGTCGTCCGGTACCGAACTCGGCTGCCCCTGCGGCACTACGCGGCCCTCCTCGACGACGTTCCCCGCACATCCCTGACCAGACCCGCGAGCGCGTCCGCCCGCAACTCGTCCAGCGTCACCGCGACCCCGTCCAGCTCACCCGCGAGCTTCCCGGCGAGCCCCAGCCGCACCGGACCCGACTCGCAGTCCACGACCACCGACGCGGTCCCGTCGGCCGCGAACAGCCGCGCCGCCCGCCCCGCGAGCGCGACCGGCTCGGGCCCACCGGTGGCCCGCCCGTCGGTCACCACGACCACCAGGGGCCGCCGGTGGACGTCCCGCAGCCGCTCCACCCGCAGCACGTCGTGCGCCCTGAGCAGCCCGGCCGCCAGCGGCGTCCGCCCACCCGTCGGCAACGACTCCAGACGGACCGCCGCCGCGTCCACCGACGACGTCGGCGGCAGCGCCACCTCCGCGCCCGCACCCCGGAACGTCACCAGACCCACCTTGTCCCGCCGCTGGTACGCGTCGAGCAGCAGCGACAGCACGGCGCCCTTCACGGTGCTCATCCGCTGCCGCGCCGCCATCGACCCGGAGGCGTCCACGACGAACAGCACGAGGTTGCCCTCACGCCCCTCCCGCGTCGCCTGCCGCAGATCGTCCCGCCGCACCACCAGCCCAGGACCCGACCGGCCGCGCGCCCGCTGATGCGGCGCCGCCGCCTGCACGGTCGCCGTCAAGTGCAGCTTCGTCAGGGCCCCTTGGGGCCGCCGGGCACCGGTGGTCCGGCCGTGCTCGGTCCGTGCCCGGGAGCGCCGCCCGGCCGCGCCCTCGCCGATCCCCGGCACACTCAACACCTTCGTACGGAACGGCTCCGAGGCCCGGGCCGGCTGCCGTTCGCCCGCGCCGGACGGGGAGGGCTGCGGGGCGCCGCCCTGCCCGGCCTCCGGCTGCGCGGCCTCGTCGCCGTCCCGCGGTCCGCCGTCGTCCGGGGTGGGCTGCCCGCCGCCACCACCGGGACCGTGGTCGTCGGGGTCGGGGTCGGGGTCGTTGTCGTCGCTGCCGCCGTCGCCGTCGGCGTCGCCGGAGAACTCCTCCAGCGTCTCGTCGAGCTTGTTCTCGTCAAGTCCCGGCGCGTCGAAGGGATTTCGCCGCCGCCGGTGCGGCAGCGCCAGCAACGCGGCCTGCCGCACGTCCTCGGCGAGCACCTCGGTGCGCCCCGCCCACGCGGCCAGCGCCGTCGCCGTCCGCGCCATCACGATGTCGGCCCGCATGCCGTCCACCTCGAACGCCGCACAGGTCGCCGCGATCTGCCGCAGCGCCGCGTCCCCGAGCCGCACCGACGGCAGCAACTCCCGCGCCGCGACGACCCGTTGGCGTACGGCGGACTCCTCGTCGGCCCACCGCGCGACGAAGCCCTCGGGATCGTCGTCGTAGGCCAGCCGCCTGCGGACCACCTCGACCCGCTGGTCGGGCTCGCGGGAGGCGGCGACCTCGACGGTGAGCCCGAACCGGTCGAGCAACTGCGGGCGTAGTTCGCCCTCTTCGGGGTTCATGGTCCCGACGAGCAGGAACTTCGCGGCGTGCCGGACGGAGACGCCCTCCCGCTCCACATAGGAGGCGCCCATCGCGGCCGCGTCCAACAGCAGGTCCACGAGATGGTCGTGGAGGAGGTTGACCTCGTCGACGTAGAGGATGCCCCGGTGCGCGTCGGCCAGCAGGCCGGGCTCGAAGGCCTTCACGCCCTCGGACAGCGCCCGTTCGATGTCGAGGGACCCCACGAGCCGGTCCTCGGACGCGCCGACCGGCAACTCCACCATCCGCGCCGGGCGTTGGGCCCCGGGCCCGCGCTCGTGCGGCCCGTCCGGGCACGCCGGGTCGGGCGCGGCCGGCGCACACGAGAAACGGCACCCGGGCACCACGGCGACCTCGGGCAGCAGCACCGACAGCGCCCGCACGGCGGTGCTCTTCGCGGTGCCCTTCTCGCCGCGCACCAGCACCCCGCCGACGGCCGGCGAGACGGCGTTCAGCAGCAGCGCGAGCCGCAGATCGTCCTGGCCGACAACGGCCGTGAACGGAAAGGGAGTACTCACTTGTCGTCGCCCTCCAGATCGCCCTCAAGTTCGAGGTAGGTCGCCCGGAGCCGCTCCAGGGTCTCCTGGTCGGGCTCCGCCCACAGACCCCGTTCGGCGGCCTCCAACAGCCGCTCGGTGATGCCCCGCAGCGCCCACGGGTTGGACTTCTTCATGAAGTCCTGGTTCTCCGCGTCGAAGACGTACTCGGCCGACAGCTTCTCGTACATCCAGTCGTCGACGACCCCGGCCGTCGCGTCGTACCCGAAGAGGTAGTCGACGGTCGCCGCCATCTCGAAGGCACCCTTGTAGCCGTGCCGCCGCATGGCCGCCATCCACCGGGGGTTGACGACCCGCGCCCGGAAGACGCGGTGCGTCTCCTCGCCGAGCGTGCGCGTCCTGACCTGGTCCGGCGTCGCCGAGTCACCGACGTACGCCTCGGGGCTGGTGCCCGTCAGGTGCCGCACCATGGCGACCATGCCGCCGTGGTACTGGAAGTAGTCGTCGGCGTCGACGAGGTCGTGCTCGCGCGTGTCGACGTTCTTCGCCGCCACCGCGATCCGCTTGAACGCCGTCTCCATGTCCCCGCGCGCCGCCCGCCCGTCGAGACCGCGCCCGTAGGCGTAGCCGCCCCAGACGGCGTAGACCTCGGCGAGGTCGGCGTCGGAACGCCAGTTGCGCGCGTCGATCAACGGCAGCAGCCCCGCCCCGTACGCACCCGGCTTGGAGCCGAAGATCCGGGCCGTGGCCCGGCGCCGGTCACCGTGCTCGGCGGTGTCCTGATCGGCGTGCGCCCGCACGTAGTTGGACTCGGCGGGCTCGTCCAGCTCGGCCACCGCCCGCACCGCGTCGTCGATCAACCCGACCACGTGCGGGAACGCGTCCCGGAAGAACCCGGAGATACGCACGGTGACGTCGATGCGCGGCCGCCCCAACTCCTCGACCGGCACGATCTCGAAGCCGGTGACCCGCCGCGACGCGTCGTCCCACACCGGGCGGCAGCCCAGCAGGGCGAGGATCTCGGCGATGTCGTCGCCCTGCGTGCGCATCGCGGACGTGCCCCAGACGGTGAGCCCGACGGAGGTCGGATACGCACCGGTGTCCTGGAGGTAGCGCTGCACGAGGGAGTCGGCGAGCGCCTGGCCGACCTCCCAACTCAGCCTGGACGGAATGGCCTTGGGGTCGACCGAGTAGAAATTGCGGCCGGTCGGCAGGACGTTGACCAGACCGCGGGTCGGGGAGCCCGAAGGACCCGCCGGGACGTAACCGCCGTCCAGGGCCTTGAGGATGTGGTCGATCTCGTCCGTCGTACGGACCAGACGCGGCACCACCTCGTCACCGGCGAACGCCAACACCGCGACGGCGTCCGGGAGTTCGACGCCGAGCACCTCACTCACCAGCGCCGGCACGGCGGCCGTCCGCCAGCCCCGCTCCTCCATGCCCTCGGCGAGCCGCCGGCACAGCTGCTCCAGCAGGTCGATCGCGTCGGCGGCGCTGCGGGCGGGCCCGTCGACCAGCTCCGTCAGCTCGGCCGGCACCTTCACCGGCGCCCCCGGCTCGGCCAGCAACTCCTTCTCGACCAGGCCGAAATGCTGGGCGAGCGAGGCCCGCAGACCCGGCAGGGCGTTGGCCTGGCCGCCCCACACCTGGGAGGCGCGCAGCACGGCGAGCACCAGGTTGACGCGGGCCTCACCGACCGGGCCGCCGCCCAGGACGTGGAGGCCGTCGCGGATCTGCACATCCTTGATCTCGCAGAGATAGCCGTCGATGTGCATGACGAACTCGTCGAAGTCGCCGTCGTCCGGCTGGTCCTCGACATGCAGGTCGTGATGGAGCTCGGCCGCCTTCACCAGCGTCCAGATCTGCGCCCGGACGGCCGGTGCCTTCGTCGGGTCCAGATCGGAGACGAGCGCGTACTCGTCGAGGAGCTGCTCCAGCTTGGCCAGGTCGCCGTAGGTGTCGGCGCGGGCCATCGGCGGCACCAGATGGTCGACGACGGTGGCGTGCCCGCGCCGCTTGGCCTGGGTGCCCTCGCCGGGGTCGTTGACGATGAACGGGTAGATCAGGGGGAGTTCACCGAGCACGGCGTCGGGCGCGCAGCCGCCGCTGAGGCCGAGCCCCTTGCCGGGCAGCCACTCCATCGTGCCGTGCTTGCCCATGTGGACGACCGCGTCCGCGCCGAAGCCGCCCTGATCGGATGCGGCCTCCAGCCAGCGGTAGGCCGCCATGTAGTGGTGCGACGGCGGCATGTCGGGGTCGTGGTAGATCGCGATCGGGTTCTCGCCGAAGCCGCGCGGCGGCTGGATCATCACGACGACGTTCCCGAACTGGAGGGACGCGAGGACGATCTCGTCGCCGTCGACGTACAGGTTCCCCGGCGGCTCCCCCCACGACTCCCTCATGGCGTCCCGGAGTTCGGGGTCGAGCTTCTCGAACCAGGCCTGGTAGTCGGCGAGCGGCACCCGGGCGGGCGCGGCCGCCAACTGCTCCTCCGTCAGCCATTCCACGTCGTGGCCACCGGCGTTGATGAGCCGGTGGATCAACTCGTCGCCGTTGTCCGGGTGTCCGTCGACCCCGTACCCGGCGTCCCGCAGCGCGTCCAGGACCCGGATCGCGGAGGCGGGCGTGTCCAGGCCGACGGCGTTGCCGACCCGGGAGTGCTTGGTCGGGTAGGCGGTGAAGACGAGCGCGAGCCTCTTCTCGGCGTTCGGCTTGTACCCCAGCCGGGCGTGCCGTACGGCGATCCCGGCGACCCGCGCGGCCCGCTCCGGGTCGGCGACGTACACGGGGACCTCGTCGGGACCCTGCTCCTTGAAGGAGAACGGGACCGTGATGACGCGGCCGTCGAACTCCGGGATGGCGACCTGCATCGCCGCGTCCATGGGGGACAGGGCCGCGTCGGACGCCTCCCAGGCGCTCTTGGACGAGGTGAGGCAGAGCCCTTGCAGCACCGGCACGTCGAGGTCGGCGAGGGCGCCGATGTCCCAGGCCTCCTCGTCACCGCCGGCCGAGGCATGCGAGGCGTGCGTGCCTCCGGCGGCGAGGACGGTGGCGACCAGGGTGTCGGCCCGGCCGAGGATCTCGTACAGCCCGGCGTCCGCGCCGCGCAGCGAACCGCAGTACACGGCAAGGGCGTTGGCGCCGCGCGCCTCGATCGCGTCGCACAGGGTGTCCACGAAGCCGGTGTTGCCGGAGAGATGGTGGGCCCGGTAGAAGAGCACGCCGACCGTCGGGCGGCCCTCGACGAACGCGCGCTCGCCGTGCACCCCGAACTCCGGCATCGTGCGCGGCTCCACGAACCCCTCGCCGGTCAACAGCACGGTGTCGGAGAGGAACCGGGCGAGTTCGGTGAGGTTGTCGGGGCCACCCTCGACGAGATAGCGCAGCGCCTCCGCGACGACCCCGGCCGGCGCCGACGACTCGGCCATCAGCTCGGCGTCCGGCACGGACTCCCCGCCCAGCAGCACGGTCGGCACCCCGGACGCCTTCAGCGCGGCGAGCCCGTCCTCCCAGGCCCGCTTGCCGCCGAGCAGCCGGACGACGGCGAGGTCGGCGCCGTCGAGCAGCGCGGGCAGCTCCTCGGCCACGTCCACCCGGGTCGGGTTGCCGATCCGGTAGCCGGCGCCGGAGGCACGGGCCGCCAGCAGGTCCGTGTCGGCGGTCGACAACAACAACACTGTGCTCATGCGGGCGCTCCCGGTGGAATGAAAGGCAGTCCTAGTGGCGCGCCCGACTCGATGAGCCGCATGAGCGCGTCCGTGTCCGCGTGCTGTTCGATCAGATCGCCGAGCCGGTCGAGCTGCGCCTCGCGCAGCGCGGCGAACGAGGTGTCGGGCGCCGGCACGAAGCGGCGGCCCGCGGCGGCGGCCACCTCGCGCAGGAACGCCCGCCGGAAGCCGTCCGACTCCAGCGAGCCGTGCCAGTGGGTGCCCCAGACGGAGCCGACCCGGCACCCGTCCAAGAAGGGCTCCCCGCCGGTGACGTCGGCGACCCCGTGATGGATCTCGTACCCGTCGACCTGCTCGCCGAGGGCCGTGCCGGTGGGCCGGGTGAGGGTCTTCTCGCGGGCGAACCGCACCCGCACGGGCAGCACGCCGAGCCCGTCGACATGACCCCGGCGGCTCTCGACGTCGTCCTCGATGTGCTCGCCGAGCAGCTGGAAGCCGCCGCAGATCCCCAGCACCGGGCGCCCTTCGGCGGCCCGCCGCAGCAGCGCCCCGGCCAGCCCGCGCTCGCGCAGCCACTCCAGCGCCCGCACGGTCCCGCGCGTTCCGGGAACGACGACGAGGTCGGCGTCGGCCAGCTCCTCGGGCCGGTCCACGAACCGCACCACGACCCCGGGTTCGGCGGCGAGGGCGTCCACGTCGGTGAAGTTCGACATGAGCGGCACGGCACACACCGCTACCCGTAGTACCTCGGCGCCGACCGGCGGTGTGACGGCCGACTCGCGCACGGCCGCTCTCAGGGACACCCCGAGTCCGTCCTCCTCGTCGATGCCGAGCCCGTCCCGGAACGGCAGTACCCCGTAGGTACGACGCCCGGTGAGGCCGTGCAGCATGTCGAGGCCGGGCTCCAGCAGGCTGACATCGCCGCGGAACTTGTTGACGAGGAACCCGGCCACACACGCCTGGTCCTCGGGCGAGAGCAGCGCGACGGTCCCGAAGAAGGAGGCGAAGACGCCACCCCGGTCGATGTCACCGACGACCAGCACGGGCAGCCCGGCGTTGCGCGCGATCCCCATGTTGACGATGTCGGTGCGCCGCAGATTGATCTCCGCGGGCGACCCGGCCCCCTCGCAGATCACCGCGTCATAGTCGGCGCGCAGTTCGGCCAGGCAGTCCAGCACCGTCCCCAGCAGCCGCTGCTGCCGGCCGCCGTGATAGCCGCGCGCGCTCATCTCGCCGACCGGCTTGCCCAGCAGCACGACCTGGCTGCTCTGCTCGCCGCCCGGCTTGAGCAGCACGGGGTTCATCAGCGCGGTCGGCTCGACGCGGCACGCCTGCGCCTGCATGGCCTGGGCCCGCCCGATCTCCGCGCCCTCGCGCGTCACGAACGAGTTCAGCGACATGTTCTGCGCCTTGAACGGCGCCACCTTCACGCCCTGGCGCACCAGCCACCGGCAGATCCCCGCCGTGACGACGCTCTTGCCGGCGTCGGAGGTGGTGCCCGCGACGAGCAGACCACCGTTCATGACCTGCCTCCCTTCACCAGGAGACGGCCGGCCGCGCTGACCCCGAGGGCGAGCAGGCCGACGCGCCGGGACAGCCGTACGGCCCGTTCGATGTCGGGGACGGTGACGGGGCGCCCCACGGCGCCGTTGAGGACCGGCCGGTGTTCGACGCGGCCCGCGTAGGCGAGGGTGCCGCCGAGCCGCACCCCGAGCGCGCCCGCGAACGACGCCTCCACCGGGCCCGCGTTGGGCGACGGATGCTTCGCGGCATCGGCCCGCCAGGCCCGCAGCGCCCCGCGCGGATCACTCCCGGCGACGGCGGCGAGCACGGCCGTCAGCCGCGCCCCTGGCCAGCCGACGACGTCGTCGAGGCGCGCGGAGGCCCAGCCGAAACGGCGGTGCCGGGCCGACTTGTGGCCGACCATGGCGTCCAGCGTGTTGACGGCCCGGAACCCGAGCAGCCCGGGGACCCCGGCGACGGCGCCCCACACCAGCGCGCCCACCACGGCGTCCGAGGTGTTCTCGGCGACGGACTCGACGACCGCGCGGGCGAGGGCGTCGGCGTCCAGGGCCTGCGGGTCGCGCCCGCACAGATGCGGCAGCCGGGCCCGCGCCCCGGCCAGATCACCGGCCTCCAGGGCGCGCCCGACCGTCCTGGCCTCCCGGGCCAGCGAGGTGCCGCCGACGACGGCCCAGGTGGCGGCGGCGGTCAGGGCGAGGGAACCCGTACGGGAATCCCGTAGGGCACGCGCGGCGAGAGCCCCGAGGGCGACGGCGCCACCGGCGCACACGGCGGTGTGCAGCGCGCCCCACCCCCGATGGTCCCGCCACAGCACCCGTTCCACGGCACCGGCGGCCCGCCCGAACGCGGCGACCGGATGCCCCCGGCGCGGATCGCCGAGCAGCTGGTCGCCGAGGAGGCCGGCGGCGGCGCCGTACGCGAAGACGCGATCGGCACGCACGGGTCAGTCGGCCGTGGGGGCGGGCAGGGCGCTCGGGTTCGTTCGGATGCCGCGCATGGCGAATGTGTCCTCACTCAGGGTGTCCACGCCCTGGTTCGACGAGACCGGCGGTGAGAGTTCCTGGCTCCCGGGGGTTACTACCCCGGTGACAGTGGCGGGACCGCGCCGGATTCGCACCGGCTTCCTCTCGTGCCGCCGTAGCTGGCCCCGGCAGTCCACCACGCTCCACAACGGCAGTCAACTTGCTGTTGACCTGCGGCGAAGGAGTGTGCTGAGGCCCACACACGGCGGCTCGCGGGGGCGACATGACGGTGGGGTGCGGGACGGTGTTCCGTCCCGCACCCCAACCGGTGTCGCGGAGGTCGCGATCGCGTCGGATCGCGATCGGTTCAGGCCATTCAGGCCACGATCAGGGAGATCCCGTACGCCACACCGGCCGCGCACGCGGCGAAGCAGACGTAGGCGCCGGTGGCGGCCAGCGGCGCCGCCCCGCCCTCGGCGGTGGCGCGCTCGCGGCGCGAGAGGCCCATGATGCCGAGGGTGAACAGGGCCACCATGGCCACGGTGACCACGAGGCTGACGCCGAAGACGGAGCCGAGGGCCGCCCAGTCGATCTTCATGTTGCTTCCTTCGCGGGGATCAGCGGGGGTTCAGCGGATCAGACGGCGGCCGGCGGAGCCGGTTCGGCGGTGGTTGCGGTGGGCGGCGGGCCCGGGATGGTGGCCGTCAGATCGTCACCGACGGTGCCCGCGGGCGGCGGGCTGACGGCGGCGATCGCCTGGGTGACCACACCGGCCGGTTCGGCGGCGGCGCTCTCGTCGACGACGTTGTGGTGGTCGACGACCTCGCGCCGGGAGACCTTCCAGATCGCCGCGCTGGAGGCGATGAGGAAGACGGCGACCAGCGCGGTGCCCCAGTCGCCCAGGCCGGTGACGTACTCGGCGAGCGCGCCCACCAGGGCGGCGGCCGGGAGCGTCAGGCCCCAGGCGACGAACATCCGGGTCGCCGTCGACCAGCGGACCACCCCGCCCTTGCGGCCCAGGCCCGCGCCCATCACGGAGCCGGAGACGGCGTGCGTGGTGGAGAGGGAGAAGCCGAGGTGGGAGGAGGCCAGGATGACGGTGGCCGCGCTGGTCTGGGCGGCGAAGCCCTGCTGCGGCTGGAGGTCGGTGAGGCCGGTGCCCATGGTGCGGATGATGCGCCAGCCGCCGAGGTAGGTGCCGGCCGCGATGGCGAGACCGGCGGAGAGGATGACCCAGATGGGCGGGTCCGAGGCGGGGGAGATGGCGCCGCCGGCGATCAGGGCGAGGGTGATGATGCCCATCGTCTTCTGCGCGTCGTTGGTGCCGTGGGCCAGCGAGACCAGGCCGGCGGAAGCGATCTGGCCGGTCCGGTAGCCCTTCGTGGCGGCCTTGCCGTCGGCCTTCTTGCCCAGGGTGTAGGAGAGCCGGGTCGCCAGGAACGCGGCGACCCCCGCGACGACCGGGGCGGCGAGCGCCGGGATCAGCACCTTGGTGACGAGCACGTCGCCGTGGACCGCGCCGGTGCCGGCCGAGGCGATGGTGGCGCCGATCAGACCGCCCATCAGGGCGTGCGACGAGGAGGACGGGAGCCCGACGAGCCAGGTCAGCAGGTTCCAGAGGATCGCGCCGACCAGGGCGGCGAAGATGACCTCGGGACGGATGCCGGTCTCGTCGACGAGACCCTTGGAGATCGTGTTGGCGACCTCCACGGAGAGGAAGGCGCCGACAAGGTTGAGCGCGGCCGACATGGCCACCGCGACCTTGGGCTTGAGGGCACCGGTCGAGATGGTGGTGGCCATCGCGTTGGCGGTGTCGTGAAAACCGTTCGTGAAATCGAACGCGAGTGCGGTGACGACCACAATCGCGAGGATCAGCGAGAAGTTTTCCATTTACCCAGGCAATCGTTCGAAGTCATTGGCGCGATGAACGTAGGCAATGTGGATGAACGGAAGATGAACTGAGACGGGCCGCAGGGTGACCGTGTCCTACGGGTATGACGCCGTCCGCTTCCGGCACCCCACTCGCCCCTCGGCTACCCGCCGCGCGCGAACTTCGTCAGCTGCGCGGCGCTCCCGTTGAAGAGGTTCTGGTCGCCCGGCAGGGCCCCCTTGGTGGCGTGCTGCCAGAAGGTCCAGTACGGCCAACCACCCGGCAGCGGGCCCGCCTTGGAGCCGGGCTGGGCGATCCACAGCGGGTTGGCGGTGAGCGCCCGGCTGTTGCCGGTGCAGGTCTTCCACCAGTTGACGGTCGTGTAGATCACCGGCGGGCGCCCGGTGAGCCGGTCGACCTCGGCGCTGAACGCTTTGATCCAGCGCACCATGCGCTTCTTGCCGACCCCGTAGCAGCGGTGCTTCGCGTCGTACGGGTTGTATTCGATGTCGAGCGCGGGCGGCAGCGTGCGCCCGTCGGCCTTCCAGGCCCCGCCGTTGCGGACGAAGTAGGCGGCCTGCCGGGCACCGGACGACGTGTTCGGCCGCGCGAAGTGGTACGCCCCGCGCAGGATGCCGACGCCGCCCGCGCCCCCGTACTGGGCGGTGAAGTAGGGGTTGCGGTAGGTCGTGGACTCGGTCGCCTTGACGTAGACGAACCGCGCCCCCCTGGCCCGCGCCTTCGACCAGTTCACGGTCTTCTGATGCGATGACACGTCATGCCCCCGAGGCAGCTTCACCACCCCCGAGGCCGACGCGGCGGCCCCCTGCTGACCAGGACCGACGGCCACGACGGCAAGCGCCACCAGACCCCCGACACCCATCCGGGCACGGCTGTAGGTCATTTATCCCCCGTAATACTGACGTGGACGACAAATCACCCGGGACGCTACTGGAAGATCACCAAATGATCATCTGTATCGCCCCCAACAAACCGGCGTGGCGCGCCAAGCCGCCTCACGGACCGCCAGCGCGGCAGGGGCGGCGCTGCACGCGGGGACCGCCGGGGGGAGCGGCGCTGGGGCGGCCGGGGGGCGGCTCGTGGGCGGCCGTGGAGTAGCCACTGGGGTGGCTCTGGAGCGGCCTGGGGGCGGCCCGGAGGCGGCCGTGAAGTAGCACGGGGTAGCTCTGGAGCAGTCCTGGAGCGGCCCCGGGAGCAACCCTGGTGCGGGTCTCGCCGTGAGTCTGGAGCGGCCCCGGGAGTAGCTCTGCTGCGGGCCCCGACGCGCCCCTGGACCAGCCCGGGAGTAGCCCCCCGTACGGCCCCGATGCACCCCTGAAAGTGGCCCGGATGCGCCCCCTGAAATCCCCCGGACCCGTCCCGGAGGCGGCCCCCGGCTGGCAGGATCGGCCGCATGGCTGAGCGGCGACGGGACCGGCAGGACCGGCAGGACCGACGGGGCGAGCGGGAGAACGTACCGGAGACGTACGGGAGCCCCGTAGGGGACCCCGGGAGTCCTCAAGGCGACCTACGTGCCCCAGGGGCCTCCGGGTCTCCCCTACGGGACGAAGCCCGGCCTGCACGGGAGGAACCCGGGCCCGTACGGGACGACGACGTCAGACCCGTACGGGACGACGAGGCGCGGGGCTGGGACGCCCTGGTGGCCACCGCCCGCCGCACCGTCACCGACGGCCTGGTCGTCGGCACCTCGGGCAACGTCTCCGTCCGGGTCGGCGACACCGTGCTGGTCACTCCGTCGGGGGTGCCCTACGACCGGCTCACGCCGCACGACGTGACCGGCGTCGACCTCGACGGCCGCCAGGTCCTCGGCAGGCTGGTCCCGACCAGCGAACTGCCCATGCACCTCGCCGTGTACCGCACCACCGACGCCCGCGCGGTCGTCCACACCCACGCCGTGCACGCCACCGCCGTCTCCACGCTGGTCACAGAGTTGCCGCCGGTCCACTACATGACCGCGGCCCTGGGAGGCCCCGTACGGGTCGCCCCCTACGCGACCTACGGCACGGACGAACTGGCCGACAACATGCTCCGGGCCCTGGAAGGCCGCAGCGCCTGCCTCCTCCAGAACCACGGCACCGTCGCCTACGGTGCCCACCTCGACCAGGCCTTCGACCGCACGGCCCAACTGGAGTGGATGTCCCACCTCTGGCTGACAGCCTCCGCCATCCCCTCCCTGACCCCGTCCCTCCTCACCCCGGCCCAACTCGAAGAATCAGCAACCCACCTCAACGCCTACGGCCAACACCCCTAACCCCAACAACCCCGCCATCAGGCCACGCAGCCCTCCTGAAACCCCCGCCCCAGGCATCAGCACACCCGGGCTACCTACGAACCCCACCCCTAGGCACCAGAACACCGAGCGCCCTGCAAACCCCGCCCCTGGCCATCAGGACACCGGGCGCCCTACAAACCCCGCCCCACCCCCACCCACCCAGGGGCGCGGGGAACTGCGCGCCCAGCCCCCACGGCGCCGCACGCACCGAATCCCTCAGCCCCCCGGGCCCTGCGACCAGGCCACGCAGGCTCCCTGGAAATCCCGGCTCACGGAGCCCACCCCAGGGGCGCGGGGAACTGCGCGCCCAGCCCCGATGGCGCCACACGGACCGAATCCCTCAGCCCCCCGGGCCCTGCGACCAGGCCACGCAGCCCTCCTGAAACCCCCGGCTCACGGAGCCCACCCCAGGGGCGCGGGGAACTGCGCGCCCAGCCCCCACGGCGCCGCACGCACCGATAACCGCCCCGCCCCCCGGCGCCGCACCCGAACGCTCACGTTCCCCCCACCCCCCGGCACCCTCCCCCCGCTGGCCGGGGACGGGGTTCGCCGGGAGACTGACCCCGTGCGCACAGTCAAGGCCGCAGCCACAGCCCTCACCGCCACCCTCGCCGCAGCAGCAGCCAGCGTCGCCGCAGGCCGCTACGCCAGCGACGCCGCCCTCAAGACACCGGGCGACGGCCGCCTCCCCACCGAACCCCGCCTCACCGTGCACGCCACCGGCGACGACTGGATCACCCTCACCCGCGCCCTCGCCGCGCAGCGCCCCGGCACCTACGGCCTGGCCGGCGCCGACACCCACGCCGTCGTGGGCCCCGTCCTCGACACCGCGCCGCACCCCGCGGACACCGTCGTCCGCCGACTGGACCGCGTCACACGCGGCACCGTGCGGACCGGCGACCGCATGTGGCTCGTCCCCAACCTGCACACCGGCGACCCCACCACCGCCCTCGGCCTCGACCACACCACCGTCGCCTTCCCCGGCGAACTCGGCCCGCTGCCCGCCTGGTTCGTGCCGGGCCCCCGGGACACCTGGGTGATCGCCGTGCACGGCCTCGGCGCGGACCGCGAACACGCCCTGAACGTCATGGAGTTGCTGCACCGTATGAGGTTCCCGGTGCTCACGCCGGCGTACCGGGGCGACACCGGCGCACCCCGTTCGCCGGACGGGCTGCACCACCTCGGCGAGACCGAGTGGCGCGACCTGGACGCCGCGATCCGGCACGCCGTCCAGCACGGCGCCCGCCGCGTCGTGCTGCTCGGCTGGTCCACCGGCGCCACCATGGCGCTCCTCGCCGCCACCCACTCCGCGCTGCGGGAGCGGATCTCCGGCCTCGTCCTGGACTCCCCGGTGCTCGACTGGTCGGCCACCCTGCGCGCCCTCGCCACCGCCCGGCACACCCCCGGCGCCCTGCTGCCCCTCGCGGTCCGGGCCGCCCAGGGCCGCACCGGCCTGCGCGGCGAGCGCACCGCCCAGGCCGCCGAACCCGGCGGGCTCGCCGTCCCGACACTGATCCTGCACGGCCCCGGCGACACCCTGGCCCCCTGGGCGCACTCCCGCCGCCTCGCCGCCGACCGGCCGGATCTGGTCACCCTCCTGCCGGTGCCGGACGCCCCGCACGCGGCGATGTGGAACGCCGACCCGACGGCGTACGAAGAGGCACTGCGCCGTTTCCTGACGCCCCTGATGTGACCGTCGCGGAACGGCCGCACGGGCCCGGCGCGAACGGCCTCCCGGCATTCCGTTTCAACGCTGTACAACCGGCCCGATCCCGGTGCGGGGCCGCCCGCCGGGCCTGGTGCGTTGGCCCTGTCCGTCGCCCGCGGTGACCTTCCGTTTGGGTTTTCGGACCGTCAACCGGAAGACTGCACCCGTGACGTCCCGTATCCCGCGCGACTCCAGGCTTCGACTCGTCCGCCCCCGACCCCTGGCCGCCGCCCCCAGAGCTGTGAACCAGCGGCGCACCCGCCGCCCCGCGCCCCGCCCTCCCGAGGGCACGCCGGCCCCCGCGGAACTGGCCAGATTGGCTCGCTCCCAACTCGCCGGCGCGGCCCGCGTCGCCCGCTGGGCGGACACCGCCCTCGGCCCCGGCGGCTCCGGTGCCACCGCCGACGGCAAGGCCACCCTCGCCGAGCCGACCGCCGAACGCGCGGCCGACGAACTCGGCCTGACCAGCGCTCAGGTCCGCGCCGACTGGGACACCGCCCGGCTGGCCGGACTCGTCGAGGTGCACGGCGACCGCGCCCGCCCCGGCTGGCGGCTGCGCGCCTGGAACCGCGACGACAGCGCCGTTCTCCGTGGCTGGGTGGCGCTCTTCGACGCCTGGTCGCTCGCCTGTCCGGAACCCGCCCAGCCCGAGCCGGCCGCCGTCTCCGAGGTCGTCTCGGCGATGCCGCAGGTGCTCTCCTTCCTCCAGCTCTCCGCCGGGCCCGTGCCCGTCGCCCAGCTCCTGGACCTGCTGGAGCAGCGCGTCCACGAACTGCGCACCGAGCGCTGCGAGATCCCCTACGGCCCGCAGCCCGAGCCCGCCCCGCAGCCGGTGCCCGACGACACCCCGCTCGCCCCCCTGCTCGACTGGGCGCTGCACGCCCTCGCCTCCGTCGGCGCCCTCACCTGCGGCGACGGCCACGCCACCCTCACCCCGCTGGGCAACTGGGCGGTCTGGGTCAAACTGGAGCAGATCTGCGTCGCCGCGCAGAGCCCCGCCGGGAACATCGAACAGGGCGCCGAGGACATGCTCCGCGGCTGCGCCCAGCTCCGCCCGAACGCGGCCCGCGCCGAGTACCGCGCCTGGCTCGCCGCCCGCACCGTCGGCGGCGCCGTCACCGAACTGCTCGCCGCCGCCCGGGGCGAGGACGCCCTGCTGCGCGGCCTGGCCTTCGAGGCGCTGCGCGTCGTCGGCGCCCCCGCCGAACCCGACGTCCGCTCCGTGGCCGACGAACCCGCCCTGCGGCCCTACGCCCTGCTCTGGCTCGCCGAGCACGACGGCATCGACCCCGAGGACGCCCACGAGGTGCTCACCCGGGAGGAGGCCACCTGGCTCTGGGTCGACACCGCCGCCGCCGTGGCCGACCACGGCGAGGCCCCGATGCTCGTCCGCCACCTGGAATCCGCCATCCAACCGACCGTCCCCGCCCTGCTCACCGAGGTGCGCGCCGTCGGGCACCCCCGCACCGTGCAGGTCCTGGTCGCCCTCGCCGCCGCCCACCCCGACCCGGCCCTCGCCAAGGCAGTCCGCCGAGCCGCCTTCCAGGTCCACACCGGCGGCAACTGACCCCCCCCCACCACGGCCAACGATGCCCTCGGCCCCCGCGACCCGAGGGCACCGACGCCTTTCGCCCCGCCCACCCGATGCCACGCCCCTGCCCGCCACCCCGCCGAGAACGGCATCCCGCCGAGAACGGCATCCCGCTGGCGCCGACACCCCACCCGCCCGCGGGCACCGATCTCTCCCGCCCCCCGCCGAACGGGGGACAGGCCCCGTTCCTGGCGTCGTGTTCCGGTCGTGTGGTCGGGATGCGGACCGCGCGCCTGGCTACTGTGCGCCGGATCGGATCGGTGGGTGTCGGGGAACTTCCGAGGGGGTGCGGTGGGCGTACCGCAGGCCGGGGCCGTCGGGGTGCGGCGCGTACGGAACCGGCCCGAGGGCAGCCCGCCGTCCGTTCCCCGGCGTGTCCGGGTCCTCGCGCTGCTGCTCGCCGTGGGCGTTCTCCTCGCCGCCCATCACCTGCGGCCCGCCCCCTACGGCGATCACCTCACCGTCGGGCACACGCGCGTGGCCGACGGTGAGGTGATCGCCCGCGGCGCCGCCGTCGAGGCGTACGACCGGGTCACCGGCGGCCTGCGCTGGCGGTACGCGCGTGCGGGGCGCCGGCCGCTCGACGCCCTGCACGCGCGCGAGGCCGCCCTCGCCCTCTGGGACGACGGAACCGTCACCGCCGTCGCCCCCTGGCCGCACGCCCCCGCCGTCCGCTGGCACCGCACCCTCCCCGCCGGCGGCCACTGGCTGCCCGCCCAGGGCGGCACCGGCGTCCTGCGCCCGCTCGGCCACGGCATCCTCGCCGTCGTCACCCCGGACCTCGTCCTCGCCTACCGCCTCAGCGACGGCGACCTGCGCTGGACGCTGCCCGCCACCGAGGGGTGCGCCTTCGCCCCCCCACGTGGGATGCGTCACTCCGGAGCCCTGCTGCTCGCCCAGCCCTGCGCGGACGACGCCTGGACCGCGCAGGTCGTCGCCCTGGACGACCTCGGACGCATCGCCCCGCACCGCACCCCGCTCGGCAACGACCGCCCCGTCGGCCGGGCCGGAGTGCGGGAGGCAGGAAAAGCCCTTGCGAGGCCCCGTTAGACTTGTCCCATGGCCTTTCTCCTCGCGCATTAGACGGCGGGACCGTCCTCAGCCGCCCATCCGTCAGTCACTTTCCGCCCTGGAGTCTGTCCGTGATCTCCGCCTCCGGTATCGAGCTGCGTGCCGGTGCCCGTGTGCTCATCGAGTCCGCGTCCTTCCGCATCACCAAGGGCGACCGCATCGGCCTGGTCGGCCGCAACGGCGCCGGCAAGACCACCCTCACCAAGGTCCTGGCCGGTGAGGGCCAGCCCGCCGGCGGTGCCGTCACCCGCTCCGGCGAGGTCGGCTACCTGCCGCAGGACCCGCGCACCGGCGACCTCGACGTCCTCGCCCGCGACCGCATCCTCTCCGCGCGCGGCCTCGACGTCCTGATCCGCAAGATGCGCGAGAACGAACAGCGCATCGCCAACGGCTCGGGCGCCACCCGCGACAAGGCGATGCGGCAGTACGAGCGCCAGGAGACGGAGTTCCTCACCAAGGGCGGTTACTCCGCCGAGGCCGAGGCCGCCACCATCGCCGCCGCGCTCAACCTGCCCGACCGGGTGCTCGGCCAGCCCCTGCACACCCTCTCCGGCGGTCAGCGCCGCCGTATCGAGCTGGCCCGCATCCTGTTCTCCGACGCGGACACCCTGCTGCTCGACGAGCCCACCAACCACCTCGACGCCGACTCGATCATCTGGCTGCGCGACTACCTGAAGACCTATCGCGGCGGCTTCATCGTGATCTCCCACGACGTCGAACTGGTCGAGACGGTCGTCAACAAGGTCTTCTACCTGGACGCCAACCGCGCCCAGATCGACATCTACAACATGGGCTGGCGCCTCTACCAGCAGCAGCGCGAGGCCGACGAGAAGCGCCGCAAGCGCGAGCGGCAGAACGCCGAGAAGAAGGCCGCCGCCCTGCACTCGCAGGCCGACAAGATGCGCGCCAAGGCCACCAAGACGGTCGCCGCGCAGAACATGGCCAAGCGCGCCGACCGGCTGCTCGCCGGGCTGGACGCGGTGCGGGTCTCCGACAAGGTCGCCAAGCTGCGCTTCCCGGAGCCCTCGCCCTGCGGCAAGACCCCGCTCATGGCCGAGGGCCTGTCGAAGTCGTACGGCTCCCTGGAGATCTTCACCGACGTCGACCTGGCCATCGACAAGGGCTCGCGCGTCGTCATCCTCGGCCTGAACGGCGCCGGCAAGACGACCCTGCTGCGCCTGCTCGGCGGCGCCGAGAAGCCCGACACCGGCGAGGTCATCGAGGGCCACGGACTCAAGCTCGGCTACTACGCGCAGGAGCACGAGACCCTCGACCCCGACCGCACCGTCCTGGAGAACATGCGCTCGGCCGCACCCGACCTCGATCTGGTCGAGGTCCGCAAGACGCTCGGCTCGTTCCTGTTCTCCGGCGACGACGTCGACAAGCCGGCCTCCGTCCTGTCCGGCGGCGAGAAGACCCGGCTCGCGCTCGCCACCCTCGTCGTCTCCTCGGCCAACGTCCTGCTCCTCGACGAACCGACCAACAACCTCGACCCCGCCAGCCGCGAGGAGATCCTCGGCGCGCTGCGCACCTACAAGGGCGCGGTCGTCCTCGTCACCCACGACGAGGGCGCCGTCGAGGCGCTCCAGCCGGAGCGGATCATCCTGCTGCCGGACGGCGTCGAGGACCTGTGGGGCGCCGACTACGCCGACCTCGTCTCCCTCGCCTGACGAAACGCACCCCGAAGGACTGATCCACAGCGGATGGATCGACTGATCCACTGCGTATGGATCATTCGGCCTATGGGTGATCCACCATCTGTGTGAGATCTCCTCGTACCGAGGTGTGTCCTGCGGCGATTTTCCGGCCGGGTCCCTTACCGAGAGGGGCCCGGCCGTCGCACGTCGCTGACCTGGCACTTCTTGGAAGAAGTCGTTCGGTGGTGCGAACAAAGTCCTCCGGAATATGAGATTCCGTATGTGGGGACGCGCTCCTGTCGTCAAAAGCCTGTCCCATGGACCTTGCCGAATGGGTGGCCATGAAGCCGTCGAGGGGTGATCATGAGAAGACCAGAGCGCACTTCCGCATGAGGAGGCACGGGTGGCCGAGACTCTGAAGAAGGGCAGCCGGGTGACCGGCGCCGCGCGCGACAAGCTCGCGGCAGACCTGAAGAAGAAGTACGACTCCGGTGCGAGCATTCGAGCGCTGGCCGAAGAAACCGGCCGCTCGTATGGGTTCGTGCACCGGATGCTCAGCGAGTCGGGCGTCACGCTGCGGGGACGCGGCGGGGCGACGCGGGGCAAGAAGGCCGCCTCGTCCTGACTCCCCGGGCGGCCCATCGGCTTCGATGGTGGCCACCCGGTCGGTGCACTGATCGACCGGGTGGTTACTGTGCAGTCACTTAGCTCTGTGAGCACTGCTGACCGCACCCATCGGAGGCATTCCATGGCATCGCCCGCCCAGGACCCCGGTCCGGTACTCGACAAGGACGGCGTACGGCTCACCGTCGACGACGCGATCGCCACGGTGACGCTGGCCGTCCCGGCCAAACGCAACGCACAGAGCCCCGCGATGTGGCGGGCGCTCGCCGAGGCCGGGCGGCTGCTGCCGGGGTCGGTCCGGGTCGTCGTGCTGCGCGGCGACGGCCGGTCCTTCTCGGCCGGTCTCGACCGGCAGATGTTCGCGCCGGAGGGCATCGAGGGCGAACCGAGCCTTCTCGACCTCGCGAACAGCAGCGACCCGGAACTCGACGCGAGCATCGCCGCCTTCCAGGAGGGCTTCACCTGGTGGCGCCGGAGCGACCTCGTCTCCATCGCCGCCGTGCACGGTCATGCCGTCGGCGCGGGCTTCCAACTCGCCCTCGCCTGTGATCTGCGGGTGGTCGCCGACGACGTGCAGTTCGCCATGCGCGAGACCAGCCTCGGCCTGGTTCCCGACCTGACGGGCACCTACCCGCTGGTGAACCTGGTCGGTTACGCCCGTGCGCTGGAGATCTGCGCGACGGGCCGCTTCGTGCTCGCCGAGGAAGCCGTGTCGACGGGCCTCGCCAACCTCGCCGTTCCCGCCGACCAGCTCGACGCCGCCGTCCAGGATCTGGCCGCCGCCCTGCTGGCCGCCCCGAGGGACGCGCTCATCGAGACCAAGGCCCTCCTCCAGGGCGCCGCCGACCGCACCTACGACGCCCAACGCACCGCGGAACGCGCCGCCCAGGCCCGCCGACTCCGCGACCTGGCAGGCCTCGGCGACTGACCGCCCGTTCACCGCCTGGGGTGACTGACCGCCCGTTCACTGGAGGGCAGTCACCGAGCAGCCTTCACCCGACCGTCGTCACCAGGACAGCCACGGTCGGGTGGTCGGGCAGCGCCTCGGACACCGCCCGCCGGACCTCCCGGGCCACCTCCACGGCCCGGTGACCGGCGGCCACGGCGATCTCCACGCGCGCGTGGCGGCGCGGCAACCCGTCCGCAGGGCCCCCCGACGCCGCCGGAAGCGATCGTTCCGCGAGCCGCACCCCGGGCTCCGGCTCCGCCACCCCCGGCACCGCCGCCGCGACCCGCGCCGCCCGCTTCTCCTCCGCGTCAGCCGACCGGAGCATCCGAGGCGCCGCCGGTGGCTGGTCGGAGGCGGGCGGCGGCTCCTCGTCGAGCAGCGCCGTCGCCCGCAGGTCGACCTCCACCACCGCCAGCCCCAACCGGGCACCGGCCGCGTCCGCCAGCACCGCCCGGAGCCGGTCCGCCGCCGTCGGCAGGGGCTCGGCCGCCGTCGCCGTGAAGTCCGCCGTCAGCCGCAACGGACCCGGCGACAGCGCACTCGGCGGCGGGGCAACGACGGGCTCGACGACGTCCGCCGGATCGACGAGCCCGATCCGCAGCCGCCCGAGCCGCACGCCCGCCACCGCACCGGCCGCCCGGCGCAGCACCGCCCCGGCCGCCGCCTCCGTGATCCACGCGCCGTCCCGCGCTCCGCCCAGCGGCAGCAGCCTGCCGAGCCCCACCTGTTCCCGCACCGCACGTGTCCACCGGTCCGCCGTCATTCCCCCACCCTGCCGCATCCCCGGCGCGCCGCCAGGCAACCGCGCATACGGTGGTCCCAGGACGACGACCGAAGGGACGTACGGCCATGACCGACACCCCGGAACAGAACCGCGCCCAGAGCCGGACCAAGAGCCTCGACGGCGGCCTGGAACCACCCCGCAGGGTCACCCGGCGCGGCGGCGGCGACGCCTCCGCGCGCGGGCGCACCACCATCGCTGACGGCGTCGTCGAGAAGATCGCCGGTCTCGCCGCCCGGGACGTCTTCGGCGTCCACGCCATGGGCAGCGGCATCAGCCGCACCTTCGGCGCCGTCCGGGACCGGGTGCCCGGCGGCACCAAGTCGGTGTCCCGGGGCGTCAAGGCCGAGGTCGGGGAGGTGCAGACCGCGCTCGATCTGGAGATCGTCGTCGACTACGGCGTCTCCATCACCGACGTCGCCCGGGACGTGCGCGAGAACGTCATCGCGGCGGTCGAGCGGATGACCGGCCTGGAGGTCGTCGAGGTCAACATCGCGGTGAGCGACGTGAAGCTCCCCGACGAGGAGGACGACGAACCCGAACCCCGGATTCAGTGACGTGTCTGCTGACGAGCGGAGGGACACAGCATGAACATGGCCGTGGTCGGCATGATCGCCGGAATGGCGCTGGGATTCGCCGGATACTTCGGCGGCTTCGGCGCGTTCCTGCTGGTGGCCGCGTTGGGCGCCGTCGGATTCTTCGTCGGCCGGTTCCTGGAGGGTGACCTGGACGTCGGTGACTTCTTCCGCACGCGTGACGACCGACGCCGGTGACCCCGGTGACCGATGACCCCGACGACCTCGACACCGACCCGCTCGTCGTCCCGGCGGGGGAGCGGGGCGCGGACCGGATCGCCGACCGGGTGGTCGCCAAGATCGCCGGGCAGGCCGCCCGGGAGGCGATCGGCCCGCTCACCCCGGACACGGTGCCCCCGCACGCCACGGTGGTCGTCCACCACCACACCGCCCACGTCCGGGTCCACCTCGAACTCGACTACCCGTGCGCCATCGGCGCCCGCTGCGCCGAGGTGCGTCGACAAGTGACCGAGCGGGTAGGCGCGTTGGTGGGCATGGAGGTCGCGGAGGTCGCCGTTCACGTGGAGCGGCTGCATCTGGCCCCGGCCCACGGCGCGGCACAGGGGAGGACGCGATGAGCGAGCCCCAGGGCTCGGACGACCCCACACAACGACTGCCGGTCGTCGAACGGACCCCCGGCACCGCACCACCCCCGCCCGTGTTCGACGGCGGGGACGTCACCGAGGGCCGTTTCTGGTCGGCGCGCCGCGTCCCGGCGGGCCTCCTCGCCCTGCTGCTCCTGGCCGCCGCCGGGGTGTTCCTCTACGACCTCGCCGCCGTCCGCACCCACCACCCCGCGATGCACTGGCGCCGCACCCTGGCCCGGCAACTCGCCGAACGGCCCCTGGACAGCGTCTGGGTCCTGGTCGGCGCCGGGATCGTCACGGCCCTCGGGGTCTGGCTGATCGTCCTCGCCGTCACGCCGGGACTGCGCGCGGTGCTGCCGATGCGCCACCTCCACCCCGACGTCCGCGCGGGGCTGCACCGGGACGCGGCCGCCCTGGTCCTGCGCGACCGCGCGATGGAGGTGTCCGGCGTCCAGTCGGCCCGGGTCCGCACGACCCGCACCCGCGCCGATGTCCGCGCCGTCTCGCACTTCCGCGGCCTTGAGGACGTCCGCGCCGACCTGGAAGCCGCGCTGACCGAAGCGATCGCGGGCCTCGGCCTGGCCAGGCCGCCCCGGCTCACGGTCCGCGTCCGGCGCCCCGGAAAGAAGGGATGAGGACCGTGCTCAGCAGCGTGAACCGGGTACTGATCGGGCTCGTCGGACTGGTGCTGTTCCTGGCGGGCGGCTCGGTGCTGGCCGTCGGGCTCGGCGCGAAACCGCCCGCGTGGTGGGTTTACGGCGACCGGCACGACGTATTGCTCAGCGATGCCGCGCGCACCCGCTGGCGGTCCGACGGCTGGTGGTGGCCGACGGTCCTCGCGATCCTCGCGGTTCTCGTCCTGCTCGCCCTGTGGTGGCTCTCGGCGGTCCTGCGCCGCCGACGCCTGGGCGAGGTCCTGATCGACACCGGCGACGGCGAGAGCGCCCTGCTGCGCGGCCGCGCCCTGGAGGACGCCCTCGCCGGCCAGACGTCCTACCTGGACGGCGTCCGCGCGACCCACGTCCGCCTGACAGGCCGCCGCACGGCGCCGGAAGCCCACGTGAGCCTCCTCCTGGAACCCCACACCGACCCCGGCACCACCCTCCACACCCTCACCACCACAGCCCTCACCCCAGCCCAGTCCTCAACCGGCCTGAACTCCCTCCCCACAACAATCCACATCAAGGCAGCCAAACACCGCCCGGAGAGGGTCAACTGAACGGGGGAGGGGACAGACGGGTGGGTTGACTCGCCGCGAGCAGAAGCGCCCCAAGGGGCGCGGGGAACTGCGCACACCCACCCCCGCCTCACCCCCGCTCAGACCCCCCGCCGAGTCCCCCCATCGACCGGCACCATGATGCCCGTCAGATAAGACGCCGCCGGCGACAGCAAGAACGCGGCCACCCGCCCGAACTCCTCCGGCGTCCCATACCGCCGCAACGGAATCCGCGACTCGTTGGCCACCCGCGTAGCCGCAGGGTCGGCAGACAACCCGTCCAGCTCGCGCACGCGATCCGTGTCGATCCGCGCCGGCAACACCCCCACCACCCGCACCCCACGCGGCCCCACCTCGTCCGCGAGGGACTTCGCGAACCCGGCGAGCCCGGGCCGCAGCCCGTTGGAGATGGTCAGCCCCGGCACCGGCTCGTGCACGGACGCGGACAGCACGAACCCGATGACGCCCCCGGCGTCGAGTTCCGCGGCCGCCGCCCGCGCCAACCGCACCGCCCCGAGGAACACCGATTCGAACGCGCCCTGCCACTGCGCGTCGGTGAGGTCGGAGGTGACCCCGGCCGGCGGCCCGCCGACGCTGATGAGCAGCCCGTCGAACCGCCCGAAGTGCTCGCGGGCGGCGGAGATCAGCCGCTCGGGCGCGTCGGCGTCCGCGTTGTCGACGCCGACGCCGACCGCGTTCGGGCCCAGTTCGGCCGCCGCCTCCACGGCCCGCTTCTCGTCGCGCCCGGAGACGATCACCTTCGCGCCGTCCGCGACCAGCTCACGCGCGGTGGCGTTGCCGAGGCCGCGGGTGGCCCCGGTGACGACGTACACCCGGTCCTTCAGTCCAAGATCCATGCCCCTATCCTGCCTCCTCCTCGCCGAACAGGGCGAGGGCGGTGCTGACCAGGCCGATATGGCTGAAGGCCTGCGGGAAGTTGCCGAGCTGACGGCGGGCCACCGGGTCGTACTCCTCGGACAGCAGCCCCACGTCGTTGACGAGCCCGATCAGCCGTTCGAACAATTCCTTGGCCTCCTCGGTGCGGCCGGTCAGGTGCAGGGCGTCGGCGAGCCAGAACGAGCAGACGAGGAAGGCGCCCTCGTCGCCGGGCAGCCCGTCGACATCGGTGGTCCCGGCGCTGTAGCGCAGGACCAGGCCCTGGTGGTCGAGGTCGCGGCGGATCGCGTCGACGGTGCCGATCACGCGCGGGTCGTCCGGGGGCAGGAAGCCGACGCGGGGGATGAGCAGGAGAGAGGCGTCGAGTTCGGCGGAACCGTAGGACTGCGTGAACGTGTTGCGCGCCGGGTCGAAGCCCTTCTCGCACACCTCCCGGTGCACCTCCTCGCGCAGCGCCCGCCAGCCCTCCAGATCGCCCTCCAGGTCCGGACGTTCCTCCAGGGTGCGCACCGCGCGGTCGACGGCCACCCACACCATCACCTTGGAGTGCACGAAGTGGCGCCGCCCGCCGCGCACCTCCCACAGCCCCTCGTCCGGCTCCCGCCACGCCGTGCTGAGGAACTCCATCAGCGCCCGCTGGAGCGACCAGATGTGCGGCCGGCCCGACAGGCCCGAATGCCGGGCCAGCCAGAGCGAGTCCATGACCTCGCCGTACACGTCCAACTGGACCTGGTCGACGGCGCCGTTGCCGATCCGTACCGGTGTCGAGCCGGCGAAACCGGACAGCCACGGCAGTTCGAACTCCGGGAGTCTGCGCTCGCCCGCGAGGCCGTACATGATCTGGAGGTCGGCGGGGTCGCCCGCGACGGCGCGCAGCAGCCAGTTGCGCCAGGCCTCGGCCTCCTCGACGTAACCGGCGGACAGCAGGGCGCCGAGGGTGAGGGTGGAGTCGCGCAGCCAGCAGTAGCGGTAGTCCCAGTTGCGGACCCCGCCCAGCTGTTCGGGCAGGGACGTGGTGGCGGCGGCGACGATGCCGCCGGTGGGCGCGTACGTCAGCGCCTTGAGGGTGATCAGGGACCGCAGCACGGTGTCCCGGTGCGGGCCCTGGTAGCGGCAGCGGTCGGACCAGGCCTGCCAGTCGGCGACGCTGGCCCGCAGCGCCTCGTGCGGATCGATTATCGCCGGTCGCGGCTCGTGCGAGGGGTGCCAGGTCAGCACGAACGCCACCGACTCGCCCTCCGCCACGGTGAACTCGGAGTGGGTGCCGAAGTCCTCGCCCCAGGTGTGCACGTCGGGCACCGTGCGCAGCCACACCGAGTCGGGCCCGGCGACGGCCACCCGATGGCCGTCGGACCTGCGCATCCACGGCATGATCGACCCGTAGTCGAAGCGCAGCCGCAGGGTGCTGCGGACGGTGACCCGGCCCCGGACGCCCTCGATGATCCGCACGAGGTCGGGGGCGACATCGCGCTGCGGCATCAGATCGGTGACCCGGATCGCGCCCTCGTCGGTCTCCCACTCGGTGTCCAGCACGAGCGTGCCGGGACGGTAGGCGCGCCGGGTGCAGACGCCGTCGACGCCCTTCGGGGCGATTCTCCAGTGGCCGTTCTCCTCGTCGCCGAGCAGCCGCGCGAAGCAGGCCGCCGAGTCGAACCGGGGCAGGCAGAGCCAGTCCACGGAACCGTCCCTGCCGACCAGGGCTGCCGTCTGTTCGTCGCCGATGAGGGCGTAATCCTCGATGAGCTGATGCACGGGGTGCGGTTTCCCGCAGGACGGGTGCGCCAATCAGGCGAGGGGGCCGGGCGGGTTAGGGAACCGGTGAGAGATCGGCTACACGGCGGCCGGTTCGGGTTCGGCCGGCTTCTCCGCGGCCGAGGCGGCCGCCTCAAGACGGTCCCGGCGCTCCCGGCGCACCAGCACCCACCAGCCGACCGGGACGGCCGCGGCGAACAGCCACCACTGGATCATGTAGGCGTAGTTCAGCGGGGCGTCCTCCTGCCCCGGGTCGGAGATCTGCTCCGGGCTGCCGCCCTTGGGATCGGGCGCCGTCTGCTGGACGTACCCGCCGAGCACCTCGGCGTGCAGCCGACGCGCCTGCTCCGCGCTGTTGATCAGCATGATCTGCCGGTCGGGCAGGCCCCGCAGGTCCTTGATGCCGCTCGCCGCGGTCGTCTCGTCGGCCATCAACCGCCCGGTGAGGGTGGTCCGTCCGGCGGGCGGCGCGGGGATCTTCGGGAACGCGGTCTGCGAGGCGTCCGACGGAATCCAGCCCCGGTTGACGAGGACGACCTTGCCGTCCGTCAGCCGGAACGGGGTCAGGACGTGGTAGCCGACCTCGTCGTCCTCGTTGACGCGGCGCCGGACGACGACCTCTTGGCCGGTCTCGAAGGTGCCGGTCGCGGTGACCGTGCGGTACTTGTCCTTCGTGGCGACGGCGTGCCCGGGGGAGGTGAGCTTCTCCACGGGCACCGGGTCGGCGTGCAGCGCGTCGGAGACCCGCTGGTTGCGCGTGCTGCGCAGCTCGTACCGGCTGTGCTGCCAGAACCCCAGCTCGATCATCGTCGGGACGAGCGCGATCGCGACGAGCGTGAGGATCACCCACTGGCGGGTCAACAGGAAGCGGTACACCCCACGACCGTACAACTCGGTCGCCCACCCCTCTCGCCCGGGTACCGCCTCGCCGGGTGCGGGGCTCCGGCGGTTCGTCGTCGGCCCCGGCGCGTGGGCGGTCGCCGTCAGACACCGGGGATCAACGGCTCACTCGTCGGCCGGGGCCACGTCGCGCAGGAGCTGCCCGAAGGCCGCCTCGTCGACGACCGGGGTGCCGAACTGGCGGGCCTTGACGACCTTGGAGGTGCCCGAGTCCGGGTCGTTCGTCACCAGCAGACTGGTCAGCCGGGACAGGCTCGTCGCCACATGCAGACCGGCCTCGGCGGCCCGGTCCTCCAGCAGGTCACGCTCGACGGAGGTGTCCCCGGAGAACGCCACCCGCATGCCCTGCCGCAGCGGCTTGCCGTCCTCGTACCGGCCGGGGTTCGGGTACGGGCACACCGGACGCTTGCGCGCCGGACGCCAACTGGTCTGCCGGTAGCCGCCGGACGCCTGCCTGCCGATCTGCGGCGCGGGCCGGTCCGACCACTCCGTCAGCGGCCGGCACTCGTGCAACGGCAGCCGGACCCCGTTGGCCGCCGCCGCCCGCAGACTCGGCCGGAACGCCTCCGCCAGCACGCGCGCGTCGTCCAGCGCGTGGTGCGCCCGCTGCTGCACCACGCCGAAGTGCGCGGCCAGCGACTCCAGCTTGTGGTTGGGCAGCGGCAGCGCGAGTTCCTTGGCGAGCGCGATGGTGCACAGCCGCTGCCGCACCGGCGCCTCGCGGCGGGCCCGCGCGTACTCCCGGGCGATCATCTGCCAGTCGAAGACCGCGTTGTGCGCGACCAGCACCCGGTCCGCGAGCCGGGACGCGAACTCCTCGGCGACGTCCGCGAAGAGCGGCGCGCCCGCCAGCACGTCGCTCGTCAACCCGTGAATCCACACCGGCCCCGGATCGCGCTCCGGGTTGACGGTCGTGTACCAGTGGTCCTCGACCTCACCGCGCGCGTCCAGCCGGTAGACCGCCGCCGAGATGATCCGGTCGTCCCTGGCCAGCCCTGTGGTCTCGACGTCGACGACCGCGTATCCCTGCGGATACCCGGCCGGCCACGGAGTCGGGGCGGACGCTGCGGTCGTGAGGTCTTCGAGCATGGTCCACGAGGATACGGGCCACCACTGACAGTCGCGTCCCCGAGGGCCGGTCAGCGACCGTACCCCGAGGGCCCGTTCGCACAGCGTGGTGACGCCGGGCACGCCTGTACGCGCGAGCGGAACCGGCACCCGAGTCAACTTCCGTCCCCTGGACGACCGTTGAACGGCCGTCGGACACGCCGTTCCGGTCGGCCCGTCACCCGGCCCGCGGGGAGCGTCGATACGGCGTCGTCGGCCCCGCCGGTGTCATCCTCCCGGTATGACCCAACCGACCCACGCGGGCGAGGCCCACGACGGTGCCCTCGGCTCCCGGCTCAACTGGCTGCGGGCCGCTGTGCTCGGTGCGAACGACGGCATCGTCTCCACCGCCGGACTCGTCGTCGGCGTCGCCGGGGCCACCGACGACCGCGCGGCCCTGCTGACGGCCGGGCTCGCCGGACTGCTCGCCGGGTCGATGTCGATGGCCGCCGGCGAGTACGTGTCCGTCTCCGCGCAACGCGACTCCGAACTCGCCGCCCTCGCCACCGAACGGCGCGAACTGCGCGAGCAGCCGGACGCCGAGTTGGAGGAACTGACCGAGATGCTCCAGGCCCGGGGGCTGTCCCGGCAGGTCGCCCACGAGGCCGCCGTCCAGCTCACCGAACGGGACGCTCTGCGCACCCACGCGCGCGTGGAGCTGGGCATCGACCCCGACGCGCTGACCAACCCGTGGCACGCCGCGTGGGCGAGTTTCCTGGCGTTCACGGCGGGTGCCCTGCTGCCGCTGCTGGCGATCGTCCTGCCCCCGGCCGGCGGACGGCTGCCCGTCACCGTCGGCTGCGTGCTGGCCGCCCTCACCCTCACCGGCTGGAGCAGCGCCCGGCTCGGCGGCACCGCACCCGCCCGTGCGGTCCTGCGCAACGTCCTCGGCGGCGCCCTCGCGATGGGCGTCACCTACGCGGCCGGGGCGCTCCTGGGGGCGGCGGGCGCCTGACCTGCGCCCCCTGCGCGCCGGGCGGCCGCGACGGCGTACGGTGAAGTGCGTGCCCCCTCCACACTCCGGGCGCCCGCACGACATCAGCCGCACCGGATCACCGCACCAGAAGGACCCCGCCATGCGCGCCACCACCATCCACGCCCCGTTCGACATGCGCGTGGAGGACGTTCCCGAGCCGGTCGTGCAGCTGCCCACCGACGCCGTGGTGCGGGTGCTGCGCGCCTGCATCTGCGGCAGCGACCTGTGGGCGTACCGGGGCGAGGCGGAGCGGAAGCCGGGGCAGCGGATCGGGCACGAGTTCCTCGGGATCGTCGAGGAGACCGGCTCCGAGGTGGGTTCGGTGCGCCGCGGTGACCTGGTCGTCTCACCCTTCACCTGGTCCGACGGCGTCTGCGACTACTGCCGTGAGGGCCTCACCACCTCCTGCGAGCACGGCGGCTTCTGGGGCGCGGTCGGCTACGACGGCGGCCAGGGCGAGGCCGTCCGGGTGCCCTTCGCCGACGGCACCCTGGTCCAACTGCCCAAGGACGCCGCCTCCGACGACCACCTGCTGTCCTCCCTGCTGACCCTCTCCGACGTCCTCGGCACCGGCCACCACGCCGCCCTCGGCGCGGGCGTCGTACCCGGCGCCACGGTCGCCGTCGTCGGGGACGGCGCCGTCGGCCTGTGCGCCGTCCTCGCCGCCAAACGCCTGGGCGCCGAGCGGATCATCGCCCTCGGCCGCCACCAGGCCCGCACCGACCTCGCCCGCCGCTTCGGCGCCACCGACGTCGTCGCCGAACGCGGGGACGCCGCCGTCGAGGCCGTCCGCGAACTGACCCGGGGCCAGGGCGCGCACGCCGTCGTCGAGGCCGTCGGCACCGAGCAGTCGATGCGCACGGCCGTGAACATCGCGCGCGACGGCGGCGCCATCGGCTACGTCGGCGCCCCGCACGGCAGCGGCACCGGAGTCGACCTGCGGGTCATGTTCAACCGGAACGTCGCCCTGCGCGGCGGCGTCGCGCCGGTCCGCGCGTACCTCCCCGAACTCCTCCCCGACGTCCTCGACGGCACCGTCGACGCCTCCCCGGTCTTCGACCTCACCGTCAACCTGGAGGGCGTCCCCGAGGGCTACCGCGCGATGGACGAACGCACCGCCCTCAAGGTCCTCGTCACCACCGACTGACCCGCCCCTGAACGGGGTTGCCGGACGCAGCACGTCGACGGGCGGGTCTGTGGCCGCCCCGCGCGCGGGCTCACGTCCAGCGGGCGGGGTCCGTGCCCCACGGCGTCGGCGGACCCGCCCAGTCGGCCGGGCCGCCCGTCCAGGACACCGGTGGCAGCGCGTACCGCAGCTGTCCCAGCGCGCTGTCCCGCTCGGCCAGCCAGCTGTCAGGACCGGCGTCCGGCGCTCCCGGTTCCGCGTCCGGTGCGATGCCGTGCTGGAGCCACCCGGCGGTCCGGGCCAACGCCACCCGCACGCACCGGCCGCCGCCCTCCTCGTGCCGCTCGGTGAGGGCCCGCAGCACGGCCGCCGCCAGCAGATACCCCGTGCCGTGGTCGAGGGCCTGCGCGGGCAACGCACCCGGCCGCTCGGCCGACCCCTCGGCGACGGCGATCCCGGTGGCCGCCTGCACGAGGCTGTCGAAGCCCCGCCGCCCACCCCAGGGCCCGGCCGCGCCCCACGCCGACAACTGCGCCACGACCACCCCGGGCCGCCGCTCGGCCAACGCCTCCGGCGACAGCCCGAACCGGTCCAGGGCCCCCGGCCGATACCCGGTGACGACGACGTCCGCCGCCGTCAGCTACTCCTCCAACGCCCGTCTGTCCACGCCCAGTTCGAGCAGCGCCGACCGTCTCCCGAACCCCGTGTCGGCGCGCTGGTCGGCCAGCTCGGGCAGGTGCGGGGCGTCCAGGGGTATCGCCGAGGCGAGCCCAAAAGGGGCCATGGAATGATCTTGAAGCTGTGAAGGCCCGGCCTGACTCGGCGAACAGGCTTGAGGTCGAGCCGACCCTGCGCCGTCATCTGCTGTATCTGGGACGGCACCCATGAGGGACGTGCACCGTTGCGGCCGGTGAAGTGATACGGGTGATCGCTCTGCGTGCCCTTGTCCACTTCGGCCGCGGTGGCAACGTACCGGTCGTCGGCGACATCCATGGGGTGTTCCTCGTCGGGGACGTTGACGCGGAGCGGGGTGTCGTCGTGCGCCGCCAGGGCCTGGCACAACTCGCCGACGGTCAGCGCCTGGACGGCCGGTGTCCGGGGGGTCTTGCTCATGAGCCGGCCTCCAGTTGGCGGGGGACGGCGCGCAGGTCGCGCAGGTCGGGGATGTGGTTGTAGAGGGTGCCCGGGAAGGCGTGGCACGCCTTGAGCTCCGGGCGGAGCGCGTTCTTGCCGGACTTCTTGTCCGAGAAGATCTTCCGGCATCCGGCGGAGGTGAGGGCGTCGATCTGCCGGTCGAGCTTCTGTCCGCCGCTGGACACCCGTGCGTACCCGATGTTGATCTCGGTGCGGACGAGCGGCTCGGCGACGAGGAATTCGGGGTGACCGGACGGTTCCGGAAGAGCGCTCATGACCCCAGATCATGTGAGAAAACGGTGGTCCGAGGTTCTTGAAGCACCCGGGTTTTTGAAGGGTTTTTTGAAGGCCCTGCGGGGTCCGTGCGGCCTCGCAGGGTGATCTACGGGACGTGACCGATCGCGTTGTTTCGACGGCCTCCGGATATGCCTGGGGCTTCCCGTGGCCGGCCAGTGCCCGGTAGATGCCGGATAGGTCGGGGCCCCACCCCTCGCGACGGGCTGATCAGTCCCGCGCCACGCTCGCCGCGGTCACATTCTCGATCACGCGGCCGAGTTTGGTCTTGGCCCGGGTCAGGTCCTGGATGCGTGCGGCGATGCGGTCGCGTTCGATGATGAGCTGGTCGAGCATGGCGGGGGTCGCGACGCCGGTGCTCACGCACGGCAGGAGTTCGACGACGGTACGGCTGGAGAGGCCGGCCGCGAAGAGGTCCTGGATGAGCTGGACCCGCTCCAGGGCTTCGTCGGGATAGTCACGCTGCCCACCGGGCGTCCGCGCCGATTCCAGGAGCCGCTGTTCCTCGTAGTAGCGCAGGGCCCGCACGCTGACCCCTGACCGCCTGGCAAGCTGTCCGATGCGCATGACGCAGGTCACTCCCTTCCCGCTCGTACCTCACGTTGACGTCAAGTTCAGGCTAGCGATACCGGCTCCGGGGGGCAGCCCTGGGGGCTGATCGAACCGTTGCCGGCGCCGAGATTGATCATGACCCGGGTGGCGGACCCGAGGGCACATGGGTGTCGACCGTGACGGGCGGCGTGATCCCTCGTAGTGGCGCAGGCCCCCACGCTCACCCCCGCCCGCTCGGCAGCCTCGCCCATCCGCGCCTGCCCTCCTCCGGCCGGGCGGCAGTTGCGGCTTGCACCTCACGTCAACGTCAGGTTCTAGAGTGACGAGCGTCGGATGAACACGTCATTCCGGCCCGTCAAAGTAAGGCAGACCATTATGCGCGCAGCCCGGTTCCACGAATACGGCGGAGTGGAGAGCCTGGTGATCGAGCAGGCCCCCGACCCCCACCCCGGACCCGGTGAGATCCGTGTCCGTGTCGCGGCGGCCAGCGTCAATCCCATCGACTGGAAGCTGCGCGCCGGCGCCCTGCACCAGCTGATTCCGCTGGAGCTGCCCGCCATTCCCGGGCGCGACGGCGCCGGTGTGGTCGACGAGATCGGCGACGGGGTGCAGGGGGTGAGCATCGGCGACCGTGTCTTCGGACTGGGCGGTGTCACCGGGGCGACCGCAGAGCTGCTCATCCTCTCGGCCTGGGCGCACACCCCCGCCACGTGGAGCGACGAGCAGGCCGCTGGTGCCGGTCTCGCGTCAGTGACCGCGATGCGTGGGCTCGACGCGCTCGGCTCCCTCGCGGGGCGCACCCTTCTCGTCGAGGGCGCCGCCGGAGGCGTGGGCAGCGCAGCGGTCGAGATCGCGGTGGCGCAAGGTGCCACTGTGATCGGGACAGCCAGTGAACGCAACCACGAGTTCCTCACCGCACTCGGCGCCGTTCCCACCACCTACGGCCCCGGCCTCGCGCAGCGTCTGTCCGCTCTCGCCCCGCGCGGAGTCGACATCGTGCTCGACACCGCGGCCTCCGGATCGCTGGACGACCTCGTCGCGATCACAGGTGACCCGAAGCGCGTCGCGACGGTCGCCGACCACGCGGGCGGGCAGCGCCTGGGCACGCATGTGGTCAACGCGGAGAACGATTCCACTCTCCTGTCCGCGGCGGCGGAACTGGGCGGGCAAGGCCGCTACACACCCCGTATCGAACAGGCCTACCCCCTGGAGCGGATCGCCGACGCCCACGCGCACGCCGAGCGTGGGCGCACCCGAGGGAAGATCGTGATCTGCATCTGAACAGGCCGATCTGTATCTGAACAGGCCCACGAGGTGCGTGGCGGGCGTGCCCTCGATCGGTACCGGCGAGCGGGCGGTCCGGAGCGGGCCGATCTCCATGGCGCCTCGTCAAGCAGGCCGCCCCCACTCGGGCACCGCACGTGGCACATGAGCCGTCGTCCACGGGGCACTAGCCTCATCCAGCTTCAGCAGCCCCGTGAGAGGGGTTCACATACGGGTTCTGACTGCCGACCGCGCCGCGGCCCCGAGCCGCCGAAGTCGTGGCGCTGGCTGGCCTCCGACAGGCCGCCCGACAGTTGATCCCGGCTGGCGACCGAGCGGAAGCCGGATTCACCCGAGAAGGTGGCGTAGATCGGATGGCCGTCCGCTACTGGCTGGGTAAGTAGTTCTCCTCCTCGCCCTCTGGTGCCGTTCGCCATGCTTGGCGAACGGCACCACTTTGGGTTTCGCGTCGGAAGACTCGCCCGGCCAGCAACTCGAAGTTCAAAGACGGGTTCCCATCGAGCTTCCACAACAGGGCGTCACGCGCCTCTTGCAGGTATCGGAGAAGGTCCGCTTTCGGGTTCGGTTCGGCGCAGCGGCGCGTCCGAGAGGTAGCGCAGCAGCTGCACGGTGCGGATCACGCGGCCGACCTCGCGGAAGGCGGCGTAGGTGGCGTTCTTCTGGGAGCCCGACCGCAGCCGCTTGAGCAGCGTGGAAGAAGAGATGGCGCCCTCGCGTACGGAGACGGCCACCCGCATCAGGTGGCGGAAGCCCAGCAGGTGGGCGAGCGCGAACACCGGCTGGGACTGGCCCTGGGTATCCGCGTGCACGGGGGTCGGCTTCACCTCGGACGTGTTCTTCAGCAGACCCTCGATGATGTAGACCGCCTCCCACACCCCGCACGGGATGAAGTGCGTGAACAGCGCGATGTAGGTGTCCGAGACGTGGTGGTAGGCGATCCCGCCCGGCTTGCCGTACCGCACGCTCGTCTCGGCGAGCAGGTTGTCGAGGTAGGTGTCCATGTGGGTGCCGTCGGCGGCCACCGCGGTGCCGTCGCCCCACGCCTGGGAGATGTCGAGGCGGGCGTGGGCATTGACCAGGTCTGCGATCGCCTCGTTGAGCAGCACCAGGGAGACGTGCCGGTTCGCCGTGTACGCCAGCTCGTGCCCGCTCACCCCGGGAATGTGGCGGGCGGCCTCGTACGGGCCCATGGTGGCGCCCTTGACGAACGTGGTGATCACATACCTGCCGAAGGGGTCCTGAAGCTTGGGCTCGTTGCCGCAGGCCGGGCCGAACCGGCGCCACCACTCCACCCAGTACGCCGTGCGGGCCAGAATCCCCATCAGGGAGCGCTCCGGCATCCTGGCCTTGATCTCCTCCTCCAGCCGCTTGGCAGACGGTCGCTGCCCCTCCGCCCGGTGCGCCTTGAGCGACGGGATGCCCGTCTCCGAGTCGTTGACCAGGCCCTCGTTGTCCGGGTACCCGGCGTCCGCCGCAGCGGCGGCGTCGCGCAGCTTGTCCTCCAGCCGCCGGCGGAAGAAGGCAGCGTCGAACTCGCCCGCCTCGCCTTCCTCACACAGGCCGACCTCCACCAGGTAGGACGCCAGCTTCTCCTCGACGGCCTCCCAGGCCGGCAGCTGCGTGGACCAGTCCGCGTACTCCTCGGAGCCCACCACCGCGACGTCGCCGGTGCGCAGTTCCTCGGCGAGCGCGGTGAAGACCATCGCCTCGAAGTGCTTGCGGACGAACCGCCCAGGCCGGGTCTTGTCGAGGACGGCCTTCTGCCAGTTCTGGGTGGCGAAGGAGATGTCCACCGCGCGGCCGTCCTCGCCCAGGGCGCTGATGTACTCGCCGCGCGCCGCCTGGTGCCGCCGGGCGTGCGCGAGCGCGTCCAGTACCCGCCCGTCCTCCGACGTCGCGGTGAACTCCAACTTCTCAGCCAGGTCGAACATCACCGCCCTGTCCCGGCCGATCTGCCCGTACAGCAGCACCTCCCAGAAGTTGCCGTGGTGAGCGGAGACCTTCTCGATCTGCTCGTACTCCTTGGCGAACCCGCCGAAGCCTTCCACGGCCTTCGTGACCGCGCCGAACCCGCTGGCCTGCACCATCTGTGCCTTCACCAGGTCGAGGACTGCCGGGGAGACCCTGCCCTCAAGCCGCGCGGCGACCCCGTCCACCGACGCCTCCTCGTCCAGGCCCTCCAGAGCCTGACGGGCCTCGGCGGTCATCGCCGCGGCCTTCCCCAACGCCTCCTGGGCCGGGCCGCCCTCGTCGATGTGCTTGAGCACGGTGCGGTAGTTCCCGATCAGGGCCTCGACGATCTCCCGCTCGGCGAGCCGGATCTCCTCCAGCTCCGCCTTGGCCTTCTTGATCTTCATCGCCACGCGCTTGCAGAACATCGTCGCCAGGTCGTCGCGGCACACGCCCGTGTCCCCGAGCCCGTCCACCCACTCCAGCCGCTTGGCCAGGTTCTTGAAGTGCGACCAGGTCGGGCCCTGGGCGGGCTTCTTCAACCGGTTGTACAGGGTCGTGCCGTCGCTCTCGCGCTCCTCCAGCAGCCGCAGCAGCCGCAGCAGCCGCAGCAGCCGCAGCAGCCGCAGCAGCCGCACAGCAGCCCCGCCCGCTCGATCGCACTCATCCGGTCGTGAAGACCCCCGCAGATCTCGGCGTTCACCTCCTTGCGGAGGGTCGAGGCCATCGCGTCGAAGGTGGAGAACGCCGGCAGCTCCAGCCCGGCCTCCACCACCTTCTCCAACGCGATGTTGATCAGATCCGCAGGCCGGTTCTTCGACGCCGCCTCCCTGCGGATCGACTCCTCGGCGATCCGCCGGGCCCGCACCTGGTCGTAGGCCACGCCGACCCGCTGCCGTACCAGCCCCCGGTGGTTCTTCATGGTCTTCGCCGACCGGTACACCGGCAGCGTGCCCTCCGGCAGCTCCACCGCCCGCCGCACGAACTCCGCCACCGCCTCCGGGATGTCCTCCACCTTCGGGAAGCACCCCATGCGCTGATACGACTTCAGCGTCAGCAGCAGGGCCAGCAGATGCTCATCGCTGTCCGTACGGTCGGCGGCCCACTCCAGCTCATCGCGAGTCGGTGAGAAGAACAGATGCAGCTCATACGCGGTGATCAGCCGCGTGAACTGCGGATAAGCGGTCCGTTCGACCGAGGTCACAACCCACCCCAGGCCCCAGACGACAGTCAACATCACCACCAACGACACTGAGCCGAACGGGTGACGGGCCGGGCCCTCACAGCTTCAAGATCATCCCATGGCCCCTTCTGGGCTCACCTCGGCGATACCCCGTCCACACGCAGCACGTCCGCGCCCAGCAGAGCCAGTGTCCGGGTGGCGACCGGACCGGCGATGACCCTGGTCAGGTCGAGCACCCGCACCCCGGCCGCGGGCAGGGCGACGGCGCCGGGTTCCACGCCGGTACGCGTGCGTGCCGGGGCCGCGTCCAGCCGACCGCGTTCCACCAGCGGGCGCCGGACCACCTCGGCACCCTGCGTGTGTGCGGCCCACTGTGCCGGGGTGCGCAGGGCCACGGCCAGCCCGCCGGCCGCGTACACCGCGTCCTCGACGTCGGCCGACGTGCGCTCGGCGAGCACTACGGCGACACGGCCCACGGCGTCCGAGGCGACCACGTCATCCAGGTCATCCAGGTCATCCACGTCATCCACCTCCACCGTGTCCAGGTGATCCGGGACGCCCAGTGCGGCCAGCAACCGGGCTCGGTGATGCGGGTAGTTGGCGTGCGTGCGCACCCACCCGTCGGCCGTCCGCCAGAACCGTGACAACGGGGCGAACGTGACCGGCGCCCGCCCCTCCACGCGGAGATGCCGCTCACTGGTGAACGCCGTCGCCACCGCCCCGTCGTCCACCCGCACGGACGGCACCTCGGCGGCACCGGCGCGCCGCGCCCCCAGCTCGGCGGCGACCAGGGCGCACGCGGCGACGCAGATTCGGGCCAACTCCCTGACGGGAAGCCGCGCGTGGAGCACGTCACGGCGGACGACGGTCGCTACATGAGAGGTCAGTGCTGGATCGCCGCCGAGGGTTGACCAGACCGTCCTGATGTCGGCATGGAATCCATCATTGATTCCAATGTTGATACCAGTCATGACTTCGCTATGCAGTATTGATTCAATCAACTATTGACCGCAGTGGACGATGGCAGCGCGAAGGGGCCGGCCGGGCGTTCCTGCCCCCGTCCGGCCCCCTCTTGCCGCGCTACAGCCCTATCGCGCTATCGCCCTACCGCGTCACCGCCGCCAACGCGTTCGCGATGCCCACGCCGTAGAAGCCGTTGTAGTTCCTCGCCCCCTCGCACACCGCGTCGACCTTGCCGTCGCCGTTGATGTCGTACGGGTCGGTGCACGGCGTCGCGTCGGCCTCCGCGTACAGCAGGGCCTTCACCAGGGCCGCCGAGGCATGCGGATGGGTTGACTTGATCAATGCGGCCACCCCGGCGACATGCGGCGACGCCATCGAGGTGCCGGCCATGTAGCCCCATGTGCCGCCGGGCAGCGGGCCCAGGATCGCCCCGTTGGTGGCCGGCGAGGCCGGGGGCTGGTAGGCGGTCGTGTCCCCGCCGGGCGCGGCGATGTCGATGACACCGAGGCCGTAGTTGGAGAAGGACGACTTCAGGTCCTTCGCGCCGGTCGACGCGACCGTCACCACGCCCGGCAACTGGGTCGGCAGATCCAGGCACTCGCTCGGGTCGATCACCCGGTCCCCGGGCGTGCCGTCGTTCGGCGAGGCCGGGTCGGTGATCTCGTCGGCGGCGAGGTCGTAGCGGCTGTTGCCGGCCGCGGCGACGTTGACCACGCCCTTGCGCTCCGCGTACCGGGTGGCCCGGCCGACGGCGTCGACGAGCGCCTTCTGATCCGGGTCGGTCGTGCAGTTGAAGTACCAAGGGTCGGTGTAATAGCTGTTGTTGGTGACATCGACGCCGTGCTCGGCCGCCCACACGAAGCCGCAGACCACCGCCTCCACGTAGAAGAACGCGTCCGTCGTGCCCACCTTGATGCCGGCGACCTTCACACCGGGCGCGACCCCGGTCACGCCGATGCCGTTCTTGGCGGCGGCGATCTCACCGGCCACGTGCGTGCCGTGCGGGCTCTCCTCGGCGGTCGGCCGCCAGGCGCCGTCGGTCGTGTCGGGCTTGCCCGAGACACAGTTGACGGAGGCCTTCCGGTCGAAGTTGGGCGCGAGGTCGGGGTGGGTGTCGTCGACGCCCGTGTCGATCACGGCGACGGTCACCTTCGGGCTGCCCAGCGACTTCTCGTGCGCCTGGTCGGCCTTGATGGCCCCCAGGTCCCACTGCAACGGCTCCAACGGGTCCTGCCCGCCGGTCGCGTGGACGTCCCCCAGCTCCTGTGCGGTGAGCGCCCTCGGCGCGCCCTCGTCGGCCGTCGACTGGGCGGGCAGCGGCGCGGTGCGGGTGTTGCCCGCCGACTCGACCCCGGGCACCCGGCGGATCGTCCGCGCGAAGTCGGGGTCCGCCGCGTGGACGACGATCACGCCGATCTCGTCGTACGACGTCACGATCGTGCCGCCGGCCCGCTCGATCGCCCTCTTCGCGATCCCCGAAGGGCCGTGCCCGGGGCGGACGTTGACGACATAGCTGAGCGTGGTGCCGTCGCTCACGGTGGCCGGCGTGGCGACCGGGGCGTCGGTGGCCGCCACGGCCGTGAGGTTCGGCAGGAAGGCGAAGGCCGTCGCCATGGCCATGCCGAGCGGGAACGTGATCGCGCGGCGCAGCCGGGGGTGAGGCGCTGTCATGTGGGGATGTCTCCAGTTTCGTTCGCGGAACGAGCGGTACCAGCAACACGGCGGTCCATGGTGTCCATATGGTCCAGGTCATCCATGCGACGCGATCCATATCGACCATCTGGTCCACCCCGTCCACCCCGTCCACCTGGTCCAGGTGGACGGGCGGGAACCCCGGGGCCGTGACCCCCGGGCAGGGCCGGCTAGGTCAACGGGCTCCTTGAGCGGGCTACTTCACCGCACGCAGCGCGTTGACGACGCCGGAGCCGTAGAAGCCGTTGACGCGCTTGCCGCCCACGCAGGTGGCGTCCACCACGCCGTCGCCGTCCCCGTCGTACGGGTCGGTCGGGCAGCCCGGGTTGTCCGCCTGCGCCTTCAGGAGCTGCTGGAGGCGGGCCGGGGAGGCGTGCGGGTGCGTCGACTTCAGCAGCGCCGCGACGCCCGCGACGTGCGGCGCCGCCATCGAGGTGCCCTGGAGGAACCCGTAGGCGTTGTTCGGCAGGGTGGACAGGATGCGGCCGTTCTGCGACGGCGTGTCCGGGATCTGGTACCTGTCGCCGCCCGGCCCCGCGACATCGACCACACCGGCGCCGTAGCTGGAGTAGTACGACTTGGTCCCGTTGACGCCGGTCGCGCTGACCGTGACCACGCCGGGAAGCTGGGTCGGCAGGTCGAAGCACTCGTGCGGGTCGATCGTCCGGTTCAGGGGCGTCGAGTCGTCGGGGCTGGAGGTGTCGAGGATGGCGTCGGCGTCGAGGTCGTGGTTGGAGTTGCCCGCCGAGGCCACATTGAGCGTGCCCTTGCGTTGCGCGTACAGCTGAGCCCTATTGACCGAATCAACGATGGCGCGCTGGTCCGGGTCGTCCATGCAGTTGTACATCCATGGATCAACGTAATAGCTGTTGTTGGTGACCTCGACGCCATGGTCGGCGGCGAACACGAACGCGCACACCACGCTCTCCGGGAAGAACAGCGAGTCGGCGTCCGGCTGGGCCACGGTGATGCTCGCGACCTTCACGCCGGGCGCGACACCGGCGACGCCGACGCCGTTGCGGGCCGCCGCGATCTCGCCCGCCACATGCGTGCCGTGGTAGTGGTCCGCGTCCACCGGACGCCAGGAACCGTAGGTGGTGTCCGCCTTGCCGCTGGCGCAGTTCGCCGACTGGGAGGCGGAGAAGTTGGGCGCGAGGTCGGGGTGGGTGTCGTCGACGCCGGTGTCGATCACGGCGACGGTGACCTTCTTGCTGCCCGGGTCGATCCGCGCGGCCCGGTCGGCGCCGATCGCCCGCAGGTCCCACTGGTCGGCCTCCAGCGGCTCCTGGCCGCTCGCCGAGGCCCCCGCGATCTTCGCCGCCTCCGCCCTGGAGAGGACCTGCGCCGCGCCCTCGTCCGTCGTCGCGGCCGCCGCCACCGGAGAGGTCCGGGAGGCGCCCGCCGACTGCACCCCGCGCACCGTGCGTATCCCGCGCGCGAAGTCGGGGTCGGCGGAGCGGGCGACGATCACGCCTATCTTCTCGTACGCCGCCACGACCGAACCCCCGGCCGCATGGATCGCCTTCTTGACCGACGTGACCGTCTTGACGTCCGGCCGGGTGTTGACGAGATAGGCGTAGGTCGCCGCGTCGGCGCCCCGCGCGGTCGACGTCGACACGGCCGACGCGCCCGCCCCCGCGCCCGGCGCGGCCTGCGCCGCCGTGGGCAGGAAACCGAGCGAGGCGGTCAGCGAGAGCGCGACCGGCACGGCGAGGGCGAGGCGGCGTCTGGAAGGCAGATGAGCCATGGGGTCTCCACAACATCCGAGTACGAACCCGCCCGGGACACAGGTGCCGTCTGGGCAGGTACATGACCAACAGTGCAGGTCGAAGCTATCTCCCCAACTCCCCGGCCAGCAATGACCTTTCGCCGGTGACCTGGCCACGGCAAGACGGTGACCTGGTCACGGCAGAGGGAGTTGAAAGAGCGGTGAACCTGCCCCCGCACCGCGCCGTGCCCTTGAACAGGGAGCACGACCCCGCCCGTCCGCTGTCCCACCAGCACCCGCAACGCGAGGAGACTCCGTGGCCACCGAGACACAGCCACCGTCCAAGACGCCAGACCGACTCCCGCCCACCGAGGAGTTCGTGGCGATGCAGAAGAGCGCGGAGTTCGTCGAACTGCGCACCTCGTACCGCGGCTTCGCCTTCCCGCTGACCGTCGCCTTCATCGCCTGGTACCTGCTGTACGTCCTGCTGTCCAACTACGCGGGCGCCTTCATGGGCACCAAGCTGTTCGGCAACATCAACGTCGCCCTCGGCCTGGGCCTCGCCCAGTTCCTCACCACGTTCCTCATCGCCTGGTGGTACGCGCGGCACGCCGCCGCGACGTTCGACCCCAGGGCCGAGGAGATCAAGTCCCGCATGGAGGACGGCGTATGAGCCCCGCCATCACCCTGGCCGCCGGAGCGGCCAGCGACCACCGGACGCTGATCATCACCCTGTTCTCGGTGTTCGTCGCCGCGACCCTGGTGATCACCGTCTGGGCCGGCCGGCAGACCAAGGACGCCGCCGACTTCTACGCCGGCGGACGGCAGTTCACCGGATTCCAGAACGGACTAGCCGTCTCCGGCGACTACATGTCCGCCGCGTCCTTCCTCGGCATCGCCGGCGCCATCGCCCTCTTCGGCTACGACGGCTTCCTGTACTCCATCGGCTTCCTGGTCGCCTGGCTGGTCGCCCTGCTCCTGGTCGCCGAGCCGCTGCGCAACTCCGGCCGCTACACCATGGGCGACGTCCTCGCCTACCGGATGCGCCAGCGCCCGGTACGCACCGCGGCCGGCACCTCCACCATCGTCGTCTCGATCTTCTACCTGCTCGCGCAGATGGCCGGCGCGGGCGTCCTGGTCTCCCTGCTGCTCGGCATCACCAGCGACGCGGGCAAGATCGGCATCGTCGCCCTGGTCGGGCTCCTGATGATCGTGTACGTCACGATCGGCGGCATGAAGGGCACCACCTGGGTCCAGATGGTCAAGGCCGTCCTGCTGATCGCCGGCGCCCTCCTGCTGACCTTCCTGGTCCTGCTGAAGTTCCACTTCAACGTCTCCGACCTGCTCGGCTCCGCCGCCGAGAACAGCGGCAAGGGCTCCGCCTTCCTGGAGCCCGGCCTCAAGTACGGCGCCACCGGCACCACCAAACTGGACTTCCTCTCCCTGGGCATCGCCCTGGTCCTGGGTACCGCAGGGCTGCCGCACATCCTGATCCGCTTCTACACGGTCCCGACGGCCAAGGCCGCCCGTAAGTCCGTGATCTGGGCGATCGGCCTGATCGGCGCCTTCTACCTGATGACCCTGGCACTCGGCTTCGGCGCCGCCGCGCTGATCAAACCCGGCGAGATCATTGCCTCCAACAAGGCGGGCAACACGGCCGCGCCCCTGCTCGCCCTGCACCTCGGCGGAACCGACTCCAACTGGGGCGCGATCCTCCTCGCCACCATCTCCGCCGTCGCCTTCGCCACCATCCTCGCCGTCGTCGCGGGCCTGACCCTGGCCTCGTCCTCGTCGTTCGCCCACGACATCTACGCGAACGTCATCAAGCGCGGCAAGGCCAGTGAGAAGGAGGAACTGGGCGCCGCCCGCTGGGCCACCGTCGGCATCGGCGCCGTCTCCATCGTGCTGGGCGCCCTCGCCCGTGACCTGAACGTCGCGGGCCTGGTCGCCCTCGCCTTCGCGGTCGCCGCCTCCGCCAACCTGCCGACGATCCTCTACAGCCTCTTCTGGAAACGGTTCACCACGGCAGGAGCCCTCTGGTCGATCTACGGCGGCCTGGTCACCGCGGTCGGCCTGGTGCTGTTCTCGCCGGTCGTCTCCGGCAAGCCCACCTCGATGTTCCCGGGCGTCGACTTCCACTGGTTCCCGCTGGAGAACCCCGGCATCATCTCGATCCCGGTCGGCTTCCTGCTCGGCGTTCTCGGCACCTACCTCTCCAAGGAGGAGCCCGACCAGGGCAAGTACGCGGAACTGGAGGTCCGTTCCCTCACCGGCACCGGCGCCCACTGAGCACCGCCCGCCCCGTCCCGGCCGCGTCGTGGCTCCTACGACGCGGCCGAGCCGTTCCTCGTGGGATCGGGCCCTGTCACTGTCAGTGGGGTCGCGTAGGCTCGAAGACGACGGATCAGGACCGGACCTACGACGAGGAAGGGGGCGCACGTGCTCGTCGACACCTACGGCCGGGTCGCCACCGACCTGCGGGTCTCGCTGACCGACCGGTGCAATCTGCGCTGCACCTACTGCATGCCCGAAGCGGGCCTCAAGTGGCTCGCCAAGCCCGACCTGCTCACCGACGACGAGATCGTCCGCCTCATCGACATCGCCGTCACCTCCCTGGGCATCGAGGAGGTCCGCTTCACCGGCGGCGAACCCCTGCTGCGGCCTGGCCTGGTCGGCATCGTGGAGCGGGTCGCCGCCCTCACCCCCCGCCCCCGCATGTCCCTGACCACCAACGGCATCGGCCTCAAGCGCACCGCCCGCGCCCTCAAGGCGGCCGGCCTCGACCGGGTCAACGTCTCCCTGGACACCCTGCGCCCCGACGTCTTCAAGGCCCTCACCCGCAGGGACCGCCTGCACGACGTCCTCGACGGCCTCGCCGCCGCCCACGAGGCCGGCCTCACCCCGGTCAAGGTGAACGCGGTCCTCATGCCGGGCCGCAACGACGACGAGGCCCCCGACCTGCTGGCCTGGGCTCTGGAGCACGGCTACGAACTCCGCTTCATCGAGCAGATGCCGTTGGACGCCCAGCACGGCTGGAAGCGCGACGGCATGGTCACCGCCGACGACATCCTCACCTCGCTGCGCACCCGCTTCGAGCTGACCCCCGAGGGCGCCGAGGCGCGCGGCGCCGCGCCCGCCGAGCGCTGGACCGTCGACGGCGGCCCGCACCGCGTCGGCGTGATCGCCTCCGTCACCCGCCCGTTCTGCGCGGCCTGCGACCGCACCCGCCTCACCGCCGACGGCCAGATACGCACCTGCCTCTTCGCCCGCGAGGAGACCGACCTGCGCGCGGCCCTGCGCTCCGGCGCCCCCGCCGAGGAGATATCCCGGATCTGGCGCGAGGCCATGTGGGGAAAGAAGGCCGGTTCCGGCCTGGACGATCCGACCTTCCTCCAGCCGGACCGCCCGATGTCCGCGATCGGCGGCTGACTAGGAGCCCGCGTCCGCTTCCCACTCCGACAGCAGGACGACGTCCTTCAGGAAGCCCCGCAGATCCAGGAACTGCGACAGATGATCCCGGTGCTCCTCGCACGCCAGCCATGTCTTGCGCCGGTCAGGGGTGTGCAGCTTCGGGTTGTTCCAGGCCAGCACCCAAACGGCGGCGGCACGGCAGCCCTTGGCGGAGCAGATCGGGGTCTCGTCACTCACAGGTTCGTCTCGCAGAGAGGGGGGGAGGTTCGCGGCGGCACGGCCACCCGCAAAGGCGACGCCGAGCAGCCACGGGGGGAGCTGCCCGGCGTCGGTCCGTCGCTCCGACGGGGGATGCGGAGCGCTTTGGAAGTATGTCACGGGAGACCCGCCGCCCGGCACCGGAACAACATGATTGATCTGAGCTTTTCTTGAGCTTGGCGGGCGCCTGACTTCCGCTTTCCGGCCATCTCGGCACCCTCCTCGGCCCACCCTCGGAAGGCCGGGAGACCGTTCCCGGAAGGTCAGGCCGGCTCCCGCGGTGCACTGCGCGCACCCGGCGCACGCCCGTCCGGAACATCCTCCGCAACGGCGTCCGCGCGGCCGTCGTCCGGCCCGGACCCGGCGAGCATCGGCCGGGTCGGAGCCGTCACGAACGTCGAGGGCAGCCCCGGCGCGTTCTCCCGGCCCGCGTTCGCGATCACCACGGCGACATAGGGGAGCAGCATCCCCAGCGCCAACGCCACGACGGCGACGTGCCGTTCGACGTTCCACAGCGTGGTCGCGAGGATCACGGAGAGGGTGCGGATCAGCATGGAGATGATGTACCGGCGCTGCCGGCCGCGTACGTCCTCGTCGAGCCCGGTACGGGCCCCGGTGATCCGGAACACCTGGCCGTTGCCATCGCCCTGCCGCTTCCGCATCACGTTCCACCATCCGCCCGCATCGGACTCTCCCCGGCCCACGCCCGGTCGGCCTCCGGTCAGGGGTGTCTCCGGGCAGCTCTTACGGTACGCCGCACCCCGTCCGGCCACGAGAGCGGGTCACCCTCGTCCGGGACCGACAGGACCGGGCCGCGCTCCGTACGGCCGCGCCCGACATGCGCCGTAGGACCCACGGGCCGACACTGGGCGAGAAGCTGGCATCGAGCCGTACGAGGAGGCAGCCATGGGCTGGTTGTGGGCGATCATCGTGGGATTCGTGCTGGGCCTGATCGCCAAGGCGATCATCCCGGGCAAGCAGCACAGCCCCCTGTGGTTGACGACGATCTTCGGCATGCTGGGCGCGATCGTCGGCAACGCCGTCGCGCGGGCGGCCGGTGTCGCGGCCACATCGGGTATCGACTGGACCCGGCACGCCTTCCAGCTGATCGCCGCGATCATCATCGTGGCCGTCGGCGACATGCTGTACATGGCGACGCTGGGCAAGCGCAAGCAACGCAGCATGCGCACCTGAGCCGCCGTGGCACCGGGACGCACCGGGGCGCGGGACCCTCACCGGGTCCCGCGCCCCCTCACGTCGCCGGTAACCCCGTTACGCCGACGTCACCTCGACGGCGGCGAGGTTGCGCTTGCCGCGCCGCAGCACCAGCCACCGCCCGTGGATCAGGTCGGCCGCGGTGGGCACCGCGTCCTCGGCCGCGACCTTCACGTTGTTGACGTAGGCGCCGCCCTCCTTCACCGTGCGGCGGGCGGCCGACTTGCTGGCCACCAGGCCGACCTCGGCGAACAGGTCGACGACCGGAGCCAGCTCGGTGACCTGGACGAGCGGCAGCTCGGTGAGCGACGCGGCGAGCGTCTTCTCGTCGAGATCCGCCAGCTCACCCTGGCCGAAGAGGGCCTTCGACGCGGCGACCACCGCGGCCGTCTGGTCCGCTCCGTGCACCAGCGTCGTCAGCTCCTCGGCCAGCGTCCGCTGGGCAGCCCGCGCCTGCGGACGCTCCTCGGTCTGCCGCTCCAGCTCCTCGATCTCCGCGTGCGAGCGGAAACTGAAGATGCGCAGGAACTTGGAGACGTCCCGGTCGTCCGCGTTCAGCCAGAACTGGTAGAACGCGTACGGCGTCGTCATCTCCGGGTCGAGCCAGACCGTGCCGGACTCCGTCTTGCCGAACTTGGTGCCGTCCGCCTTGGTGATCAGCGGCGTGCCCAGCGCGTGCACGGCCGCGTCCGGCTCGACCCGGTGGATCAGGTCGGTGCCCGAGGTGAGGTTGCCCCACTGGTCGCTGCCGCCGGTCTGCAACGTGCAGCCGTAGCGCCGGTACAGCTCCAGGAAGTCCATGCCCTGGAGGATCTGGTAGCTGAACTCGGTGTAGCTGATGCCCGCGTCGGAGTTGAGCCGCCGGGCGACGGCCTCTTTGGCGATCATCTTGTTGACCCGGAAGTACTTGCCCATGTCCCGCAGGAACTCGATGGCCGACATGGGCTGGGTCCAGTCCAGGTTGTTGACCATCACCGCCGCGTTCGGGCCCTCGAAGTCGAGGAGCGGGGCGATCTGCGCGCGCAGCCGCTCCACCCAGTTCGCGACGGTCTCCGGCGCGTTCAGCGTGCGCTCCGCGTTCGGCTTCGGGTCGCCGATCAGGCCCGTGGCGCCCCCGACCAGGCCCAGCGGACGGTTGCCCGCCTGCTGGATGCGGCGCATCGTGAGGATCTGCACCAGGTTGCCGAGGTGCAGGCTGGGCGCGGTCGGGTCGAAGCCGCAATAGAACGTGACAGGACCGTCCGCGAACGCCTTGCGCAATGCGTCCTCGTCGGTGGAGAGGGCGATCAGCCCGCGCCACTTCAGTTCGTCGACGATGTCCGTCACGGTTCTCGTATCTCCTAGGGTCTGGTCAGGTCAGCGGGTACGAGGTTATACGCCCTGACTGACAGAGCTCATATTGAAGTCCGGCACCCTCAGCGCCGGCATCGCCGCCCTAGTGAACCAGTCGCCCCACTCCCTGGGCAGCGTCTTTTCCGTGCGCCCGGCCTCCGAGGCCCGGCGCAGCAGGTCCACCGGGGACTCGTTGAACCGGAAGTTGTTGACCTCCCCGGTCACCTCGCCGTTCTCCACGAGGTACACGCCGTCCCGGGTCAGGCCGGTCAGCAGCAGGGTCGCCGGGTCGACCTCGCGGATGTACCAGAGGCAGGTCAGCAGCAGCCCGCGTTCGGTGGCCGCGACCATCTCGTCCAGGGAGCGGTCGCCGCCGCCGTCCAGAACGAGGTTCTCGACGGTCGGCGCCACCGGGAGGCCGGTCAGGCCCGCGCTGTGCCGGGTGGTCGTCAGCCGGGTCAGCTCGCCGTCGCGCATCCAGTCGGTGGCACCGATCGGCAGGCCGTTGTCGAACACCGACTGATCGCCGCCGGAGGAGTGCGCGAGCACGAACGGCGCCGATTCCAGGCCGGGTTCGTTCGGATCGCTGCGCAGGGTCAACGGCAGCTCGGCGAGCCGGTCGCCGATCCGGGTGCCGCCGCCCGGCCGGGAGAACACTGTGCGGCCCTCGGCCGCGTCCCGGCCCGACTGCGACCAGTACTGGTAGATCAGCAGGTCCGCCACCGCCGTCGGCGGCAGCAGCGTCTCGTACCGCCCGGCGGGCAGTTCCACGCGCCGCTCGGCCCAGCCGAGGCGAACGGCCAACTCCGCGTCCAGCGCCGCCGGATCGACGTCCTTGAAGTCACGCGTGGCCCGGCCCGCCCACGCCGAACGGGTGCGGTCGGGGGACTTGGCGTTCAGCTCCAGCGTGCCGCCCGGCTGGTCGTGCCGCAGCCGCAGCCCCGTCGACGTGCCGAGGTAGCTGGTGACCAGCTCGTGGTTGGCGAAGCCGTACAGCTCCCGGCCACCGGCACGCGCGCGGGCGAACGCCTCGCCCAGGGCGGGCGCGAAGTCGGCGAACACGGCCGACGTGGTCTCGGCGGGCGCGTCCGTGAAGTCCGGCGCCACCGGCACCCCCGTCACCAGCGGCTGCGCGTCCTCGGCGGGCCCCGCACCGCGCGCGGCGGCCTCGGCGGCCCGCACCAGGGACTCCAGCTCGTCCACGGTCACGGCCGACCGGGAGACGACGCCCGAGGCGGTGCCCTGCGCGCCGTCCACGGTGGCGACGACGGTGAGCGTGCGCCCGCGCGTGACGCCGTTCGTGGTCAGCGTGTTGCCCGCCCAGCGCAGATTGGCGGACGACTCCTCGTCGGCGATGACGACACAGCCGTCGGCGGTGGACAGCTCAAGCGCCCGCTCGACGATCTCGTGCGGCTTCTGGGTACGGACGCTCATCGACCGGCCTCCTGGGTGGTGTTCAAGATGTTGACGCCCTTGAAGAGGGCGGAGGGGCAGCCGTGGGACACGGCGGCCACCTGGCCGGGCTGGGCCTTGCCGCAGTTGAAGGCGCCGCCGAGGACGTAGGTCCCCGGACCGCCGACGGCGGCCATCGAGCCCCAGAAGTCGGTGGTCGTCGCCTGATAGGCGACGTCCCGCAGCTGACCGGTGATCCGCCCGTTCTCGATCCGGAAGAACCGCTGCCCGGTGAACTGGAAGTTGTACCGCTGCATGTCGATCGACCACGACCGGTCCCCGACGACGTAGATCCCGCGGTCGACGCCGCCGATGAGGTCCTCCGTGGACAGCCCCGCCGGATCGGGCCGCAGCGACACGTTGGCCATCCGCTGCACGGGCACGTGTCCGGGGGAGTCGGCGTAGGCGCAGCCGTTGGAGCGCTCGAAGCCGGTCAGCCGCGCGATCCTGCGGTCGAGCTGGTAGCCGACCAGGGTGCCGTCCTTGACGAGGTCCCAGGACTGGCCCGCGACGCCCTCGTCGTCGTATCCGACGGTCGCCAGGCCGTGTTCGGCGGTGCGGTCCCCGGTGACGTTCATCAGATCGGAGCCGTACCTGAGCTTGCCGAGCTGGTCGAAGGTGGCGAAGGAGGTACCGGCGTAGGCGGCCTCGTAGCCCAGCGCGCGGTCCAGCTCGGTGGCGTGGCCGATGGACTCGTGGATCGTCAGCCACAGGTTGGACGGGTCGACGACCAGGTCGTACAGGCCCGCCTCGACGCTCGGGGCGCGCATCTTCTCGGCGAGCAGGCCGGGCATGCGCTCCAGCTCGCCGTCCCAGTCCCAGCCGGTGCCGGTCAGGTACTCCCAGCCGCGTCCGGCCGGGGGCGCGAGGGTGCGCATGGAGTCGAACTCGCCGCTCGACTCGTCCACCGACACGGCCGTCAACTGCGGGTGCAGCCGCACGCGTTGCTGCGTGGTCACGGTGCCCGCGGTGTCCGCGTAGAACTTGTTCTCGTGCACGGTGAGCAGCGAGGCGTCGACGTGGTTGACGCCGCTCGCGCCGAGCAGCCGCGCGCTCCAGTCGGCCAGCAGCGCCGACTTCTCCTCACCGGGCACGGTGAACGGGTCGATCTCGTACGACGACACCCAGGTCCGCTCGGCGTGCACCGGCTCGTCGGCCAGCTCGACCCGCTCGTCGGCCCCGGCCGCCCTGATGACCTGCGCCGACAGCTTGGCCATCGCCACCGCTTGGGAGGCCACCTTGGCCGCCGCGTCCATCGTCAGATCCACGCCGGACGCGAACCCCCAGGTGCCGCCGTGCACCACCCTGACCGCGTACCCGAGGTCGGTGGTGTCCGACGACCCGGCGGGCTTGGCGTCCCGCAGCCGCCAGGACGCGCTGCGCACCCGCTCGAACCGGAAGTCGGCGTGGTCGGCGCCGAGCGCACGCGCGCGGGCCAACGCGGCGTCGGCGAGGGCGCGCAGAGGCAGCGCCAGGAAGGTCGGATCGATGCCGTGGACCACAGGTGGTTCCCCCAAGTCGACGAGTGCTCTTCTCTCAGGCGGAGGCCGCAGGACGTGGACGCGCCGCAATGCAGTATGGCGCGCGGCACTGACAACGGTGCGCGACGGGACGGACAGCGGGCTGCGACGGGAGTACGCGACACGGCGTAAAACTGTAGGGACCCCACAGTGACTCCGTTACGTCCCTGTCGGTGCCCGATTCTCCGCGGCCGGGCCGGTACCGATAGGTTTTCGAAGCAGCCGCCTGTCAAGCAGGTGTTCGGGCGGGGCTACCAGACCATTGACGAAAGGGTGATCCGTTGAGCCGCTCGGTTCTCGTCACCGGAGGAAACCGGGGCATCGGCCTCGCCATCGCCCGCGCGTTCGCCGACGCCGGTGACAAGGTCGCCATCACCTACCGTTCGGGCGAACCGCCGGCGGGCTTCCTCGCCGTCAAGTGCGACATCACCGACACCGAGCAGGTGGAGCAGGCCTACAAGGAGATCGAGGCCGAGCACGGCACGGTCGAGGTGCTCGTGGCCAACGCCGGAGTCACCAAGGACCAGCTCCTGATGCGCATGTCCGAGGAGGACTTCACCTCGGTCATCGACACCAACCTCACCGGCGCCTTCCGCGTGGTCAAGCGGGCCAACCGCGGCATGCTGCGCGCCAAGAAGGGCCGCGTCGTCCTCATCTCGTCGGTCGTCGGCCTGTACGGCGGCCCGGGCCAGGCCAACTACGCGGCCTCCAAGGCCGGTCTGGTCGGCTTCGCCCGCTCCCTCGCGCGTGAGCTGGGCTCCCGCAACATCACCTTCAACGTCGTCGCGCCCGGTTTCGTCGACACCGACATGACCAAGGTGCTCACCGACGAGCAGCGCGAGGGCATCGTCAAGCAGGTGCCGCTCGGCCGGTACGCGCAGCCCGAGGAGATCGCCGCGACGGTGCGGTTCCTCGCCTCGGACGACGCCTCGTACATCACTGGAGCCGTCATTCCCGTTGACGGCGGACTGGGAATGGGTCACTGAACCATGAGCGGAATCCTTGAGGGCAAGCGCGTCCTGATCTCCGGTGTGCTGATGGAGTCCTCCATCGCCTTCCACGCCGCGAAGCAGGCCCAGGAGCAGGGCGCCGAGATCATCCTGACCGCGTTCCCGCGGCCCACGCTGACCGAGCGCATCGCCAAGAAGCTCCCCAAGCCCACCAAGGTCATCGAGCTGGACGTCACCAACGACGAGCACCTCGGGCGCCTGGCGGACATCGTCGGCGAGGAGCTGGGCGGCCTCGACGGCGTCGTGCACTCCATCGGCTTCGCCCCGCAGGACGCGCTCGGCGGCAACTTCCTCAACACGCCGTTCGAGTCCGTCGCCACGGCCATGCACGTCTCCGCGTACTCCCTGAAGTCGCTGACGATGGCCTGCCTGCCGCTGATGCAGAACGGCGGCTCCGTCGTCGGCCTCACCTTCGACGCGCAGTACGCGTGGCCGCAGTACGACTGGATGGGCCCGGCCAAGGCGGCCCTGGAGGCCACCAGCCGCTACATCGCCCGCGACCTGGGCAAGCAGAACATCCGCTGCAACCTCATCTCGGCGGGCCCGCTCGGCTCCATGGCCGCCAAGTCCATCCCGGGCTTCAGCGACCTGGCCGCCGTCTGGGACAGCCGCTCGCCGCTGGAGTGGGACCTCAAGGACCCGGAGCCCGCCGGCAAGGGCATCGTCGCGCTGCTGAGCGACTGGTTCCCGAAGACCACCGGCGAGATCATCCACGTGGACGGTGGCCTGCACGCCATCGGCGCCTGACACCCGCCCGAAGGACCGAGAGGGCCCGCACCCGACCAGGTGCGGGCCCTCGTCCATGCCGGGCGGACCGACGGTGCCGTTTCACCCGTTCGGGTCAGCCGACCGGGCGGCGAGGGGTGGTGGGCGCGCACTCTTGAGTCACGTCCGCCGTACGTGTCCCCCGCGCGGTTCCCCCCTCCAGCACGGCCCGAGGAGGTCTTCCTTGTGCGCCTGTCCAGGAGCCTGGCCCCAGTCGGCGTGGCCGTCGCCCTCTTGCTGTCCCTGTCGTACGAGGCGGCCCCGCACGCGCGCGTGAAGAAGCCCGCCCCGGAGCGGCCGTTCGGCGCCGAGTGCCATACCCGGGTGACCGGCTCCCACGTGAGCGCGTACTGCCACAACCCGTATCCGGAGACCGACCGCGTCAGCCTGCACATCAAGTGCGCCCACTGGTGGGACCTGAACGCCGACGGCAGCCCCGTCGACGCAGGACCGGCCGCCACCGTACGGCTGACCGGCCGGTGCTGGAAGGAGATCGGCGTGGTCTGGATCAGCCACCAGAAGCGCTGAAACGGCCCGGACGGCACGGGGACGGATAGTCCGCCGCCTTCGCGCCGGCCGCCTCGGCGTCACCCGCGCGGATCGCGTCGACCAGCTGGGCGTGCTCCATGTACGTCTCCGGCGTCAACGCGCCGCCGATGTCGTCGCGCAGCCAGGACAGCAGCACCTGGCTGAGATCCGCGTACACCGTCGTGATCACGTCGTTGTGGGAGGCGGACACCACCGCCAGATGGAAGGTGGTGTCGGCCGCCACGAAGGCCTCCGCGTCGCCGGACGCCCAGGCCTGCTCGCGCCGTGCCAGGAGCGTGTCGAGCTGCTTGAGGTCCTTCTCGGTGCGCCGCTCGGCTGCCAGCCGGGCCGCCGACGACTCCAGGGTGGACCGCAGTTCGGCGATGTGCCGGGGGTCCGCCTCGGCGAACCTGCGGTGCATCACGCCGGCCAGCTCGCTGGTCGCCACGACGTAGGTGCCCGAGCCCTGGCGGATGTCCAGCAGGCCGTTGTGCGCGAGCGCGCGGACCGCCTCGCGGACGGTGTTGCGGGCGACGCCGAGCTGTTCGACCAGCTCGGGTTCTGTCGGGATGCGCGATCCGACCGGCCACTCGCCCGAGGTGATCTGGTTCCGCAGCGCGGCGATGACCTGTTCGGACAGCGCCGAACGGCGCGGGTGGGTCAAGGGCATGGCACACCTTCGCACGGCCGGGGCGGACGTCGGCGCCCCGGGGATGGACAACCAATCATCCCATCATTCTATGATGGGCCTCATGCCGCGCAAGGAAACCCGGACGATGACGTCCCCGTACATACGCACCCCACAGGCGATCCCGGAGGTCGCCCCGGCCCACACCGCCCCGCGCGCGTGGACGACGCGCCTGCTCATGGTCGGCATCGTGCTGACCGCCCTGAATCTCCGGCCCGCCATCACCAGCCTCGGCGCCCTCCTCGAAGAGGTGCGCGACGGACTCGGCATGAGCGGCGGCCTGGCCGGCGTCCTCACCTCGGTGCCGCCGCTCTGCTTCGCCGTCTTCGGCGTCACCGCCCCGCGCCTGGCCCGCCGGTTCGGCCCGGCCACGGTGGTCTGCGCGGGCATGGTCGCCATCACCGCGGGCCTGCTGATCCGGCCCTACGCGGGCGGCACCGCCGGGTTCCTCGCCGCCAGCGCCCTCGCCCTCATGGGCATCGCCGTCAGCAACGTCCTGATGCCGGTCATCGTCAAGCGCTGGTTCCCGGACCGGGTCGGCTCCATGACCGGCCTGTACTCGATGGCGCTCTCCCTGGGCACGTCCGTCGCGGCGGCCGTCTCGGTGCCGCTCACCCACGCCCTGGGCGGCTGGCGCCCCGGCCTCACGGTGTGGGCGGCCCTCGCGGCGGCGGCGATCCTGCCGTGGCTCCCGTTCGTCCGCGACCAAGGCGGTGACCAGAACACACGGCAACGACGAGAGGCGCCGCGACGCGAGAAGCACACGCGCGTGCAGGCGACGGAAACACCTCTCGCCCCCGCGACGCCCACCCCCACCCGTGACATCCCCGCTGGCATCCCCGCGCGCGGAGCCACCCCGCCCGCCCTGCGCATGACCCGCAGCCGGACCGCCTGGTCGCTCGCCGTCTTCTTCGGGCTCCAGGCCACCGCCGCCTACATCACCATGGGCTGGATGCCGCAGATCTTCCGGGACGCGGGCGTCTCCGCCTCGACCGCCGGTCTGCTGCTCGCCGTGACGATGGCGATGGGCGTGCCGCTCGCCTTCGTCATCCCGCGCGTGGCGACGAGGCTGCCGCACCAGGGGCCCGTCGTGGTCGCCCTCGGCCTCTGCGGCCTCGCCGGCTACGCGGGCCTCTACCTCGCGCCGGCCGCCGGTGCCTGGGCCTGGGTCCTGCTCCTGGGCATCGCCAACTGCGCCTTCCCACTCGCCCTCACGATGGTCGGCCTGCGCTCCCGCACCGGGATGGGCGTCGCCCAGCTGTCGGCGTTCGCGCAGAGCGTCGGCTACCTGATCTCCATCCCCGGCCCGCTCCTGGTCGGCGTCCTCTACCAGAGCAGCGGCGGCTGGGGTGTGCCGATCGCGCTCATGGCGGGCCTGATGGTGCCGCAGATGGCGTTCGGCGTGCTCGCGGGACGCAAGCGCACGGTGGAGGACGAGGCGGCCCGCTGACCTCACCCCGGGGCGTCCGGCCCCGGGCGGGGGTGCGAGACTTGCGGCATGCCAGCGCTCGACCCGAACCCCCAGAACGGCCAGAAGAAGATGCTCCTCGTCTTCGGATCGTTCTTCGCGATCTTCGTGATCATCGCCGTCATCGCGACGATCGCGTCCCCCTGACCGGCGGACAAGCCTCCCCGGGACCGGCCGACAGGCCCCTGTCGGCCCCTCGGCATGACCGCGCTCGGCCGCCCGAGGGTGGGGTTGCCCCCACCATCCCCTAGGGGCGGGTATCAGGGTCAAGTGGGTGGAATCCCGGATGGGTTGGGGGCCGCGGATTCCGTAGCTTCGAAGGGTGGCCGCGAGACGTGAGCGCGGCCCACGGACCAGATCCGTTCGGAGCCCAGCGGAGGCAGCGATGTCGGCCAGTACCCCCACCCGGACCCACCGGGCCGCCTCGGGCGGCATCGACATCCGCCTGCCCTGGTGGGCCCTGGCCCTCCCGGCGCTCGCCTTCGTCGTCCTGCTCGCCCTGATGCTCAACCCCACCGACGCCCAGGCCGCGACCGGCGATCCGGCGATCACCCATCTCGTCGAGCGCGCCCAGCACCTGCTGACCGCCGATCGTCACAGCTGATGCACACCAACTCCCAGAGCCCTGTGGCCTGTTTCATGCGAAGCTGGATGCCATGAGCGTCGCAGAACCCCGCAGGATCGTCCTCTTCCGGCATGCGAAAGCCGACTGGCCGCAGGTGACCGACCATGAGCGCCCCCTCGCCGAGCGGGGCCGTCTGGACGCCTCCGCCGCCGGACGCAGACTGGCCGACACCGGAATCCCCCTCGACCTGGCCCTCTGCTCCACGTCGACCCGGACCCGCGAGACCTGGAAACTGGCGGTCCACGAGTTCCCCCAGCGGCCCAGGACCGTCTACGAGGAGCGGATCTACGACGCCTCCCCGGGCGAGCTGATCGCCCTGCTCAACGAAACCCCGGACGACGTCACCAACACCGTCCTCATCGGCCACAACCCAGGCATCCAGAGCCTCGCCGACATCCTCGCAGGCGCCTCCGAGGGCGACACCCGAGACCGCCTCACCCGCCGAGGCTTCCCCGCCGGAGCCTTCGCCGTCCTCTCCTTCGAAACCCCCTGGAAGTCCCTGGAACCAGCAACAGCCACCCTCCTGGACTTCTGGGCCCCAACGGAATAACCCCCAGCCCAGGGCCCCGACGGCATCTCCATGCGGGGCCCTGGGCGCCTCATCAGCCTGTCCGGACTTGGAGGACGAGGGGACTGTGCCCTCGGGCCTGGGAGCGCGGGCCGCATCAACCAGCCCGTGGGGGTCCCCCCTCTGGGGGAGCTTGAGGACGAGGCCCGTTCAGGCCGAACGGGGGTCTGGGGGCAGCGCCCCCAGAGTCTTGTGCGTCGCCGAGAAACGCAGGCCGCCAAACCCAGCCCGTGGGGGTCCCCCCTCTGGGGGAGCTTGAGGACGAGGCCGTTCAGGCCGAAGCGGGGGACTGGGGGCGCAGCCCCCAGGGTCTTGTACCCGAGCGAGGAGACGCAGGCCGACGCCACTCAGCCCGTGGGGGTCCCCCCTCTGGGGGAGTTTGAGGACGAGGCCGTCCAGGCCGAAGCGGGGGTCTGGGGGCGCAGCCCCCAGAGACGGCCGCACCAACACGGGGACACCAGGGCGGACGGGCGGCGAGCCCCCGTTCAGTGCTCCTCGTCGTGCGTATCCGCCGCCTCAACCTCTTCCCGAGTGACCCCCAACAGATACAGCACGGTGTCCAGGAACGGCACGTTCACCGCGGTGTGCGCCGCCTGCCGAACAACCGGCTTCGCGTTGAACGCAACCCCCAACCCCGCCGCGTTCAACATGTCCAGATCATTCGCCCCGTCACCGATCGCGACGGTCTGTGCCAGCGGAACCCCCGCCTCCGCCGCGAACCGCCGCAGCAGCCGCGCCTTGCCCGCCCGGTCGACGATCTCGCCGACGACCCGCCCGGTCAGCTTGCCGTCGACGATCTCCAGGGTGTTGGCCTGGGCGAAGTCGAGCCCGAGCCGCTCCCGCAGATCATCGGTGACCTGGGTGAACCCGCCGGAGACGACGCCCACTTGGTAGCCGAGCCGCTTCAGCGTCCGGATCAGCGTGCGGGCACCCGGCGTCAGCCGCACCTCCGCGCGCACCTTCTCCACCACCGAGGCGTCGAGCCCCGCCAGCAGGGCCACGCGCGCGTGCAGCGACTGCTCGAAGTCCAGTTCCCCGCGCATCGCCGCCGCCGTCACCTCGGCGACCTCGTCCTCGCACCCGGCGTGCGCCGCGAACAGCTCGATGACCTCGTCCTGGATGAGCGTCGAGTCGACGTCCATCACGATCAGCCGCTGGGCCCGGCGGTGCAGCCCGGCGGCGACGACCGCGACGTCCACGCCGAGGGCGGCCGCGTCGGTGGCCAGCGCGGTGCGCAGCGGCTCGGTCTCGACGCCGGAGACCGCGAACTCGACGGCGGTGACGGGGTACTTGGCGAGCCGGAAGATACGGTCGATGTTGCCGCCGGTGCGGGTGATGCGGGCCGCTATGGCGGCCGTCGCCTCGGCGGTGAGCGGGTGGCCGAGCACGGTGACCAGGGAACGGCCGAGCCCGCGCGGCCGGTTGTCACCGAGGCCGGAGATGATCTCGGCCTGCATCTTCATCGACTCCGCCCAGCTGTGGACGGTGGACCGCAGGTTCCCCTCCGCTCCCGTGTCCGGCGCGGTGACCAGGGCGCACAGCACCATGCGACCACGGGTGACGACCTGCTCGATGTCGACCACGTCGACGGAGAAGGCGGCGAGGGTGTCGAAGAGGCCGGCCGTGATACCGGGCCGGTCCTTGCCGAAGATTTTGACGAGGAGGGTGGGGGCGTCCGAGGACGAAGTCTGCGAAGCGCTCATGGTGGACCCACCGTATCCGGCACCCCGTGCCCCCCGCCCCCGCGGTCCGTCTGACGGACAGGAAACAGGGGATGACACCGGCCCGACGGCCCCCTCACGCACCGGTGCCGCTCCCGGACACGGCCACCTCACCGCCGTTCTCGGGTCAAACGGGACAACACCCGCACGACGGCCGGACACGTCGGCCGGACACGTCGGCCGGACACGTCGGCCGGACACGTCGGCCGGACACGACGGCCGGACACGTCGGCCGGACACGTCGGTCGGACACGACGGCCGGGCCGCCCACTCGCGGCCCCCACGGACCGCCCGCTTCCCCCCGCGCACCGCCCCCAACTCCCGCTCGCCCACGGAGTACCTACGTGGTTTTCACAAGGCCCGACTTTCGGACAAGGGGGCGAGCCTGAAATAGTTCCCGACGATGTTCGACATCCCTAGACTCCCTGCGTTGGGGGTAATTCGGGGGACTACTCAGTGGGGCTTGGCGTGCCGGAACTCGTACTGGAATCGAATGGACGTACCTGGACGCTCGACGCGTCCAGGACCTACACCCTCGGACGTGATCCGCAGGGTGACCTCGTGCTCGACGACGCCCGGGTCTCCTGGCGTCACGCCACGATCAGCTGGGACGGCCGCGGTTGGGTCCTTGAGGACCACGGCAGCACCAACGGCACGTTCGTGCAGGGCCACCGGGTCCAGCGCACCGAGATCGGCCCCGGCACCGCCCTCCACCTGGGCAACGCCACCGACGGCCCGCGCGTGAGCGTCTCCGCCGCCGTCGTCACGCCGCAGGCTCAGCCCCAGGCCCAGGCCCAGGCCCAGGCCCAGCCGTACGCGGCGCAGGGCGCGGGCCCCGGCTGGGCGCAGCAGGCACCGGCGGCCCAGCCGTACGACGCCGTTCCCCAGCAGGACTGGCAGCAGTCCGGGTCGCACGTTCCCCCGCAGCAGGGGTCCGGCGGAGCCGCGGGGGCGCCGCCGGTCCACGGGGACCGCAGCCCGACGACGTTCCACCAGTTCTCGGTCGACCGCGTGATGCGCATCGGCCGCGCCCTGGAGAACGAACTCGTCGTCTCGGACCTCCAGGTGTCGCGCCTGCACGCCGAGTTCCGCGCGACGCCCGACGGCCGCATGGAGATCCGCGACCTCGGTTCGCACAACGGCACCTACGTCAACGGCCAGCCGATCCCCAAGGGCGGCACGCAGCTGCTCGGCCCGACCGACATCGTCGGCGTCGGCCACTCCACCTTCCGGATCGTCGGCGACCGTCTGGAGGAGTTCGTCGACACCGGCGAGGTGTCGTTCTCGGCCCGCCATCTGACCGTCACGGTCGACGGCGGCAAGCAGATCCTGCGGGACGTCTCCTTCGGCGTCCCGGAGAAGTCGCTGATCGCGGTGATCGGCCCGTCCGGGTCCGGCAAGTCGACCCTGCTCAAGGCGCTCACCGGCTACCGGCCCGCCAACCAGGGCGACGTCCTCTACGACAACCGCAACCTCTACAAGCAGTTCGCCGAGTTGCGCCAGCGCATCGGTCTGGTCCCGCAGGACGACATCCTGCACAAGGAGCTGACCGTCAAGAAGGCCCTCAAGTACGCGGCCAAGCTGCGCTTCCCGGCCGACACCACGGCCGCCGAACGCAACGCCCGCATCGACGAGGTGCTGGGCGAGCTGAAGCTCGACATCCACAAGGAGAAGAAGGTCACCTCCCTCTCCGGCGGCCAGCGCAAGCGCGTCTCGGTGGCCCTGGAGCTGCTCACGAAGCCGTCGTTGATCTTCCTGGACGAGCCGACCTCCGGCCTCGACCCGGGCATGGACCGTGACGTCATGCAGCTGCTGCGCGGCCTCGCCGACGACGGCCGTACCGTCCTGGTGGTCACCCACTCGGTGGCCGAGCTGGCGATCTGCGACAAGCTGCTGGTGATGGCACCGGGCGGCGCCGTCGCCTACTTCGGGCCGCCCGACGAGGCGCTGAACTTCTTCGGCTACGACACCTGGGCCGATGTCTTCTCCGCGTTCGAGAACTACCGCGACTACGACTGGGCGGGCCGCTGGAAGGGCTCGCAGCACTACCAGATGTACGCCGCCGACATCGACTCCGTCGCCCCGCAGCCCGTGCAGGGGCCGCCGGTGCAGACGCTGCGGCCGCCGAAGCCGCAGGGCTGGATGAGCCAGTTCCTCACCCTGGTCCGCCGGTATGTGTCGGTGATCGTCTCCGACCGGGGCTTTTTGGCGCTGATGGTGATCCTGCCGGCCGTGCTCGGCGCGGTGAGCCTGCTCATCAGCCCGGACAAGGGGCTGCTGCCCAACCCGGTCAACCCGAGAACCGGCCAGATCATCCCCAACGGCACGGCCACCACCGTGCTGCTGATCCTCGCCGTCGGCGCCTGCTTCGCGGGCGCGGCCAACTCGGTCCGCGAGCTGATCAAGGAGCGGGTCATCTACGAGCGGGAGCGCGCCACCGGCTTGTCCCGCTCGGCGTACCTGATGTCCAAGGTCTTCGTGCTCGGCACCATCACCGTGCTCCAGGGCCTGCTGGTCGGCGTCATCGGCTTCTCCAACCGGGAGCTGCCGGAGCAGGGCCTGATCTTCGGCAGCGCCACGCTCTTCGAACTGTCGGTGCCGATCATGGCGCTCGGCTTCACCGCGATGATGTTCGGCCTGATCATCTCGTCGCTGGTGAAGACGGCCGAGAAGACGATGCCGCTGCTGGTCATGTTCGCGATCATCCAGATCGTCTTCACGGGCTGCCTGTTCGCGCTGAACAGCGCGGTCGGCGTCAACCAGTTCTCGTATCTGATGCCGTCCCGCTGGGCGGTGGCCGCCGCGGGCGCCACGCTGGACTTCAACCGGATCAGCCCGCCCGACAAGGGCGACAGCAACGACCCGCTGTGGGAGCACACCGTCGGCACCTGGAGCATGGACATGATCGGCCTGATCGTCCTCGGTGTGGTCTGCGGCTTCTTCGTGGCCCGCTTCCTGCGCCGCCACGAGCCCGAGGTCATGCGCAAGTAACGAAAGAGCGCGGCAACGGCGCGAAGGGCGGCACCCGGCAGAGGGTGCCGCCCTTCGGCGTTCACGTGCAGCAGAGGTCCGCGCTGACCTCAGTACGCGCTGTTGACGTTGTCGATCGAGCCGTACTTGTCGGCCGCGTAGTTGGCGGCGGCGGTGATGTTGGCGACCGGGTCGTAGATGTTCGTCGACGTACCGGAGACGTGGTACGCGTTGAACGTCGGCGGGATCACCTGGAGCAGGCCCTTGGAGGGGATGCCGTTGATCGCGTTGATGTCCCAGCCGTTGATGGCGTTCGGGTTGCCGGAGGACTCCCGCATGATGTTGCGGTACAGACCGTTGTACGAACCGGGGATGCCCTTGGCCTTCATGATGCTGAGGGCCTCGTTGATCCAGCCGTTCAGGTTGTTGCCGTAGCTCTTCGCCGCGGCCGGCTTGACCGTGGCGCGCTCGGCGGAGCGGCTCGCGGTCTGCTTGGCCTTGCGGGCGGCCTCGGCCTTCTTCTTCGCGGCGGCCTCGGCGGCCTTCTTCTTGGCGGCGGCGTGCTTCTTGGCGGCGGCGTGCGCGGCCTTCTGCTTCGCCTTGAGGGCGTCGGCCTTCAGGTTGGCGCTGGCCAGCTGGTCGGTGACGCTCGCCTTGACGTCCTTGATCGGCTTGGTGCTGTACGCGATGTGCGCCTGTGCCGAGGAAGCGGCCTCGCTCGTGGTGGGCTCGGCGTTGCTCGGCACCGCGCTGAAGGCGAGGGCGGCGGCACCGAGGGTGGCGACGCCGGCGATCGCGATCTTGTGGTGACGGGTCAGCGCGCGACCTCGGCCGCGGGTGGGGTTGTTCTTAGGCATGGCTACGGACCTCTTCGAATAGCGCGGAGGTCGCTCTTCTGTCCTGCGGGGGACTCGGGTCCTCCCGTGCGAACGCCGTGGGCGGATACCCACGGCGCGAGCGACGAGAGCCATTGTTAGCGGCCGCAAAATCCCCTGGCAAAGGTGTGACGTACGAAGCTGGGTAGTGGAACGGGGAGGGGCAAATCAGGACAGACAGGAACGTCATGCCCGCTCAATCCAGACAGGCTCGTCCACTATGCCCGTTCGTAGGTGATGTGCGCCCTATGCGCGGGCTCACATGGCCGAGGGCCTGTTCTCACCACTAGTTGCTGACGCAACGCTCTGCGTGAGGGTCCTCATCCGGGAGGAGGAGAGGGACGTCCCCGAACTCGTGCCACAGGTACCGCCGCCGCAGTGCCGCCTCATACCCACGCTCCACGGCGGCACGCCCGGCCACCGCCGCCAGCATCAGCAGATGCGAGGCCTCCGGCTCGTGCAGCCCGGTCAGCAGCCCGTCCACCACCCGCACCCCGCGCTCAGGCGTCACCACCAGGTCCGTCCACCCCGCACCCGCACGCACCACACCGTCAGGACCCGCCGCCGACTCCACCGCCCGCACGGCCGTCGTCCCCACCGCCACCACCCGCCCGCCACCGGCCCGCACCGCGCCGATCAGCCGCGCCGACGCCTCCGGCACCGCGAACCGCTCCGGATACGGCGGCTCGTGCACCTCCGCCGACGCCACCCCCGTATGCAACGTCACCGGCGCGAACCACACCCCCCGCCGCACCACACCGCCACCAGCCGCGCCGTGAACGGCCGACCCGCGCTCGGCATCTCCGCGCTCCCCGCCCCGTCGGCGGACGGCAGCGCGAACACCGTCTGATACGCCGGCAACGGCTGATCGCGCTCCGTATAGGAGTAACGGATCGCCCGCCCGTGCTCCCGCAGCACCTCCAGCACCTCCGCCCCCGACACCCGCGCCCACCACAACCGGTCCCCACGCCCGCTCAGCGGCTCATCGAGCACCAGCCGCCCACCCCCGGCCAGCCGCACCCGTCCGCCCGCCGGACCGCCCGCACGCGCCCGCGTGGTGCCGTCCCCCGAGGGTTCCCGCAGCTCCACCGCCCACCGCCCGTCGTCCCCGCGCGTGGAGAAGTGCACCACCACGCGCGCGTGCCCCAGCCGCCCGTCCACCGCGGCCGCCAGCGTCGCCGACGTGTTCACCACCAGCAGATCCCCGGCCCGCAACAACCCCGGCAGCTCCCGGAACACGTGATGCGACACCTCCGACCCCCGCGACACCAGCAGCCGCACCGCGTCCCGGCCGAGCCCCGGCCCCCGCTGCTCGACCGGCACCCGGGCCGACAGCTCCCGCGGAACCCTCAGCGCGAGCGTCATCACGCCTCCAGCAGCGACGCGGCCAGGTACCGCCCGCTCGCCGGACGCGCGTCGAGGAGCCGCAGAAACGCCGGCACCACCGCCTCCGGCGCCGGACGCGGCCCGTCGTCGCCCGGCACGGCCGCCGCGTACAGGTCCGTCGCCATGTCACCCGGGTCGACCGCCCACACCCGCAGCCCCGGCTCCTCCACCCCCAGCACGGCCGCGAGCTGATCCAGAGCCGCCTTCGACGCCCCGTACCCGCCCCACGTCCCGTACGCCGTCACCGCCGCGTCCGACCCGACGACGATCACCGCACCCGCCCGCGCCACCCTGAGCAGCGGCAACGCCTCCCTGACCAGCCCGTGCGCCGCCACCACGTTCACCTCGAACGCCCGCCGCAGCCCCGCCACCGGCAGCTCCACCAGCGGTGTCAGTGGCTCGGCGCCCAGCGCGCTCGCGTTGTGCACCAGCAGATCCACCCCGCCCAGCCGCCGCGCCGCCGCCACCAGCTCCGCCCGGTGCCCGGCGTTCGTCACATCCCCGGCGACGGCCAGCACACGCGTGCCGTACCCGGCCAGGCTCCGGGCGGCCTCCGCCAAGGCCGGCTCCGTCCGCGCGTCCAGCACCAGATCCCAGTCCCGCTCCACCAGCCCCTCGGCCAGCGCCCGCCCCAGCCCCTTCGACGCCCCCGTGATGATCGCTACCGGCATGTTGACCCGTGTCCCCTCGTTGTCCATGTTGTCTATGTTGACCGCATTGATCACATTGACGGAGCTGACGACGGCATCAATGGCGGCAATGGCATCAACGTCGTCAACGCCGTCCACGCATCGCCGATCGACGTGCCTCCACGCTAGGAACGGCGCCGCCCGCCCCGCCTCGGGCGCGGGTCGCGACCACCGGGGCCGTTCGCCCTACCCCCGCCGTCCCGGGGACTACAGGACTAGGACCCGGCCTAGGGCGACCGGACCAGACCGAGGCCGCCGTCGGCCCGATCCCCACTGTCGGACCCCGCCGGTACCGTGAGGTCATGAGTCACGGTCCACGGTCCGGCCTCGCCGCGGTCAGCTCCGCGCTGCTGGCCATGAGCAGGCATCTTGAGGTGCGCGACGTCCTCAAGACGATCGTCGCCTCGGCCCGCGAGCTCCTCGACGCCCAGTACGCCGCCCTCGGCGTCCCCGACGACCACGGCGGCTTCTCCCAGTTCGTCGTCGACGGCGTCAGCGACGAACAGTGGAAGGCCATCGGCCCCCTCCCACGCCAGCACGGCATCCTCGCCGCGATGCTCCACGGAGCCGAGCCCGAGCGCCTCGCCGACGTCCGCAAGGACCCGCGCTTCGAGGGCTGGCCCCCCGCCCACCCCGACATGTCCGACTTCCTGGGCCTGCCCATCCGGGACGGCGACGAGGTGATCGGCGCCCTCTTCCTGGCCAACAAGAACTGCGCCAGGCCGACCGGCACCTGCGGCTTCACCGAGGAGGACGAGGACCTCCTCGCGCTCCTCGCCCAGCACGCCGCGATCGCCCTCACCAACGCCCGCCTCTACGAACGCAGCCGCGAGCTGACCATCGCCGAGGAGCGCTCCCGCCTCGCCCACGAGCTGCACGACGCGGTCAGCCAGAAGCTCTTCTCCCTGCGCCTGACCGCCCAGGCCGCCGCCACCCTCGTCGACCGCGACCCCGCCCGCGCCAAGGGCGAACTCCAGCAGGTCGCCGCCCTCGCCGCCGAAGCCGCCGACGAACTACGCGCCGCCGTCGTCGAGTTGCGCCCCGCAGCCCTCGACGAGGACGGCCTCCTCGCCACCCTGCGCACCCAGATCCACGTCCTCGACCGCGCCCACAGCGCGCGCGTGACGTTCACCAGCACCGGCTTCCGCGCCCTGCCCGCAGCCCAGGAGGAAGCCCTCCTGCGGGTCGCCCAGGAAGCCCTGCACAACGCCCTGCGGCACTCCGGGGCCGACCACGTCGACGTCACCGTCGGCCGCAGCGGCGGGGGAGCCGTGCTGCGCGTCACCGACGACGGCAAGGGCTTCGACCCGGACACCACCCGCCGCGCCGGACGCCATCTGGGCCTGGTCTCCATGCGGGACCGGGCCAGTGGCGTCGGCGGCACACTGACCGTGCAATCGGAGCCCGGCAAGGGCACCACGATCGAGATGGAGGTGCCCGGTGGCTGAAGCGATCAGGGTGCTGCTGGTCGACGACCATCAGGTGGTCCGCCGGGGCCTGCGCACCTTCCTCGAAGTACAGGACGACATAGAGGTCGTCGGCGAGGCGGCCGACGGCGCGGAAGGAGTCGCCCGCGCCGAGGAACTGAAACCGGACGTCGTCCTCATGGACGTCAAGATGCCCGGCATGGACGGCGTCGAGGCCCTGCGCCGACTGCGCGAGCTGGACAACCCCGCGCGCGTGCTGATCGTCACCAGCTTCACCGAACAGCGCACGGTGGTCCCGGCACTGCGCGCGGGCGCCGCCGGTTACGTCTACAAGGACGTGGACCCGGACGCCTTGGCCGGCGCCATCCGCTCCGTCCACGCCGGTCACATCCTGCTCCAGCCCGAGGTGGCCGACGCCCTCCTGTCCCAGGAGGAGGCCAACTCCGGCCAGGGCAGAGCCGGTTCGCTCACCGAACGGGAGCGCGAGGTGCTCTGCCTGATCGCGGACGGCCGCTCCAACCGCGAGATCGCCCGCGCCCTCGTCCTCTCCGAGAAGACCGTCAAGACCCACGTCTCGAACATACTGATGAAGCTCGACCTCGCGGACCGCACCCAGGCCGCCCTGTGGGCGGTACGCCACGGAGCGGCGGGCTGACCAGGGGCGCGACAGCGGGCGCACGCCCACCCGAAAGGTTCCGCTCGGGGCAGAGATTCATACCGTCGTGGGAATGTCCCCCGAATGGCGCAACCTCCCCGGACCCCGGGCGTTCTCCAGTGCGTGCCGCGGCGACCGTCGCGGCGATCGCTAGGAGGACGCAGAAGTGAAGAACCTGAAGAAGGCAGCGGCCGTGACGATGGTGGCCGGCGGGCTGGTCGCCGCCGGTGCGGGCCTGGCCTCCGCGACCGACGGCTCGTGGGCCGGCGGCGAGGCCAAGGGCTCCCCGGGCGTCGTTTCGGGCAACGTCATCCAGGTCCCGGTGGCCGTGCCGGTGAACGCGGTCGGCAACAGCGTGAACGTGATCGGCGTGCTGAACCCGGCCTTCGGCAACCTGGGCCTCAACCGCTGACCACCACCGGCCTCCCGGCACCACCCGGGAGGCCGGTCCGGTTTTCCTCCGATTGTCCTCCGACTGATCCGAACGGACGGTTGGCGCCCCCTCCCCGTGCCGTCCCTCCCGCTCCCACGTTGTTCAGCGCACGGCCCGCGGCCGGGTCGGACTCGCAATAACAGCAGGAGGAACGCTTCCCATGAACATCGCCAAGAAGGCTGCCGTGGCCCTCACCGTCGCCGGCGTCGCCGCTGGCGCTTCCGCCGGCGCCGCTGTCGCCGACGCGGGTGCCGACGGCGCGGCCGTGAAGTCGCCTGGTGTCGTCGCCGGCAACACCATCCAGGTCCCTGTCCACATCCCGGTGAACGTCGTCGGCGACAGCATCAACGTCATCGGCCTCCTGAACCCCGCCTTCGGCAACAACGGCATCAACCACTGACGCCACCCCGAAGCACAAGGGGCCCCACCAGTCAACGAAGACTGGCGGGGCCTTTTTGGCGCGCGACAACGGGGGACCACCTCGAGGGCCCTGCTTCGGGTCCACCCACCAGCCCGTCCGGCGTTTGAGGACAGGGCCTTGCACCCGAGCGAGGAAGCGCAGGCCAGCCTCATTTCAGCCCCCAGGGAGACGCCCGCTGCACTCACGCAGCCTCCCCCGACGGACGTCACCCTCGTAGCCGTTCCTCCACAACGGAGTTGTACGCGGCGACAACAGCCCGCCGAGCCGTCCGCTCCACCGGAGCAAGAGCCACCACCCGCGCCGCCATCTCGCCCGCGCTCACCGCACCCCCATGCCCGTGCTCCCGCGCCAACGACACCAACGTGCCCACCCGGTCCGCCAGTTCGAGCACCCGCGCCGCCCGCGGCGGATACCCCGGCGCCAACGCCTCCCGCCCCCGCTCCGCCCGCGCCCGGTACGCGGCGATCGCCGCCTCCGCCACCGGCCCGGACCCGGCGACGTCCAGCCGCGAGAGCACCTCGGTCGCGTCCCGCAACGCCTCCGCCAACTCCCGCTCGGCCTCCCCCAACGACGGCACATCGGCGGGCGGCGCCTCCCGGACGGGCAGACAGTGCCAGACGACCTCGACATGCAGATCGCCCTCGGGCCCGACCGCGGACACCTCGGGGACCAGCCCCAGCGCCGCCCCGTGACAGACCACGGCCTCCGCCGCCTCCATCGCCCGCGCGTTGAACTCCGGCGGCCCGCTCAGCCCCAGCGGATGCCCGGGCACCGGCAGCGCCATCCGCAGCCCGCTCACCCCGAGCGACCGCAGCCGCCCCAGCGCCAGCGTCAGACCGACAGACCCGGGCTCACCGGGCAGCCCCTCCATCCGATGCAGAGCGTCATCACCGACGACCGCCGAGACGGCGTCGTCCGGCGAGACAAGTCCGGCCAATAGTGCGTTTCCCCACGCCGTAAGGCGTCCTGAACGTGGTTCCGAGAACATGCCTCCAGACTAAGGACCGGACCGATGGATGGGACCGGGGGAGCGGTGGCGTAGATTTCTTCGAGGGCGGCGCCCACAGGCGCCCGCGACCGCCGAGACGCCGAACCGGTCAGACTTAAGGGGAGACAACGCGCTCATGAGCGATGTTCTGGAGCTTCAGGACGTATCCGTGGTCCGCGAGGACCGGGCTCTGGTGGACCAGGTCTCCTGGTCGGTCAAGGAAGGCGAGCGCTGGGTCATCCTCGGCCCGAACGGCGCCGGCAAGACCACCCTCCTCAACCTCGCGTCGAGCTACCTCTACCCCAGCAAGGGCACCGCCACCATCCTCGGCGAGACCCTCGGCCGCCCCGGCACCGACGTCTTCGAACTGCGCCCCCGCATCGGAATGGCCGGCCTCAACATGGCCGACAAACTCCCCAAGCGCCAGAGCGTCCTGGAGACCGTCCTGACCGCCGCGTACGGCATGACGGCCACCTGGCAGGAGGACTACGAGGAGATCGACGAGCAGCGCGCCCGCGCCTTCCTCGACCGCCTCGGCATGAGCGACTACCTCGACCGGAAGTTCGGCACCCTCTCCGAGGGCGAGCGCAAGCGGGTCCTGATCGCCCGCGCCCTGATGACCGACCCCGAACTGCTGCTGCTCGACGAGCCCGCCGCGGGCCTCGACCTCGGCGGCCGCGAGGACCTGGTCCGCCGCCTCGGCCGCCTCGCCCGCGACCCGATCGCCCCCTCGATGCTGATGGTCACCCACCACGTCGAGGAGATCGCCCCCGGCTTCACCCACGTTCTGATGATCCGTCGTGGCAAGGTTCTCGCCGCCGGACCCCTGGAGCTGGAGCTGACCTCGCGCAACCTCTCTCTCTGCTTCGGCCTCCCGCTCGTCGTCGAGCAGGTCGGCGAACGCTGGACGGCCCGCGGTCTGCCCCTGAGCTGACGCATCGCACCCTGTCCGCAAGGGGAGTTGGCGACCTACCATGGGCGACGTGAACGACATCGACGCATGGGTGTGGTGGCTCGTCGGCGCGGCGGCACTGGGTATCCCGCTCGTGGTGACGGCCATGCCGGAGTTCGGCATGCTGGCCGTGGGCGCCGTAGCCGCAGCGGGCGTCGCCGGGCTCGGTGGCGGAGGGGTCCTCCAGGTCGTCGTCTTCGCCGTGGTCTCCGTCGCCCTCATCGCCGTCGTCCGGCCCATCGCGAACCGGCACCGCAACCGCCCCCAGATCGCCACCGGCATCGACGCGTTGCGCGGCAGACAGGCCGTCGTGCTGGAACGCGTCGACGGGGCGGGCGGCCGGATCAAACTCGCCGGTGAGGTGTGGTCGGCCCGCGCGCTCGACGTCGACCGTGCCTACGAAACAGGCCAGGAAGTCGATGTGGTCGAGATCGAGGGGGCGACGGCGATCGTCATCTGACCTCGCAGGACTCAAGTGAGCCGAACGGCACCCGAGTTGCCCGACGGTCTGTCAGACTCGACCGGCAAGATCTTCATCAGGCATAAGATCTGCCGAAAGCGCCGAAGCGGAGAAGGGTACGGGGAAGTCGATGGAACCGGTCATCATCGTCCTGATCATTCTGGTGGTGTTGGTCTTCATCGCCCTGATCAGGACCATCCAGGTCATCCCACAGGCCAGCGCGGCGATCGTGGAGCGCTTCGGCCGCTACACGCGCACCCTCAACGCGGGCCTCAACATCGTCGTGCCGTTCATCGACACCATCCGCAACCGCATCGACCTGCGTGAACAGGTCGTGCCGTTCCCCCCGCAGCCGGTGATCACCCAGGACAACCTGGTCGTCAACATCGACACCGTCATCTACTACCAGGTGACCGACGCGCGGGCCGCCACCTACGAGGTGGCCAGCTACATCCAGGCGATCGAGCAGCTCACGGTCACCACGCTCCGCAACATCATCGGCGGCATGGACCTGGAACGCACCCTCACCTCCCGTGAGGAGATCAACGCGGCCCTGCGCGGCGTCCTCGACGAGGCCACCGGCAAGTGGGGCATCCGCGTCAACCGCGTGGAACTGAAGGCCATCGAGCCGCCGACCTCCATCCAGGACTCGATGGAGAAGCAGATGCGCGCCGACCGTGACAAGCGCGCCGCGATCCTCACCGCGGAAGGTACCCGGCAGGCCGCGATCCTCACCGCCGAGGGTGAGAAGCAGTCGCAGATCCTGCGCGCCGAAGGTGAGGCCAAGGCCGCCGCGCTGCGCGCCGAGGGTGAGGCCCAGGCCGTCCGTACGGTGTTCGAGGCGATCCACGCGGGCGACCCGGACCAGAAGCTGCTCAGCTACCAGTACCTCCAGATGCTTCCGAAGATCGCCGAGGGCGACGCCAACAAGCTCTGGATCGTCCCCAGCGAGATCGGCGACGCCCTCAAGGGCCTCTCCGGAGCCTTCGGGAACTTCGGCGGACTCGGCGGCAACGGCGGCGGCAACATCCCCCAGCAGCAGTCGACGGAGCGCCGCGAGAAGCCGGCGATCGACTGACCGCATCACCCACCCCGCGCCCCTCACCAGGGGCGCGGGGAGCCCTTGCGGGGCGTGGAGTTACGCGGCGTCCCGGGCCAACCAGTCGGGCAGCTCCTCGAACCCGCCCCCGAGCGACAGCAACATCGCGTCGGCGGGCGTCGGTTCGAACGGCGGCCGGAGCAACGGCATCCCCGCCTGCTCCGGCGTCCGGTCGGCCTTGCGGTGATTGTCCTCGGCGCACGAAGCCACCGTGTTCAGCCACGAGTCCGCACCGCCCTGCGCCCGCGGCACCACATGGTCCACGGTCGTCGCCCGCCGACCGCAGTACGCGCACCGGTGCCGGTCCCTGACCAGCACCCCGCGCCGCGACCAGGGCGCCCGTCTGCGAAACGGCACCCGGACGTACCGGCACAGCCGGATCACCCGAGGCGCCGGTATGTCCACGGCCGCCCCGCGCATCCGCAGTTCGGGGTGGGCCTGCTCGACGACGGCCTTGTCCTGGAGCACCAGAACAATGGCTCGGTTCAACGTGACCGTCGACAGCGGTTCAAAACTCGCGTTCAGAACCAGCGTGTCCCGCATCCAGCCCACCTCCCATGCGCACCTGCCCACCCCCGGCGGGCTTGGATCAACTCTGGACGGGCGCGCCGAGATGGACAACGCAATAAAGATGCCCGCCTCTGATCACTTCCATGACCAGAGGCGGGCAAACGTTCCGTGAACGTCGGGCTTGCTCAGCCCTCCGCGGGAATCTCGTACTCACCGATCAACTGCGCCCGCGCGATCGCGTGGAACCGCAGGTTGAATCCGACGAACGCGGGCGAGGCGTCGGCATCCGGGCCGAGCTTCTCCTCGTCCACGGCGTACACGGTGAACACATAACGGTGCGATCCGTCGCCGGGCGGCGGGGCCGCACCGCCGAAGTCCTTGCTGCCGTAGTCGTTGCGCGCCTGGATCGCGCCCGCGGGCAGCCCCTCGAACGTGCCGCTGCCCGCACCGACCGGCAGTTCCGTCACGGACGCCGGGATGTCGAACAGCACCCAGTGCCAGAACCCGCTGCCCGTCGGGGCGTCCGGGTCGTAGCAGGTCACGGCGAAACTCTTGGTCTCGGGCGGGAAGCCCTCCCACCGCAGCTGCGGCGAGGTGTTCCCGGCCGCGTAGACCTGAGCGTCCTTGAGCGTGCCGCCCTCGGCGACATCCTCGCTCGTCACCGTGAACGCGGGAACGGGCGGGTGGAAGTCATGGGGGAGCGGTCGCCGCTTCAGCTCGGTCACCTCGGTACCTCCTGATCGTTAACTGGAATCAGCAGTTCCGAGCCTAGAACCAGTTGCGCTTGCTGCCGACCTCGGACAGCCACTGGTTGAGGTAGGCCGCCCAGTCGGTCCCGTGGAAGTCGTGCAGCCCCACCTGGAACGACCGGAAGGTGTCGCTCCCCTCGCTGAACAGCCCCGGCTTCTTGTCCATCTCCAGCACGACGTCCATGGCGTGCTCATCGGCCACGAAGCTCAACTCGACCTGGTTCAGCCCGCGGTACTGCGACGGCGGGTAGAACTCGATCTCCTGGTAGAACGGCAGTGTCTGCCGCGTGCCCCGGATGTGACCGCGCTCCAGGTCGGCGCTCTTGAACCGGAAGCCCAGCTGGATGAAGGCGTCCAGGATGGCCTTCTGCGCCGGCATCGGGTGCACGTTGATCGGGTCGAGGTCGCTGGAGTCCACGGCCCGGGCGATCTGCAACTCGGTCGTCACCCCGATGTTCATCCCGCGCAGCGACTGCCCGTCGATCGTCGTGACCGGCGTCTCCCAGGGAATCTCCAGCCCGAACGGCACCGCGTGTACAGCTCCGGCCTGCAACTCGAAGGCGCCGCCGAGCCGTACCTTCGTGAACTCGATGTCCTGCTTGTACTCCTGGTCGCCGTTCTCGACCTCGACCCTGGCTTGCAGGCCCACGGACAGGCCTTCGATGTCCTGGTTCACGGACCCGCCCTGAATCCGCACCTCACCCTGGACGACACCGCCCGGAACGACGTTCACCTCGGTGAGTACGGTCTCCACCGAAGCTCCGCCGGCCCCCAGACTCGCGAGCAGCTTCTTGAACGCCATGTCTCTCCTTCTGCGTGTGAACCCTTGATCCCTACAAACGCGATCCGGACACGTCCGGTTCCGTGCCCCTGTGCCCATGAAGTGACGGAATCTTGACGATCCGTCGCGGCCGGCGCCTGGACTACGCTGACGGGCCATGATCACGCCCCCGGACCGTATGCCACTGCCCAGGGAGTTCTTCGACCGCCCCGTCCTGGAGGTGGCCCCCGACCTCCTGGGCCGTGTCCTGGTCCGCACGACCCCGGACGGCCCGATCACCCTCCGCCTCACCGAGGTCGAGGCCTACGACGGCCCCAACGACCCCGGCTCCCACGCCTACCGGGGACGCACACCCCGCAACAAGGTGATGTTCGGCCCACCCGGACACGTGTACGTCTACTTCACCTACGGCATGTGGCACTGCATGAACTTCGTCTGCGGCCCCGAGGGCAGGCCGAGCGGGGTCCTGCTCCGGGGCGGCGAGATCATCGAGGGCGCCGAACTGGCCCGCAAACGTCGGCTCTCGGCCCGGAATGACAAAGAACTGGCCAAAGGACCGGCCCGCCTGGCCACCGCCCTGGGCGTGGACCGAGCCCTGGACGGCACGGACGCGTGCACCACCGCCGACACCCCCTTGCGGGTCCTCGCGGGCACGCCGGGCCCGTCCGACCAGGTGAGCAGCGGTCCGCGTACCGGAGTCTCCGGCGCGGGCGCCGTCCACCCCTGGCGTTTCTGGATCACCAACGACCCGACGGTGAGCCCTTATCGGGCCCATACGCCGAAGCGTCGGCCAAGTTGACGCACCTTGGGGGGCTGCGTAATGTAGTCCGAGCCGCTGAACCGGGTACGGCGTTCGCCAGCAGCCGGAAGCGGCCAAACCACTACGAGAAGACACACCCTTTGACGGGGTCGAATTTTGGTGTGCCCGCATGCCTGAATTCGAATCCGGGGGGCTCGATTATGAGCTGCCGAGGGAATCGTCTAACGTAGTGAATGTCGAAAGGCCCCGCCGACAGGGAATCAGGCCCGAAAGGATCTGATAGAGTCGGAACCGCCGGAAAGGGAAAGCGCGAAAGCGAAGAACCTGGAAAGCACCGAGGAAATCGGATCGGAAAGATCTGATAGAGTCGGAAACGCA
>NZ_JBIVVA010000014.1:0-194883 GCF_044757465.1 Streptomyces sp. NPDC091279 | reverse complement strand
GTACTGCAGGGGGGACCCTGTGGGAGAGTAGGACGCCGCCGAACAATCATTGTGGGGAACCCCGCACCTTATGGTGCGGGGTTTTCTGCGTTTAGGGGGCTTTTTATGCCCAAAGGGGGCTCTACACCAGTAGGGCCCCTTTTTGATTACAAGCGTCCCGTTGTTTTCAGTGCCAGATAGGCGTCCGCCAGGGCCGGCGCCAGATCGTCCGGGGTTTCGTCGACCACGGTGACGCCGTGACGGCGGAGTTGCTCGGCGGTGCGGTGCCGTTCGCTCTGGGACTGAGCGGCGGACGCGGCCTCGTAGACCGCGTCCGTGGTGCCGCGTGCCTGGGACATCTGCGCGATGTGCGGGTCCGCCACCGATGCCAGTAGGACCGTGTGGCGCTGGGTGAGTTGGGAGAGGACGGGGAGGAGTCCCTCCTCCACCGGGGCCGCGTCGAGGCTGGTGAGGAGCACGATCAACGAGCGGCGAGGCGCCGTTCGGAGTGCTGTGGCGGTGAGGCCGCGGGCGTCCAGTTCGACCAGTTCGGGTTCGAGCGGGGCCATCGCGTTGACCAGGGACGGGAGGACGTCGCGGGCTGTGCGGCCCTGGACCAGGGCGCGGGTGCGGCGGTCGTAGGCGAGGAGGTCGACGCGGTCGCCCGCGCGGGACGCCAGCGCCGCCAGGAGCAGTGCGGCGTCCATGGAGGCGTCGAGGCGGGGGATGTCGCCGACCCGGCCGGCGGAGGTGCGGCCGGTGTCCAGGACCAGGAGGATGTGGCGGTCGCGTTCGGGGCGCCAGGTGCGGACGGCGACCGTGGAGTGGCGGGCCGTCGCGCGCCAGTCGATGGAACGGGTGTCGTCGCCGGGAACGTACTCGCGCAGGCTGTCGAATTCGGTGCCCTCGCCTCGGGTCAGGACGCTGGTGCGGCCGTCGAGTTCGCGGAGGCGGGCGAGTTTCGAGGGGAGGTGTTTGCGGCTGGTGAACGGCGGCAGCACGCGGACCGTCCAGGGGACCTGGTGGGTGCCCTGGCGGGTGAACAGGCCGAGGGGGCCCCGGGAGCGGATCGTCACGCGGTCCGCCTGGCGGTCGCCACGGCGGGTGGGGCGCAGCCGGGTGGTGACGCGGCGGCGTTCGCCCGCGGGCACGGTCAGGGGGTGGCGGGAGGCCGTCACTTCGGTGCCGGGCTGCCAGCTGCTGGGGGGCCAGGCGTCGCGCAGCTGGGCGCGGAGCGGGCGGCGGGACGGGTTGGCGACCGTGAGGGTGACGTCGGCGGTCTCGCCCAGGCGTGCCGAGGTGTCGCCGGAACGGGACAGGCCGAGGCGGCGTACCGGTGCCGCGAGGGCGAAGTCGCAGGCGCAGGCCACCGCGAGCGGGGCGTTCACGGCGAGGATGCCCGTCCAGCCGGGGTCCCAGATGCCGACGGGGAGCGAGCCGAGGGCCGCGAGGAGGGCGGCGCGTCCGGTGAGCGCCATCAGCGGGGGACGGGGACGTGAGCGAGGATCGCGTTGATGACGGAATCGGCCGTCACGCCCTCCATCTCGGCCTCCGGGCGGAGCTGCACGCGGTGGCGGAGGGTGGGGAGGGCGAGGGCCTTGACGTCGTCGGGGGTGACGTAGTCGCGGCCGGTGAGCCAGGCCCACGCGCGCGAGGTGGCCAGCAGGGCGGTGGCCCCGCGCGGGGAGACGCCGAGGGTGAGCGACGGTGATTCGCGGGTGGCGCGGCAGATGTCCACCACATAGGCGGTGATCTCCGGGGAGACGCTGGTCCTGGCGACGGCCGCGCGGGCGGCTTCCAGGTCGGCGGGGCCCGCGACGGGGCGTACGCCGGCGGCCTTGAGGTCGCGCGGGTTGAAGCCGTCGGCGTGGCGGGTGAGGACGTCGATCTCGTCCTGCCGGGAGGGGAGCGGGATCGTCAGCTTGAGGAGGAAACGATCCAGCTGCGCTTCGGGGAGCGGGTAGGTGCCCTCGTACTCGACCGGGTTCTGGGTCGCGGCGACCAGGAACGGGTCGGGGAGGGGGCGCGGGGTGCCGTCGACGGTGACCTGGCGTTCCTCCATGGCTTCGAGGAGGGACGACTGTGTCTTGGGCGGGGTGCGGTTGATCTCGTCGGCCAGCAGCAGGTTGGTGAAGACCGGGCCCGGCTGGAAGGAGAACTCGGCGCTGCGGGTGTCGTAGACGAGGGAGCCGGTGATGTCGCTCGGCATCAGGTCCGGGGTGAACTGGACGCGCTTGGTGTCGAGTTCGAGGGCGGCGGCGAGGGCGCGGACGAGCAGCGTCTTGGCGACTCCGGGTACTCCTTCGAGGAGCACGTGGCCGCGGCACAGGAGGGCGACGACGAGGCCGGTCACGGCGGGATCTTGGCCGACCACGGCCTTGGCGATCTCGGCGCGCAGGGCTTCCAGGGAGGCTCGGGCGCTGCCCTGGTCCCCGGTGTTCCCGGCGTTGTCAGTGGTCGGGTCCATCATGGACGGCGTACCTCTCTTTCGAGGGCGTCGAGTTGGTCGGTGAGGGCGACGAGGGCCGTGTCGTCGCCGGGCGGCGGGCCGAAGAGGAGGGGGTGCAGGGCCTGTCCGTCGCCGTGGAGGTGGGCGGCCAGGGCGGGGAGCAGGGCCTCGGGCGTGTGCGCCTGGGAGACGGGGACGCCGACGAGGGGGGCGAGGCGGGTGCGGGTGGCGGAGCGAAGAGCGGTCGCGGCGCGGTCGCGGGCGTTCGCCTTGCGGTAGAGGCGGGCGCGGCCTTCGACGGTTTCGGAGGCGCGGATCGCGACGGGGAGCCGTTCGGGGACGAGCGGGCCGAACCGGCGGGCTCGCCAGAGGGCGGCGAGTGCGGCCGCGACGAAGAGTTGCAGTGTGCCCCAGAGCCAGCCGGAGGGCAGCAGGTCCATGAAGTTCTGCTCGCCGTCCGTGCCGGTGGCGGAGAGGTCGGCGAGCGAGGGGAGGTACCAGACCAGATGGGGGCGGGAGCCGAGGAGTTGGAGGGCGAGCGAGGCGTTGCCCTGCTCGTCGAGGCGTTCGTTGAAGAGGATGTCGGGGGCGCCGAGGACGACGGTGTCGCCGTTGCCTGTGGTGTCCGGGACGCGCAGCAGGGTGGCCAGGCGTTGGCTCGGGTAGCACGTGTCGGTGCCGGGGTGGGTGCTGGTGTAGCGGAGGCCGCCGGTGTCGGCGGGGCCCGCGCGGCGGGCGGCGGGCAGCGTGCACTTCGGGTCGAGCGCCGCGACGGTGCTGGTGGCCGGGTCGGCGGTGACGCCGGGGACGAGGCGTTCGACGGAGGCGCCGCCCGGTGCGAGGAGGACGGTGCGGCCGCCGGAGCCGTCGGCCGCGGTGTGCAACTGGGTCTGCTGGCGTGGGGTGAGCAGGTCGGGGGCGGTGACGAGGACGGTGGTGTCCGGGTTCGCCGCGGCGCGGGCCTGGTCGAGGGTGGTGACCACGCGGGTGGAGACGCCCCGGTCGGCGAGGAGTTCGGCGACGGCGCGGCTGCCGTAGGGGTCGACGGAGCGGGGGTCGAGGGCGCCGTGGCGGCTGTCGGAGCGGATGACGGCGATCGCGACGGCCGCGGTCAGCAGGAGCACGACGGCGAGTGCGATGCCACGCGCGCGGGTCCATATCTGGCGGGCGGTGGGCGAGGACGAGGTGGCCGGGAGGGCGGTGGCCTCGATGGTCATCCGGCGTCCCCCTGGCGGCCGTTCGCGGCGGTGGCGGGGTGGCCGGCGGTGAGCTGGGGCCGGGTGCGGTCGAGGTCGCGGTCGAGGTCGGCGATGCGCCGGTACGACGTCTCGGTCGCGGTGCGGCCGCCGTATGTGACGTCGTCGAAGTCCCGGGCGGCGGCGCGCAGTCGGTCGGCGTGGGAGGGCAGCGGGCGGCCCGCCGCGGCGGCGGCCTCGTCGGCGGTGCGGCCGGGGCGGACGTCGAGGAGCGCGCGTTCCTCCAGGGAACGGACGATGGCGCGCATGCGTTCCTGGACGGCCTGGTTCCAGTGGCCCTGGGCGGCGTGGGCCTCGGCGGCTGACCGGTGTTCGGCGGCGCTGCGGGGACGGTCGTCGAACAGGGTTGCGGCGGAGGTGGGTTGGCGGCGCGGGGTGCCCAGGCGCCACCACAGGGCGCCGATCACGGCGAGGACGGCGACGACGATGACGAGCAGGCCGAGCGGGCCGCCGGGGGTGGCGGACGAGGCCGCGTCGAACAGTTTCTCGACCCAGTCCCAGAAGGCGTTCAGGGCGCGTTCGATGAGGCTGGGGTCGTTCTCGTGGTACATGCCCTTGGACAGCTCGCGCCGGGCCGCCTCCCGCGCGGGATCGCGGGGGACGGTGAGCGGCGGTTCGTCGCCGGACGCGGTCAGGCGCAGCCGGGTCAGTGACCCCAACGAGGTGTCGGCGGCCCGCAGCAGGGCGCGTACGGCCGGTTGGGCGGCTCCGGGCGGCGTTGCCGGTGCCGTGGTGAGAACTCCCCCCGCAAGGCTCACCGCATCAGCCTCCCGAACCGGCGCCGGTGGCGTGGTCCTGGATGCCTGCCGCGCGGGCGAGTTCGAGGTCGAGGGCCTCGCGGCGGATGCGCTGGTCGATGTAGAGCAGCACGGTGACGCCGGCGGTGATCGGGAACGTGATGGTGGAGCCGATCACCGAGCCGATGCCGCTGATGATCAGGAACGTCCAGCTGAGGCCGCCGGTCTCGCTCAGCAGGCCGCCGAACCCGCTGCCGCCGAAGAGGCCGCCGATGAGCGTGAACGGCACGACGACGAGGGACGCGACGATGCCCGCGATGATCGTCGCGAGCAGCTGGATGCCGAAGACCCGCCACCAGGAGCCGCGGACCAGCTTCACGGAGCGGCCGAGCGCCTTCTTGATGCCCTGCTTCTCCAGCATCAGCGTGGGCGAGGCGAGCGAGAAGCGGAACATCAGCCAGACCGCGACGATTCCGCCGGCGAGGCAGCCCAGGACGGTGAGGGCGACGCCGGCCGGTCCCACGCCCGAGGCGGCGACGGCGATGCCGGGCAGCGCGCCGACGAGGATCACGCCGACCGCGATGAGGAACAACAACACGATCAGCCCGAACAGGCGCAGGAGTTGCGGGCGGGCGTCCCGCCAGGCCTCGCCGGTGGCGACCGGCTTGCCGAGCACGGCGCGGCTGGTGACCGTCGTCAGCAGGGCGGTCGCCACGACCGTGCCGACGAGGGAGATCAGGGAGACGGCGCCCGAGCCGATCAGGGTCGAGCCCATCGCGCGGGCCAGGTCGTCGGGGGAGGCGCCGGGGTCGTTGAGGTCGATCGCGCGCGTGGTGTCGTTGAGGACCAGGCCCTGGAGCAGGACGACGAGGATCTCGGTGAGGACCGCGACGGCCAGCGAGATGCCGAGGACGGTGCGCCAGTGCGCGCGCATGGTGGAGACGGCGCCGTCGAGGATCTCGCCGACGCTCAGCGGGCGGAGCGGGATCACGCCGGGCTTGGCCGCGGGCGGCGGGCCGCCCCAGGCGTTGCCCCAGCCGCCGCCGTAGGGGCCGGGGCCGCCGGGGGGCGGGGTGCCCCAGCCCTGGCCGGGCGGCGGGGGTGGCGGGGCCTGGCCGGGGATCGGGGCGCCGGTGGGTGCGGACCACTGGGCGGCCGGCGGCTGGTCCTCGGACCACTTCCCGCCGGGGTCCTGCGGCTGCGGGGCCTGCTGGTCGGTGGGTTCGGCGGGACCGGACGCGTCGGGCTCACGCCCGTCGGACGGGGCAGATCCGGGCGACGCCCAGCCCGGAGTGTCGTTCATCGTCGCTCCTTCACGGTGCCCGTCCGCGGTCGCGGTGGCAGGTTGGCTGCCATCGTGCCATGGCGTGGTCCACCCGGTACCGGGCGCGGTACAGGTCAGGACGCCTTCAGTTGTCCGCCGTCCACGGGGCAGACTTGCCGTATGGCTGATCAGCAGGCGCGAACCGGCGAGGACAGCAGGCCCACCGAAGTACCCGTGATCCGTTGGGAGGAGCCACCCGAAGGTCCCGTCCTGGTCCTTCTCGACCAGACCAGGCTGCCCGCACAGGAGATCGAGCTCGTCTGCACGGACGCGCCCGCGCTGGTGGCGGCGATCCGTTCGCTCGCGGTGCGCGGGGCACCGTTGCTCGGCATCGCGGGGGCGTACGGCGTCGCGCTCGCCGCCGCGCGCGGGTTCGACGTCGACGAGGCGGCGACGGCGCTGGCGGGCGCCCGGCCGACCGCGGTGAACCTCGCTGTCGGGGTGCACCGGGCGCGGTCGGCGTACCAGGAGGAGTTCGTCAGGAGCGGCGACGGCGGGCGGGCCGCGGCGGCGGCTCTGGTGGCGGCCCGCGCGCTGCACGCGCAGGACGCGGCGGCCAGCGCGCGGATGGCGGCGCACGGACTGGCGCTCCTCGACGAGCTGGTGCCCGGTGGCGGGCAGCGGATTCTGACGCACTGCAACACCGGTTCGCTGGTGTCGGGCGGCGAGGGGACGGCGTTCGCGGTGGCTCTCGCGGCGCACCGCGCGGGGCGGCTGCGGCGGCTGTGGGTGGACGAAACGCGTCCCTTGCTGCAAGGTGCTCGCCTGACGGCATACGAGGCGGCTCGCAGCGGCATGGCGTACACCTTGCTCACGGACAACGCGGCCGGTTCGCTGTTCGCGTCCGGTGAGGTGGACGCGGTGCTGATCGGGGCGGACCGTATCGCGGCCGACGGTTCGGTGGCCAACAAGGTGGGGAGCTATCCGCTCGCCGTGCTCGCCCGGTACCACCATGTGCCGTTCATCGTGGTGGCGCCGGTGACGACGGTCGATCCGGAGACACCGGACGGGGCGTCCATCGAGGTGGAGCAGCGCCCGGGGTCCGAGGTGACCGAGGTCACGGTTCCCCAGGCGGCTGCGGTGGGAGCGGGAGGCGGGATGCCGGTGGCACCCCTGGGAACGCAGGCGTACAACCCGGCGTTCGACGTGACGCCACCCGAGCTGGTGACCGCGATCGTCACGGAAGAGGGCGCCGTTTCGCCCGTGACGGCAGAGGCTCTTGCTGAGCTGTGTGCCAGGTCACGACAGGTAACGATTTAGCTAATGGGATGATGTCGTTTATGAAGGGACGAGTCCTTGTCGTCGACGACGACACCGCACTTGCCGAGATGCTCGGCATCGTGCTGCGTGGTGAGGGTTTTGAGCCGTCTTTCGTAGCCGACGGTGACAAGGCGTTGGCTGCTTTTCGGGAGGCCAAGCCGGATCTGGTGCTCCTGGACCTGATGCTGCCCGGTCGGGACGGCATCGAGGTGTGCCGGCTGATCAGGGCGGAGTCCGGTGTGCCCATCGTGATGCTGACGGCGAAGAGCGACACCGTCGATGTCGTGGTGGGCCTGGAGTCCGGGGCCGACGACTACATCGTGAAGCCGTTCAAGCCGAAGGAGCTGGTGGCGCGGATCAGGGCACGGCTGCGGCGGTCGGAGGAGCCGGCGCCTGAGCAGCTCGCCATAGGTGACCTGGTCATCGATGTGGCGGGGCACTCCGTGAAGCGCGAGGGGCAGTCGATCGCGCTGACGCCGTTGGAGTTCGATCTGCTGGTGGCGCTGGCGCGCAAGCCGTGGCAGGTGTTCACGCGTGAGGTGCTCCTGGAGCAGGTCTGGGGCTACCGGCACGCGGCGGACACCCGTCTGGTCAACGTGCATGTGCAGCGGCTGCGTTCCAAGGTCGAGAAGGACCCGGAGCGGCCGGAGATCGTGGTGACCGTCCGTGGGGTCGGTTACAAGGCAGGGCCGAGCTGACATGTCCGGTGACAGTGCCGCTTCGACGTCCGGGCGCGACGGGGCCCGCGCGGGGCGGCCTGTCGGCCGGAAGACGGCGGGTTCGCGCTGGGCGAGCCTGCTGGAGAGCGGTCTGCTCCAGGGCGGGGTCCAGGGGAGCCCGGTCCTGCGCCTGTTCATGCGCTGGTTGCGCCGGCCGTTGCTGCCCGTCATGCGGCTGTGGCGGCGCAACATCCAGCTCAAGGTCGTCGCGACGACCCTGCTGATGTCGCTGGGCGTGGTCCTGCTGCTGGGCTTCGTCGTCATCGGGCAGGTGCGCAACGGCCTCCTCGACGCCAAGGTGAAGGCGTCGCAGTCCCAGGCCACCGGCGGTTTCGCGGTGGCCAAGCAGCGGGCCGACGAGGCCTCGGCCGGTACCACGGACGACGCCACCGCCCCGGACGGGCACAGTTCGCAGAACGTGATCGCGTGGATGAGCGACCTCGTGTCGTCGCTCTCCAGCGGCGGCCAGGGCGCCTTTGACGTGGTCACGCTGCCCGCGGGCGACGACAGCGGCGGCGGGCGCGGACCGCGTGCCTCCGGTGGCGTCGACCCGACGGTGAGCGTGCCCGACGACCTCCGCGCGCGCGTCAACGGCAGCACCGCGGCGTCCCAGCGCTACACGCGGATCATCTACAAGGACTCCGACAAGGACTCCCAGCCCGCCCTGGTCATCGGCAAGCAGGTCAACGACCCCAACGGCGACCCCTACCAGCTGTACTACTTCTTCCCGCTCACCCAGGAGGAGAAGTCGCTGAGCCTGGTCAAGGGCACGCTGGCGACGGCCGGGCTGTTCGTCGTCGTGCTGCTCGGGGCCATCGCGTGGCTGGTGGTGCGGCAGGTCGTCACGCCGGTGCGGATGGCGGCCGGGATCGCCGAGCGGCTGTCCGCCGGGCGCTTGCAGGAACGGATGAAGGTCACCGGCGAGGACGACATCGCGCGGCTCGGCGAGGCCTTCAACAAGATGGCGCAGAACCTCCAGTTGAAGATCCAGCAGCTGGAGGACCTGTCGCGGATGCAGCGCCGGTTCGTGTCGGACGTGTCGCACGAGCTGCGGACGCCGTTGACGACCGTGCGGATGGCCGCCGACGTCATCCATGAGGCGCGCCAGGACTTCGATCCGGTGACGTCGCGGTCGGCGGAACTGCTCGCCGACCAGCTCGACCGGTTCGAGTCGCTGCTCGCGGACCTGCTGGAGATCAGCCGGTTCGACGCGGGCGCGGCGGCCCTGGAGGCGGAGGCGATAGACCTCAGAGAGGTCGTGCGCCGCGTCGTCAGCGGGGCCGAGCCGCTCGCCGAGCGCAAGGGAACGGCGATACGCGTGCTTGGCGACCAACAGCCCGTCGTCGCCGAGGCCGACGCCCGGCGGGTGGAGCGGGTGCTGCGCAATCTCGTCGTCAACGCCGTGGAGCACGGCGAGGGCAAGGACGTCGTCGTCAAGCTCGCCGCGGCCGGCGGGGCGGTCGCGGTGGCCGTGCGTGACTACGGCGTCGGGCTCAAGCCCGGTGAGGCCACCCGGGTCTTCAGCCGCTTCTGGCGGGCCGACCCGGCACGCGCGCGTACCACCGGCGGCACGGGCCTCGGGCTGTCGATCGCCCTGGAGGACGCGCGGCTGCACGGCGGCTGGTTGCAGGCGTGGGGAGAGCCGGGGGGCGGCTCGCAGTTCCGGCTGACGTTGCCGAGGACCGCGGACGAGCCGCTGCGGGGCTCGCCGATACCCCTGGAACCCAAGGACTCCCGGCACAACCGGGCGCTGAAGGCCGCCAAGGCCGCCGGGCTGCCCTCCACGAGCGGCGACAAGGCCGCCACGGTGCCCGTACAGCCCGCCGGGGACCAGATACCGCAGCTCGCCCCCAGGACGTCCGCCACGGCGGCCACGGCCGATCCCACGGCGCTGCCGGGCAACGGCTCCCGGGTGGTGCCCCGGCCCGCCTCCGGCACCCGGCAGCCGACGTCGGGGCAGGGCGGGGGCCAGGAGCGCGCGGAGGCGGCGCAGGACAGCTCGCACACGCATGGGGAGGCATTTCGTGGGCGCTGACCGCCCGGAGAACGTCCGGCGCGGGTACGCGCGCGTAGGGGCGTACGTCGCCTGTGGTGCCGTTCTGCTCACGGGGTGTGCGTCGATGCCCGACAGCGGGGATCTGCGCGGGGTGGACTCCACGCCCCGGCAGGACACCCAGGTGCGGGTGTTCGCGATGCCGCCGCAGGACAACGCGCAGCCCGCGGACATCCTCTCGGGGTTCCTGGAGGCGCTGACCAGCGACGATCCGCTCTACTCGACGGCCAGGCAGTATCTGACGGCGGCGGCGTCGAAGACATGGCGGCCGGACCGGTCCGTCACGGTCCTCGCGGACGGCCCCGGCACGGTGTCGGACAACCGGGACGCCCGGGACGCCGCCGACGACCTGTCGTTCCACCTGACGGGCACGCGGGTCGCCCGGGTGGACGGACAGGACGCGTACGCGCCCGCCGACGGCTCATACACGGAGTCCCTGCATCTCATCAGGGACGGCAGGACCAAGCAGTGGCGCATCGACAGGCTGCCGCAGGGCGTCGTCATGGGGAAGTCGGACTTCCAGCGCAACTACATGTCCGTCAACAAGTACTTCTTCGCCTCGAACACCGCCGAGGGCGCCTCCGGGCAGGCCGCCGCGGTCGCCGACCCCGTGTATGTGCGGCGCCGGGTGGACCCCCTGACGGAGATGGTGCGGTCGGTGCTCGGCGGGCCCACCCGCTGGCTCGACCCGGTGGTCCGCACGAGCTTCCCCACCGGAACGGCGCTCCAGAAGGGCGTCACCTCGCTGGCGCCGGACGACCAGAACAAGCTCACCGTGCCGCTGAACGCGAACGCCGCGCGCGTGGGGGCCGCCAAGTGCGCCGAGATGGCGACCCAGTTGCTGTTCACGTTGCGCGACCTCACCCCGGCCGTCGACCAGGTCGAGCTGCGGTCCGGGAAACGGAACCTGTGCTCGCTCGGTGAGGACCGCGCGGACAGCGTCGCCGCCCGGGGCTCCGAACAGCCCCCGGACTACCTGTACTTCGTCGACGGCAAGGACCGGCTCGTGCGGCTGCCGTCCGGCGGCACCGGCACCCGGCCCGACCCGGTGCCGGGCGCGCTCGGCGAGGGCGACAAGCCGCTCAGGTCGGTCGCGGTCGCGCGCGACGAGCACTCCGCCGCCGCCGTCTCGGCCGACGGACGCGACCTGTACGTCACGTCGTTGACGTCGGGCGAGTCGCTCGGGGACCCGGCGCTGGTCAGCCACGGCGCGACCGACGACGACCGGCTGACGGCGCCCAGTTGGGACGCGCGCGGTGACCTCTGGGTGGCCGACCGCGACACCGCGCATCCGCGACTGCTCCTGCTGGAGCACGGCACGGGTGACCCGATCGTCGTCAAGGCGCCGCAGCTGGACGGGCGTGTCCAGGACGTCAAGGTGGCCGCCGACGGGGTGCGGATCGCGCTCGTGGTGGTCAAGGGCGACAAGAAGTCGCTGCTCATCGGACGGATCGAACGCACCGCCGAGGCCGACGAGAAGCCGGCCGTGTCGGTGCTCGAACTGCGGTCCGCGACACCGGACTTCGAGGACGTGACGACGATGTCGTGGGCCGGGGACAGCCGCCTCGTGGTCGTCGGGCGCGAACAGGGCGGCGTGCAGACCACGCGTTACGTCCAGGTCGACGGCTCCACCCCGGAGGGACCCGCGCCGGCCGCCCTGTCGGGCGTCAAGGAGATCACGGCGACCGAGGACGACCGGCTGCCGCTGGTCGCGTACTCGGAGGACGGGATCGTGCGGCTGCCGTCGGGGGCACAGTGGCAGAAGGTGGTCTCGGACGGGACGGCTCCGGTCTATCCGGGGTGAGGCGCCCGCTCCGGCCCGGCCGCCGGTGAGCGGTGGTGGCGGTGGCCGTTGGGGGTGCTTGCCGGGAGTGCCGGTGGGGCGATCGGGGATCGGCTGCCGGGGGAGCCGGGGCGGGCTGCCTGGGGAGCGGCGAGTGTGGGCGGCCCGGGTCGCTTGCTGGGTGAGTGTCGGGGCGGGCTGTCGGATCGCTTGTCGGGGGAAAGTGTCGGCGGCCGTCGGGGTGGTGGCGGTGGCTGCGGTGCGTGGTGGGTGGCGGGGGCGGTCGGGGTCTCGAACGGCCGCTGCACCAGCTCGGTCACCGCGTTGTGCGTGGCGGGCGGTCGTGATGGTCGGCGGGGTCGGTCGGGGTGGGTGGCACGGGCGATTGCGGTGGTCGGCGGGGGCCGGGTGGGTTTTCCACAAGGAGTTATCCACAGGGCTGGTCGGGTGGGCCCTGCGTTGGCACAGTGGTGGGCATGCGGGGGCTGTGGCAGGACCTGACCGATCTGGTGCTGCCGGCCGAGTGCGGAGGCTGCGGAACGCCTCGCACGGTGCTCTGCCCGGAGTGCCGTGCCGCCCTGAGCGGGGCCGTACCGGGCCGGGTGCGGCCCGAGGTGGAGCCGCCGGGACTGCCCGTGGTGCACGCGGCGGCCCCGTACGTGGACGAGGTACGGGCCCTGCTCCTCGCGCACAAGGAGCGGGGCGCCCTGGGCCTGTCCGCACCGCTGGGCGAGGCCCTGGCCAGGGCGGTACGGGCGGGGCTGCGGGCGGCGGCCGGGCGGTACGGCGCGATGCCGGGCGGGGATACGGCGGTGCTGCTCGTGCCGGTGCCGTCGGCGCGGGCGGCGGTGCGGGCGCGGGGGCACGACCCGGCGCGGCGGATCGCCCTCGCGGCGGCCGGGGAGCTGCGGCGGACCGGGACGCCGGCCCAGGTGCTCGCGGCGCTGCGGCAGCGCCGTGCGGTGTCCGACCAGTCGGGGCTCGGCGCCGGACAGCGGCTGGACAACCTCGCGGGCGCGCTGGCCGTCGCGTCCGGAGCGGAACGGCTGCTGCGCGGCGGCCCGGTGATCCTCGTCGACGACCTGATGACGACGGGGGCCTCGCTCACAGAGGCGGCGCGCGCGATACGAGGGGCGATGGCACGAACGGAGGTACTGACGAAGCCGGTTGTGTACGAGGGCGCGAGCCGGGAAGGCAGAGGAGAACGAACGGTTGGAGCGACGGACAGAGTGGCCGGGCGGACGGGCGCCGGGCCGGAAGGGCGAGGTGCGGACGGTACCGGGACCGTGATCTGCGCGGCGGTCGTCGCGGCGGCTCCTGGCTCTTTTGAAATAAACCGGAACTGAGAGAGAACTTGCATCGTTGCAGGTAATACGGAGAGCAATTCACCTGAACGGAGGTAGGGCCCACTAGAGGGTGACGACATCCCTCCGGGCGAGATATGTTCGGTTGTGAGGGAAAGGCTCAGGCCCTACCCCACTCATCCGAATGCCGTGCCGCGGGTTTCACCTCATCACCCGGGCCGGCGGGGTGGAGATCTCGCAGGCGGGGAGGAGGTGGACGTCACCGAGTCCGAGGTTCCGGTGCTTACCGGGGCCTGGTGCAAAAGGGAGATGCTCCGCCACCGAAGCGGAGCTATCCGGGAACGGAGTTCTGCGTGGACATCGTCGTCAAGGGCCGCAAGACCGAGGTGCCCGAGCGGTTCCGCAAGCACGTGGCCGAGAAGCTGAAGCTGGAGAAGATCCAGAAGCTCGACGGCAAGGTGATCAGCCTCGATGTCGAGGTGTCCAAGGAGCCCAACCCCCGACAGGCCGACCGGTGCGACCGCGTGGAGATCACGCTCCGCTCGCGCGGCCCGGTGATTCGGGCGGAGGCCTCGGCCAACGACCCGTACGCGGCACTCGACCTGGCGGCGGAGAAGCTGGACGCACGGCTGCGCAAGCAGCACGACAAGAGGTTCTCGCGCCGTGGCGCGCGCCGGATCTCGGCGGCCGAGGTCGCCGACCACGTGCCGGACGCGGCGACGCTCGACATCAACGGCGACCCCGTCCACGACCTGGAGCCGGACGGCGCCGTCCCCACCAAGCGGATCGGCTCGCTGGAGGTGAAGGGCGACGGGCCCCTCATCGTCCGCGAGAAGACCCACGTCGCCTCCCCGATGAGCCTCGACCAGGCCCTCTACGAGATGGAACTGGTCGGCCACGACTTCTACTTGTTCGTCGACTCCGAGACCAAGGAACCGAGTGTCGTCTACCGGCGGCACGCCTACGACTACGGCGTCATCCACCTGAACACGGACCCGATGGTCGCGCAGGCCCCGCCGCCCGAGGCAGGCGCCACGCTGGGCGGCTGACCGCCCCGTCGGCAGCGGAACCGGGGCCCCTGGAGCGCGCGTGCGCCCCCAGGGGCCCCGGCGTGCGACCACGTGCGACCACTTCAGCCCCGCGCTGTCACCGGGTTGTAGCCCAGGCATGGAATCATGGCCGCAACGGCTCAACCGGTGGGCCGTTGCCTTGGGTTGGCGATGGCGCACCATGGGCCACAGCCTTCAGGGGGAGGAACGATGGCGGACAGCTTCGGACCGATGCGGGACGAGGATGCCGACGGCGGCGTCGTCGGCATGGGCCCGGAGGCGGGCACTCCACGCAAGGAGCCGATCAGAGTCCTGGTCGTCGACGACCATGCCCTCTTCCGCCGTGGTCTGGAGATCGTGCTCGCGGCCGAGGAGGACATCCAGGTCGTCGGAGAGGCCGGGGACGGCGCGGAGGCCGTCGACAAGGCCGCCGATCTGCTGCCGGACATCGTGCTGATGGACGTGCGGATGCCCAAGCGCGGCGGGATCGAGGCGTGCACCTCCATCAAGGAGGTCGCCCCCAGCGCGAAGATCATCATGCTGACGATCAGCGACGAGGAAGCCGATCTCTACGAGGCGATCAAGGCGGGCGCCACCGGATATCTCCTCAAGGAGATCTCCACCGACGAGGTCGCCACCGCGATCCGCGCGGTCGCCGACGGGCAGTCGCAGATCAGTCCGTCCATGGCGTCGAAACTGCTGACCGAGTTCAAATCGATGATCCAGCGCACCGACGAACGCCGCCTGGTCCCCGCGCCCCGGCTCACCGACCGTGAACTGGAAGTGCTCAAGCTGGTGGCCACCGGGATGAACAACCGGGATATCGCCAAGGAGTTGTTCATCTCCGAGAACACCGTGAAGAACCATGTGCGCAACATCCTGGAGAAGCTTCAGCTGCACTCCAGGATGGAGGCCGTGGTCTACGCGATGCGGGAGAAGATCCTGGAGATCCGCTAGCGCGGAGGCCAGGGCCGGTCAGCTCACCAGCCGGGCCACCTCCTGGGCGAGGGGCGCGCGCAACTCCGGCGCGGAGACCCGCTCCACGCGCACGTCCGTGCAGTCCACCCAGCTCGCCGCCTCCGCCAGCGCCTGGGCCACCGGAGCGACCGCCTTGGGGCCGTCCAGGGTGACCTGCTTGGCGACCAGGACGCGGCCCTCGCGCGCCGGGTCCACGCGGCCCACCAGACGGCCGCCGGCCAGCACCGGCATCGCGAAGTAGCCATGGACGCGCTTCGGCTTGGGGACGTAGGCCTCCAGACGGTGGGTGAAGCCGAAGATCCGCTCCGTGCGCGCCCGTTCCCACACCAGGGAGTCGAACGGGGAGAGCAGCGTCGTGCGGTGACGGCCCCGCGCGGGTGTCGCGAGCGCCTCGGGGTCGGCCCACGCGGGCTTGGCCCAGCCCTCGACCGTGACCGGCACCAGACCCGAGTCCGCGATCACCGCCTCGACCTGCTCGCCCTTGAGCCGGTGATAGTCGGCGATGTCCGCGCGGGTGCCCACCCCCAGCGAACGGCCGGCGAGGCGGACCAGGCGGCGCAGGCACTCGGCGTCGTCCAGCTCGTCGTGCAGCAGGGCCTCCGGGATCGCGCGCTCGGCGAGGTCGTACACCCGCTTCCAGCCCCGGCGTTCCACGCACACCACCTCGCCGTACATCAGCGCGCGCTCCACCGCGACCTTCGTGCCCGACCAGTCCCACCACTCGCTGGTGCGCTTGGCGCCGCCCAACTCCGTCGCGGTGAGCGGGCCTTCGGCGCGCAACTGCTTGATGACCTGCTCGTAGGTGCCCTCCGGCAGGTCGTGGCTCCAGTGCGGGCGGTCGCGGTAGGCGCGGCGGCGGAAGGCGAAGTGGGGCCACTCCTCGACGGGCAGGACGCACGCGGCGTGCGACCAGTACTCGAAGGCGTGCGTGTCCTTCCAGTAGGCGTCCTCCACCGTCCTGCGGCCCACCGCGCCCAGGCGCGCGTACGGGATCAGCTCGTGGGAACGGGCCAGCACCGAGATCGTGTCCAGCTGGACCGCGCCCAGATGACGCAGGACGCCGCGGACTCCGGCCCGGCGGTCGGGCGACCCGAGAAAGCCCTGTGCGCGCAGGGCGATACGGCGGGCCTCGTCGGCCGAGAGTGCGGTGCTTGGGCGCGGAGTCGTCATGGCCCGCACGATAGAGGGTGCCACTGACAACACGGGCTGACCTGCGGGTTCTTCGGCTCCGACGCCTGCTCCGACGCCTGCTCCGACGCCGGGTTACGGCGAGCGGTCGGAGGCGGGCAGGTAGGGCGCGGTCGACGGCAGTTCCAGGTCGGAGGGGAGCAGCGAGCCGACCCAGGAGTCGCGCCGGACGCCGCCGTGGACCGTGCCCGAGCGCAGGACGCCCTCCAGGACGAAGCCCGCGCGCTCGGCCACCGCGCGCGAGGGCGCGTTGCCGACCTCCGCGCGCCACTCCACCCGGTCGACGGCGAGGTCGACGACGGCCCACCGGGTCACGGCGCGCACGGCCTCGGTGACGTAACCCCGGCCGCGGTACTCCCTGGTGGCCCAGTAGCCGATCTCGGCCGTGCTCAGCGACCGCATGGAGAGGCCGACCATCCCCGTCAACTCCCCGCCGGGCAGGAAGAGACCGAACGTGAACGAGGAGCCGTTCGCCCAGCCCTCGGGGACGATCTCCTCGGTGAAGCTTCGCGCGTGCTCGGGGAGATAGGGCGAGGGGAGTGTGGTCCAGCGCAGGGTGTCGGGGTCCTGGACAGCCGTGTACACCGCGTCGGTGTCCTGCGGGCCGACCGTGCGCAACAGAAGACGTGAGGTCGTGAGGGTCACGGGTTCCATCGGCCGATTCTGCTGCGCACGCGCGCGTGGCCGCCATCTCTTTGCCATGGGTGAGCGGGTGATCACAATTCGCGCAATTCCTGTCCGGGTGCGGCACCATCCGAGGGCCCCGGCCGTTGTCCCCTTTGCGGATGATTTGAAGTGCCGCTCGAAACAGGCCACGGTCGTGGTCCCGGCAGGCCTCCCGGCCCGGCGGGGTCCTCGCATACGATGGCCGTTGCTCAGCAATCCAGAAAACGACCGTCCCAGGCCCGACCGGCAAGGAGACCAACCCCCGTGTCCGTCCTCTCGAAGATCATGCGTGCAGGCGAAGGCAAGATCCTGCGCAAACTGCACCGCATCGCGGACCAGGTCAACTCCATCGAAGAGGACTTCGTCGACCTCTCCGACGCCGAGCTGCGGGCCCTCACCGATGAGTACAAGCAGCGCTACACCGACGGGGAGAGCCTGGACGACCTGCTCCCCGAGGCCTTCGCCACCGTGCGCGAAGCGGCCAAGCGTGTTCTCGGCCAGCGCCACTACGACGTGCAGATGATGGGCGGCGCCGCCCTCCACCTCGGGTACGTCGCCGAGATGAAGACCGGTGAGGGCAAGACCCTGGTCGGCACCCTGCCCGCGTACCTGAACGCGCTGTCGGGCAAGGGCGTGCACCTCATCACGGTCAACGACTACCTGGCCGAGCGCGACTCCGAGATGATGGGCCGCGTCCACAAGTTCCTGGGCCTGGAGGTCGGCTGCATCCTGGCCAACATGACCCCGGCCCAGCGGCGTGAGCAGTACGAGTGCGACATCACGTACGGCACGAACAACGAGTTCGGGTTCGACTACCTGCGCGACAACATGGCGTGGGCGCAGGACGAGTTGGTGCAGCGCGGCCACAACTTCGCGATCGTCGACGAGGTCGACTCCATCCTCGTCGACGAGGCCCGGACGCCGCTGATCATCTCCGGCCCGGCCGACCAGGCCACCAAGTGGTACGGCGACTTCGCCAAGCTCGTCACCCGCCTGAAGAAGGGCGAGGCGGGCAACCCGCTCAAGGGCCTTGAGGAGACCGGCGACTACGACGTCGACGAGAAGAAGCGCACCTGCGCCATCCACGAGTCCGGCGTCGCCAAGGTCGAGGACTGGCTGGGCATCGACAACCTCTACGAGTCGGTGAACACCCCGCTGGTCGGCTACCTCAACAACGCCATCAAGGCCAAGGAACTCTTCAAGAAGGACAAGGACTACGTCGTCATCGACGGCGAAGTCATGATCGTCGACGAGCACACCGGCCGTATCCTCGCCGGCCGCCGCTACAACGAGGGCATGCACCAGGCGATCGAGGCGAAGGAAGGGGTGGACATCAAGGACGAGAACCAGACGCTCGCCACGATCACCCTCCAGAACTTCTTCCGCCTCTACAAGCGCAAGGACCACCAGGGCAAGGACCTGCCCGGCCTGTCCGGCATGACCGGTACGGCGATGACCGAGGCCGCCGAGTTCCACCAGATCTACAAGCTCGGTGTGGTCCCGATCCCGACCAACCGGCCGATGGTCCGCATGGACCAGTCCGACCTGATCTACCGCACCGAGGTCGCCAAGTTCGAGGCGGTCGTCGACGACATCGTCGAGAAGCACGAGAAGGGGCAGCCGATCCTCGTCGGTACGACGTCGGTCGAGAAGTCCGAGTACCTCTCGCAGCAGCTCTCCAAGCGCGGTGTCCAGCACGAGGTGCTCAACGCCAAGCAGCACGACCGGGAGGCGACGATCGTCGCCCAGGCCGGCCGCAAGGGCGCTGTCACCGTCGCCACCAACATGGCCGGCCGCGGTACCGACATCAAGCTCGGCGGCAACCCCGAGGACCTCGCCGAGGCGGAGCTGCGTCAGCGTGGCCTCGACCCCGAGGAGCACATCGAGGAGTGGGCGCACGCGCTGCCCGCCGCCCTGAAGAAGGCCGAGCAGGCGGTCAAGGCCGAGTTCGAAGAGGTCAAGGACCTCGGCGGCCTCTACGTCCTGGGCACCGAGCGGCACGAGTCGCGCCGTATCGACAACCAGCTGCGCGGTCGTTCCGGCCGGCAGGGCGACCCGGGCGAGTCCCGCTTCTACCTGTCCCTCGGCGACGACCTGATGCGGCTGTTCAAGGCCCAGATGGTCGAGCGCGTGATGTCGATGGCGAACGTCCCCGACGACGTTCCGATCGAGAACAAGATGGTCACGCGCGCGATCGCGTCCGCCCAGTCGCAGGTCGAGCAGCAGAACTTCGAGACCCGCAAGAACGTCCTCAAGTACGACGAGGTCCTCAACCGGCAGCGCGAGGTCATCTACGGCGAGCGCCGACGTGTTCTGGAGGGCGAGGACCTCCAGGAGCAGGTCCAGCACTTCATGAACGACACGATCGACGCGTACATCAGCGCGGAGACCGCCGAGGGCTTCCCCGAGGACTGGGACCTCGACCGGCTGTGGGGCGCCTTCAAGCAGCTCTACCCGGTGAAGGTCACCGTCGACGAGTTGGAGGAGGCGGCGGGTGACCGGGCCGGTCTGACCGCCGAGTTCATCTCCGACTCCATCAAGGACGACATCCACGAGCAGTACGTCGCGCGCGAGACGCAGCTCGGCCCCGACATCATGCGTGAGCTGGAGCGCCGGGTCGTGCTGTCGGTCCTGGACCGCAAGTGGCGTGAGCACCTCTACGAGATGGACTACCTCCAGGAGGGCATCGGCCTGCGCGCGATGGCGCAGAAGGACCCCCTGGTCGAGTACCAGCGCGAGGGCTTCGACATGTTCACCGCCATGATGGAGGGCATCAAGGAGGAGTCCGTCGGCTACCTGTTCAACCTGGAGGTCCAGGTCGAGCAGCAGGTCGAGGAGGTCCCGGTCGAGGACGCGCGGCCCGAGCAGGACGGCTCGCAGGACGCGGTGCCGGCCCAGGCGGGCGCCCGCCCCGAGATCCGCGCCAAGGGCCTGGACGCCCCGCAGCGCCGCAACCTCCACTTCTCGGCGCCGACCGTGGACGGCGAGGGTGGCACCATCGAGGGCGAGTTCGCCGGTGACGACGAGGTCGTGCGCTCCGAGGCCGACGGCCTCACGCGCGCGGAGCGCCGCAAGCAGTCGCGGGGCGCCCGTCGTCGTAAGAAGTGACGGCGTCGACGGGACCGGCGAACACGTCGAGAACGTCGGGAACGTCGGGAACGAGCGCGCTGTAGCTGTTCCGGAAGGGCCGGGTCACCTTGGGGGTGCCCGGCCCTTCGGCGTGCCTGGGGTCAGCCGCGGGTGGCGCCGTGCGGGCCGCCCGCCTCCACGGCCGTGCAGCGCCAACGCAGGTCAGGTCCCTGTTCCAGCCGGAACGCCAGGGCGCGCACCCGGTCACCCGCGCCGATGCGGGCGAAGGCCTCGATGGCGCCGGGGCGCGGGACGTAGTAGCCGATGTCGCGGACGACCGGGAGCGGGCCGCGGGTGCGCAGCGGGGCGCGTTCGGCGAGCAGGGTCAGCTGGTCGTAGGCGCGGCCCGCGGTGTGCCGCAGCATCCAGTGGACGGGGCGTCGGCCGCTCAGCACCTCCAGGAGCCGGTCGGCGAAGAGGTCGGTGGGGCGTTGCTGGGGGACCGGGAGCCGGCGGCGGGACTGGGCGGGGACGGTGGGCGCCTGAGCGGTGGCCGAGGAGGCGTGCGCGGCGGTCGTGGGCGTCGGGGAGACCGCCGACGGGGTCGTGGAGGGGCCGGTGCGTGCGAGGCCCTGTCGCGTGCGCTGGGCGGGGCCGGGTGTCGTGGGCCTCGCCGTGGCGGCCGTTGCGGGGCGGTTGTCCGTCGGGCCGGTGGTCGGGCGGAGGGCGCCGGGGGTGTTCGAGGGGCCGTCTCCCGAGGGGGCCGTGCGGGTGCGGGTGCCGCCGGGGGCGCGGGGCGGGGTTCCGGACGGGCGGCGGCTGTCGCCCCGGGTCGGCGGGCGGGTGCTGGTGCGCTGCTGTGCCCTCGTCATGACCTTGTGCATGGGAGTCCCCGTTCCATGTGCGGTGGTCCGTGGTGGGAGCCACCGCTGTACCGGTAAGTAACTTGCTGGTGGGGATCTTGTACGGGGTCGGGGCGAGGGGCCGCAAGGAGGCCGGGGGCCGCGTCGGGGTGCTCGGCAGATTCACTTATCAGGCTGATCCGGGGAGCGTAAGCGCAGGTGAGCGAGGTGGGTGGGGTGAATTTCGAGGACGGGAGTGGACGCTTTTCGGGGCGCCGGTGGGGACTCGATAGGGGACAGCCCCACGTATCCTGAAGCTCTCCCCGGCCCCTCGGCGGAGCCCCATGGAGGGGTTGCGCCACCCGAAGAAAGTGGCGAGCCATGCGCGTCTACGTCCCTCTGACCCTCCCCGGTCTCGCCGAGGCGTACAAGACGGGTGAGCTGGGGGTCGGTCCCTTCCTCGCGTACGCCGTCACGCCCGCCCTGCGTGAGTGGTATCTCTCCGACGACATCGAGGAGTTGGAGTACGCCGCGCTCAACCGGGCCGCGTCGGCGTCCCTGCGGTTGCTGGCCGCCGACGCCGGGGCGCCTCGGCGCCGGGTCGTGGTCGCCGTCGACGTGGCCGACGGCGCGGTGTCCGCCGACTCCGGCCCGGGGGTGGAACCCGCGGTGCTGGGTGAGGTGCGGGTGAGTGGGGCGGTGGCGTTGGCGAAGGCGGCGGCTGTGCATGTCGATGCGGGGGATGCGGAGGGGGACGTTGCCGCTGCCACGGGGGCGCTGGCCGCGGCGGACGGTGGGGACGGTGGTGCGCGGGGCGTCGTGGACGGGGTTGAGGATCATGAGTTGTTGTGGTTCGCGACGCAGGAGATTCCGGGTCTCGTGGGGTTGGGTGGCTGATCGGGTGGGGGCTGGGGGGCCTGGGATGCGTTCGCCGGGTGCGGGTCCGTCGGGGGTTTTGCGCAGTTCCCCGCGCCCCTGAAGACAGGGGGGTGCTGGGGGAGGGGGTTTGCGGGTGCGGCGCCGTCGTGGCTTGTCGCGCAGTTCCCCGCGCCCCTAAAAGCAGGGGGTGGGGGGGATCGGTTTGTGGGGGGCTTTTGGTCGGTGGGGGCTTGTCGCGCAGTTCCTCGCGCCCCTGAAGGCAGGGGGGGCTGTGCAGTTTCCGGCGTCTCTGGAAACGAGGGGTGTGGGGCTGTGAGCTGGGGGTCTGCTGATTGTCAGTGGGGGCCGGTAACGTTTTCGGCATGGGGAAACACACGGGGAATCACGGCGGGGCTCACATCGTGTGGGACTGGAACGGGACGCTGTTCCACGACAACGACGCGATCATCGGGGCGACCAACGCGTCCTTCGGCGAGCTGGGGCTTCGGCCGCTCACCATGGAGCAGTACCGGGAGTTGTACTGCGTGCCGGTGCCGAAGTTCTACGAGCGGTTGCTCGGGAGGTTGCCGACCGACGCCGAGTGGGAGGTCATGGACGGGACCTTCCATCGGCACTACACCGCGTACCGGGACCGGTGCGGGCTCACCGACGGGGCGGCGGAGCTGCTCACGGGATGGCGGTCGGCGGGGCACAGCCAGTCCCTGCTGAGCATGTACGGGCACGATGAACTCGTCCCGCTGGTCCGCACGTTCGGGATAGAACCGCACTTCCTCCGGGTCGACGGCCGCACCGGGCCCTCCGGCGGCAGCAAGGCCGAGCACATGGTGCGCCACCTCGACTCGCTCACCGGCGTGGACCCGACGAGGACGGTGGTGATCGGGGACGCCGCCGACGACGCCATCGCCGCCCTGCACGTGGGTGCACGGGCCGTGCTGTACACCGGCGGCTCGCACAGCCGGGCCAGCCTCGAAGCGGTCGGCGTACCCGTGGTCGACACGTTGGCGGATGCGGTGGCGGAGGCGGAGAGATTGGCGGCGTGAGGGGGGGGTGCGCGAGGGCGTCGGCGGGGCGCTCTTGGGCGGGGTGGCGTGAGGGGCGTGGCGGGTCTTGCCTGTGCAGGGGCTGAGGGGCTGAGGGGCTGAGGGGCTGAGGGGCTGTGCAGGGCGGGGGTCCTCGTCGGGCGGGGTCGCGTGACGTAGGCGTAGGCCCAGGTCCATCGCCGCCCCCCCGCCAACTCCGTTCCCTCAGTGGCCAGGTCGGGCCGGGCCAGGCCAACCCGGGCCCCCGCCCCGTTCCCCCTCAGCTCACCGGGGCCTTGGCTCGTAGCACCGTCAGGAATTCCCGCATCCAGGCCGAGTGGTCCGGCCAGGCTCGGGAGGAGACCAGAGGGCCGTCGACGACCGCCTCGGTGTCCTGGAAGGCGGCGCCTGCGGAGCGCATGTCCGGTTCCAGCGCCGGATACGCGGTCACCCGGCGGCCGCCGAGGCTGTCGGTCGCGGCGGTGATCAGGGGTCCGTGGCAGATCTGGGCGACGGGTTTGTCCGCGGCGAAGAAGGACGTGACGATCTTGCGCAGCTCGGCGTCGTTGCGGAGGTACTCCGGGGCACGGCCGCCCGGGATGACGAGGGCGACGTACTGGCCGGGGTCGACCTCGGAGAAGGCCAGGTCGGCGGGCCAGGTGTAGCCGGGTTTCTCGGTGTACGTGTCGAAGCCGGGCTCGAAGTCGTGAACGACGAATCGGAGCTGTTTGCGGGAAGGAGCCGCGATATGGACCTCGTAACCCTCCTCACGGAGGCGCTGGTACGGGTACAGCACCTCCAGGGACTCCGCCGCGTCACCGGTGACGATCAGGATTTTGGCTGTCATGTCGGCAACGTGCCCTCGGCGGGCCGACTTGCCAAGAGGGCGCGCGGCGCGAAACCACCGTCCCTCCGGAAGGCGCAGCCCCGGCGACGAGGCGCGTGCGCTACCCCGGGCGCACCGCCCCCGCGCGAGGCGCCCACCCTGGGCGACCCCTCCCCGCCCGGAGAAACGGCCTCCCCCACCGGGAAGGCAGACACCCCGCTTCCAGGGCGAGGCGGCCACCCCGCCCTCGGTGAGGCAGGCACTCCCTGCCCGGGAGGCAGCCGACCCCGCCCGGCGAGGCGAGCACCCCGACCCCGGCGAGGCAGGCGACCCCCGCCGGGAAGGCAGCCGCCCCCCCCGCCCGGCGAGGCAGGCGCCCCCTGCCGGGAAGGCAGTCGCCCCCGTGCCCCGGCGAGGCACCGCCCGGCGGCGCGACCTGCCCCCCCGCCCGGCGCGACCTGCCCCCCGCCCGGTGAGGCGGGCCCCCGCCCCCGGCGAGGCAGCCACCCCCTGCCCGGAAGGCAGCCGCCCCCGCCCGGCGAGGCGGCCACCCCGACCCCGGCGAGGCAGGCCCCCCGCCCGGAAGACAGCCGACCCCGCGCCCTGGCGAGGCCCCCCGCCCGGCGGCGCGATCCTCGGCCCGTCCGATAAGTCCCCCCTGTCCCTAATCGTTCTGTGCGGATCGGCAAAGATTGGGGATTGGAATTGTGCATATACGGCTCATGACGGGGGCCCAGGGTGGGGGGATAGCCTGGGTGTCGTGATCAGCGCGATAGTTCGCGGGGGCACTGTCGCCCCCGCATCGCGCCCGGTGGGCACGGACCACATCCGTGACCGGGCGGCGGTCGCTGATCCTCGCGGGCGGGACCGGAGAGCGAGAGCCTCCCGGGCGTCGCGCACACCCTCGGCGGGGTCGCAGAGATCAGCATCACACCCGCCGCGCGCGTCGAAAATGGCTGATAAACCCCCGCTCATCTCACCCCGCGGCATAGCGTCGGAACGGACCGGACACTCCGGGCCGTGGCGTTGGGCCGCAAGGGAAGAGACCGCCGAACTTCCTTCTACGTCACGCAACGGCGCGCGACAGGAGTCAGAGGACAATGCAGACCAAGCTGGACGAAGCCAAGGCCGAGCTGCTGGAGAGGGCCGCTCGGGTTGCTGAGAACAGCCCGGTCGGGGGCCATCTACCGACCGGGAAGACGGGCGAGGGCACCCCCGACACTCCCGAGGGGCGGGACACCCCGGACCGGGAATCCGTGCTCGCGTTCCTCCAGCGCTACTACCTGCACACCGCCCCGGAGGACCTCGGCGACCGCGACCCGGTCGACGTCTTCGGTGCCGCCTACTCCCACTACCGGCTGGCCGAGAACCGACCCCAGGGCACCGCCAACGTACGCGTGCACACCCCGACCGTCGAGGAGAACGGGTGGACGTGCAGCCACTCCGTGGTGGAGGTCGTCACCGACGACATGCCGTTCCTCGTCGACTCGGTGACCAACGAGCTGACGCGCCAGGGCCGCGGCATCCATGTCGTCATCCACCCGCAGGTCGTCGTCCGCCGTGACATCACCGGCAAGCTGATCGAGGTGCTCGCCGCCCAGCCGGGCGCGAAGCTCCCGCACGACGGGCACATCGAGTCCTGGATTCACGTCGAGATCGACCGGGAGACCGACCGCGGCGATCTCAAGCAGATCACCGCCGACCTGCTGCGCGTCCTGTCCGACGCCCGCGAGGCCGTCGAGGACTGGGAGAAGATGCGTGACGCGGCCCTGCGCATCGCCGACGAGCTGCCCGCCGAACCCGTCGCCACCGACCTGGTCGACCAGGACGTCGAGGAGGCCCGCGAGCTGCTGCGCTGGCTGGCCGCCGACCACTTCACCTTCCTCGGGTTCCGCGAGTACGAGCTGCGCGACGACGACTCGCTGGGCGCCGTGCCCGGCACCGGCCTCGGCATCCTGCGCGCCGACCCGCACCACTCGCAGGACGAGGGCCACCCGGTCAGCCCGTCCTTCGAGCGGCTGCCCGCCGACGTCCGCGCCAAGGCCCGCGAGCACAAGCTGCTGGTGCTGACCAAGGCCAACAGCCGCGCCACCGTGCACCGGCCGTCGTACCTGGACTACATCGGCGTCAAGAAGTTCGACGCGGAGGGCAACGTCGTCGGGGAGCGCCGTTTCCTCGGGCTGTTCTCGTCGGCCGCGTACACCGAGTCGGTGCGCCGGGTTCCGGTCATCCGGCGCAAGGTGCAGGAGGTGCTGGAGCGGGCCGGGTTCTCGCCCAACAGCCACGACGGCCGCGACCTGCTCCAGATCCTGGAGACCTACCCGCGCGACGAGCTGTTCCAGACGCCGATCGGTGAGTTGCAGTCCATCGTCACCTCGGTGCTCTACCTCCAGGAGCGCCGCAGGCTGCGGCTCTACCTGCGTCAGGACGAGTACGGGCGCTACTACTCCGCCCTCGTCTACCTGCCGCGCGACCGCTACACCACCGGCGTCCGGCTGCGGATCATCGACATCCTCAAGGAGGAACTGGGCGGCACCAGCGTCGACTTCACCGCCTGGAACACCGAGTCGATCCTGTCCCGGCTGCACTTCGTGGTGCGGGTGCCGCAGGGCACCGAGCTGCCCGAACTGTCGGACGCCGACAAGGACCGGATCGAGGTCCGGCTGTCCGAGGCCGCACGGTCCTGGGCGGACGCGTTCGGCGAGGCGCTGAACGCGGAGTGCGGCGAGGAGCGGGCCGCCGAGCTGCTGCGCCGTTACGGCAGCGCCTTCCCCGAGGGCTACAAGGCCGACCACACCCCGCGCGCCGCCGTCGCCGACCTCGTCCACATCGAGGCGCTCGACGAGGGGAACACGTTCGCGCTCAGTCTCTACGAGCCGGTCGGGGCGGCGCCCGAGGAACGCCGGTTCAAGATCTACCGCAAGGGCGGCGCCGTCTCCCTCTCCGCGGTGCTGCCGGTGCTCAGCCGGCTCGGCGTCGAGGTCGTCGACGAGCGGCCCTACGAGCTGCGCTGCTCGGACCGTTCGATCGCCTGGATCTACGACTTTGGCCTGCGCATGCCGCAGTTCTCCGGCTCCGTCGCCGACTACCTCGGCGAGGACGGCCGCGAGCGCTTCCAGGAGGCCTTCGCCGCCACCTGGACCGGCAAGGCGGAGAACGACGGCTTCAACGCGCTGGTGCTGAGCGCCGGTCTCTCCTGGCGGCAGGCGATGGTGCTGCGCGCCTACGCGAAGTACCTGCGCCAGGCGGGATCGCCGTTCAGCCAGGACTACATGGAGGACACCCTCCGCAACAACGTGCACACCACCCGGCTGCTCGTCTCGCTGTTCGAGGCGCGGATGGCGCCGGAGCGGCAGCGGGCCGGGCACGAGATCGTCGACGCGCTCCTCGAAGAGGCCGACGCGGCGCTCGACCAGGTGGCCTCGTTGGACGAGGACCGCATCCTGCGCTCGTTCCTGACGGTCATCAAGGCGACCCTGCGCACCAACTTCTTCCAGGCCACCACGGGCGGCACGCCGCACGACTACGTGTCCATGAAGTTCGACCCGCAGGCCATCCCGGACCTGCCCGCGCCGCGTCCGGCGTTCGAGATCTGGGTGTACTCGCCGCGCGTGGAGGGCGTGCACCTGCGGTTCGGGAAGGTCGCGCGCGGCGGGCTGCGCTGGTCCGACCGGCGTGAGGACTTCCGCACCGAGATCCTCGGCCTGGTCAAGGCGCAGATGGTGAAGAACACCGTCATCGTGCCGGTCGGCGCCAAGGGCGGCTTCGTCGCCAAGCAGCTGCCCGACCCGGCCGCCGACCGCGACGCGTGGCTCGCGGAGGGCATCGCCAGCTACAAGACGTTCATCTCGGCGCTCCTCGACATCACCGACAACATGGTGGCCGGCGAGGTCGTCCCGCCGGCCGACGTGGTCCGGCACGACGAGGACGACACCTATCTCGTCGTCGCCGCCGACAAGGGCACCGCGACCTTCTCCGACATCGCCAACGGGGTCGCGCAGACCTACGGGTTCTGGCTCGGGGACGCGTTCGCCTCCGGCGGCTCGGCCGGGTACGACCACAAGGGCATGGGCATCACCGCGCGCGGCGCCTGGGAGTCCGTCAAGCGGCACTTCCGCGAGCTGGACGTGGACACGCAGGCCGAGGACTTCACCGTCGTCGGCATCGGTGACATGTCCGGTGACGTGTTCGGCAACGGCATGCTGCTGTCCGAGCACATCCGCCTGGTCGCCGCCTTCGACCACCGGCACATCTTCATCGACCCGACCCCCGACGCGGCCGGCTCCTACGCCGAGCGCCGCCGCGTCTTCGAGCTGCCCCGCAGCTCCTGGGCCGACTACGACACCGGCCTGATCTCGGCGGGCGGCGGTGTCTTCCCGCGCACCGCCAAGGCCATCCCGGTCAACGCGCACATCCGCGAGGCCCTCGGCATCGAGGCCGGCGTCACCAAGATGACCCCGGCCGACCTGATGAAGGCGATCCTCAAGGCACCGGTCGACCTGCTCTGGAACGGCGGTATCGGCACCTACGTCAAGGCGTCGACGGAGTCCCACGCCGACGTCGGCGACAAGGCCAACGACCCGATCCGGGTGGACGGCGCCGACCTGCGCGTCAAGGTCGTCGGCGAGGGCGGCAACCTGGGCCTGACCCAGCTCGGCCGCATCGAGTTCGCGCTGTCCGGCGGAAAGATCAACACGGACGCCATCGACAACAGCGCGGGCGTGGACACCTCCGACCACGAGGTGAACATCAAGATCCTGCTCAACGGCCTGGTCAACGACGGTGACATGACCGTCAAGCAGCGCAACAAGGTGCTCGCCGCGATGACCGACGAGGTCGGCACGCTGGTCCTGCGCAACAACTACGCGCAGAACACCGCCATCGCCAACGCGCTCGCCCAGTCCAAGGACATGCTCCACGCCCAGCAGCGGTTCCTGCGCCACCTGGTGCGCGAGGGGCACCTCGACCGGGCCCTGGAGTTCCTGCCCTCGGACCGCCAGATCCGCGAGCGGCTCTCCCAGGGCCAGGGTCTGACCAGCCCCGAGACCGCCGTGCTGCTGGCCTACACGAAGATCACCGTCGCCGACGAGCTGCTGCACACCACGCTGCCCGACGACGACTATCTGCGCGGGCTGCTGTACGCGTACTTCCCCTCGGACGTGCGCGAGAAGTTCGCCGAGTACGTCGACAAGCACCCGCTGCGCCGCGAGATCGTCACGACCGTGCTGGTCAACGACACCGTCAACACCGGCGGAACAACGTATCTGCACCGGCTGCGCGAGGAGACCGGCGCGTCGCTCGAAGAGATCGTCCGGGCGCAGACCGCGGCCCGCGCGATCTTCCGTTCGGGGCCGGTGTGGGACGCGGTGGAGGCGCTCGACAACACCGTCGAGGCCGCCGTCCAGACCCGTATCCGGCTGCACTCGCGCCGGCTCGTGGAGCGGGGCACGCGCTGGCTGCTCAACAACCGGCCGCAGCCGTTGCAGATCGCGCAGACGGTGGAGTTCTTCGCGGAGCGGGTCGAGCAGGTGTGGCAGGAGCTGCCGAAGCTGCTGCGGGGTGCTGACGCGCGGTGGTGGCAGAAGATCCACGACGAGCTGGCGGGGGCGGGGGTGCCGGATGAGCTGGCCACGCGGGTCGCCGGGTTCTCGTCCGTCTTCCCCGCCGTCGACATCGTGTCGGTGGCCGACCGGATGGGCCGGGAGCCGATGGATGTCGCCGAGGTGTACTACGACCTCGGTGACCGGCTGAACATCTCCCAACTCATGGACCGCATCATCGAGTTGCCTCGTGCGGACCGGTGGCAGTCGATGGCGCGGGCGTCGATCCGGGAGGACCTGTACGCGGCGCACTCCGCGTTGACGGCGGATGTGCTTGCCGTGGGGAGCGGTTCGGATACGCCGGGGGCTCGGTTCGAGGCGTGGGAGGAGAAGAACGCGCCGATTCTTGGGCGGGCGCGGGTGACGCTGGATGAGATCCAGGGGTCTGAGGCGTTTGACCTCGCCAACCTGTCTGTTGCTATGCGCACGATGCGTACGTTGCTGCGCACGCGGGCGTAGTTCTTGAGGGGCGTTGCTTTGACGCCCCTTCTTTTCAACGACGATGAAGGCGCCCCGGACCTTGATGGTCCCGGGCGCCTTCATCGTCGTTCCACGACCAGGTTGTCGGGCGGGTGCTGCGCCGTCGTGGCTGGTCGCGCAGTTCCCCGCGCCCCTTAAAAGCCGGGCGTTGCAGCGCCGTTGGCTAGCTGCTCGGCCCTGCTGGTCGCGCCCGCGCGGCGGAGCCGCATATCGATAACAGCCCCGCGCCCCTTAAAAGCAAAAGCCGGGTGTTGCGCCGCCGTTGGCTACAGGCTTGCGCCCCTGAAAGGGGAAGCCGGGCGTCGGCCCGCCGTTGGTCGGCTGGTTACTGGAGTTGGTTAGGCCGGGATTGGGGTTTTCTTTGGGGTTTTTGGGTGGGGCTTCTGGGTGGATTTGTCGCCTGTGAAGGATTCGTATTCTTGGAGGACCTCTTCGGTGGGGCCGTTCAGGCGGAGTTCGCCTCGTTCCAGCCAGAGGACCCGGTCGCAGGTGTCCCGGATGGACTTGTTGTTGTGGCTGACGAGGAAGACGGTGCCGGCGTGCTTGCGCAGTTCGCGGATGCGGTCCTCGGAGCGCTTCTGGAACTTGCGGTCGCCGGTGGCCAGCGCCTCGTCGATGAGGAGCACGTCGTGGTCCTTGGCGGCGGCGATGGAGAAGCGCAGCCGGGCCGCCATCCCGGAGGAGTACGTGCGCATCGGGAGGGTGATGAAGTCGCCCTTCTCGTTGATGCCGGAGAAGTCGACGATGTCGTCGTAGCGGTCCCTGACCTGCTCGCGGGACATGCCCATGGCGAGGCCGCCGAGGTAGACGTTGCGCTCGCCGGTGAGGTCGTTCATCAACGCGGCGTTGACGCCGAGCAGGGAGGGCTGGCCGTCGGTGTAGATGCGGCCGTTCTCCACCGGGAGCAGCCCCGCGACCGCCTTGAGCAGCGTCGACTTGCCGGAGCCGTTGGTGCCGATGAGGCCGATCGCCTCGCCGCGGTAGGCGACGAACGACACGTTCTTGACGGCGTGCACGCGGCGTACGCCGGCCGCCTTCTCGGTCTGCCCGCGGCGCAGCATGCGGTTGAGGGCGGCGGTGGCGGTGCCGCGTCCGGCGCCGGTGCCGTTGACCCGGTAGACGATGTCGACGCCGTCGGCGACGACGGTGGGGATCAGCTCGGGGGTGTTCTCAGCCACGGCCGTACGTCTCCTCGGACTTCCAGAAGTAGATGAACCCGCCGACTCCGGCGAGCAGCGCCCACCCGACCGCCGCCGGCCACACGTGCGGCGGCAGCTGGCTGGAGTGGAAGGTGTCGATCAGCGAGTACCGCATCAGGTCGATGTAGACGGCGGCCGGGTTGGTCTCCAGCGCCACCGTCACGACGTGCGGCAGGTGGTCCTTCTTGGTGAGCTTGTCGATGCTCCACATCACGCCGGACACATACATCCAGGTGCGCAGCAGGAACGGCATCAGCTGGGCGATGTCCGGGGTCTTCGCGCCCATCCTCGCCATGATCATCGACATGCCCGCGTTGAACACGAACTGGAGCACCAGCGCGGGCACCGCCAGCAGCCACGACGCCGAGACGGGCACCCCGAAGCAGAGCAGGATCACCACGAGGGCGCCCATCGAGAACAGCAGCTGCTGGAGCTGCTGGAGGCAGAACGAGATCGGCAGCGCCGCCCGCGGGAAGTGCAGCGCCCGCACCAGGCCGAGGTTGCCGGAGATCGCGCGGGTGCCCGCCATGATCGAACTCTGCGTGAAGGTCCAGATGAAGACGCCCGTGACCAGGAACGGGATGTAGTCGGGCACGCCCCGCTTGGTGTCCAGCAGGACGCCGAAGATGAAGTAGTAGACGGCCGCGTTCAGTAGCGGCGTCATGACCTGCCAGACCTGGCCGAGCTTCGCCTGGCTGTACTGCGAGGTGAGCTTGGCGGTGGAGAAGGCGCTGATGAAGTGGCGCCGGGCCCACAGCTGGCGGACGTACGCCGACAGGCTGGGGCGGGCGCCGCTGACGGAGAGGCCGTGGCGGGCGGCGAGCGCCGCGAGTTCGCCGTCGGCGTGGGCCGGCGCCGGGGGCGGTGTGTCGATGACCTGGCTCACATCCGCTGCTTTCGCTCGGGGGAGGGGAGGGAGGGGAGGGGAGGAGACGGGGTGGGGGTGAAGGCTGGTGGGCGGCGGGTGCCCGGCGGCCGACGTTTCCTTACGCTTCTCTTCACGTTTTCTTACGTCGGGACGGGACCGTATCGTCGCAACGTGAGCGTAGGCCGAATCGACGTCGGGACGCAACCGTTTCGTCGTGACGGCCTATGCTGGTCGGCATGACGACGAACGCCGACGAGCCCCAGACGCGTCCGCGCCGCCGTGCCCCCGCCGGGGCGGCCGTTCTGCGGGAGGACGTGACGGAGGCCATCCGGGCGGCCGTCTTCGAGGAACTCGCGGCGGTCGGGTACGCGCGCATGTCCATCGAGGGCATCGCGCGGCGCGCCGGGGTCGGGAAGACGGCGGTGTACCGGCGGTGGCGTTCCAAGCTGCACCTGGTGCTCGACGTGGTGTCGGCGCTCGCGGTGCAGGGCCTGCCGGCTCCGGACACCGGTTCCCTGGAGGGTGACCTGCGGCTGCTGTACGAGGTGACCTCGCGCGCCCTGCGGCACCCGGTGGCCTCCCAGATCATCCCGGACCTCCAGGCCGAGGCGGCCCGCAACCCGGAGATCGCCGAGGCGATGCAGAAGGCGCTGCGGGAGGGCCAGGAGGGCGTCGCCAGCAAGATCGTCGTCGCGGCCGCCCGGCGCGGCGAGGTCGGCCAGGACATCGACGAGGACCTCGCCCTCGACCTGATCTCCGGCCCCCTCTACTGGCGTGCCGTCGTCATCCGCACCCCGAAGCTGCCCAAGTCGTATCTGCCGTCGCTGGCCCGGGCCACCGCCGCCGCGCTGAAGGCACTGTGAGTAGGCTGCCCGCGCAACGTCGCCGCACGGCGGCCCGAGCCTGGACGGTGCTGCCGTGAGAGTTGTGATCGCTGAGGACAACGCCCTGCTCAGGGAGGGCCTCGTCCTGTTGTTGACGTCTGCCGGGCACGAGGTGGTCGGCGTCGCGGTCACCGGCCCCGAGGTGCTGCCCGCCCTGCTCGAACACCGTCCGGACGCGGCCGTGCTCGATGTCCGGATGCCGCCCGGGTTCCGGGACGAGGGGCTGCGCGCGGCGCTTGAGGCGCGGGAGCGGATTCCCGGGCTGCCGGTGCTGGTGCTCTCGCAGTACGTGGAGGAGTCGTACGCCGCCGAGCTGCTGGCCGGGGGCGCGGGCGGGCTCGGCTATCTGCTGAAGGACCGGATCGGCCGGGTCGACGCGTTCCTCGACGCCCTGGAGCGGGTCGCGGCGGGCGGTACGGCCCTCGACCCCGAGGTCGTCACCGAGCTGCTCACCCGCCGCAAGGACTCTCCGCTGGACGCGCTCACGCCCCGCGAGCGTGAGGTGCTCGGGTTGATGGCGGAGGGCCGCGACAACGCGACGATCGCCCGGACCCTCGTCGTCACCGAACGCGCGGTCCACAAGCACATCGGCAACGTCTTCCTGAAGCTCGGGCTCCCGGCGAGTGACAGCGGGCATCGCCGGGTGCTGGCGGTGCTGGCCTACCTCAACAACCGGTAACGGGACGGGACTTGCCGGTGCCGGTGCCGGTTCCGGGTGCGTGGGCGGGGGCGGGGGACGGGACTTCGCGGTGCCGGGTTGGTGAGGCGGACCGGGATTTCATGCCCGGGTCGCGAACTCGGGGCTGGTCAGTGTTGGTTCAGGAAGGTGAGCAGGGTGTGGTTCCAGGCGGCGGGCTGTTCCCAGTGGGGGTTGTGGCCCGCCTCGGTGATGACGTGGGTCTCGACGTTCCGGAGGTGCCGGGCGATGAGCCGCTTGACGGAGGGCGGGGAGTAGAGGTCCGCGTCGCCGGTGATCAGCTGGACCGGCAGGGCGAGGGTCTCCAGGGCCGCCCAGGTGATGGTGTGGGCGAACGTCTGGCTGAACGCGTCGTCCGTCCTGGCCCGCGCGTGGATCGCCAGCCAGGCCGCCACACCGGCCGGGTCGCCGCCCCGGTAGGAGGGGCCCAACTCCTGGAACTCGACGGGCAGTTGGGAGAACCCGGCGGGCCGCAGCGACGCGGAGAGCCGGGTGTAGTCGGCGTCCGAGATGCCCATGATGCTGCCGGAGACGGTGAGGCTGCGCAGCCGTTCCGGATGGGACAGGGCGTGGTCGACGGCGACCTGGCCGCCCGCCGCCGACGCGGCCAAGTGGAAACGGTCCAGGCCGAGTTGGTCGGCGAGGGTGTGCAGATCGCCGGAGACGGTGTCCGCGCGGGCCGGGTCCCCGGCCACCGAACCGTGGGCGCCGCGCCGCGAGTAGCCGATCGTCCGGAACCCGGCGCGGGCCAGCACCGGCTGCTGGTACGGCCAGCTCTCGCCGCTGCCGGAGCCGGGGTGCAGCAGCACGACGGGCTCCCCGTTGCCGCCGGTGTCCCAGCACCACAGGCTGCCGCCCCCGGCGACCGGCACCCGGTGTTCGGTCACCGGCACCTGTTCCGGCACCGGCACGGGCTCCCAGGGCACGGCCGGCCCCTCCACTCCGCCCCGCCCGGCGCCGTCGTCGGCGGCGGAAGCCTGCCCGGCGCCGACACCGGTGACGGACAGCGCGGCCAGCGCACCGCGCCCCACCAGCGCACGCCGACTCGGCCCCGACGACCCGGCCGTCATCCGTCCTTCGCCCCGGTCGCCGGTATCGCCCCTGCCACCCTTGCGGCCCCTGCCGCCCAAGTCACCCATGCCGTCCACGCCTTCCTGGTCCGCCTGTGATCACGCCGATCGCACTGTAACTACCGTGCTCCCAGCGGAACTTGGGAAGTTGACGTGATCGAGGTGCAGGCGGACAGGTCAGGGCGCGTCGACGCGTCGCCGTCGGCCCGGACGGCAACGGCCCCTGCTGCGAGGCCTGTTGGAGTCAGGCCGGGGTCGTGGGCAGGTCGGTGGGGCCCGCAACCGGACGGGCGCCTGCCTCCGGGCGGGTGTCCGCCTCCGGATGCGTGCGCACCCAGCCCGCCCATGCCGACGTGATCATGTCCTGGACGTCGTGGTGGGCCTTCCAGGCCAGCTCGGTGTGGGCGCGGGCGGCCGAGGCGACGACGCTCGCCGGGTCACCGGGGCGGCGCGGGACGACCAGCGGGGCGCGGACCTGACCGGTGACGGCACCCACCCGGTCGATCATCTCGCGCACCGAAACGCCCTCGCCCCGCCCGATGTTGAGGGTCAGAGCGCGACCGGGACCGGCGCGCAGGGCACGGGCGGCGGCGACATGGGCCTTGGCGAGGTCGACGACGTGGATGTAGTCGCGCACGCAGGTGCCGTCGGGGGTGTCGTAGTCGGCGCCGAAGATCCGGGCGGGCTCGCCCGCGCCGAGCCGCTCGAAGATCATCGGGATCAGGTTGGTGACGCCGGTGTCGGCGAGGTCGGGGGAGGCGGCGCCGGCGACGTTGAAGTACCGCAGGGACGCGGTGGCCAGGCCGCTGGCGTGACCGGTGGCGCGGACCAGCCACTCACCGGCGAGCTTGGTCTCGCCGTACGGCGACATCGGCACGCAGGGCGTCTCCTCCGTCACCAGGTCGACGTCCGGCATGCCGTAGACCGCCGCCGACGACGAGAACACGAACGCCCCGACCCCGGCCGACGTGACCGCCTCAAGCAGGACGCGCAGGCCCTCGACGTTCTCCCGGTAGTAGTGCAGGGGGAGGTGGACGGACTCGCCGACCTGCTTCTTCGCCGCGAGGTGGATGACGCCGGTGACCTCGTGGTCGGCGAGCGCGCGGGCGACCCGTTCGCCGTCCAGGGTCGAGCCCGTCACCAACTCCACGCCGTCCGGCACCCGTTCGGCGGCCCCCGTCGACAGGTCGTCGTACACCACGGTCCGCTCGCCCGCCGCCGTCATCGCGCGCACGACATGTGCCCCGATGTATCCGGCGCCGCCGGTGATGAGCCAGGTCATGTCGGCCGTCCCCTCGTCAGTTGGCCTGTTCCCGGTATCAGTGAAGCAGGCGGGGCGCGCCGAGGGCGGGGGCGGGGAGCCGGGCGCCTCGGGTCAGCGGCGGCAGCGCGAGGGGCCGGGTCGTGCGCCACAGACGCGTGAACGACACGACGGCCGCCGCCAGCAGCAGGCCGTTGCGCAGCACCATCAGGCCGCACCCCGTCCAGGTGCACTCCCTGACCTGGTCGTACAGGACCGGGTAGACGACGGTGCTGACGGCCGTGGCCGCGAGGATCAGGGCCGCCACCGGGCGTTGCGTGGTGTGCCGCGAGGTCAGGCAGACGGCGGCCAGGCCGAGCAGCCAGATCAGGTACTGCGGGCTGATGACCCGGCTGGTCACCGTGAAGAGCAGCACGGCGCTGAGCGCGGCGTCGTAGGGCGTGGCCGGGCTCCAGCGGCGGGCCCGCAGCCGCCACAGCAGCATCAGCGCGAACGCCAGCGCGGTGAGCGCGAGGGAAGCGTGCGCCACCGTACGGACGTACGGTCCCGTGAACTCGAAGGCGCCGTACCGGTAGCGGACCTTCCCGGGCCAGCCGGCGTGGGTCGCGAGGCCGAGCACGGTGCCGCCGAGGGACTCGATCTGCACACCCCGGCCGCCCTGTTCGCGCAGGAAGGACAGGGGGTGGCTGAAGAGCGCGGCCAGCACGCCGAGGGCACCGGCGCCGGTCGCGGCGGCCCAGCTCCACGACGACCTCGTCGCCCGCCCCTTCGTCACGCCCAGCAGCACCAGCACCGGCCACACCTTCACCAGGGCGCCGAGTGCCGCCAGCGCCCCGCACGCACGCGTGGAGCGCGACAACGTCAACAGGGCGATGACGGCGAACGCCGTGGCCTGCACGTCGTAGCGGGCCAACGGGAGGTGCAGCAGCAGCGGGAGGCCCCCGGTCCAGTAGGCGGCGCCCCGCAGCGAACGGCCGGGACGCGCACCCGCGCGCGCGAGCGACGCCGTGACGGCCGCGTCGGCGACGAGAGTGAGGGCGACGAACGCCTGGAAGTACGTCAGCCCCGGCAGCAGCGCGGGCGCGAGCAGCACCGGACCCGCACCCGGCGGGTACTGCCAGAGCGGGTCGTGGGTCGGGAAGACGCCGTGCGCGAGGACGCCGTACCAGTGGTGGTAGAGGCGCCACACCTCCCGGGCGACGCCGCCCCAGCGCAGCGCGGGCGACCCGCTCTCGACGAGCAGCCACAGCATCAGGGCGCGGCTCAGGGCCCAGCCGACGGCGAGAACGAGGAGCCGGTGGGCGCCGGCGACGTTGCGCAGGATGTCCGTGATGGCACGTGGGGAGGCTTTCATCACGGCGGATCGTAAGCCGCCCGTATGCCGGGTCCGTGCCTATACGCGACTAATGGTCGGTAAGAGTCGCAACGGCTAGGAGGTCGGCGGTGGCTGTGGGGCGGACGTCGGCGCGCTCGCCTCCCGGTGGGTCGCCGCGTCCAGGGCCGAGGTGAGGGCGTCGAGGCGGGTGCGCAGGGCGCCGATCTCCTCGATGTCGAAGCCGGTCGCGGTGGCGATGCGGCGGGGCACCTCCAGGGCCCGTTCGCGCAGGGCGGTGCCCTCGGCGGTGAGGCGGATCTCCACCGAGCGTTCGTCGCGGGCGCTGCGTTCGCGGTGGACCAGACCGGCCGTCTCCAGCCGTTTCAGCAGCGGGGAGAGGGTGCCGGAGTCGAGGCGCAGCTGCTCGCCGAGCTTCTTGACGGGCAGTTCGCCGTGTTCCCACAGCGCCAGCATCACCAGGTACTGCGGATAGGTGAGGCCGAGGTCCTTGAGGATCACGCGGTAGAGGCCGCCGAAGGCGCGCGAGGCGGCGTTCAGGGAGAAGCAGATCTGCTGGTCGAGGCGGAGCCAGTCGGCGGAGGGCGTGGTCATGAGCCCAGGATAGCCCCGGCGAGCCATTTAGTTGTGCCCAATTGAATTGTGTGCTCTACTTCTGCTGTGAGGCGGCACCCCAGGAGCCGCCGGACACGACTTCGAGAGGGATGGTTCTCCATGGACGCGCTCTACACCGCCGTCGCCACCGCCACCCACGGCCGCGACGGCCGTGCCGTCTCCTCCGACGGCAAGATCGACCTCCAGCTCGCCATGCCGCCGCAGCTCGGCGGCGACGGCAACGGCACCAACCCCGAGCAGCTGTTCGCCGCCGGGTACGCCGCCTGTTTCGGCAGCGCCCTCGGCCTCGTCGGCAAGCAGGCCAAGGTCGACGTCAGCGACGCCGCCGTGACCGCCGAGGTCGGCATCGGCAAGGTGGGCGAGGGCTTCGGCCTCAAGGTCACCCTCCGCGTCGAGCTGCCCGACACCGTGGACCAGGCCACCGGACGCACGCTGGTCGAGACCGCCCACCAGGTCTGCCCGTACTCCAACGCCACCCGGGGCAACATCGAGGTCGACCTCGTCATCGAGTGACCCCCGCCGACCCCGGCGACCCGACCCGCGCCAGCACCTCCCCGGTCCGCCGGTTCCACGCCACCACCACCGCCTCCTCCGGCACCCGGTGCCAGCGCGTCAGCAGCAGCCAGCGCACGCGGTACCGGCGGGCGACGGCGGCACGCCCCGCGCGGGTCGAGTCGCGGGCGAGGTAGGCGCGGACGTCGGCGACCCGGCGCAGCCGTTCCCGCTCGTCCAACGACGCGTCCGGCCAGGCCGGCGCCGCGAGATCGGCGCCGTACCCGGCCAGCGCGTGACCGGCGTAGTAGCCCTCGGTGATCACCGGCTCGCCCGGCTTGATGTGCCGCGCCGCCCAGGTGTACGCGGGCCAGCGCGGCGGCTGCTCGAACCCCACCGGATCGAGCGCCCTCGGCACCACCGCCCCCGCCTGCACGGACAGGAACCCGACCCCGGCACCCACCGCCGCGACCCACCCGAGCACCCGGCGCCGGGTGGGCCAGGGGCGCGGCGCCGCCAGCTCCACCGCCAGCGCGAACTGGAGCGGCACCAGCGTCAGCCCCAGAATCCGCCCGTAGGTGTAGTGCCCGCTGACCCAGCCGTACGTCACGACCAGGCAGTCGAGCAGGAACAGCAGCACCAGCGGATCACGCGCCCAGGACCACACCGAGCCCGGGCGCGCGGTGCGCCGGGCCCGCAGCCACAGCGCCGGGAGCCCGATGGCCGCCAGCCAGAAATGGCCGCCGAGCGTGTCGTAGAGCCGCCGGTGCACGGCGTCGACGCTGGGATCACCGGCCAGCGCGAACACGTCGAAGTACGGCCACGCGCCCGCCACCAGCAGCGCCGTCGCCCCCGCCAGCGCCCAGCGGCCCAGCACCTCCGCACCCCAGCCGCGCTGCCAGCCCGCCACGAACGCCACCGCGCCCAGCGCCGCCGCCACCGACGTGATCGGGTGCACCAGCAGGATCAGCCCGTACAGCACCCCGAGGCTCGCGTACCCGGCGAGGTTCGGCAGCCCGCTCGGGCCGACGTACCGCATCCGACCGGCGTTGCGGGCCCGCTCCGCCGTCAGCGCCCACGCCCAGAACGTCAGGCCGATCGCGCACGTCGACGGGTAGCCGAGGTTGCCGGTCATCGACATCAGCCCGAGGTACCCGCTCCACCAGGCCCGCTCGGTGCCCCACAGCAGCGTCATCGCGGCCAGCGCCAGCACCGGCGCCCACGGCCGGGCCGTCAGCACCCGCACCAGCCGCCCCACGCCGGTCAGCAGCACCACCAGGTTCAACGGCCCCGCAAGACGCAGCACCTCCCAGCCGCCGAGGCCGGTCAGCCGCGCGAACACACCCTCGGCCACCGCGTACGGCGAGTAGTACGGGCTGCCCGCGCCCGGCAGGTCGGCCATCGGATGACGCGGCGCGAACAGGGACGCCTTGAGGCGCTCGACGACCGCCGCGTGCTGACCGGCGTCGCAGCACAGCGGCACCCGCCAGTAGGCCAGCGACATCACCAGCCAGAACACGAGACCGCACAGCTGGAACGGCGTCGGACGCCAGAACCGGCCGCCGCGCAGCGCCGTCGCGCCACGCGTCGCCCGCCGGACGCCGAGACCGGCGCTCACGAGGAGGAAGGGGTAGCTCGGGGCATTTGCGGTATCTTCCCGAGCCCGTCAACCATATGACCGACCATCACCTTGTCGGGTGAGCAGATCGGCTGATTTTCACCTCATCGAGTGAGCTGCCCGCTCTCCTTGACCCTGGCCCTGGCCCTGGCCCTGGCCCTGATCCTGGCCCGGCACACCGACCCGCGCCCGCACCACCGGCTCCAGCAGCAACGGCACCCCCAGCACCGGCAGCAGCCACGCCAGCACGATCAGCCGGTCCCCCCAGATCCCGATGTCCGGATGCCCGGCCTGCGTCAGCACCCCGGTGGCCGCGCCCGCCACCAGGAACGCCCCGAACGCGGGCCGCCGCGACGCGCCCCACGCCCCGGCCGCCAGCGCCGCCACGAACACCGGCTCCCACAGCTGCCGGCGCGTCCACTCCACCCAGAAGTTGACCGTCAGCCGCAGGAAGTCCGCCCACGGCCGGGCCCGGTCGGGCCGCGCGAAGTGATCCGTCAGCAGATCCTGGAGGCTCTCCGACTCCGACGGATAGTGCAGCAGCCGCGCCAGCAGCAACGTCCCCAGCGCCGCGCCCAGACCGATCCCGGCCACCGCCACCACCCCGCGCCCCGGCGCCCGGCCCCCACGACGCCGGGCAACGGCGATCAGCGCGCCCGCCCCGGCCAGGCACAGGCCGAGGAACAGCGCCTGCGAGTGCTTCACCGTGAACAGCGCCAGCAGCGCACCGCCGACCAGCGCGAGCCCCGCCCGCGGCCGCGTCCCGCGCAGCACCAGCGCACAGCCCCACAGCGCGGCCAGCGTCAACGCCAGCAACAGCCCCTCGGTCATCGGCCGCATCGCCGTCGTCCCGCACGGCAGCACATAGAACAGCGCCTGCCCGGTCAGCGCCAACGGCACCGGCACGGCCAGCGCCCGCAGGATCAGGAACGCCAGCACCCCGCCCGCGACCGTCACGACGACCCCGGCCAGCCACAGCCCCCAGGTCACCCCGAACAGCGTGAGGAACGGCACCAGGAACGCCGGATACCCCGGCCGCACCTCGAAGATCCGCTGGAACCGGTACGACGCGAACGGCACCGTGTGCGCGCCGGTGTCCCCGGCCCGCAGCCGCTGCTCCACGCCCCGCCACTGCGCCGCCCGGCACCGCGCGGCCACCCGGGGCGCCGGATCGGGGGCGTGGAAGTGGACGACGTTCACGAGCTGGTTGCGGTGGGCCATGGTCGCCTCGCCCGCGCAGACGTAGGCGACGGTGGCGGCGGTCGCGGCCCGGGTGTCGTCGCCGCGCAGGAGCAGCGCGTACGCCAGGTAGTTCTTGGTGTCGGGGGTGTCCCGGCCGGTGACGTTCGCGAGCTGGAGCACGGCGAAGACGGCGGCCAGGAGCAGCACCCAGGTACGCGGCCTCACGAGGAGGCGAGCAGGTCGCGGGCCGACTGCGGCGACGGCACCCGGGGGTCGCCCGGCGCGGGCATGTCCTCGCCGAGGAGCAGGGTCCGCACCACCCGCTCGGCGGCCCGCCCGTCGTCGAACTGGCCGAACCTGTCCCGGAATTGGCCCCGGTGCCGGGCCGACTCCGCGTCCCGCCAGGTCCCGGACGCGAACAGCCACGCCAACTCCCGGTAGGAAGCGGTCACATGGCCGGGCGGCGCGGCGGTGACGTCGAAGTACACGCCCCGGCTCGCGGTGTAGGCGCCCCAGTCGTCGGCGTGCACGACGATCGGCCGGTCCAGGAGGGCGTAGTCGAACATCAGGGCCGAGTAGTCGGTCACCAGCACATCGGCGGCGAGCAGCACATCCTCGACGTGCGGGACGTCGGTGGCGTCGACCAGGACGCCCCGCCGGTGCAGGTCCGACAGGCCCAGGCCGCGCGCGTGTCCGGTGGCCAGCGACGGATGCAGCCGCACGACCAGGGTGTGGCCGGGCCCCAGATCGGCGGCGAACCGGGCCAGGTCGATCCGCTCGACATGCCCGCCCCTGCGGTACTCACGCCGGGTCGGCGCGTACAACACGGCGGTGTGACCTGCGGGGATGCCCAGGCGCTCGCGGGCCTCGCGGGTCCGGGCGGCGGGCGCGGCGACCAGGACGTCGTTGCGCGGGCTGCCGGTCCTCGCCGACGTGAAGTGGCAGGGGTAGGCCCGCTCCCACACCCGCTCCGAGTGCAGGTTGGCGACCAGGCTGTGGTCCCAGCGGTCGGCGCGGCGCAGCATCTGCGGCACGTCGACGCCGTGCCGGGCGCCCGGCTTGGTGAGCAGGTCGGCCGCCATGTACTTGAGCGGGGTGCCCTGGTGGGTGTGGATGTGGACGCTGCCGGGCCGTTTGGCCAGCGTGCCGGGCCAGTTGACGTTGTTGACGAAGAAGGAGGCCCGCGCGGTGACCCGGCGGTACTCCGGGGAGTCGAGCACGACACGTTCGACGTCCGGTGCCAGCAGCGCGGCCGTCTCCTCGTCCCGCACCACCCACACCCCGCGCAACTGCGGTGCGATCTCACGGGACTTGAGATAGATCGCCCCCGGGTCACCGAGCACACCCCGGTGCGAGAACGCCGAGTACACCACCAGGTTCGGGTCCAGGGAACGGCGAGCGGTGACCGCGTCGCGCGTGCGGGCAAGGCGAACGGCCGCTGCTTTACGGGGGCGTTGGGCGCGGCGGGCCAGCTCCCGCACCGCACGGCCCGCCTGCCGACGGGACTGGTAGACGGCGTAACTCCCCTCCAGCACCCGCAGTTCGGGCGGCACCCGCACGCCGTCGGGGCGGTGGGCGCGGAACATCCCGGCCGTGCGGCGGAAGAACTCGGCCTTGTCGGCGGGCGGCAGCCGGTCCGGCTTGGAGAGGATGTCGAGACAGTGCTCACCCATCTTGGCGTGCAGATACGGCCGCCAACTCACAAGCTCCGGGCGGGAGTCGACGAACGCGAAGACCCGCGCGTACTGGTCGTGGATGTCGAAGTGCTTACGGCTCGTGGTGGACAGGATGTTGCCCTGGCGCCGCTGCCGGTAGTCCAGACAGATCCGGTCCAACGTCGCGATCCGCCCCGCGCTCAGCAGCACCGGGAACGTCCACGGGGTGTCCTCGTAGTAGCCGGGCGGGAACACGAACCCGTGCTCGGCGACGAACTCCCGCCGGTACACCTTGTTCCACACGACCATCAACAGGTCCAGGATCTCCGGCCGTTCGGCGACCGTGAACGTCCCCTCGGCCGCGTCGGCGAGGATCTGCGCGAGGACGTTGCGCCGGGTGCCGCCCCACCAGTAGGTGCGCGCGTAGTCGAAGACCAGCACATCCGGATCGCCGGTCTCCGCCAGCCGGTCGGCCATCGCCCGCAGCGCGCCCGGGGTGAGGGTGTCGTCGCTGTCCAGGAAGAACAGGAAGTCGCCGGTGGCCTGCGGCATCCCGGCGTTGCGGGCCCGGCCGAGGCCGACGTTCTCAGGCAGGTGCAGCACCCGCACCCGGGGGTCGCGGGCGGCGTACTCGTCGAGGATCGCGCCGCAGCCGTCCGGGGAACAGTCGTCGACGGCGATCACCTCCAGGTCCCGGTACGACTGCTGAAGGACCGAGTCGAGGCACTCGCGCAGAAAGCCCTGCACCTTGAAGACGGGCAGGATGACGCTGAAGCGGGGCACTGCGGGGTCAGCTCCTTACGAGGGGGGCGGCGGCGGGGGCCGGGACGCGCTCGGCGAGCGGCGTGAGCGGGGGGATCGCCTCGGGCGGCTCACCGAGCAGCACCCGGCGCACGACCCGCTCGGCGGCCCGCCCGTCGTCGAACTGGCAGAAACGGGACCGGAATCGGGCCCGCGCCGCCGTCGACGCGGGCCCCGCGTACGAGCCGTCGGCGAAGACCCGCGCCAGCTCCTCGGCACTGCGCGCGACCGGGCCGGGCGGCGCAGCCAGCAGGTCGAAGTAGACGCCCCGGGTCTCCCGGTAGACCTCCCAGTCGTCGGCGAACACGACGATCGGCCGGTCCAGGTTGGCGTAGTCGAACATGATCGACGAGTAGTCGGTGATCAGCGCGTCGGCGGCCAGGCACACATCCTCGGAGGAGCGGTGCCCGGTCACGTCGATGACCCGGCCGTCGCCCAGCGCCCGGCCCTCGTCGTAGAAGTAGTGCGCCCGCAGCAGCACGACCACGTCGTCACCGGCCGCCCGGCAGAACGCGTCCAGGTCGAGGCCGGTCTCGAACCCGGTGTGGTGGTCGCGGTGGGTCGGCGCGTACAGCACCGCCGTCCTGCCCTCGGGGACGCCGAGTTCACGCCGGATACGGGCCACGTCGTCGGCGGTCGCCGTCAGATAGACGTCGTTGCGCGGATAGCCGTACTCCAACTGCTCGTAGGAGCCCGGGAAAGCGCGCTCCCACACCTCGGTGGAGTGCCGGTTCGACGACAGGTTGTAGTCCCAACGGTCCACCCGGCCCAGCAACTTGGTGAAACTGCCGGTCGCCGCGGCCACCACCGGGTACGTCGACTGGTCGACCCCCATCTTCTTCAACGGCGTCCCGTGCTGCGTCTGGACGTGCACGCTGCCCGGCCGTTTGACGACACCCTCGGCGAAGTTGGCGTTGTTCACCAGGTACGTGGCGCGGGCCAGCAGCTCCCAGGCGCGGTGCGAGCCGATCACCGCGTACTCCACGCCCTCCGGCACCGACGCCACCGCCTCCGGCTCCACCAGGAACACCGACCTGATGTGCGGGGCGAGTTCAGCCGCCTTCGCGTGGATCGCCGCCGGGCTGCACGCGTAACCCCGGCCCCAGTAGGCGCAGTACACCGCGAGGTTCTCGTCCAACGGGCGGCGCAGCGCACGCGCGTACCGCAGCCGGGTGCGCAGGCCACGCGGGCGGGGCAGCCGGGCCAGCGACCCGGACACCGCGCGGTTGGCGCCGCGCAGCGCCTGGAACGCCGGGTACGAACCGGCCGCGAGGAGCCGGTGCTGCACGCCGACGCTGCCGCCCGGGGCGCGGTACCCGGCCGGGCGGTGCCGTCGGTACAGGATGCTCGCCCGGCGGAAGAAGTCCCGGCGCCTGGAGCCGAGGCGGCGGGGGCGGGCGGCCGTCTTCAGCACCAGCGCGAAGAGCTGCTCGAACAGCGGGCCCGTCCGCCGTGCCGGGGTGCCGAGTTCGGCCGCGCGGGTCAGCAACAGGTCGACCTGGTCGAGGAGTTCGAGGTGCTCGGCCTCGGGGAGGGCCATCCGGCTGCCCTGCCTGCGGACCAGGTGGCGGACCAGGACCGTGCGCAGGACCGCGACGCGGGTGGCCGCCAGCATGGTCAGGCCGCCGAACGACACGTCCGTGAAGTCGCCGTCGTTGAAGGTGAGTTCGTGCTCCGCGAGGAAGGCGCGGCGGTAGGCGGCGCTCCACGCCGGGAGGTGGACGCCGGTCAGGCGGGGGACCTCCTCGGGGTGGAAGGCGTCCGGTGGGGTCTTCGGCACCAGGAGCGCGGCCGGGTTGGTGGCAGGGCCCTCCCACCACGGGACGCGTTCGTGCTCGAAGTGCAGGACATCCGGGTCGTCCGTCTCCCGCAGGCGGGCGTCCAGCGTTGCCAGCGCGCCCGGGGCGAGGGTGTCGTCGCCGTCGAGGAAGAGGACGTACGTGCCGGTCGCCGTGTGGAGTCCCGTGCGGCGGGCCGCCGCCAGGCCGGCCGACGGGGGGGAGTGCACGGGGGTGACTCGGGAGTCCCGTGCCTGGTGGCCGGCGGTGACTTCGGTGGCGGCAGGCGCGTCGGTGGGGGTGTCGTGGACCGGGATCAGCTCGAAGTCGCCGAAGGACTGGGAGAGGACAGAGTCCAGGGCCTCGGGTAGGCGGCCGGTCACCCCGTGGGACGGGACGATGATGCTGAAGCGGGGCATTCTTGTCTTTCTCTCCGGGGGATCGGGTTGTTTTTCGGGTGCGGCGCCGTGGGGCTGGTCGCGCTCGCGCGGCGGAGCCGCCTATCGAATACAGCCCCGCGCCCCTTGACCGGCGTTGCCGGGACGCTCGTTGGCAGGGACCCCGCGCCCCTTGGCTGTGTTTCTCAGCCGGGGTTGTCCAGGAGCACCCGGCGGGCCACTCGGGTCGCTGCTCTGCCGTCGTCCTGGGGGCAGAAGTGGGAGTGGAAATGGGCTCGTTGGCGGGTGGCGGCGGGGGATCGCCAGTGGTCCGTGGTGAAGAGGGTGATCAGGTCGTCCTCCGTTCGGGCGGTGGGGCCCGGTGGGGTGGCGTGGAGGTCGATGTACGTGCCCTCGGCCGCCTTGAACGTCTCGTGGTCGGCCGTGTGCAGGATGATCGGGCGGTTCAGGTTGGCGTAGTCGAACATCAGGGACGAGTGGTCGGTCAGCAGGGCGTCCGAGGCGAGGCAGAGCGACGGGACGCTCGGGTGGGCGCTCACGTCCAGGACGCCGGGGGGCGGCGGGCCGTCGAGGGAGGCGTGGGTGCGGGCCAGGATCGTGAAGCCGGGGCCGAGTTCGCGGGCGATCCGCTCCAGGTCCAGTGGGCAGTGCTGGGTACGCCGGAAGGCGCGGCGGGCCGGTGCGTAGAGGATCGCGACCGTGTCCTCGGGGATGCCGAGCGAGGCGCGCAGCCGGGTCACGTCCGCCGAAGTCGCCCGCTGGAACACGTCGTTGCGCGGGCTGCCGTACTCCAGGGTCGTGTAGGTGCCCGGGTGGACGCGTTCCCAGGTCAGCGTGGAGTGGCGGTTGGCGGAGACCACGTAGTCCCAGCGGTCGACGTCCTTGAGAAGCGCCTCGAAGTCCAACTCCCGTACTGCCGCAGGGCGTTCCAGGAGGTCGAGGCCCAAGTGGCTGAGCGGGGTGCCCTGGTGGGTCTGGACCATGATCTGGCCGCGCCGCTTGACCATGCCGGGCTCGAAGTGGGCATTGCTGACCAGGTACTTGGAGCGGGCCAGCGCCGTCCAGTACGCGGCCGAGTCCGGCGCGATACGGGCCGTGGCCGAGGGGATCGTGTGGTGGTGCTCGGGCCGCGCGACCCACGCCGTGCGCAGCTGCGGGGCGTGCGCGCGGAACGCCTCCTCCAGCGCGCCCGGATGACAGCCGTGGCCGTGCCCGTCGTCGCCGGTGAACACCGCACGGTCGGCCCGCAACGGCAACCGGCACTGCACGCGGTAGTGCAGCCGCAACGCCGAAGTGCGCAGCGCCCGCCGGGACGTGACGCCGATCCTGCGGACGCGACGGCGTGTGGACGCCGCCCACTGGAGGGTGCGGTACGTGCGGTGCAGGCCGCGCCTGACCAGGACGTGCCGCAGCCGCGCACCCGGCGTGAGATCGAGGCCCGGGACCCGGTAACGCCGGTAATACGTACGGGCCTTGCGCAGGAACTCGGCGCGGGCGGCACGCGGCAACCGGTCCTTGCGGGTGTACACGGTGAGCAGGTGATCGACCATCCGCCGGAACAACACCGGCTGCCAGCGCGCCAGTTCGGGACGCGTCCCGACGTACGCGAAGACCCGGTCGTACTGGTCGAAGACGTCGAAGTGGGCGCGGCCCGTGGTGGAGAGGATGTTGCCCGCCCGGCGCTGCCGGTAGTGCACGCACACCCGGTCCAGGGTCGCCACCGACTCCGCCGCCATCAGCACCGGATACGTCCACGGCGTGTCCTCGTAGTAGCCCGGCGGGAACAGGAACCGCTCCCGGAGCACGAACTCCCGCCGGTACGCCTTGTTCCACGCCACCATCAGCAGCCGCAGCAGCCCCGGCCGGTCCTCCAGACGGAACGGCGCCGGGCCCTCCTCGCTGAGCTGGACGGCCGCCTTGTTGCGGACGGTCTCACCGGTCCAGTACAGCCGCGCGTAGTCGTAGACCAGCACATCCGGATCGCCGGTCTCCTTCAGCCGGTCGGCGATCGAGCGCAGCGCGTGCGGGGCGAGGGTGTCGTCGCCGTCCAGGAACACCAGGTAGTCACCGCTCGCCCGCGCCATCCCGGCGTTACGGGCCTTGCCGAGCCCCTGGTTCTCCGCCAGCCGCACCGCCCGCACCCGCGCGTCCCGCGCCGCGAACTCCTCGATGACCGCCCCGCTCCCGTCCGGCGAACAGTCGTCGACCGCGATGACCTCCAGGTCCGGGTACGACTGCGACAGCACCGATTCCAGGCAGGCGGTCAGATACGCCTGCACCTTGTACGCGGGGACGATGACACTGAACCTGGGCAAGGCACATCCATGGGTCGGCGAGGACGGTCGGCCCGTCGTCGAACGGGCCTTTGCCGGGAACGGCCGAAGGAGTGACTTGGTTACGTTCCCTGCGGCATACGGGGGACCGGCCGGGCAGCCGAAAGGGCGGGACCCGCGCGGCCCCGCCCTCCCGATCCCGTTGCCCCGTCGGCTACTTGACCGCGCCCGCCATCACGCCCGACACGAACTGCCGCTGGAACGCGAAGAACACGACCAGCGGCACCACCATCGACAGGAACGCGCCGGGCGCCAGCACCTCGATGTTGCTGCCGAACTGCCGTACCTGCTGCTGGAGTGCCACCGTCAGCGGCTGCGACGCGGAGTTCGAGAACACCAGCGCCACCAGCATGTCGTTCCACACCCACAGGAACTGGAAGATGCCCAGCGACGCGAGCGCCGGAGCCCCCAGCGGCAGCACCACGGTCAGGAACAGCCGGGTCTCACCGGCCCCGTCGAGCCGCGCCGCCTCCAGGAGTTCGCGCGGGATCTCCGCGAAGAAGTTCCGCAACAGGAAGATGGCGAACGGCAGTCCGAAGCCGACGTGGAAGAGGACCACGCCGATGATGTCGCCGAAGATCCCGATCGTGCCGAACAGGGCGGAGAGCGGGATCAGCGCCACCTGCACCGGCACCACCAACAACGCCACCACCAGCAGGAACCACCAGTCCCGCCCCCTGAAGTCGATCCACGCGAAGGCGTATCCGGCCATCGCGCCGAACAGCACCACGAGCAGCGTCGCCGGGACCGTGATCCACACGGTGTTGAACAGGGCGTGCGTGATCGCGTCCTTCTCCAGCAGCGACTCGTAGCTGCGGGCGGTGAGTTGGCTCGGCGCGGTGAACACCTTCCACCAGCCCGACGACGCGATGTCCGTCGGATCGCGGAACGACGACACCAGCAGCCCGAAGGTCGGCACCAGCCAGAACAGGGCCACCAGGACCAGGAAGACCCGCAGCGCCCCGCCCGCCGCGCCGCTCGTCACCCGGGCGGCGAGCGAACGCCGGGCCCCTGCCGTCGTGTCGTGTGCGGTCACGGTCGGCGCTCCTTCCGCAGCCGGCGGATGTTCACGTACATCACCGGCGCCACCAGCACCAGCAGGATCACACCGAGCGCGCTGCCGACGCCGTAGTTGCCGCCGCCGCCGAACGACGACAGGAACAGTTGCAGCGCCAGCACATTGGCGTTGTCCTGGCTGGGCTGCGGGGCGATGATGTAGACGAGGTCGAACACCTTCATCACGTTGATCATCAGGGTGACCATGACGACCACCAGGACCGGCGCGAGCAGCGGCACGGTGACCCGGCGGAACACCTGCCACTCGTTCGCCCCGTCCACCCGCGCCGCCTCCAGCAGATTCCGGTCGACCCCGGCGAGCCCGGCCGCGATCAGCACCATCGCGAACCCCGCCCACATCCACACATAGCTCCCGATGATCGCCGGGGTCACCAGCGTCGGGCCGAGCCAGTCGATGCCGTTGTACGGCGCCGCGAAGTTCGAGCCCGGCAACCGGAGCCGGGCGCCGTCGGCCGAGGCGGGCAGCGTGAAGGTGCCGTCGGCGGCGGTCGTCGCGGAGGCCACCGTCCGCCCCTCCTTCACGGCCTCCACCCGCACCCCCTTCAGCGCCTTCTCGCCCGGGTCGACCCGGCCCTTCGTGCCGCCGCCGCCCAGCCTGAAGTCCAGCCAGACGGTGCCGGTGATCCCGGAGCCGGCTGCCGACCTGGCGTCCTTCGGCGTGCCGGGCAACCGGCCCGGGGCGATGCCGACGAGGGGGAGCAGCACCGGGGTGCCCGCCCGCACGGTGCCGGTCGTCGTGAACGACCCGCCGCCCGACGCCTTCAGATCGCTCGCCGCCGCGTTCGGCCGCGCGTTCGGATACACCGACGACGACACGAACGTGTCATGGATCGACTTCACGACCGCGTTCGCCGCCCCCTGACTCGGGTCCTGCTCGTACACCAGCCGGAAGATGATCCCGGCCGCCAGCATCGAGATCGCCATCGGCATGAAGACGATCAGCTTGAACGCCGTTCCCCAGCGCACCCGTTCGGTCAGCACCGCGAAGACCAGCCCGAGCGCGGTGACCAGCGCGGGCGCCACCGCCACCCAGATCGCCGTGTTGCGCACGGCGGTCAGCGTCGCGCTGTCGGTGAAGACGTCGACGTAGTTGCCGAGCCCCACGAACCCCGAACCGTCGGCGTCGTAGAGGCTGCGCCAGACCGAGTACCCGATCGGGTAGACCACGAGCGCGCCGAGCAGCACCAGCGCGGGCAGCAGGAACAGCACCGCCACCCCGCGCCGGGACCCGGTCACGCTCTTGCGCGGACGCGCGGAGGGCGGCGGCGGTGCACCGGCCCCCTCCGGACTCACCACAGTCGTCATGACCGTCCGCCCGTCAGCCGGACCCGTACGCCTTGGCCGCGTCGGCCTCCAGTTTCTCCTGAACTCCCTTGACATCCTTGGGGTTTCGCAGGAAGTCCTGGAGGTCCTTCCACTCACCGATGCCCTGCGTGCCGCCGAACGCCGCCGGGGCCTGGTCGGACATGTCGAACCGGAAGCTGTCGCCCGCCCGGATCAGCGCCCGCGCGATGGTCCGCGTCACCCCGTCCTTGTACGCGCCGAGGTCCAGCGACTTGTTCGGCGAGATGAACCCGCCCTGGCCCGCCCAGATCCGCGCCGCGTCCGTCGATCCGAGGAACGTCAGCAGGGCCTGTGCGCCCTTCCCGTCCTTCAGCGCGACGGCCACGTCACCGCCGCTGACCACGGGCGCGTCCGCGCCGACCGCCGGGAACGGGAACACCTTCGCGTCCGTGCCGAGCTTCGCCTTCGTGTCCGCGTCGATGTTCGCCGTCACGAAGTCGCCCTCGTAGACCATCGCGGCCGGGGCGTCGCCGGTGAACACCTGCGTGACCGACTTCGGGAACTCCGTGTTCAACGCGCCCTGCGTACCGCCCGCTATCAGATCGTTCTTGCCCCACAGCTGAGCGAGCGTGGTCAGCGCGGCGGTGACCGACGGGTCAGTCCACTTGATCTCGTGCGCCGCCAGCCGGTCGTACTTCTCCGGACCCGCCTGCGACAGATAGACGTTCTCGAACCAGTCGGTGAGCGTCCAGCCGTCCGCGCCGCCGATCGACACGGCCGGCGAACCCGAGTCCGACAGGGTCTGCGCGGTGGTCAGGAAGTCCTTCCAGGTCGTCGGGGTCCCGCTGATCCCCGCCGCCTCGAAGGCCTTCGTGTTGTACCAGACCAACGACTTGTTCGCGGCCTTCGCGTAGATGCCGTACTGCTTGCCCCGCCAAGCCCCCAGCTCCTGCCAGCCCTTGGAGAAGTTCTTCTCCAACTGGCCCTGCGCGTCCGCCCCGAGAGGCTTCAGCCAGCCCTTCTCCGCGAACTGGTGCAACACCCCGACCTGCGGCAGGAACGCCACGTCCGGCGGCTTGCCGCCCTCGATCTTCGTCCCCAGGAACGTCGAGGTGTTGTTGCCGGTCGGCACGAAGTCGACCTTGGCGCCGGTGCGCCGGGTGAACTCGTCCAGCACCTTGGTGAAGTTGTCCTGCTCCGGCCCCGTCCAGACCGCGGCGACCTCCAGGCTCTGGCCCTTGAGGCTCGGGAGCGTGACGGTGCTGGTCTGGCCGGTCGAGGCCGAGGCCGAGATGTCGACCGGGCTCGACTTCTGATCGCTCCCGCCGCACGCCGACAGAGCGACGGCTCCCGCCAGAAAGGCGGCGGTGGCGGCAACTGCCTTGTAGGTACGGCCTCTTGGACCCGCACTACCCGCACTACCCGTACTGCCCGTGGTACCCGTCCTACCTGTACTGCGCATTGCTGCCCCGTTCTTCGTCGAACGTTCTCGCGCTGTCCCCTGCGGATCGTCCATGGCGACGGGGGGTGGCGGCAAGGGTGCGTCACGACAACTCACCCTGGCCGCCCGGACTTTCAGAGCAGCGAGGGCGCCTTCTGGGCCGCTACCTGCTTCGCCGCCCGCTCCAACGCACTGGCCAGCAGCGCCAGGTCCGTCGGCCCGTTGCCCAGTTCACGCACCGGCCGCCGGGTCGGCGGGTCGCCCATCCGAGGCCAGTCCAGCGCGACGACCGTCGGCCGCAGGGTCGCGGTCCGGGGAATGCGCCCCGTCACCCGACCGCCCTGGAACGGCGTCGACGTCCCGTCCGGACGCGTCAACCGCCCCCGCCCCGGCGCCGGTTCATCGGGCCCCGAGCTGGGCGCGTCCAGCGTGACCCGCAGGCTCGCCAGGCGCGACGGCTCCGTCTCCGCCGTCCGGCCACCCGGACCCGCCGCCGCGACCAGATGCACGCCGAGCCGCTCACCCTCCCGGGCCACCGCCTCCAACGCCCGCATCACCGACCCCGCCGCAGGCCGCCCCGGCGACCCGAGCGCGGGCGACACCAGCGCGTCCAGATCATCGACGACCACCACAAGCCGGGGCAACGACGGTGACGGCGACGGCTGTTGACGCGTCGCCGTCGGCCGCAGCCGGATCGTCGCACTGGACGCCGACTCCACGTCCCCGGCACCGGAGGAGGGTTCACGGGGCGCCACCACGCGCCCGGCCGACGCCGACGGTCCGGCGTGCCGGGCCGCGAAGTCGCCGCGCCCCACCCACTCCGCCCGGCGCTTCAGCTCCGCGCTCAGCGACTGCGCGAACTCCCGCATCCGCACCGGGTCGTTGGCGGTCAGATGGGTCGTCACATGCGGGACGTCCGTGCACACCCGCAGCCCCTCGCCGTGACCGTCCACCAGGACGACGCCCAGCCGGTCGGGGCGCTCGGCCGCCGCCAGCGACGCGACCAGCGCCCGCAGCAACTCGGTGCGCCCGCTGCCCGCCGGGCCCTCGATCAGCAGATGCGGGCCCTCGGCCACCAGGTCCGCGGTGACCGGCCCACGCGGCCCGGCGCCGAGCACCGCCACCGCCCGGCCGCCGACCGACTCCGGGTCGTCCGCCGCGTCCGCCCACCGCGCCATCAACGACGCCGGGGTGGCCCGCGCGAGCCCCAACTCGTCCAGCAGCCGCGCCGCTTGGGGCAACGGCAGCGACACCCGAGGCCGGGACCCGGCCCCGGCGGTGCCGTCCTGCCGCAACGGCGCCAGCGCCCGCGCGAACCGTTCGGCCCAGGCCGACGACACCGCGTCGACGGCGGCGACGGTGCCGGGGCCGACCGGGACGGGGGTCGGTTCCTGCGGGGCACGCGCCACCCGCATCAGCCGCAGGGCCGTCGCCACATCGCCGCTCAGCAGCGCGACCGCCCCGCACTCCCGGAACGTCGGCGCCGCCGCGCACGCCGCCTCGTAGGTGTCCGTCACCGGCGACGCGGGCGACGCCGGATCGGCCTCGGCCAGACACACCACGTGGATACCGGCCCGCGGCCCCTCGCTCGCCAACTGCCCGACGGCGTCCCGGAGTCCGGCGCCGCCGGGATCGCCGTCCACGACCAGGACCGTGTACGGACCGGCGGACGGTTCGTCGAGTCGCCGCAGCAGTTCGCCGGTGCGGGCGGCCGCCTGCTCACGGTCGTACGCCAGCAGCAACCGGCAGTCCTGCCCGTGTGCCGGACGCAGATGCGGCAGCCACCCGAGCCAGCCCCACTCCGCGATCCGCTCCGCCTCGGAACGGCTCCGGTCCGCACTGATCAGCACGATCTCCAACGACTCCGGGGCGTGCAGCGCGGCCAGCTGCGCCAGCACCGCGCGCGCCAGCCCCGACAGCCGGTCCCGGGGCCCGGCCAGCCCCAACGCCCCGACCTCCCGCAGATCCGCCGTCACCGGCACCGCGGGCAACAGGCCGTCCGGCGCGGCCCGGTCGGCGGTCCCGAGCCGCACGGTGAGCGCCTCGGGATGCCCGGCCCCGCGCTCCCAGAGCCGCGGCCCCGGCCCGAGCGCGGTCAGCAACAACGCGGCGGGATCGGGCCAGGTGTCAGCCGACGGAACGCCTCCGGCGACAACCTGCTCGCCAACGTCCCCGACCTCCCGCCCTTCCTCCGGGTCGCGGTCATACACATCCCGCTCTCCCCGCCCGACCCCGGTCAACCACCGAGCCCAAGCCGAGAACCCGCCCCGCTTCCGAGGCCCAGGAGCAACGTCCCCACCCTGGTCCGGGACACCCCCACGCCGCCGCCCCGCTGCGGAGCCGTCGGACTTGCCGGGGCCACCCTTACGACGAGGCGACCCCTCGGGCTTGCCGGGGCCGCCTTGCCGACTGCCCGCTCCGGGGAGCTGATGAGTTCCGGTGGGCTCGGTGCCATAGGGATCGGCCCCCTGACGACGCCCTGCACGCGAGGCGTCCCGCTGATCGCGGGGCTGGGAGGCCTCACCGGGAGCACCACCACGCGACGAGGCACGGCGAGAGTCCGCCGGGCTCTCGCCAGGCGAGGCACCCGTGCCGCGCGCCGCCGTGCGACGCCGGTCCGTGGGCTCGCCGGGCGAGGATTCCGTGCCTCGCGGGGAGGTGCGGCGGGAGTCCGTGGGGTCGCCGACGGGCGCGGGGGCCTGGCGGCCGGGGGAGGCGTCCGTGGGGCGAGGAGAGGTGCGGTGCGGGGCGTCCGTGGGGTCGCTGGGCGTGACGCCGGGGCGGCCCTGCACGGGGACGTGCCGCGCGGGTGCGGTGTCCGCGCTGCGCGTGGAGGTGCGGTGCCGGTCTGCGGGGTCACCGGCCGGGTTCCCGGAGCGGCCCTGCGCGGCCTGGCGGTCGGAGGCGGCGTCTGCGCCGCGCGGCGAGGTGCGGCGCGAGTCCGTGGCGTCACCGACGGAGCTGTCCGGGCGGCCCGGTGCGGGGTTGGTGCGGGGGCCCGCCTCCCGGCCGCCGGGTGCGGCAACTCGGTTGCCCGGTGAGGGGATTCGGTGTTCGCCGGTGGTGTCAGAACCGTAGGGGCCGGCGGCCTGGTGATGGACCGTGCGCGGGGCTTCGCGGTCACGGGCGGTTGCCGGGTTGCCGGGGGCGGCGCCGGGGGCCTGACGGTCGGTGGGGTGTGCCGGGTTGCCCGGAGCGGCTCCGGAACGCCCGGCGCCCGGGACCTGGTGAGCGCCGGTGGTGTCGGCGTCGTACGGGTCGGTGACTTGGCGGTGGCTCGCGCGCTCGCGGGTGCCTGGCGCGTCGTCAGGGGAACTGCCTCGGCGGTCGGGACCGGGGAACTGACGGTCGTCGGCCGCCTCGTAGTCGAAGAGGGGGGTGGCGCCGCGCCGGGTGGAGCCGGGGAGCGGGTGGGTGCCGGTGCTTTCGGTGCCGTACGGGTCGCCGGCCTGACGGTGGCCGGCCCGGTCGCGGGTGCCTGCGGGGTCGTCGGTGCCGGTCAACTGACGGTCGCTGGCCCCGTCGTACAGAGGAGTGGCTCCCCGCCGGGCGGAACCGGGGAGCGGGTGGGTGCCGGTGGCGTCGCTGCCGTGACGGTGCCCTGCACGGGGGGTGTCCTGGTCGCCGGGGGCCGCCGGGGTGCCGGGAAGTTGGTGGGTGTTCGTGGCGTCGCTGTCGTACGGGCCGGTGCCTTGGCGGCGGCCTGCGCGGGGGGTGCCTTGGGCGCCGCTGGCCGTCGGAGTGTCGGGGCGGCCCGAGCCGGGGAGTTGAGGGGTGCCGGTGGGCTCGGGGCTGTAGGGGTCGGTGCTCTGTCGGCGGCCCGAGCGGGACGTGCCCTGGTCGCCGGTGGCCGCCGGGGTACCGGTGCGGGCGGAGCCAGGCATCTGGTGGGTGCCGGTGGACTCCGGGTCGTACGGGTCGGTGCTCTGGCGGCGCTGGGTGCGCGCGGACCGCTGTTCGCGGAGGTCCGTCGGGTCGTCGGAGACGGCTCCGGGTCGGCCCGGTGCGCGGTCACCGGTGTTCTCAGCGCGCCGCCCTGAGCTGGGCACCTGGTGGGTGCCGGTGCCCTCGGCGGAGTACTGGTCGGCGCCGGGTCGGTACGCGCGCGTGGCTTCCCGGTCACTGGTGGCCGTCGGAGTGCCGGGGCGGGCGGCGCCGGGGAGTTGGTGGGTGCCGGTGGGCTCGGGGCCGTAGGGGGCGGTGCTCTGTCGGCGGCCCGAGCGGGGGGTGTCCCGGTCGCCGGTGGCCGCCGGGCTGCCGGTGCGGGGGAGTTGATGGGTGCTAGTGGACTCCGGGTCGTACGGGTCGGTGCCTTGGCGGCGCCGAGTACGCGAGGACTGCTGGTCGCGCAGGTCGGTCACGTCGCCGGGGGCGGCTTCACGGCGGCCCTGTGTGGGGGCCTGGCGGTCGTTGGTGCCGTACCCCGGGGTGGCTCCACGTCGACTGCTGCCGGGGAACTGGTGAGTGCCGGTGGCGTCCGAGCCGTAGGGGTCGGTGCCCTGGCGGCGGCCCGCCCGGGGGGTGTCCCGGTCGCCGGTGGCCGGGGTGCCGGGTCGGCCCGAGTGGGGCATCTGGTGGGTGCCGGTGGATTCCGGGCTGTACGGGTCGGTGCCTTGGCGGCGCTGGGTGCGCGAGGACCGTTGGTCGCGGAGGTCCGTCGGGTCGTCGGGAACGGCTCCGGGTCGGCCCGGTGCGGGCGTCTGGCGGTCACCGGTGTTCTCGGCACGGCGGGCTGTGCCGGGGAGTTGGTGGGTGCCGGTGGACTCGGGGCTGTAGGAGCCGGTGCCTTGGCGGCGCTCGGTGCGGGAGGACCGTTGGTCGCGGAGGTCCGTCGAGTCATCGGAGACGGCTCCGGCTCGGCCCGCTCCAGAGGCCTGGCGGTCGTCGGCTGGTTCGGCACCGTAAGGCAGATTGCCGTTGCGGCGACCCGAGTTGGGCACCTGGTGCGTGCCGGTGTTCTCGGCGCTGTACTGGTCGGCGCCCGGTCGGGACGCGCGCGTGCCTTCCCGCTCACCGGGGGACGCCGAGGTGCCGGGCCGCCCCGAGCCAGGAAGCTGATGCGTGCCCGTGTTCTCGCTGCGGCGCCCCGTGCCGGAGGCCTGGCGCTCCCCGGTCGGGTCGGCGCCGTGCGCCGGGGCGTTGGGACGGCGCCCCGAGCCGGGCAACTGGTGCGTGCCCGTGCCCTCGGCACCGTACTGCTCGCCGCCCGACCGGTACGCGCGCGTGCCCTCCCGGTCGCGGACGCCCGTCGGATCGACGTCGGCGCCTCCACGGCGCCCCGTGCCCGAGGCCTCCCGCCCGCCTGCACCCCGAGGACCACCGTCGGCCACCGAACCGGTGTCCGCCCACGTCCCCGCGCCGCCCCGACCCGCCTGTGTGCCGCCGACCCCCCGAGGGCCACCCTCGGCTGCCGAACCCGTGTCCGATCGGGCCCCCGTGCCGCCGCGACCCGCGCGCGTGTCACCCAAACCCCGAGGACCACCGTCGGCAGCCAAGCCCGAATCCGCCCAGGCCCCCGCGCCGCCGGCCCCCCGAGGACCACCCTCGCCCACCGACTCCGTGTCCGCCCGGCCCCCCGTGCCCCCGCGACCCGCGCGCGTCTCACCCGAACCCTGCGGCCCCCGCCTGCTCTCGATGCGAGGCGCCCCGCCCTGCCCCGGAACCCCGGTGCCCGGACCGAAACCACTCTGGCCGGTGCCCCCCGAACCCTGCTCCGGCGTCACCGCACCCCGGTCGACGCCCCCGCCGCCCGACCCGCGTGCGTGCGGAAGCCGCCCCGAGGGCGTCGACGCCTCGGAGCCGCCCTCGCCGACGCGGGACACGCGCACGTGGCCTTCGTCGCCCGGGCCGCCCCGCCCTGCCATCCCGCGCGCGTGCCCGTCGCCGTCCCGCGCACCCGGCACCGGCCGCGCAGACCGCTGGCCGTCCGCTTGCGCCGCCGCACGACCCTTGCCGTCCGGCGCCGTCGGGGTGGGCCGTCGCCCATCCGCTCGCGCCGCCGCCCCACGACCCTCGCCGCCCGGCGCCGCCGTCCCACGCCCCCCGCCGACCGCGTCGGCGCCCGTGCCGTCCGCGCCCGTCGACACGCGCACGGGACCTTCGCCGTTCCCGCCGGTCGACACGCGCACGTAGCTCTCGCTGTCCTCGCCCCTCGTCACGCGCACGTGGCGCTCGCCGTTCCCGCCCGTCGTCACGCGCACGTGGCCTTCGCCGTTCCCGCCCCCCGGCACGCGCACGTGGCCCCCGCTGTCCGCCCCCGTCGGGACACGCACGTGGCCCTCGCCGTCCGGGGTGGTGGGGACTCGGGTGGTCGAGGGGGTGGACGGGGTGAGGCGGAGGGACGATTCGCCGACCTGGAGGAGGGCGCCCGAGGGGAAACGGACCGGACGGGACGTCACGGGGACGCCGTCCAGGAGGGTGCCGTTGGTGGAGCCGAGGTCGGCGACCGACACCTGGCCGTCGGCGGCGACCGTCACCACACAGTGGAGCCGCGAGACGTCCGGGTCGTCGAGCGGGACATCGGCGTCGGCGGAACGGCCGATGCGGATCTCGCCGCCGTGCAGGAGATGCACCCCGCCCGCGTCCGGACCCGCCGTGACGTGCAACTGGGTCGGCGCGTCGTCCAGTTCGGGGTGCGGCTCGGGCTCCGCGGGGGCGCCCAGCGCGAGCACCGCGCCGTCGATCAACGGCGGCTCGCCCAGCGTGCACCGGCGGTCGTCCAGGCGCTCCGCGCCCGCGTACAGCACCACCGGGCCGCGCTCCGAGAGCGCGCCCTCTCCCGAGACCACCGAGGACAGTGCCGACGCCACCGCCGACAGAGCCGTACCGGCGGGGGCCGTGACCAGCACGTCGCAACTCGCGGCGCGGCCCCGCCCCCGGTCGGTCGGGCCCAGCGGATCTACGACGGTCAGCCGGATCTGCATCGCCGTCAGCGGTCCCTTCTGCGCGGGAGCGGACTTTCCCCCCACCCCACACGAGCACGTCGGCCAATACTCCGAAGCATCCTCGCACCTGCCACTGACAATCTGCCCCCGCTCCCGCCAGAAGTGATCTTGATTGGTCGGCTCTGCCCTCAAAAGTGCCTGATCAGTAGTTCACTCTGGACCGATAGAGATCGGTCACGTTCGGGGCGAGCAACCGGAAGGACCAAGTCGAGCGTCTTTCCTTCGAACGTGTACGACACTTCCGAACGTGTACGACTCTTCGACCTTGGACGACTCTTCGAACGTGTACGACCGAACCCGTGCGACCAGCGGTCCGTAGGACGCACCAGGACGTACGGGGGCCCCACCAGGACGCACGGGGCCCACCCGAGACCCTCCGGGGACGCGACGGAATCAGGAGAACCCGGTGCCGGGCCGCCCGGCACTACAGTGGTCGGAACGCAAGCAAGCAGCAGGGAGCGGATGACGTGCGGCCGGTTGGCAGCAAGTACCTCCTGGAGGAACCGCTCGGACGCGGCGCCACCGGGACCGTCTGGCGAGCGCGCCAGCGGGAGACCGCGGGTGCCGAGGCCGCCGTGCCCGGCCAGCCCGGCGAGACCGTCGCGATCAAGGTCCTCAAGGAGGAGCTGGCGAGCGACCCCGACATCGTGATGCGGTTCCTGCGCGAGCGTTCGGTGCTGCTGCGGCTGACCCACCCGAACATCGTCCGGGTCCGTGACCTGGTCGTCGAGGGCGATCTGCTGGCCCTCGTCATGGACCTCGTCGACGGCCCCGACCTGCACCGCTACCTGCGCGAGAACGGCCCCCTCAGCCCCGTCGGCGCCGCCCTGCTCACCGCCCAGGTCGCCGACGCGCTCGCCGCCAGCCACGCCGACGGCGTCGTCCACCGGGATCTGAAACCGGCCAATGTGCTGCTGCGGCAGTACGACGGCCAGATGCACCCGATGCTCACCGACTTCGGCATCGCGCGCCTCGCCGACTCCCCGGGCCTCACCCGCACCCACGAATTCGTCGGCACGCCCGCGTACGTCGCGCCGGAGTCCGCCGAGGGCCGCCCGCAGACCTCCGCCGTCGACATCTACGGCGCCGGCATCCTGATGTACGAGCTGGTCACCGGCCGTCCCCCGTTCGGCGGGGGGTCGGCACTCGAAGTCCTGCACCAGCACCTCAGCGCCGAACCGCGCCGCCCCTCCACGGTCCCCGACCCGCTGTGGACGGTCATCGAGCGCTGCCTGCGCAAGAACCCCGACGAGCGGCCCAGCGCCGAGAACCTCGCGCGCGCCCTGCGGGTCGTCGCCGAGGGCGTCGGCGTGCACGCGGGGTCGGCGCAGATCGCCGCCGCGGACGCCGTCGGCACGCTGCTCGCGCCCGACCCGCAGCCCGCCGCCGTGCCCGGCGCCGCCGACCAGACGCAGGTGCTGCCGCACAACGCGGGCTCCTACGACCCGGCCGCCCCGACCAGCGTCCTCCCGCACACCGGCGCACCCGGCGGCCCCGCGGGCGCCGCCGACCCGACCGCCGTCATGCCCCCCGTGCCCCCGGGGCAGCCCGGCGGGTCGCCCGAGCAGCCGCACCCCTGGCAGAACCAGCTGCGCGCCGCCCGCGACCGCAACGAACAGACCCAGGTCCAGTACCTCGACCCGAACGAGGACCCGCTGCGCCGCCGCCCCCAGCGGCAGGTTTCCCACCAGCAACAGCAGCCCGCCGCCGACTACGGCTACCCGCCGCAGCAGCAGCCCCAGCAGCAGGCTCCGCAACGACGGCAGCAGCGGCAGCAGCGCCAGCAACAGCCGCAGTACGCCCCGCCGCAGCCAGAACCGCAGCGCTACGCCCCGCCGCCCACCCCGCAGCAGCCCGCGCGCGAGCCGCGTGAACCCCGCCAGCGCGGCGCCAACCCGATGAAGATCCCCGGGCTCGGCTGCCTCAAGGGATGCCTGTTCACGCTCGTCATCCTGTTCGTCGCGAGCTGGCTGATCTGGGAACTGAGCCCGCTCCAGGAGTGGATCGGCACCGGCAAGGGCTACTGGGACCAGCTCACCACCTGGTACGACCAGGTCGCGGGCTTCTTCAGCGACCTGGGCAACGGCGGCCCCCCGAACTAGCCGACCGACGCAGCCCTCCCCACGCCGGTCGCCTCAACGACGTTTCCGAGCTTGGGGATTTGTCGACACCTGCTGGGTGATTTCCGTCTCCGCGGTGAAGGTTGGCTTCTCGGACGCGTAGTTTTAGCGACAACACGCGTCGGTAGGAGCAGTCTTGGCACGGAAGATCGGCAGCCGGTACACCGCGAACCAGATCCTGGGACGCGGCAGCGCCGGCACGGTGTGGCTCGGTGAGGGACCGGACGGACCCGTCGCCGTGAAGCTGCTGCGTGAGGACCTCGCGTCCGACCAGGAACTCGTCGGCCGGTTCGTGCAGGAACGCACCGCGCTGCTCGGCCTCGACCACCCGAACGTCGTCGCCGTCCGCGACCTCGTCGTCGACGGCAACGACCTCGCGCTCGTCATGGACCTGGTCCGCGGCACCGACCTGCGCACCCGCCTCGACCGTGAGCGGCGGATGGCGCCCGAGGCCGCCGTCGCGATCGTCGCGGACGTCGCCGACGGGCTCGCCGCCGCGCACGCGGCCGGGGTCGTGCACCGGGACGTCAAGCCGGAGAACGTCCTCCTCGACATGCAGGGTCCGCTCGGGCCCGGCGGCTCGCATCCCGCGCTGCTGACCGACTTCGGCGTCGCGAAGCTGATCGACTCCCCGCGGCGCACCCGCGCGACGAAAATCATCGGCACGCCCGACTATCTCGCCCCCGAGATCGTGGAGGGGCTGCCCCCGCGCGCGGCGGTCGACATCTACGCGCTCGCCACGGTCCTGTACGAACTGCTCGCCGGATTCACGCCGTTCGGGGGCGGGCACCCCGGTGCGGTGCTGCGGCGGCATGTCACGGAGAGCGTCGCGCCGCTGCCCGGTATCCCGGACGAGCTGTGGCAGCTGCTCATCCAGTGCCTGGCCAAGGCGCCCGCGTCCCGGTTGCGCGCGTCCGAGCTGGGCACGCGGTTGCGGGAGCTGTTGCCGACGCTCACGGGGATGCCGCCGCTCGACGTCGACGAGCCCGATCCCGAGCTGGTCGAGCCGGCCGAGCCGGTGGAGCCGCCCGCTCCGGCGGAACGTCCCGCCAAGCGGCGGGGGGCGGTGCCGTTGGTGCCCGGTGCGAAGCCCTCCGGGGCCAACCGGGACACGCACACGTCGATGCGGGTGCCGGCGCCGGACGAGTTGGAGGGCGGGGCGCGTGGGACGGCGCGGGTGCCGAGGTCTCCCGGGGCTCGGCGGCCCGGTTCCGCGCGGCATCGGGCGCAGGCTCGGCGGCGGCGGATCGCCCTCAGTGCGGGGGCGGTGACCCTGGTCGCGGCGGTGGGTATAGGTACGTGGTGGGCCACGTCCGCCGACGACACGGACACGTCGCCGCAGACCACCCAGAACTCCTCCACGGCAACCCCGTGACCGCTCCGTCCTCAATCGCCGGACGGGCTGACTGGCCAGTCCCCCGCGCTACGGATATCGGCCCTGAACGGGCCTCGTCCTCAAACGCCGGACGGGCTGATTTTTGCCGACCCCGGCCCCAGAAGTCCCGGAGCCACCCACCCCAACGTCCTCAAACGCCGGACGGGCTGATTTTCCCGCACCAACGCCGCAAAGCCGAGCCGGACCACCACGCCCCCGCACCCCGAGACCTGAGCAACCGGCACACCCAGCCCGTCCGGCGTTTGAGGACAAGGCGCTCGGCCCTTCGCCGGGGGTCAGGCATATCCAGCCCGTCCGGCGTTTGAGGACAAAGGCGTGAGGCCCCGCTCGGCCGCAGCCGCACTCGGCCCGTGCTTCCGGCCCGTCCGGTGTTTGAGGGGGAGGTTGGTGGGGTTAGGGGGGTCGTAGGAGTGAGGTCGGTTGTTGTTGCCGTTAGGCTGGGCGTGTGGCAGTCGTCGATGTATCCGAAGAGCTCAAGTCCCTCTCCTCGACCATGGAGTCGATCGAGGCCGTTCTGGACCTCGACAAACTGAGGGCAGACATTGCCGTGCTTGAGGAGCAGGCCGCCGCGCCGTCCCTGTGGGACGACCCGGACGAGGCGCAGAAGATCACCAGCAAGCTGAGCCACCTCCAGGCCGAGGTCAGGAAGGCCGAGACGTTGCGCGGCCGGATCGACGATCTCGCCGTGCTGTTCGAGATGGCCGAGGAGGAGGACGACCCGGACACCCGCTCCGAGGCGGAGTCCGAGCTCGCGGCCGTCAAGAAGGCGCTGGACGAGATGGAGGTCCGCACGCTGCTCAGCGGTGAGTACGACGCCCGCGAGGCGCTCGTCAACATCCGCGCCGAGGCCGGTGGCGTCGACGCCGCCGACTTCGCGGAGAAGTTGCAGCGGATGTATCTGCGGTGGGCGGAGCAGAAGGGCTACAAGACCGAGATCTACGAGACCTCGTACGCGGAGGAGGCGGGCATCAAGTCCACCACCTTCGCCGTGCAGGTGCCGTACGCCTACGGCACCCTCTCGGTCGAGCAGGGCACCCACCGCCTCGTGCGCATCTCGCCCTTCGACAACCAGGGCCGCCGCCAGACGTCGTTCGCCGGTGTCGAGATCCTCCCGGTGGTCGAGCAGACCGACCACATCGAGATCGACGAGTCCGAGCTGCGGGTCGACGTCTACCGCTCCTCGGGCCCCGGCGGCCAGGGCGTCAACACCACCGACTCCGCCGTCCGCCTCACCCACCTGCCCACCGGCATCGTCGTCTCCTGCCAGAACGAACGCTCGCAGATCCAGAACAAGGCGACCGCGATGAACGTCCTCCAGGCGAAGCTCCTTGAGCGCCGCCGCCAGGAGGAGCAGGCGAAGATGAACGCCCTCAAGGGCGACGGCGGCAACTCCTGGGGCAACCAGATGCGTTCGTACGTCCTGCACCCGTACCAGATGGTCAAGGACCTGCGCACCGAGTTCGAGGTCGGCAACCCGGAGGCCGTGTTCAACGGCGAGATCGACGGGTTCCTTGAGGCCGGGATTCGCTGGCGCAAGCAGCAGGAGAAGTAAGTTCGGCCCAGGCAATGGGCCTCGCTTTGTCGACAAGGCAACTGCCGTTCATCAGACGGCAGTTGCCTTTCGTGTTCTGCCCGTGACCCCTTTTCTGTACGGGATGTCCGGGATTTACATCACACTCACAGAGTCCAACTCCCTGCAAACGCCATGGAGATGGACATTGCGTACGCAACGGCCTTGACGCTGCTGTGAAAAGTGGGTTGGGTGAAGCCTGGCACGCGTGTCTCCGGGGCGCATGTGAACCGGGGGGCTCTTTCGTAGCTGATCCCGTCATCGCCACCCCGAGCGCCGCCTCTCTGACGATCAGCTACTGGGGGTAGCAGACTTATGACGAACAAGACGCGGGTCCGCGTCGCGCGGATCGCCGCGGGCGCCGTGATCGCCGCCGGCGCTTCTTTCGCCGCCGCCGGTGTCGCCGCCGCCGACGACTGTGGCTTCCTGGGGATCTGCATCACCCCGGAGCCCACCCCGACCGAACCGGAGCCCACCCCGACCGACCCCGAGCCCACCGCCCCGACCGGGCTCCCCTCGGACCCGGAGAGCCCCGGCACCCCGACGCCCACCGGTGAGCCCACCGAGGAGCCCACGGAGGAGCCCACCGCCACCCCGACCGACCAGCCCACCGAGGAGCCGACCGGGAACCCCACCAGCACCCCGACCAGCGGCGGCGGCACCGGCAACAACGGCGGCGGCAACAACAACACCGACCCCAACGGCGGTTCCGGCACCTCCGCGCAGGAGGAGGGCTCCTCCGCCCTCACGGACACCCGCACCGACACCTCCGCCCAGGGCGGTGGCAAGGAGCTGGCCGAGACCGGCGCCGCGCAGACGACGTTCCTGGTCATCGGTGCCGCCACGATGATCGCCGGTGGCATCGGCTTCCGCATCCTCCCGCGTCTCGTGGGCGGCCGCGGCGGAGCTGCCGCCTGACCTCGGACGGCGGACACCGGGTGCCCGACACCCGGTGACCGATCGCTCACGTGAGGTGACTCTCGTACGACGCTGAAGGGCCCGGGGCGACCACTCACCCCGGGCCCTTCTCGTCGTTCACGAGGCCCGCCCCGCGCACGGCCGCACGCGGGGTGCCGTGCCGGGCCGGTGGCCTACGCGGTCTGGTGGGCCAGCAGGGCCACGGCCGCGATCAGTACCGCGAGCAGGGCGATCAGGGCCGCGGGGTTCAGACCCGCGAAGAAGTTCTCGTGCTGTAGGCGCTCGCGGTTCGCGCGGCACACCGGGCACCGGCCCTCACTGACGGGGGCCGCGCAGTTCGCGCACACCAGCCGGTCGTACGTCATGCGCTCGCCCTCCTTGCGACAGTTCTCCAGTATCGGAAGCTCCAGGGGGAGAACGTCTCCCGGGCGGAGAACGTTCCCCTTCCACTCTGCCAGGTTCCGCCAGCCGGTGCGCGGCCTCGCCCCGGACCGGGCCCGCGGGGGCCGTACAGGCCCGCCCGGAGCGCTCCACGCGGCCTCCCCGCACGCTCCCCGCGGTGTCCGTACCGCCCCCGTACCGCCTCCGTGTGGTCACAAACCGCACAACTGCTACGCAACCCCGACCGGCGCCTGCGCTCGCACACCCGGTTCGCGTATGGTCACGCTCATCTACCCCCGGCGACCCGTGGTGCACCCGTGATCCGATTCGACAACGTCTCCAAGGTCTACCCCAAGCAGAACCACCCCGCACTCAGGGACATCTCCCTGGAAGTCGAGAAGGGCGAATTCGTCTTCCTCGTGGGGTCGTCCGGCTCCGGCAAGTCCACCTTCCTGCGGCTGATCCTGCGCGAGGAGCGGTGCAGCCACGGCCAGGTGCACGTACTGGGCAAGGACCTGGCCCGGCTCTCCAACTGGAAGGTGCCGCAGATCCGCCGCCAGCTGGGCACCGTCTTCCAGGACTTCCGGCTGCTGCCCAACAAGACGGTCGCCGAGAACGTCGCCTTCGCGCAGGAGGTCATCGGCAAGTCACGCGGTGAGATCCGCAAGTCGGTGCCGCAGGTGCTCGACCTCGTCGGGCTCGGCGGCAAGGAGGACCGCAGGCCGGGCGAGCTGTCCGGCGGTGAACAGCAGCGCGTCGCCATCGCGCGCGCGTTCGTGAACCGGCCCAAGCTGCTGATCGCGGACGAGCCCACCGGCAACCTCGACCCGCAGACCTCGGTCGGCATCATGAAACTCCTGGACCGGATCAACCGGACGGGCACGACCGTCCTGATGGCGACGCACGACCAAAACATCGTGGACCAGATGCGCAAGCGCGTCATCGAGCTGGAGAAGGGACGCCTCGTCCGCGACCAGGCCCGCGGCGTCTACGGCTACCAGCACTGACCGCGACCGTCCACGGAAAGGCATAACCCGACGCCATGCGCGCCCAGTTCGTTCTGTCGGAGATCGGTGTTGGTCTCCGCCGCAACCTCACCATGACCTTCGCGGTCATCATCTCCGTCGCCCTGTCGCTCACCCTGTTCGGCGGCTCCCTGCTGATGCGGGACCAGGTCAGCTCCATGAAGGGCTACTGGTACGACAAGGTCAACGTCTCCGTCTACCTCTGCAACAAGGCCGACGCCGAGTCGGACCCCAACTGCGCCAAGGGCGCGGTGACCGACGACCAGAAGAAGGCCATCCGCGCCGACCTGGAGAAGCTGACGACGGTCGTCCAGAAGGTCAGTTACGAGTCCCAGGACGAGGCGTACAAGCACTACAAGGAGCAGTTCGGCGACTCCCCGCTGGCGAGTTCGCTCACGCCGGACCAGATGCAGGAGTCGTTCCGGATCAAGCTCAAGGACCCGGAGAAGTACGAGGTGATCGACACCGCGTTCTCCGGACGGGCCGGCGTGCAGTCGGTGGAGGACCAGCGCAACGTCCTCCAGAACCTCTTCAACCTGCTCAACGGCATGAACATCGCGGCGCTCGGCGTGATGGCGCTGATGCTGATCGTGGCCCTGCTGCTCATCGTCAACACCGTGCGCGTCTCGGCGTTCAGCCGACGGCGTGAGACCGGCATCATGCGCCTGGTCGGCGCCTCCGGCTTCTACATCCAGGCGCCGTTCATCGCGGAGGCCGCGATCGCGGGGCTGATCGGCGCGACCTGCTCCGTCGTGCTGATCGTCGGCGCCAAGTACTTCCTGATCGACCAGTGGCTGGCCGCGAAGATCCCGCTGGTCACCTTCATCGGCTGGGACGTCGTCGTCACCAAGCTCCCGCTGGTCCTGGCGATCGGCCTGCTGATGCCGTCGGTGGCGGCGCTCTTCGCCCTCCGGAAGTACCTGAAGGTGTGACGCGGCACGTCCCCGCTTGAGACGTCCGCCGCGCCCCCGCCCTGCCGGTGCGCATGGGCCCGGTGATGTGACGCACGCCCCGAGGGCCGTACGGTCAACCGGCCGTGCGGCCCTGCCTCTTGTCCTAGACTCCTCGGCATGCCAGGCCCCCGCGACCTGTTCTGCCAGCCCCGCCGCCTCGGCCGCGGGGCCGCCCTGACCATGGTGTTCGCGAGCGTGCTGCTGGCCGGAGCGGCCACCGGCGCCCTCCCCGACAACGGCCCCCAGGGCAACGGCGATACGGCCGGCGCCGACCGCGCCCCGGGCGCCCACGAGGACGTCGCCCGCGCCGCCGCCGAGGCCATGGCCGCCGGCAAGTCCCCGACGGAGGCCGCCGAACGCGCGGTCAGCCGCAGCGGCGACCGGTGGGGCGCGGTCTACTCGCCGGGCGAGTACGAGGAGTTCGAGGAGGCGCTCGACGGCCGCTACACCGGCGTCGGCCTCTCCGCGCGGCGCCAGCGGGACGGCCGTATCGAGGTGAGCCGGGTGCAGTCCGGGTCGCCCGCCGCCGCGGCCGGCATCCACCGGGGCGACCGACTGCGCACCGTGGACGGCGAGGAGGTCGAGGGCCGCCCCGTCACCGAGGTCGTCTCCTTACTGCGCGGCGACGCCACCGACGCCGCGGCCGGTACCGAGGTACGGCTCGGCCTCGCGCGCGGCGCCCACGACTGGTCCCGCACCCTGCGCCGCGCCGAACTCTCCACCGACCCGGTCACCGCCCGCGAACTGGACGACGGGACAACGGTGATCAGGGCGTCCGCGTTCACGAAGGGCGCCGGCAGCGCCATCGCCGACGCCGTACGGCACGCTCCCGCCGGTGTCGTCCTCGACCTGCGCGGCAATGCGGGCGGCCTGGTCACCGAGGCCGTCACCGCCGCCTCCGCCTTCCTCGACGGCGGCCTCGTCGCCACCTACGACGTCGACGGCGCCCAGCGCGCCCTGCACGCCGCGTCCGGCGCCGACACCTCCCGCCCGCTGGTGGTGCTCGTCGACGGCGGCACGATGAGCGCGGCCGAGCTGCTGACCGGCGCCCTCCAGGACCGGGGACGCGCGGTCGTCGCCGGGTCCCGCACCTTCGGCAAGGGCTCGGTGCAGATGCCCAGCCGGCTGCCCGGCGGCTCCGTCGCCGAACTGACCGTCGGCCACTACCGCACCCCCTCGGGGCGCACCGTCGACGGGCGGGGCATCACCCCCGACCTGGAGATCACCGCGTCCGGCGAGGCCGCCGTCCAGCGTGCCGAGACGGTTCTGAGCGGGCTCGGGGACGCTTCGTAATCGGCTTTCCCTCCAGGGCCCCTGTAGTGCGAAAATGGCCAGCACTATGAGCAAGGGAATGTACGTACCCAAGGAGTCCCAGCCCAAGCAGGGCGCCGGCACCGCGAAGGTCAAGGACGGCAAGCGGAAGATCGTCGCGCAGAACAAGAAGGCACGGCACGACTACGCGATCATCGACACCTACGAGGCCGGTCTGGTGCTCACCGGCACCGAGGTGAAGTCGCTGCGCCAGGGCCGCGCCTCGCTGACCGACGGCTTCGTGCAGATCGACGGGGGCGAGGCGTGGCTGCACAACGCGCACATCCCCGAGTACAGCCAGGGCACCTGGACCAACCACACGGTGCGCCGCAAGCGGAAGCTGCTGCTGCACCGCGAGGAGATCGACAAGCTGTCGTCGAAGTCGGAGGAGACGGGTCACACGATCGTGCCCCTCGCCCTGTACTTCAAGGACGGCCGGGCCAAGGCCGAGATCGCGCTCGCCCGGGGCAAGAAGGAGTACGACAAGCGGCAGACCCTGCGTGAGAAGCAGGACCGCCGGGAGTCGGACCGCGCCATCGCGGCGGCCAAGCGGAAGCAGCGGGGCGCCTAGCCACGGGAGTCTCCGGGGGCCCGCCGGGAATACGGTGGCACCTGCGGACGTCGGTCACGTACGATGGCTGCAAGCACCCCACAGCGGGTGTGGAGCTGTTGTGAACTGTCTTAATTGAATACAGCATGGGGATGATCGGTTTCGACAGCGGCTGTCGAAGCAGGGGAAGCGTGTCGAGGAAGCGGCAATGATCTCGTAAACCATATGTCGCAACCAATAATCGCCAACACCAAGCGCGATTCCCAGTCCTTCGCCCTCGCTGCCTAATAAGTAGCGACTGAAGGACCCTTAATGGGTGTCAGCCCGGGGAAGTTCCCGACCCGGACCCTGGCATAATCTAGGGAACTAAACCATCGAGCCCGGTCACGGGGTTCGATGGGAAATCAAACAGTGACTGGGCCCGTCGGCGACTTGTTCGCGTGATCACCGGGGCCGAGAAAATCACAGCGAACTGCACACGGAGAAGCCCTGATTCTGCACCGGTGGACGCGGGTTCGATTCCCGCCATCTCCACTCATCCCATGTTTGTGCAACAAGGAAAAGCCCCGCTGCTTCGGCAGCGGGGCTTTTCTTTTCCACGGTCACCGTCAGGCCTGCTCCAGGGCAAGCCGCCCGGTCCCCGCCGGTGCCCTGACCTCCCGGTCCCCGGCGGCCAGCGCCCAGGGCGCCGACGGGTCGTCGCAGCTCGCGCACAGGGTGCCGTCCTCGGGGGTGACGGTGAAAGTGACGTCGCCGACCGCCACGGTCACGTGGGCGCCCGGGGCCAGGCCGAACGCGCGCAGGGTGACGCCGTCGGCCAAGTCGTAGTCGGGCCGGTCGCACACCGCGCCGACCGGGATCACCGCGCCGGGCCGCACCAGCAGCGGCACGCTGAGGAACCCGTGCCGTTCCCGCGTCCAGCGGGGGCCGGTCACCGTCTCGCCGGTCAGGAAGTGCGTCCAGGTGCCCTCGGGGACGTAGTAGGTGACGTCACCGTCGTCGTCGAAGACCGGGGCGACCAGCAGATCGGGGCCCAGCATGTACTGCCGTTCCAGGTGGGCGCAGCCGGGGTCGGCCGGGAACTCCAGGACCATCGCGCGCATCATCGGCACGCCCTCGGTGTGGGCGGCGCGGGCGGCCTCGTGGAGGTAGGGCATCAGGGACAGCTTGAGGCGGGTGAAGTGGCGCAGCACGTCGACGGACTCCTCGTCGAAGTGCCACGGCACCCGGTAGGAGGAGGAGCCGTGCAGGCGGCTGTGCGAGGAGAGCAGGCCGAAGGCGACCCAGCGTTTGAAGAGGGCGGGGGTGGGGGTGCCCTCGAAGCCGCCGATGTCGTGGCTCCAGAAGCCGAACCCGGACAGGCCGAGGGAGAGGCCGCCGCGCAACGACTCGGCCATCGCGGCGTAGGTGGACTCGCAGTCGCCGCCCCAGTGCACCGGGAACTGCTGGCCACCGGCGGTCGCCGAGCGCGCGAAGACGACGGCGTCGCCCTCGCCCCGGTGTGCGCGCAGGACGTCGAAGACGGTCCGGTTGTAGAGGTGGGTGTAGTAGTTGTGCATCCGCTCGGGGTCGGAGCCGTCGGACCAGACGACGTCGAGGGGGACCCGTTCGCCGAAGTCGGTCTTGAAGCAGTCGACGCCCTGCGTGAGCAGCGCCCGCAGTCTGCCGGCGTACCAGTCGCGGGCGGCGGGACTCGTGAAGTCGACCAGGGCCATGCCGGGTTGCCACAGGTCACCCTGCCAGACGCTGCCGTCGGGGCGGCGCAGCAGATGGCCGAGTGCCTTGCCCTCGGCGAACAGCGGGGAGCGCTGGCCGATGTACGGGTTGATCCAGACACAGATGTGCAGGCCGCGTTCCTTGAGGCGGGCGAGCATGCCCTCGGGGTCGGGGAAGACGCGTTCGTCCCATCGGAAGTCGCACCACTGGAACTCGCGCATCCAGAAACAGTCGAAGTGGAAGACGGAGAGCGGCAGTTGGCGTTCCCGCATGCCGTCGATGAACGACGTCACGGTCTCCTCGTCGTAGGAGGTGGTGAACGACGTCGACAGCCACAGCCCGAACGACCAGGCGGGCGGCAGGGCCGGGCGGCCGGTGAGGGCGGTGTATCGGCGCAGGATGTCCCCGGGGGTGGGCCCGTGGATGACGTAGTACGTCAACTCCTGTGTCTCCACGCTGAATTGGACCTGGGAGACGGCTTCCGAGCCGACCTCGAAGGAGACCTTGCCGGGGTGGTCGACGAAGACGCCGTAGCCCGCGTCGGTGAGGTAGAACGGGACGTTCTTGTAGGCCTGTTCGGTGGCGGTGCCGCCGTCGGCGTTCCAGACGTCCACCACCTGGCCGTTCTTGACCAGCGGGCCGAAGCGTTCGCCGAGGCCGTACACGGATGTGCCTACGCCCAGGGCGAGTTGCTCGCGCAGATAGTGGGTGCCGTCGGCGTCCCGCATGATGCCGATGCCCTTGCGGCCGCTGCCGGTGAGGAGGCGGCCGTGAGCGAGGAAGTCGACGTGCCAGGGGCCGGTGCGGGGGAAGCGGACCGACAGGGCGCCGGAGGTGAGGGTGGCGCCCTCGTCGTCGTAGCTCGCCCGGGCGGTGAACTCCTCGTGGTGCAGGGCGAATCGGGGTCGCGGTGGCTCCGCGCCGGTGAAGTGGGTGAGGGTGATGCCGATGACGTCGGGCAGCGGGGCGTGGGCGCGGATCGTCACCACCGGACCCTTCAGCAGGTCGCCCCGGTGGCGGACGGGGTGGGTCGGCGCCTGGATCTCCAGGGTGCCGTCGCCCGCGATGACGTCGTGGGCGACGGCGGGGTGGGCGGCGGTGACGCCCGCGCGCGGCAGCCAGTAGCCGTCGGTGAACTTCACGTGGGGGGTCCTTACTTGACGGCGCCCACCGCGACACCGCGGGTGAGCGTGCGCTGGAAGACGAGGAAGAACACGAGCGCGGGCAGCACACCGAGCAGGGCCGCCGCGTTGGTCATCGTGGCGTCCATCAGCCGTTGCCCCTGGAGGACGCCGAGGGCGACCGAGACGGTCTGCTGGTCGTTGGAGATCAGCATGACCAGCGGCAGCAGGAACTCGTTCCAGGTCCAGATGAAGAAGAAGACCAGCAGTACCCCGAGGGCCGGGCGGCTGACCGGGACCACGATCCGCCACAGGATCTGCCAGGGACCGGCGCCGTCGATCCGGGCCGCCTCGACGATCTCGCGGGGGAACCGGCCGAGCACCGACGCGAGCAGATACGTGCCGAACGCCGCCTGGATCACCGTGAACACGATGATCACGCTGAGCCGGGTGTCGTAGAGGCCAACTGCCTTGCTGAGGTAGTAGATCGGGTAGACCAGCGCCTCCTGCGGGAGCATGTTCGCCAGCACGAAGAACGCCAGCACCCAGGCGCGGCCCCTGATCCGGCCGATGCCGAGGGCGTACGCGTTCAGCAGCGACAGGACGACGGCGAGGACGGCCACCGAGCCACTGATCAGCACCGAGTTGAACAGCTTCCGCCCGTAGTCGACCCGGGTCCAGAAGTCCTCGATCCCTTGCAGATAAAGGCCGTTGGGCATACTGAGCGGGCCGTGCGCCGCGTACTCGGCCGGTGACTTGACCGCGTTGACGGCGACGATCAGGAACGGCACCACCATGAACAGCGCGGCCAGCGAGAGGGCGATGAGCACCGGGTAACGGCGCAGGGCGGCCTTGGCGGTCATGCGCGGCCTCCTTCCTCGGCGTCCTCGGCGCGGGTCTGGAGGCGCAGGGCGAGCAGGGACAGCGCGAGGATCAGCACCGTGAGCACGGTGGAGATCGCGGCACCGTAGCCGACCTGCGTCTTCTCGAAGAACGTCGAGAACGAGAAGTACGACGGCACATCCGTGGCGCCGCCTGGCCCGCCCTTCGTCAGCACGTACACCGCGCCGAACACCTTGAGCGCGGCGATCGTGCACCAGGTGAGGACCACCGAGATCTCCGGGCGGATCTGCGGCAGCGTGATGTGCCAGAACCGGCGCCACCAACCCGCGCCGTCCAGTTCGGCCGCCTCGTACAGCTGCGGGTCGACGCGTTGCAGGCCCGCCATGAACACCACCAGCGGGAACCCGATCTGCACCCACACCATCACGCCCATCACGCTGTACAGGGCGAGGTCGGGGTCGCCGAGCCAGTCCTGCTGCCAGGAACCGAGCCCGACCGCCTGGAGCAGGGCGTTCAGGGAGCCGTCGTCGGGGGCGAGAATCCAGCTCCAGACGATTCCGGCGACCGCGATCGGCAGCACCTGCGGCAGATAGAAGCAGGCCCGCAGCACGGCGGCCGCGCGTGCCCCGACGTGCTTGCCGACGTAGTCGAACAGCGCGGCCGCCAGCACCAGACCGATCCCGGTCGGCACCAGCGCCATCGCGACGACCATGGCCAGACTGTGCCGGAACGACGCCCAGAACTCCGCATCCGCAAGCAGCGCACGGTAGTTGGCGAGCCCGGTCCACCGCGGCGTGCCGATGCCCTGCCACGCGGTGAAGCTGACGCCGGTGTTCATCAGGAACGGCACGACGACCACGGCGAGGAAGGCGAGGACGCCGGGGAGCAGGAAGAGGGCGTAGGAGTCACGGGGGCGGGACCGGCGCGGGCCGGGGTGTGCGCCGACGGCCCGCGTGCCCCGTTCGACGGGGGCCGTCATCGCTGCGGTACGCCCTTGTCGTACGCCTGTTGGAGGGCGTCGAGGTAGGCGTCCGGTGTCGCGCCGCCGGTCATCAGCTTCTGCGTCTCGGAGACCAGGACGTCGTAGAAGCCGTTGACCGGCCAGTCCGGGTAGAAGGCGAGGCCGTCGCGGGCGGAGAGGGTACGGAAGTTGTCGATCAGCGACTGTGAACGGGGGTCGGTGATGGCCGAGGGGTCGGCGGCGACCGGGATGCCGCCCTGGTTGCCCAGCAGGTTCTGGATCTTCTTCGACAGGGTGATGTCGATGAAGTCGTAGGCGAGTTGCTTGTTCCTCGCGTTCTTCGGAACGACCCAGAGGTTGCCGCCGGAGCCCAGGGTGAGCTTCGAACCGGGCCAGAGTCCGCTGTCCCAGGCGAAGTTGGCCTCGCTCCGGAAACGCCCGTACCACCAGCTGCCGGAGAACAGGATCGGCGCCTTGCCCTGAATCCAGGACACGCCCGCGTCCTCCGCCTTGGCGCTGGTCGTCTTCCTGCTGAGGTAGCCCTTCTTCACCCAGTCCGCGAAGGTGCGCGCCGCGTAGGTCCAGGCGGCGTCATGGAAGTCCGTCTTCCCCCGGTACAGCTGGTACGCGTCCACCCACGAGCGGTCCGCCTTCGACAGCGCCAGCTGGTACAGATACTGCTGGGCCATGTACTCGGCGCCCGCGTTGGCGAGCGGGGTGATGCCCTTGCGCGTGAACGCGTCCATGGCGGCGGTGAGTTCGGCGAACGACGTCGGCTGGGCGACCTGGTACTTCGTGAACAGGTCCTTGTTGTAGAAGACCATCGTGTACTCGGCGTAGTCCGGCACCCCGTACCAATTCCCGCTGCCCATCACGCCGTTGGTGTCGTACCGGCTGGTCGTGCGGACGGCCGCGCTCAGCTTCTTGTCCCAGCCGCGCCTGCCCGCCTCGGCGGTCAGATCGGTCAACAGCCCTTGTTCGGAGAGCTGTCCGGTGGTCGCGTTGCCCTTGTTGTACTCCATGAGGTCGGGGGCGTCGGAGGAGTTGAGGACCATGGGCGCCGTCTTCTGGATCTGCTCGAAGCCCTTCTCCTCGAACTCCACCTTCACGCCCGGGTGTTGGGCCTCGAACTCCTTGATGGCCGCGTTCCAGGCCACCCCCATCGCGCTGTCGGGACCCTCGTAGTGCCAGAGCCGCAACGTATGGGCGTCACCGGAACCACTGCCCGAGCCGCCGCACCCGCCGAGCAGCAGGGCGCCGGAGAGCGCCACCGCCGTGCACGCGGTCGCCCGCCGCGCCGTTCGCCTTCGTGCCGTTCGCCTTCGTACCGTCAACATCCAGTTCCTCCAAGGGAGTCGGATGGGTATCGGGGCGTCACGCGGGGTTCGTCGGACCGTTCCGACGCGTGACGTCGAAGCGCTTCGACGGGGCAACGTAGGCGGGCGGAGGGGATCACGTCAATGCGGCGGACGCGGCGAAACGGGGTGGGGGCGGGGGAGGTTCAGCGGGCGCGTGCGGTGAGGGAGACGGCCAGGGCGAGGGCCGCCGCGCTCACCGGTACCGCGAAACCGGCGCCCGGCGTGAGGTGTTCGGCCGCCCACCCGCCCGCCGCCGAACCGCAGGCGATGCCGCCGAGGAGACCGGTCACGGCGAGGGTCAGGGCCTCGTTGAGGCGGCTGGGCGGGGTGCGTTCACGGACCAGCGTCATCGTCGTGATCATGACCGGCGCGGTCGCCGTGCCCGCGATCAGCAGCGCGAGCGCGAGCAGGACGAGGGAGCCGGTGAGGGTCGCCGCGAGCGACGGCAGGGTCAGCAGGGCGGCCATCGCGGCCACGCACCACGGCAACCGGCGCGCGGCCGGGCCCCTTGTCCGCACCGCCCCGAACACCAGCCCCGCCGCGCACGATCCGGCCGCCTGGAGCCCCAGCACGACCCCGGCCGCCGCCCGGTGCCCCCGCTCGTCCGCGAACGCGATCGTCACCACCTCCATCGACCCGAATACCGCGCCCAGCGCCAGGCAGAGGGCGAGCAGCGGCGGTATGCCGGGGGAGCGGACCGGGGATCGCGTGCCCGTGCCCGGGTGCGCGGGCGGCTCGGTGGCGCGCCGCGCGGCGAACGCCACCACACCGGTGAGCAGCAGCACCGCCCCCACCAACGTGCCCGCCTCCGGGAAGAACGTCCCGCACAGGAAGGCCGCGAGGACCGGGCCCAGCATGAAACACAGCTCGTCGGCGGCCTGTTCGAAGGCCTGCGCGGTGTGCAGGGCGTCGTCGTCGCCCGTGAGATGGGCCCAGCGGGCGCGGGACATGGCGCCGGTGTTCGGGGTGGTGGCGGTCGCCGCGTAGGAGGCGAACAGCGTCCAGGCGGGCGCGTCGTACCGCACGCACAGCAGCAGCGCCAGCGACCCGAGCACCGCGCACACCGTCGCGGGGACGGCGATCCGCGCCTGCCCGTACCGGTCGACCAGCCGCGCGATCCAGGGCGCGACCACCGCCGTCGCCACGAGCCCCGTCGCCGTGACGGCCCCGGCGAGCGCGTACGACCCCCGCACCCCGGCGATCATCACGACCGCGCTCACACTGAACATCCCCATCGGCAGCCGAGCCACCACCCCGGCCAGCGCGAAACCCCGCGCCCCCGGCAGCCCGAGCAGCCGCCGATAAGGCCCGGGCGGACGGCAGTTGGACGAAGAACGTGGAGTGAGATCAACGATCACCAGGGCATCGCCGGTGACGGTGTGAAGCCGCGTGGGAGCGGGACCGGGGCCCCGGGGAGCGGGCTCGGGATGAGGAGAGGGCATGGGAACCACGGTGACGCGGGGACGATCGCGAGGTCCAACACCTGTTGGGAGGCGATTCACACGGGCGGGTTGTGAATGCGGGAGGGGGGAGGCTCGCGTGGGCGCCGGGTGAGAAATCGCCGGGGCGGGCGGGGCCCCGGGAGGTAGGTTCGCGGGATGCCCTCCCACCTCGATCCCCGGTTGCTGCGGGTCTTCGTCGCTGTCGCCGAGGAGTTGCACTTCACGCGGGCGGCGGCTCGGCTGCGCCTCGCCCAGCAGGCGTTGAGCCGTGATGTGCGGCGCCTGGAACGGGAGTTGGACGCCGAACTGTTCGTGCGGAGCACCCGGCAGGTGGTGATGACGGCCGACGGTGAACGTCTGCTGCCGTACGCCCGGCGGGTGTTGGCGGCGCAGGAGGAGTTGCTGGCGGCGTTCGCCGAACCCCGCCCGCTCCTCGTCGACCTGAACTCCCCGGGCCTGGTCACCGGCCGCCGCGTCCTGCACCGGGCCCGCGAACTCGCCCCCGACTGCGAGCTGATGGCCCGCTTCGAGAGCGGTCTCACCGGCGCCGCCACCGAACTCGTCGCCGGACGCCTGGACGCGTCGTTCGGCCGCTTCGCCGGTCTGGAACCGGCGCTGCGGGACCGGCTCGACCATCAGCCCGTCCGGTTCGAACCGATGGCGATCGTGCTGCCCGAACACCACCGGCTGGCCCGGGCGGAACAGGTGCCGCTGGCCGAGCTGGCGGGCGAGACGGTCTACGCCGGCGCGGGAAACCCCCGCACCCCCGAGTGGACCGACCTCGCACGACAACTCTTCAAGGACCGAGAAATCACCCTCGCACCCCCGGCCCCACTGGCCGTAGGCCCCGAAGAATTCCAACGCCTCATGACCAAGACGGGTGCACCGGTCCTGGCGGTGACGGACTTCCCGGCGCTACCGGGGATGGTGGTACGGGGGTTGGTCGATCCGGTTCCCTGGTCGCTCGTGTCCCTGGTGTGGCGAAAGGGGCTGACGCACCGAGGACTTGAGGCGCTACGCCGGGCGGCGGCGGAGCTGACCCAGGCGGAAGAGTGGCTTCGACGACCGGTCGAGGGCTGGATTCCCCCCGTCGACCTGCGCATCCTCCACGCACACAGAGGAAACGGGGCGGGAGCGCCGGAAACCGTGACGGGCTGATGCGCGTCCGAGGGCTCCGACGCGTCCTCGGCCGGGAGGCGACCGACGACATGGCACCCACGGCGGGGCTGGACGGAGTGCCGTGTCACGCTGCCCTGCTGGCCTGGCCGACGGCCCGGGCATGGCCAGTCACACCGTGCGGGAGCCGAGAGTTCCCGCCGATTCGCCGAGCGTGGCCGCGTTCCGTGCCGAGGCGGCGCTCACGGAAGGACCGTACTTCTGCGGCGAGGAACCCCGCTTGCTCAGGTGACCCCCTGCGATCTGGCCCAGTCCGAGTCTCTTCCACGGGATCATCGCCAGGGGCATCCAGCTGAAGCCGATGGCGAACACGGCGGTGAGCGTGGTGAGTTTCTCCGGCAGGAGGCGGCCGGCCTGCGAGACGAGCAGTGACAGGGCGAGTACGTAGGCGTCGAAGACCAGCAGGGCCAGCAGTGTGCGGGCGGCGGCGCCGGGGCCGACCCTCGGGGTGGTGTCGTTGCCCCGCACCATGCCGAACAGCACCACCGGCACGAACAGCCCGGTGCCGCCGCCGAGTGCGATTCCGCCGATGACCAGGGCGTTGCGTCCCGCGTCGGGGACCACTGAGGCCAGCGCCGCCGTGTCGAGCAGGAGCGCCACCGCGGCGAAGGCACCCAGCACCGTGGTGGCCAGGACGACCAGGAATCCCAGTGCGAAAGCGGCGTTCGCGACGGAGGAACGCCGGGGGCGCCGCGCCGTCGAGTGGTCGGAGTTGGGCTCGGCCGACATGGACTCTCCCCCTTCCTGTGCGGGTCCGGTCGAGGATAACGGGTGGGCGGAACGCGAAGGGGCCTGGTGCTGACCCCGGACAGAGCCGATCCTCAGCAGCCCACCCGGGGCTCTGTAGGTGTCAGTCCCGGGCGGTTCACTACCTTTGCGCAGACTGAGAGCAGGCGGTCTACGTCCTTCGTGTTCGTTGCCGCTCCCATGGAGGCTCGGATCGCGCCCTGGGTGTAGGTGTTCAGTTGGCGGAGGTAGGTGTCCACGTCGGGTGGGGAGCCCAGGGCGAGGGCGTTGCGGATCGTGGTCGGGGTGAGGGCGTTGGATTGTTCGGCGGTGCCCGGGTTGCAGAAGCAGCCGGTGCGGATGCTGATGCCGGCTGCGGAGGCGGCCCGTTGGAGGATGCGTTCGTCGAGGGGGGTGCCGTCGGGGGAGAGCAGGTTGAAGGTCACCGTCGGGCCCCGGCCGACCGGGGTGGCGGGGCCGAGGAGGCGGATCGCGGGGGCGCCGTCCTGGTGGCGCAGGCCGGTCAGGCCGGCCAGCAGGTGTGCCGTGAGGCGGGTGGTGTGGTGGGCCAGCGCCGGGAGGCCGACGGCGTCGTGCCAGGCCGCCGCCGCGGTCACGTCGGGCAGGGCCAGGAAGGGCAGCGTGCCGTCCTCGAACCCCTCCGGCGGCGGCGAGGGGAGGTGCCATGCCGTGGACGCGGAGGACGCCCGGACCGTGCCGCCCGCGAACCACGGCCTGCGCAGCACCTCCAGCGCGTCCCGGCGGGCGATCAGCGCGCCGACGCCGGTCGGGAACCCCGTGATCTTGTACCAGGACAGCACCGTGAAGTCGGCCGGGACCGCTCCCAAGTCCAGCCGCCCCGTGGGGAGATGGGCCGCCGCGTCCAGCAGGACGTGCCAGCCGCGCCGCCGAGCCGTCGCCACCCGGTCCAACGGGTGCCGGATTCCGGTGGCGTTGGACTGGGCCGGGTACGCGAACAGGCCAGGACCCGACCGGTCCGACAGGGCGTCGAGGCACCCGGTGAACTCCTCCTCGTCGGTCTCCAGGGCGTCGTTCAGGGGCACCGCCGCGAACGGGGCCCCGGCGCGCTGCGCGTAACACCGCATGCCCAGCACGGAGTTGTGGTTGTCCGCCGAGAACGCGAGCGGGGTGGCGGGGCCGAACGGGTAGGACTCGGCCACCAGCCGGACCGCCGCCGTGGCGTTCGCCGTGAAGATCACCACATGCTCCTCGGGGGACGCCCCGCACAGCCCGAGGACCGCCGCCCGCGCCTCCGCCACCAGCCGGGTCGACGCCCGCGACGCCGGGCTCGCGGAGTGCGGATTGCCGAACACCCCGGTCATCAAACGCCGTTGCTGCCCCCGCACCAGGGACAGCGGGGGTAACGCCGCGCCCGTGTAGTCCAGGTACGCCTGCCCGGTGGCGTCCAGATAGGGGAACTCCGTCGCGCGCAGGGCGTCCACGGAACACGCACTGTTCATCACTCACCTGCTCGATCGCTGACGTACGCCGTCATATCCCCCCAATCTACGGTCACGGCCTGGTCAAGTGGGCTTGCTGGGCAACGCCGTTGTCCGACCCGTGCGAAAATCGGCCCGTTGCTGAAGTGAACAGCGAGCGGGCCCACGGGGAGCAGTGCGATGAGCAAGCGGCAGATCCAGAAGATGCTGCGGGAGATGGCCGGGGGCCAGCCCGTCGAACTCACCAGTCCGATGTCCTCGGTGAAGAAACTCTCCCGACTCGCCTTCATCGCCCAGCAGTTCGGCTACGAGTACGTCGACGCCCGGCACACCGGCGCCCGCAACAACGTGCTGAAGCTCGTCCTGGTGCCCGACCCCGGCCCGCAGGCCCGCGCCCGCGCCGCCCAGAACTGGGCGCAGTACCCGAACGCCGCCGACGGCGTCTCCCTCCCGCCGCTGGTCCCGGACGCCCTCGAACTCCTCAAGGCCCGCATCCAGTTCGACCTCACCGGCAAGAACGCGCAGAAGCGGATGGGGTACGGCGTCCTCGGCGTCACCGTCGCCTCCCTGATCCTCGCGCTGCGGACCGGCGGCGAGGCCATCGACTTCGCCGCGGCCGGTGTCCTGTGGGCGCTGTGCCTGGTGATCCTCGGCATCGGGTACCTCGTCACCCGCGCGCGCAACACCAAGTTCGCCGCCCGCCTCCAGGCCGCCGGGTTCACCCCGGTCCAGGACGAGACCGGACGCGTCCGCTATCTGCCGCCCGGCGCCCAACTCCCGGGCCAGCAGAACCCGTTCGCGACGACCGGCCCCTACGGCCAGCAGCCCCACCAGCAGCCGCAAGCGCAGCAACAGCCCTACCCGCAGCCCTACTCCCAGCAGCCCGGACCGTACGGCCGGCCCCAGCCCCAGCCCCAGCCCCAGCCCCAGCCGTACCCCCAACAGCCCGCGCCCTACGGCCAGCCCCAGCCCGGCAACCACGTCCCCCCACAGCAGCCGCAGGCCCCTTACGGGTACCCCCAGCAGAACCCCGGCCAGGCGGCCCCCGGCCCCTACACCGCCCCGCCCCCGCCGCACCCGCAGACCCCGCCGCCCCCGCAGGCCCCCTACGGGTACCCCCAGCAGAACCCCCACTGGCAGCCCCCGCAGCGCTGACCGCGCCGTCGACCCGCGGCGCGGGGACCTCCGCCCCGGACCTCTCACCCCCGCACCCCCCGAGGTGAGAGCGAAGTTCCCTTGCGGTCACCGGGAACCACAGGGCCGAAACGCGGTGTTCCTACCGTCGGGAGGAACCCGTCCAGGACCCCCGTGGAGGCGCCATGACAGCCCCGAGCCCCCGTTCCCCCGCCCCCGGCCGCTGGATAACCGAGTGGGACCCGGAGGACGAGGCCTTCTGGAAGGAGACCGGGGAGCGGGTCGCCCGCCGCAACCTGCTCTTCTCGGTGCTCTCCGAACACATCGGCTTCTCGATCTGGACCCTCTGGTCGGTCCTGGTGCTGTTCATGGGCCCCGAGTACGGGCTCACCCCGGCCGACAAGTTCCTGCTGACGTCGATGGTCACGCTGGTCGGCGCGGTCGTCCGGGTCCCGTACACGTTCGCGGTCGCGATCTTCGGCGGACGGAACTGGACGATCGTCTCGGCGGGGCTGCTGCTGGTGCCGACGGTCGCCGCGTTCGCGGTGATGGAACCGGGGACGCGCTTCTCGACGTTCCTCTGGGTCGGTCTGCTGGCCGGGATCGGCGGCGGGAACTTCGCGTCCTCGATGACCAACATCAACGCGTTCTTCCCGCTGCGCGAGAAGGGCTGGGCGCTCGGCCTCAACGCGGGCGGCGGCAACATCGGCGTCCCCGTCATCCAGCTGATCGCCCTCGCCGTGATCGGCGCCGGGGGCGGGCCGCGCGTGCTGCTCGGCGTCTACATCCCGCTGATCCTGCTCGCCGCGACCCTCGCCGCCCTGCGCATGGACAACCTCGCCTCCGTGAAGAACGACACCGGCGCCGCCCGGGACGCCGCCCGCGACGCCCACACCTGGATCATGGCGTTCCTCTACATCGGCACGTTCGGGTCGTTCATCGGCTACGCCTTCGCGTTCGGGCAGGTGCTCCAGGTGCAGTTCGGGCGCACCCCGCTCCAGGCCGCCTACCTCACCTTCATCGGCCCGCTGCTCGGCTCGCTGATCCGGCCCGTCGGCGGCCGGCTCGCCGACCGCTTCGGCGGCGCCCGCATCACCCTCGTCAACTACCTCGGCATGGCCGCCGCCACCGCCGCCCTGATCGGCGCCGGGCTGGCGAAGTCGCTGCCGCTGTTCGTCGCCGTGTTCGTCGTGCTGTTCGCCCTCAGCGGGCTCGGCAACGGCTCGACGTACAAGATGATCCCCGGCATCTTCCAGGCGAAGGCCCGGGCCAAGGGGCTGACCGGGGAGGAGGCGGCGGCCTGGGGGCGGCGCCTGTCGGGCGCGTCCATGGGGCTGATCGGCGCGGTCGGCGCGCTCGGCGGCGTCGGCATCAACCTCGCCTTCCGGCAGTCGTTCCTCAGCTCCGGCACCGGCACCGGCGCCTTCGTCGGCTTCCTCGCCTTCTACGCCGTCTGCACGGCCGTGACCTGGGCCGTATACCTTCGCCGCACCCCTGCCCCGGCCGAGGCCACGGCGACCACCCCGGCGCAGCAGCGGCTGAACTACGCCGAGGTGTGACGTAACGTCGGCGACATCAGCGCGAACCTGGCCTGTCACGCGCCGTTGACAGGCTCGTTCGCTGTCCGGGGCCGCCGGACGCACGGCACGATTCCAAGGCACGGCACGACTTCCAGCCGGAACGAGAGTGATGGACGACGACGGACAGCAGCGCCCCGAGCCGCCCGGCCCCCTGGCGGGCTTCACCGTCGGGGTCACGGCCGCCCGCCGGGCCGACGAGCTGGGCGCGTTGCTGACCCGGCGCGGCGCGGCCGTCCTGCACGCCCCCGCCCTGCGGATCGTGCCGCTCGCCGACGACAGCGAGCTGCTTTCCGCGACCAAGGGCCTGATAGACCGGGCCCCGGACATCGTCGTCGCGACCACCGCGATCGGCTTCCGGGGCTGGATCGAGGCCGCCGACGGCTGGGGGGTGGGCGAACCGCTCCTGGCACGGCTGCGCGACGCCGAGGTGCTCGCGCGCGGCCCCAAGGTCAAGGGCGCGATCAGGGCCGCCGGGCTGACCGAGCAGTGGTCGCCGTCCAGCGAGTCCATGGCCGAGGTGCTCGACCGGCTCCTGGACGAGGGCGTCGACGGCCGCCGCATCGCCGTCCAGCTGCACGGGGAACCGCTGCCCGGGTTCGTCGAGGCCCTGCGCGCGGCCGGTGCGGAGGTGGTCGGGGTCCCGGTGTACCGGTGGCTGCCCCCGGAGGACATCGGCCCGGTCGACCGGCTGCTCGACGTCACCGTCGCCCGCGGCCTGGACGCGCTCACCTTCACCAGCGCGCCCGCCGCCGCGTCCCTGCTGAACCGGGCCGAGGCGCGCGGTCTGCTGCCCGACCTCCTCGCCGCCCTGCGCCACGACGTGCTGCCCGCCGTGGTCGGCCCGGTCACCGCGCTGCCCTTGCAGGCGCACGGCATCGACACCGTGCAGCCCGAACGGTTCAGGCTCGGCCCGCTCGTCCAGGTGCTGTGCCGTGAACTCCCGGGCCGGGCACGGGTGTTGCCGATCGCCGGGCACCGGGTGGAGATCCGGGGGCACGCGGTCCTGGTGGACGGCGCCCTCAAACCCGTACCGCCGGCCGGGATGTCCCTGCTGCGGGCCCTGTCCCGACGGCCCGGCTGGGTGGTCGCCCGCGCCGAACTGCTGCGGGCACTGCCCGGCGCCGGCAAGGACGAGCACGCCGTCGAGACCGCGATGGCCCGGCTGCGCACGGCACTCGGGGAGCCGAAGCTGATCCAGACGGTGGTCAAACGCGGCTACCGACTCGCCCTGGACCCCTCGGCCGACACCAAGTACGACACCGTCTGAACGCCGGTCAGGGCACGGCGCGTCGACCGTCGAACGTCGGCCACCAGTGCGGCCGCCTGCGGGGCCGTCGGTGGGGCCGCCTGCGGGGCCGTCGGTGGGTTGATCGACAACGGCCTTGTGGTGCGGGGGGTTTCGGGGGCGTGGCCGGGAAGGCACTGTAGGGGAGGAACGGTTCCTCGTCCCCCTTCGCCGACATTCCGACTCGGGCAACTCCTAGGCGGTGGCAGGCATATGGCACTGGGTACGGTCACGGCACCCTACGAGCTGCGCTTCGACGCCGGGCGGGTCTGCCTCGACCTCCTCGCGACCACGCACCCGGAGGAACGGTTCGACTCCGTCCCGGTGCTGCGGGCCTGGATCGCGGGCGCCGGACTGGTCCCGCCGGGCACCTCGCTGGCCCATGTCGACGCGTCCTGGCCGGGTGAGTTCCGTGAACTGCGCGCACTGGTCGGGCAGTTGGTGCGCTGCGGGCTCGGCGGTGAACCCCGGCCCGCGTCCCGCGCCGTGCTCGCCCGGGTCAACGAGGCCGCCCGCACGGCACCGCCCGCGCCCAGCGCCGTACTGGCCGAAAGCGGGGCACTGGTACGGGAGTTGGCGGCGGCGCCGGAGTGCGCGGCCCTGCTCGGGGCGATCGCGCGGGACACCGTCGAACTGCTCACCGACCCCGTCGCGCGGGCCGGACTGCGCCAGTGCGCCGGGGACAACTGCCCCATCGTGTACGTCGATTCGTCCCGGGGCCGGCGCAGGCGCTGGTGCTCGAGCGAGGTCTGCGGAAACCGCGAAAGAGTGGCCCGGCACCGTCGCCGGGTCGCGCTCACCCGCGCCTGACTGTCCGTGATGCGCCCAATGTGCGTCCAGGGGTTCGGAGTTGTCGAAGTGATTTCGACAACATTCGGTTTGCCGTCGGCGGCTCACGCGCGCGCGAAGCCCGTTCTGTCGTGTGGTGGAAATGTAAAGAATACGCAGTGGGAATGTGCGCTCATGTCCCCCTCGTCAGGACACCCGGAAGGAAACTGTCGTCCCGCGTTGAACATGACACGCGTCACCCGCGTACCTCTGGGCGAGCGACCGACTGGGGGAACCCCCGGACATCGGAGGTGGGCGTGCGCAAGGATTCCGTCGTGGCCAATGAACGTGGATCGAGGGCCCGACATCGCATGTCCCAGCCCTCGGAGCCAGATGAGGAGTTGATGCGTGCCCTTTACAGGGAACATGCCGGCCCCCTCCTTGCGTATGTCCTTCGACTGGTCGCCGGAGACCGGCAGCGAGCAGAAGACGTCGTGCAGGAAACACTCATCCGTGCCTGGAAGAACGCCGGACAGCTCAATCGAGCGACCGGATCGGTACGCCCCTGGCTGGTGACGGTCGCGCGCCGCATCGTCATCGACGGCCACCGCAGCCGGCAGGCCCGGCCGCAGGAGGTCGATCCGTCGCCGCTGGAGGTCATCCCCGCGGAGGACGAGATCGACAAGGCGCTGTGGCTGATGACGCTGTCGGACGCGCTCGACGACCTGACCCCGGCCCACCGGGAGGTGCTCGTCGAGACGTACTTCAAGGGGCGTACCGTCAATGAGGCGGCCGAGACCCTGGGGATACCCAGCGGCACGGTCAGGTCTCGGGTCTTCTATGCCCTGCGGTCGATGAAGCTCGCACTGGAGGAGCGGGGGGTGACGGCGTGATGAGTGTGTACGGGGGAAGCGCGGGATTCGGCACAGGTGGTACGGGTATGTCTGGTGCCATGCAGGGATCTCCCGGCCCGAACGAACACGAGACCGTCGGCGCCTACGCGCTCGGGATTCTCGACGACGCCGAGGCGACCGCCTTCGAGGCCCACCTCGCCGGATGCGAGTGGTGCGCCCAGCAGCTGGACGAACTCGCCGGTATGGAACCGATGTTGGCCGCCCTGGCCGACCTCCCGGGGGCCGGCACCCCCGCCATCGGCGAGTCCCTCTCGGCCCGGCCGAGCCCCCGCCTCGCCGAGAAGCTCGTCGTCGAGGTCACCGAGAAGCGCAAGGTCCGCAGCCGCCGCAGCCTCTTCGGGCTCGCCGCCGGCATCGTCCTGATCGCCGGCGGCCCGCTCGCCGTGTACGCGGCCACCAGCGGCTCCGGCGACTCCGGCAACGACACCGCCAACCAGGCCGCGGGGCCCGCGCAGGCGGCGTTCCAGACCATGGCGGACAAGAAGTCGGCCACCGACGCCACCACCCATGTCTCGGCGACCGTGGCCATGGAGAAGAAGGACTGGGGCACCCACGCGGTCCTCCAGCTCAGCAACGTCAAGGGCCCCCTCAAGTGCTCCCTCATCGCCGTCGGCAAGAACGGCGACCGCGAGACGGTCTCCACCTGGTCCGTCCCGAACTGGGGCTACGGCATCAAGAACGCCACCCGCGCGGAGGCCCGCAGCCCCCTCTACGTCCATGGCGGCGCCGCCTTCACCCCGAGCGAGATCGACCACTTCGAGGTCATGACGTTCACCGGCAAGAAGCTGGTGCAGGTCGACGCGTAGGTCCGCCCGGACCGGCATCTCGCTTCCGGGGCCCCCTTCGCGTACGGTTGACGGCTGCCCAGCACGTCAGAAGGGGGCCCGGTGGCCGCTCAGGCTCAGTCGTCCGTGGTCGGTTCGGTCCAGGACTCGGTCCGGGACCGGGAGATCGGCATCGAACAGGTACACCTGGACCGGGTGTACCGGCGCCTTGAGGAGAAGATCCACGAGGCCGAGTTCCTGATGCACGACGCCGCCCAGCGCGGTCAGGTCGGCACTCCGGGAGCGTTGGCCGAGCGGGACGCGCAGGTCTTCCGGGCCGGCATTCACCTCAACCGCCTCAACAACGAGTTCGAGGACTTCCTCTTCGGACGCATCGACCTGCTCCTCGGCAAGGACGGCAAGAAGGGCCCCGACGGCGCCTACACCGCCGTCGAACCCGCCGAGGGCGCCGTGCGCGAGGACCGCACCGCCGACATCGCCGAGACCCTGCACATCGGGCGCATCGGGGTCCTGGACTCCGAGTACGCGCCGCTGGTCATCGACTGGCGGGCCCCGGCGGCGGCGCCGTTCTACCGCTCCACGCCGGTCGACCCCGGACGCGTGGTGCGCCGCCGGGTCATCCGCTCCAAGGGCCGCCGGGTCCTCGGCGTCGAGGACGACCTGATGCGCCCCGAGCTGACCGCCTACCTCGACGGCCGTGAGCTGTCCGTCATCGGCGACGGCGCCCTGATGGCCGCCCTCGGGCAGGCGCGCGGCCACACCATGCGGGACATCGTCTCCTCGATCCAGGCCGAGCAGGACCTCGTCATCCGCGCCCCCGCCGCCTCCGTCACCTACGTCGAGGGCGGCCCCGGCACCGGCAAGACCGCCGTCGCCCTGCACCGCGCCGCCTACCTGCTCTACCAGGACCGGCGCCGGTACGCGGGCGGCATCCTCATCGTCTCCCCGACCCCGCTCCTGGTCGCGTACACCGAGGGCGTGCTGCCGTCCCTCGGCGAGGAGGGCCAGGTCGCGATCCGCGCCATCGGCTCCCTCGTCGACGGCGTCGAGGCCACCCTCTACGACACCCCGGCCACCGCCCGCGCCAAGGGCTCCTCGCGGATGCTCAAGGTGCTGCGCAAGGCGGCCCGCGGTGCCCTGGAGCAGGGCGGCGCCCCCGACCGGCTCCGGGTCGTGGCCTTCGGCCGCCGGCTCGAACTGGAGGCGGCCGACCTCGAACGGGTCCGGCAGACCGCCCTCAGCGGCACCGCCCCCGTCAACCTGCTGCGCCCGCGCGCCCGCAAACTGCTCCTGGACGCCCTCTGGGACCGGTCCGGCGGCGCCACCCGCCACTCCGACCCGGAACTCGCCGCCGAACTGCGCTCCTCCTTCGACGAGGACGTCACCGACGAGGACAGCTTCATCGAGTTCCTGGACGCCTGGTGGCCCGAGCTGACCCCGGCCGGGGTGCTGGCCGCGATGTCCGACGAACGCCGCCTCGGCCGCTGGGCCCGCCGCATCCTGAACCCGGGTGAGGTGCGTCGGGTGGCCCGTTCGCTGCGCCGCGAGGGCAGCACCGCGCACGACGTCGCCCTCCTCGACGAGCTCCAGGCCATCCTCGGCCTCCCGGCCCGCCCCCGGAAGAGACGGGACCTGGACCCGCTGGACCAGCTGACCGGCCTGGAGGAGCTGATGCCGGTCCGTGAGGAGACCCAGCGCGAACGGGCCGAGCGGCTCGCCCAGGAGCGCGTGGAGTACGCGCACGTCATCGTCGACGAGGCCCAGGACCTCACGCCGATGCAGTGGCGGATGGTCGGCCGCCGGGGCCGGCACGCCACCTGGACGGTGGTCGGTGACCCCGCCCAGTCCTCCTGGTCCGACATCGACGAGGCCGCCCAGGCCCGCGACGAGGCCCTCGGCAGCCGCCCGCGCCGCCGCTTCCAGCTCACCGTCAACTACCGCAACCCGTCCGAGATCGCCGAGCTGGCCGCCAAGGTCCTCGCCCTCGCGATGCCCGGCGCCCAGTCCCCGAGGGCCGTCCGCTCCACCGGCGTCCGCCCCCGCTTCACCGCCGTCGACGACACCCTCGCGCGCACCGTCCGCGAGGAGGCGGCCCGCCTGCTCGACCAGGTCGACGGCACCGTCGGCGTCGTCGTCGCGATGAACCGGCGCGAGGAGGCCGCGCGCTGGCTGGCCGGGCTCGGCGACCGGGTGGTGGCGCTGGGCAGCCTGGAGGCCAAGGGCCTGGAGTACGACGCCACGGTCGTCGTCTCCCCGGCGGAGATCGCCGACGAGTCCCCGGCGGGCCTGCGGGTGCTGTACGTGGCGCTGACCCGGGCGACCCGGCAGCTGACGATCGTCTCCGGCGACCGCGACGACCCGGACCCGGACGGCGTCCCGGACCTGCTGCGCGACTGAGCGCCCGGAAGGGCCCAAGGATCTGCGGGAACGACCGAGGCCCGCACCGTCAGCTGACGGTGCGGGCCTCGGTCTTCGCTGACGACACCGGCCCGCCATGCTCGCCTCGCGGCAAGTGGTCGCTCGTAGCGACGAAGGTTGGGCCCGGGGGCTTGGATCGAGCCGGTGTCACGTCAACGGTAACAAACGATCCCCGCAAGGCAATTCCCGTCACGAGAGTTCGTGGTGCCGTCAAGGGTCAAAGTTTCGCCATCCGGACGAATCTCGTATAGTGGAAGCCGTTTTCCGAAATCAAGGCCTGTGGGGGAACGCCGAGCCCCGGTGTGTGAACAAAACGTCCGCAACCCAGGGTGGTTACCACGTACTCGGGGGTAGGTGCGACGATCGGAAGGCATACAGAGCTACTTACACAGCTGGCCTCATTTGGGGCTGGCGGTGTGGGCAGCTGACGAGCTACACGCCTACACGGTGAAAGCAGAGGGAAGTCGGCCATGGCTACGGCGCCCAGCGTCTCCTACTCGATGACGGTCCGGCTGGAGGTGCCCGCGAGCGGAACCGCAGTCTCGCAGCTCACCACCGCCGTGGAGTCCTCCGGAGGCTCGGTGACCGGCCTCGACGTCACCGCCTCCGGTCACGAGAAGCTCCGCATCGACGTCACCATCGCGGCGACCTCGACCAGCCACGCCGACGAGATCGTCGAGGAGCTGCGCGGCATCGAGGGCGTCACCCTCGGCAAGGTCTCCGACCGTACGTTCCTGATGCACCTCGGCGGCAAGATCGAGATGCAGTCCAAGCACCCCATCCGCAACCGTGACGATCTCTCGATGATCTACACGCCGGGTGTCGCGCGCGTCTGCATGGCGATCGCCGAGAACCCCGAGGACGCCCGCCGCCTCACCATCAAGCGCAACTCCGTTGCGGTCGTGACGGACGGCTCCGCCGTGCTGGGCCTCGGCAACATCGGCCCCAAGGCCGCGCTGCCCGTCATGGAGGGCAAGGCGGCCCTCTTCAAGCGGTTCGCCGGCATCGACGCCTGGCCGCTGTGCCTGGACACCCAGGACACCGACGAGATCGTCGCCATCGTCAAGGCGATCGCCCCCGGGTTCGCCGGCATCAACCTGGAGGACATCTCCGCCCCCCGCTGCTTCGAGATCGAGGCACGGCTGCGCGAGGCCCTCGACATCCCGGTCTTCCACGACGACCAGCACGGCACCGCCATCGTCTGCCTGGCCGCCCTGAAGAACGCGCTGCGCGTCACCGGCAAGGCGATCGAGAACATCGAGGTCGTCATGTCCGGCGCCGGCGCCGCCGGTACCGCCATCCTCAAGCTGCTGCTCGCGGCGGGCGTCAAGAACGCCGTCGTCGCCGACATCCACGGTGTCGTGCACGCCGGCCGCGCCGACCTGAAGGACGCCGACGCCGAGTCGCCGCTGCGCTGGATCGCGGACAACACCAACCCCGAGAACCTCACGGGCACCCTCAAGGAAGCCGTTCGCGGAGCGGATGTCTTCATCGGCGTCTCCGCCCCGAACGTGCTGGACGGCGACGATGTGGCCGCCATGGCCAAGGACGCCATTGTGTTCGCACTCGCGAACCCTGACCCCGAGGTCGACCCCGCCGTGGCCCGCGAGACGGCCGCCGTCGTGGCCACCGGACGCTCCGACTTCCCGAACCAGATCAACAACGTCCTGGTCTTCCCCGGCGTCTTCCGCGGCCTGCTCGACGCGCAGTCCCGGACCGTCAACACGGACATGATGCTGGCCGCCGCGACCGCGCTCGCCGACGTCGTCTCCGAGGACGAGCTGAACCCGAACTACATCATCCCGAGCGTCTTCAACGACAAGGTCGCGGGCGCCGTCGCCGGTGCGGTGCGCAACGCCGCCAAGGCCGCGGGCGTCGCGCAGTAACGCTCCTTCGGGCGGGGCGAGGGCTGTGAGGATCACCACCATGGCCCCCGCCCGGCGCGTCGTGGAACCCTGTCCCGGCGAGCGCCCCCTAGGGTGGCGGGCGCGCAGGCCTTCGGTGTCACTCCCCTAGGGTGCTCTCACGACTCCTACGAGTGCCGGATTGGCTTTCCCGCAGCAGGTAGGGGCAGGATGCGTCCCTGGGCGCGAGCGCATCGGCTTCACAGCGCCTAACATGCGGCTTCGCCGCGTGGCACGCGTCAACGGCAAGAAGAACACGGGAGTACAAACATGAACCGCAGTGAGCTGGTGGCCGCGCTGGCCGACCGTGCCGAGGTGACCCGCAAGGACGCCGACGCCGTTCTGGCCGCGTTCGCCGAGACCGTCGGCGAGATCGTCGCCAAGGGCGACGAGAAGGTGACCATCCCCGGCTTCCTGACCTTCGAGCGCACGCACCGTGCCGCTCGCACCGCGCGTAACCCGCAGACCGGTGACCCGATCCAGATCCCGGCCGGTTACAGCGTCAAGGTCTCCGCGGGTTCGAAGCTCAAGGAAGCCGCCAAGGGCAAGTGATCTTGCCGTCCGTGCGCCTGTTGGTGTGCGGCGTGTAGACGCCGGTGGGGCGGCGCCCGTTCTTGTACGGGCGCCGCCCCAACGCGTTTGCCGTCCCGGCGAGGGGGGTTCCGGCCGTCTTGCAGCGGGCGGCTGCCGCCGGGGGGTGCGGGCGGGGGGTGTGGGCGGGTGCGGCGCCGTCGTGGCTGGTCGCGCCCGCGCGGCGGAGCCGCATATCGATACAGCCCCGCGCCCCTGGACATACAGGGTTGTGGGCGGGTGCGGCGCCGTCGTGGCTGGTCGCGCAGTTCCCCGCGCCCCTTAAGGGCGTTGCTGAGCCGTATCTCGACGAGGCGCCCCGCGCCCCTTAGCGGCGTTGCTGGGCCGTATCTCGACGAGTCCCCCCCGCCCCCCATCGCGACAAGCCCGGTGGCGCCCCTTTTGGGGGCCGCCGGGCTTGTTGTTGGGGTGGGGTCAGGTCAGGGGCTTGGTGGGGAGTTCTACCTTGGCGCCTAGGGCTACCAGCTTTTCCATGAAGTTCTCGTAGCCTCGGTTGATGAGGTCGATGCCGTGGACCCGGGAGGTGCCCTGGGCCGCGAGGGCGGCGATGAGGTAGGAGAAGCCGCCGCGGAGGTCGGGGATGACCAGGTCGGCGCCCTGGAGCTTGGTGGGGCCCGAGACGACCGCGGAGTGCAGGAAGTTGCGCTGGCCGAACCGGCAGTCGGAGCCGCCCAGGCACTCGCGGTAGAGCTGGATGTGGGCGCCCATCTGGTTCAGCGCGGAGGTGAAGCCGAGCCGGGACTCGTACACCGTCTCGTGGACGATCGACAGGCCCGTGGCCTGCGTCAGCGCCACCACCAGCGGCTGCTGCCAGTCGGTCTGGAATCCGGGGTGGACGTCCGTCTCCAGGGCGATCGACTTCAGCTGCCCGCCGGGGTGCCAGAACCGGATGCCCTCGTCGTCGATCTCGAACGCCCCGCCCACCTTCCGGTAGGTGTTGAGGAACGTCATCATCGACCGCTGCTGAGCGCCCTTGACCCGGATGTCGCCCTCGGTCGCGAGCGCCGCGGACGCCCAGGAGGCGGCCTCCAGGCGGTCCGACAGGGCGCGGTGGTTGTAGCCACCGAGCTGGTCCACACCGGTGATGCGGATGGTGCGGTCGGTGTCCATCGCGATGATGGCGCCCATCTTCTGGAGCACGCAGATCAGGTCCTCGATCTCCGGCTCCACGGCCGCGTTCGAGAGTTCCGTCACGCCCTCCGCGAGCACCGCGGTCAGCAGGACCTGCTCGGTCGCGCCCACCGACGGGTACGGCAGCCGGATCTTCGTGCCGCGCAGCCGCGTCGGCGCCTCCAGGTACTGCCCGTCCGCCCGCTTCTCGATCCGCGCGCCGAACTGCCGCAGCACGTCGAAGTGGAAGTCGATCGGCCGGCCGCCGATGTCGCAGCCGCCGAGCCCCGGGATGAACGCGTGGCCGAGCCGGTGCAGCAGCGGGCCGCAGAACAGGATCGGGATACGGCTGGAACCCGCGTGGGCGTCGATGTCGGCGACGTTGGCGCTCTCCACATGGGTCGGGTCCATCACCAGCTCGCCCGGCTCGTCGCCCGGCCGGACCGTGACGCCGTGCAGTTGCAGCAGTCCGCGCACGACCCGCACGTCACGGATGTCCGGAACGTTGCGCAGTCGACTCGGGCCACTGCCGAGCAGGGCGGCGACCATGGCCTTCGGTACGAGGTTCTTCGCACCGCGGACCCGGATCTCGCCCTCCAGCGGGGTTCCGCCGTGGACAAGCAGTACGTCGTCAGAGCCGTTGACCGTCATGTATCTCGCGTTCCGATGAGGGGGGCAGGGGCCAGAAAAGACAAGGGTAATCGCCGCTCGACCCCCTACCGCATGCCGTGCACGCACTCAGATGCTTCACAGCCACGCCACAACACGAACCGCGTGCGCCCGGCCACACGCGGTCACCGCTCGGGGCGTGCGCCCGTGGCGCGTCCTTACGCCCTGAGCTGCATTCACTCCCGGACTCCCATTGCCTCCCCACGCGCGGGGAAGATGCGGGATCATGTCAGGCATGACCGAGGTGTCCTCGCTCACAGGGCGACTGCTCGTGGCCACGCCCGCCCTGGCGGACCCCAACTTCGACCGTGCGGTGGTGCTCCTTCTCGACCACGACGAGGAGGGCTCCCTCGGTGTCGTCCTCAACCGGCCCACCCCGGTGGACGTCCGCGACATCCTGGAGGGCTGGGCCGCGCTGGCCGGCGAGCCCGGCGTGGTCTTCCAGGGCGGCCCGGTCTCCCTGGACTCCGCACTCGGGGTCGCCGTCATCCCGGGCGGCTCGGCCGGGCAGGGCGCGCCGCTGGGCTGGCGCCGGGTGCACGGCGCGATCGGCCTCGTCGACCTGGAGGCGCCGCCGGAACTGCTCGCCTCCGCCCTGGGCAGCCTGCGCATCTTCGCCGGGTACGCGGGCTGGGGGCCCGGGCAGCTGGAGGCCGAGTTGAACGACGGTGCCTGGTACGTCGTCGAGTCGGAGCCCGGTGACGTGTCCTCGCCGGCGCCCGAACGGCTGTGGCGCGAGGTGCTGCGACGGCAGCGCAGTGAGCTGGCGATGGTGGCCACCTACCCGGACGACCCTTCGCTGAACTGACGGGGGCGCGCTTCAGTACCCTTGACGGTTATGAGCACTCTTGAGCCCGAGCGCGGGACTGGTACGGGGACCCTCGTAGAGCCGACGCCGCAGGTGTCCCACGGCGACGGCGACCACGAGCGCTTCGCCCACTACGTCCAGAAGGACAAGATCATGGCGAGCGCGCTCGACGGCACGCCCGTCGTGGCGCTGTGCGGCAAGGTGTGGGTGCCCGGCCGTGACCCGAAGAAGTACCCCGTCTGTCCCATGTGCAAGGAGATCTACGAATCGATGAGCGGCGGCGGGGACGACAACGGCAAGGGCGGCAAGGGCGACAAGTAGTCCTTGTCCCTCTTCGCTCTCTCCTTGACTGCCTCGTCCGTCCTGTCCGTCTCATCTCTTGTGTCGTTCTTGCCGGTTGACGGATTCTGACGGTCGGTGGGCCCCCGGGCGCGATGGCGCGCGCCCGGGGGCCTTTCGCTGCCCGCGCGCTGTCCGGTCGCTGGCCGATCTCCGTCCGGTCGGTGTCTACCAAGTACATGTCACGAAGTGGTAGAGACCTCTTGTGGGCATGTTCGGGTAGTCCATAGCCTCCGGGGTGTTGTCCAGAGCGAAACACCCGTTGCAGGTGCTGCAACGACCCCTTCGGAGGCCCGCTCCATGAAGTTCGCCCCCCGACGCGCCGCGCTGCTGACCGCCCTGGTCACCGCCGCCCTCACCGCCACCTCGTGTGCCCCGCAGACGTCGTCCGACTCCTCCTCCGGCAAGGACGAGAAAAGCGGCACCCTGCGGGTGTGGCTCTTCCAGGAGGTCGGCAACAAGCCGAAGGAGAAGGTCGTCGACTCCGTCGTCGACGCCTTCGAGAAGGCGCACGACGGGACGAAGGTGCACGTCGAGTACATCCCGATCGACACCCGCGCCCAGCGCGTCAAGGCCGCCTTCAACGACCCCGCCTCCGCGCCGGACGTCATGGAGTACGGCAACACCGACACCGCCGGGTACGTCCATGACGGCGGACTCCTCGACATCTCCAAGGAGTTCGGCGACTGGAGCGACACCAAGGACGCCGACCCCACCGCGAAGCAGTCCGTCGCCGTCAACGGCAAGGTCTACGGCGCCCCCTTCTACGTCGGCGTCCGCGCCCTCTACTACCGCACGGACGTCTTCAAGGACCTCGGCCTCGAACCACCCAGGACCATGGCCGAGTTGGCCACCACGGCCCGCGCGATCCGCGCCGCCCGCCCCGAGATGTACGGCCTGGTCGTCGGCGGCGCCTACACGTACGGCGCGATGCCGTTCGTCTGGGCCAACGGCGGTGAACTCGCCGTCGGCAAGGGCGGTTCCTACGCCTCCGAGATCGACAGCGCCGACGCCCAGAAGGGCATCAAGGCCTACACCGACCTCTTCAGCGACGACAACTGCCCGCCCGCCAAGTGCGCGAGCATGGGCGGCAACGACACCGTCAGCGCGTTCGCCGCGGGCAAGGCCGGCATGGCGATCGGCGGCGACTTCAGCCACGCGGCCGTCGAGGCGGGCAAGTCGAAGGGCAAGTACGCGGTCGTGCCGCTGCCCGGCGTCACCAAGGGGTCGATCGCACCCGCGTTCGCCGGCGGCAACAACGTCGGTGTCCTGAAGAGCACGTCGCACCGCACCCTGGCCGTCGAACTGATGGAGCAGCTCGCGTCGAAGAAGACGCAGGGCGAGATGTTCGACGCGATGGGCTTCCTGCCGACGTTCACCGATGTGCGGGACCAGGCCGCGGCGAAGGAGCCGTATGTGAAGCCGTTCGCCGAGACGCTGTCCGCCGGGACGAAGTTCGTGCCGGCCTCGCCCGCGTGGTCGCAGATCGACTCGTCGCTGGTGCTGCCGACGATGCTCCAGGAAGTCATCAGCGGCAAGAAAGATGTCGCGGAGGCCTCCGGGGACGCGGCCAAGAAGATGAACGACGCGTTCGGCTCAGCCGGGTGAGCGGGACAACGCCCAGTGGGGTGGGGGTTCTTGCGCGTCGGCGGGTACGGGCCCGTGGCTCGGCGCGCCGTTCCCCGCGCCCCTTCGGGGCGGCTGGTGTGGTCCCCTGGCTCTATCTCGCGCCCGCTCTGGTCGTCCTCGGTGGGCTGCTCGGGTATCCCATCTATCAGCTCGGGTTGATCTCTCTCTTCACCTATACGCAGGCGCAGGTGAGCGGTGGGGAGGCGGCCACTTTCGAGGGGCTCGGGAATTACCAACACCTCTTCGCCGACCCGGAGTTCTGGCAGGTGCTCGGGGCGACGGTCGTGTTCGCAGCCGCCTGTGTGGTGTCGACGTTGGCCGTCGGGTGTGCGCTCGCGGTGCTGCTCACGCGGGTGCGGGCGGTGCCCCGGCTCGCCCTGATGCTGGCCGCGCTCGGCGCGTGGGCGACCCCTGCCGTCACCGGGTCGACCGTCTGGCTGTTCCTGTTCGACCCCGACTTCGGCCCCGTCAACCGGATGCTCGGACTCGGCGACTACTCCTGGACATACGGCCGGTACAGCGCCTTCTTCCTGGTGCTGCTCGAAGTGGTCTGGTGCTCCTTCCCGTTCGTCATGGTCACCGTGTACGCCGGGATACGCGCCGTGCCGGGCGAGGTGCTGGAGGCCGCCGCCCTGGACGGCGCCTCGCAGTGGCGGATCTGGCGCTCGGTGCTGGCGCCGATGCTGCGGCCCATCCTGACCGTCGTCACGATCCAGTCCGTCATCTGGGACTTCAAGGTCTTCACGCAGATCTACGTGATGACCAACGGCGGCGGCATCGCGGGCCAGAACCTCGTCCTGAACGTCTACGCCTACCAACAGGCCTTCGCCTCCTCGCAGTACAGCCTCGGCTCCGCGATCGGCGTCGTGATGCTGCTGCTCCTGCTCGCCGCCACCCTCGTCTATCTGCGCCTGCTGCGCCGGCAGGGGGAAGAACTGTGAAGCTCCGGCACGGCCTGATCCGGCGGCCCTGGCGGCTGGCGGCGGAGACCTCGGCGCTCCTCGTCGCCGTCGTCGTCGCCTTCCCGCTCTACTGGATGGTGCTCAGCGCCTTCAAACCGGCCGGTGAGATCGAGTCGACCGACCCGCGCCCGTGGACGTCCGACCCTTCCCTCGACGCGTTCCGGCGCGTTTTCGAACAGCAGGAATTCGGCCGGTACTTCCTCAACAGCGTGATCGTCGCGGGCACGGTCGTGATCGCCTCGGCGCTCATCGCGTTCCTCGCGGCGACCGCCGTCACCCGATTCCGGTTCCGCTTCAGGACCACCCTCCTGATCATGTTTCTGGTGGCCCAGATGGTGCCCGTCGAGGCGCTCACCATCCCGCTGTTCTTCCTCATGCGGGACGTCGGCCAACTCAACACGCTGGGCGCGCTGATCCTGCCCCATCTCGCGTTCTCGCTGCCGTTCGCGATCTGGATGCTGCGCGGTTTCGTGAAAGCGGTGCCGGAGGCGTTGGAGGAGGCCGCGTACATCGACGGGGCGAGCCGCGGACGTTTTCTGTGGCAGATCCTTTTCCCGCTGGTGTTCCCGGGGCTCGTGGCGACGAGCGTGTTCTCCTTCATCTCCGCCTGGAACGACTTCCTGTTCGCGAAATCCTTCATCATCAGCGACACCTCCCAGTCGACCCTGCCGATGGCCCTGCTGGTCTTCTTCAAGGTGGACGAGCCGGACTGGGGCGGTGTGATGGCCGCGTCCACGGTGATGACGATTCCCGTCCTGGTGTTCTTCGTCCTCGTCCAACGCCGCCTGGTCTCGGGCCTGGGCGGAGCGGTCAAGGACTGAGAACCCGGGGGCAGTTGAGGGCTGTCGGGGGCGGTCGGGGACGGTCGGGGGCTGAGGTTCTGACGGTTCGACCATCGATCCATCGATCCATCGATCAAGGAGTGCCGTGACGTCACCGCATGCGCAGACCCCGCCGACCCCCTCCGCCTCACCCGAGGCCTCGGCCGATCTGATCCCGGCTCCACTGAGGGTCCAGGAACCGCCCGGGGGACGGGCGTCGGGCCTCGACGACAGCACCGTTCTGTGGGCCGGGCCGGGTACCGGCTCGGTGGAACGGTGGCTGCGGGCGACGTTGGGCGCGGCCTTCGGGCTCGCTCTGCCACCCGGGCCCGCGGACACTCCCGGCGCCGTTCGGCTGGTGGTGGACGACGCGTTGACGCCGGAGGCGTACCAGCTCGACGTGTCCCGGGACGGCGGCGTCGAGATCCGGGGTGGTGATGCGGCCGGCGTGTTCTGGGGCGCCCAGACGCTGCGTCAACTCCTCGGTCCGCGAGCCTTCCGACGCGCTCCCGTGGCTCCCGGCGCCGTTTTGGAGCTGCCCGAGCTGACCGTCGAGGACGCGCCGCGCTTCCGCTGGCGCGGTCTGATGCTCGACGTGGCCCGGCACTTCATGCCCAAGGACGGCGTCCTGCGCTATCTCGATCTGATGGCCGCCCACAAACTCAACGTCCTCCACTTCCACTTGACGGACGACCAGGGCTGGCGCGTCGAGATCAAACGCCACCCGAAGCTCACCGAGACCGCCTCCTGGCGGGCCCGCACGAAATTCGGCCACCGCGCCTCGCCGCTCTGGGAGGAGAAGCCGCACGGTGGCTTCTACACCCACGACGACATCCGCGAGATCGTCGCCTACGCGGCCGAACGGCATATCACCGTCGTCCCCGAGATCGACGTACCCGGGCACTCGCAGGCCGCCATCGCCGCATATCCGGAACTCGGCAACTCCGACGTCATCGACACCGCCTCCCTGACGGTCTGGGACAGTTGGGGGATCTCTCCGAACGTACTCGCCCCCACTGACAACGCCCTGCGCTTCTACGAGGGCGTGTTCGAAGAAGTCCTGGAACTCTTCCCGTCCGCGTTCGTGCACATCGGCGGCGACGAATGCCTCAAGGACCAGTGGCGGGCCTCACCGGCCGCCCAGGCCCGCATCGCGGAGCTCGGCGTCGGCGACGAGAACGGCCTCCAGGCGTGGTTCGTAGGGCACTTCGCCACCTGGCTGGCCGCGCGCGGGCGCCGTCTCATCGGCTGGGACGAGATCCTGGAGGGCGGCACCCTGGAGGGCGGCCTCGCGCCCGGCGCCGCCGTCTCCTCCTGGCGCGGGTACGCGGGCGGGATCGCCGCCGCCCGCTCGGGACACGACGTCGTCATGTGCCCGGAGCAGCACGTCTACCTCGATCACCGGCAGCACGACGGCGCCGACGAACCCGTTCCCATCGGGTACGTGCGCACCCTGGAGGACGTCTACCGGTTCGAGCCCGTTCCCCCGCAGTTGACGGAACGTGAGGCCACGCGCGTGCTGGGCACGCAGGCCAACCTGTGGAGCGAGGTGATGGAGGATCACGCGCGCGTGGACTACCAGGCGTTCCCGAGGCTCGCCGCGTTCGCCGAGGTGGCCTGGAGCGATCTGCCGGACCCTGCGGAGCGGGACTTCACCGACTTCGACCGGCGGATGGGCGCCCACTACCGGCGACTTGACGCCCTCGGGGTCGGATACCGGCCGCCCGCCGGGCCGTTGCCGTGGCAGCGGCGCCCCGGGGTGCTCGGCCGCCCCCTCGACGGCGCGCCGCCGAACCGGTAACGCGCGCCCATAACGGACCCATCGCTTACATCGGGGAAAAAGCCCGCAAGCATCACCGAAGAGTGGCAATTCGTGCGCGTCGGTGATGCCGTGCGAAAACCGGCCATCTCCCTGGTGAGACGGGCGAATGCCGCCTAGTGGACCCCTGTCTTCGGGCCCCGCGAAGATGTGCCAGAGTTGCCACGTCCGCCCTGTCAGCACGTACCGTACGGCAGCACAGGTGGGACCAGGTGGGGCAGCGGGAAGGGGCAGCCGGTTTGACCACGCACGCACCGCAGGCGGGGCAGTCCGTCACCCTGCCCACGACGCTGGACGAGGCCGTGGCCGCGCTCGCCGCGCAGCCCGCCGCCGTGCCCGTCGCGGGCGGCACCGACCTGATGGCCGCCGTCAACTCCGGGCAGCTCAGGCCCGCCGCGCTGGTCGGCCTCGGCCGGATCAGCGAGATCCGCGGCTGGCAGTACCAGGACGGCCACGCCCTGCTCGGCGCGGGACTCACGCACGCGCGCATGGGCCGCCCCGACTTCGCCGCCCTGATCCCGGCACTCGCCGCCGCCGCCCGCGCGGCAGGCCCGCCGCAGATCCGCAACGCCGGCACCCTGGGCGGCAACATCGCCTCCGCCGCCCCCACCGGGGACGCGCTGCCGGTGCTGGCCGCCCTGGAGGCCACGTTGATCATCGCGGGCCGGGGCGGCGCCCGCCGTGAGATCCCGGTCTCGCATCTGCTGGCCGGCGTCGACATGCTGCGCGGCGGCGAACTCATCGGCTTCGTGCGCGTGCCGCTGCTGCACGCCCCGCAGGTCTTCCTCAAGGCCACCGGCAGGACCGGACCCGGACGCGCCGCCGCCTCCGTCGCCCTCGTCCTCGACCCCGCCCGGCGCGGCGTGCGGTGCGCCGTCGGGGCCATCGCGCCGATGCCGTTGCGGCCCCTGGACGCCGAGCACTGGGTGGCCCGGCTCATCGACTGGGACAACAACCGCACGATCGTGCCGGAGGCGCTGAGCGCGTTCGGCGAGTACGTCGCCGCGGCCTGCATCCCCGACCCGGCCGCCGAACCGGACGGCTCCGTACCGCAGTTGCCGCCGGCCGTCCTGCACCTGCGGCGCACCGTCGCCGCACTGGCCCGACGAGCACTCGGGAGGGCGCTGTCGTGACCGACGACCAGCACGATCGCCACGACCAGTACGACCAGTACGACCAACATGATCAGTATGCCGAGGGCGCGCCCGGCAGCGGCGGCCGCTGGGACCCGTTGCCCCAGGGCGACTACGACGACGGCGCCACCGCCTTCGTGAAGCTCCCCGAGGGGGGCATAGACGCCCTCCTGGCGTCCGCCGACAGCCCGCTCGCCGCGCCGGGCCACGGTTACGTCCCGCCGCACATCACGGCCACCCCCGACCAGCCCGGCGGCGACTGGGGCACGCCCCCCGAGGCCGCCCAGTGGCCCGACCCGAACACCGTGCCGCACGAGAGCGACGACCGCTTCGCCTACCGGCCCGACGGCACCCAGCAGTGGGCCTACCAGGAGCCGCAGGCGCCGGGCGCGCACGACCCGGGCGCGGGCGGCCAGGACGTCACCGGGCAGTGGTCGATCCCCGTCGCCGGGGGCGAGCTGCCGGACGAATCGGGCGAGTTCACCGCGTCGTCGCTGGTCCAGCAGTGGGGCGGCACCCCGCCCGCGACCCTGCCGGGCGGGGCGTCGGCACCCTGGGCGACCGAGCCGGCCGACCCGGCGGGTTACGCCACGCCGACGGACCACCCGGCCGACTACCCCGGCGCCGAACACCAGCCGGGCCCCGCCGCGGACTACGCCGGCCAGGCCGACCACACCGGGCTCGCGGAGCCGCCGGCACAGCCGGGGCAGGCGGGGCAGTTCTGGGGGAGCGAGCCGGGGGCGCACGAGTACGGCACTCCGGCGCACGGAACGCCCACGCACGACGGGCCCGCCTACGGGACTCCGGCCCACGGAACACCCGTTCCCGAGACTCCCGTTCACGAGACTCCGGCCCATGGCGTTCCCGTCCAGGAGACTCCGGCGGGGGGAACGTCCGTTCAGGAGACGCCCGTTCAGGGGACTCCGGCGCACGGGGTGCCCGTCGGTGAGGCGCACGTCGGTGAGGCGCACGCGCCCGTGGACGCCGGGGGCGGTGAGGCCGACGGCGCGCCGCACGCCGGGGAGTTCGCGAGCGAGGGCGACGAAAGCGCTGGAGCGGCTTCTCAGGAGCTGGCGGAGGCCGGAGGGGACGTCGAGCCCGCCGAGGTCTCCGAGGGTGCTGAGGGGGCCGTGGAGGCCGTCGAGGGGCTCGTGGAGCCGGAGGCGGCGCCCGTCCCGGACGCCGAACCCGCGGCGGACGGCGCCGACATCGCCGTCGCCCCCGCCGAGACCGACGCCGACGGGCCCGCGCCGCCCGGTGAGGAACACCCCCTCGCCTCCTACGTGCTGCGCGTCAACGGCGTCGAACGGCCCGTCACCGACGCGTGGATCGGCGAGTCGCTGCTCTACGTGCTGCGCGAGCGGCTCGGGCTCGCCGGCGCCAAGGACGGCTGCTCGCAGGGCGAGTGCGGGGCGTGCAACGTCCAGGTCGACGGCCGCCTCGTCGCCTCCTGCCTGGTCCCCGCGGTCACCGCGGCCGGGTCCGAGGTGCGCACCGTCGAGGGGCTCGCGCAGGACGGGCGCCCCTCCGACGTGCAGCGCGCGCTGGCCCGTTGCGGCGCCGTGCAGTGCGGCTTCTGCGTGCCCGGCATGGCCATGACCGTGCACGACCTCCTGGAGGGCAACCCGGCGCCCACCGAACTGGAGACCCGCCAGGCCCTGTGCGGCAACCTCTGCCGCTGCTCCGGCTACCGGGGCTTCCTGGACGCCGTCAACGAGGTCGTCGCCGAACGCGAGGGACACTCCGCGGGCGACGACGTCGAACCCGATGGCGACCAGGCCCGTATTCCTCATCAGGCGGGCCCGGGCTCCGGCGGGGTCAACCCGTCGGCGTTCGACCCCTCGACGCACGACCAGGCGTACGGACAGGACGGAGGCCAGGCGTGACCAACGAAGCCGCCACCGCGACCACCGCCGCGGAGGCAGCGCCGGCCCCCGAGCCGATCCCGCACGGCCTCGGCGTCTCCCTCCCGGCCTCCGACGCGCGCGCGAAGACCGAAGGCACCTTCCCGTACGCGGCCGACCTGTGGGCCGAGGGCCTGCTCTGGGCCGCCGTGCTGCGCTCCCCGCACGCGCACGCGCGCATCGTCTCCATCGACACCAGCCACGCGCGGGAGATGCCCGGCGTCCGCGCGGTCATCACCCACGAGGACGTGCCCGGCGCCGCGAGCCACGGGCGGGGCGTCGCCGACCGCCCGGTGTTCGCCTCCGACGTCGTGCGCCACCACGGCGAGCCGATCGCCGCCGTCGCCGCCGACCACCCCGACACCGCGCGGATGGCCGCCGCCGCCGTCATCGTCGAGTACGAGGTGCTCGACCCGGTCACCGACCCCGAACGAGCCTTCGAGGCCGAGCCGTTGCACCCCGACGGCAACCTGATCCGGCACATCCCGCTGCGCCACGGCGACCCCGACGCGGCCGGTGAGATCGTCGTCGAGGGCCTCTACCGCATCGGCCGCCAGGACCCCGCCCCCATCGGCGCCGAGGCCGGTCTCGCCGTGCCACGCCCCGACGGCGGCGTCGAGCTGTACCTCGCCTCCACCGACCCGCACGGCGACCGCGACGCGGCCGCCGCCTGCTACGGGCTCGAACCCGACCGCGTCAAGATCGTCGTCACCGGTGTGCCCGGCGCCACCGCCGACCGCGAGGACCAGGGCTTCCAGCTCCCGCTCGGGCTGCTCGCGCTGAAGACCGGCTGCCCGGTGAAACTGACCGCCACGCGCGAGGAGTCGTTCCTCGGCCACGTCCACCGCCACCCGACCCTGCTGCGGTACCGGCACCACGCCGACGCCGAGGGCCGGTTGATCAAGGTCGAGGCGCAGATCCTGCTCGACGCGGGCGCCTACGCGGACACGTCCTCAGAGGCGCTCGCCGCCGCCGTCGGCTTCGCGTGCGGCCCTTATGTCGTGCCGAACGCGTTCATCGAGGGCTGGGCCGTCCGCACCAACAACCCGCCCTCCGGCCATGTGCGCGGCGAGGGCGCGATGCAGGTGTGCGCCGCCTACGAGGCGCAGATGGACAAGCTCGCCAAACGCCTCGGCGTCGACCCGGCCGAACTGCGCCTGCGCAACGCCCTCGCCACCGGCGACGTGCTGCCCACCGGACAGACCGTGACCTGCCCGGCGCCGGTCGCCGAACTCCTCCAGGCGGTACGGGACTTCCCGCTGCCCGCGCTGCCCAAGGACACCCCCGAGGACGAGTGGCTGCTGCCCGGCGGCCCCGAGGGCGCGGGTGAACCGGGCGCCGTGCGCCGGGGCGTGGGCTACGGCCTGGGCATGGTGCACATGCTGGGTGCGGAGGGCGCCGACGAGGTCTCCACGGCCACCGTGAAGGTCCACGACGGGGTCGCCACGGTGCTCTGCGCGGCCGTCGAGACCGGCCAGGGATTCACCACGCTGGCCCGCCAGATCGTCCAGGAGACCCTGGGCATCGACGAGGTCCACGTGGCGCCCGTCGACACCGACCAGCCGCCCGCGGGCCCCGGCTGCCGTGGCCGCCACACCTGGGTGTCCGGCGGCGCGGTGGAACGCGCGGCCAAGATGGTGCGCACCCAGCTCCTCCAGCCGCTCGCGCACAAGTTCGGCATGTCCACCGAACTGCTCCAGATCACCGACGGCAAGATCACCTCCTACGACGGCGTCCTGTCGACGACCGTCGCGGAGGCCCTGGACGGCAAGGAACTGTGGGCCACCGCCCAGTGCCGCCCGCACCCCACCGAGCCGCTCGACGAGGCCGGGCAGGGCGACGCGTTCGTCGGGCTCGCGTTCTGCGCGATCCGCGCGGTCGTCGACGTCGACATCGAACTGGGCTCGGTGCGGGTCGTGGAACTCGCCCTCGCCCAGGATGTCGGCCGCGTCCTCAACCCGGCCCAGCTGGCCGCCCGCATCGAGGGCGCGGTCACCCAGGGCGTCGGCATCGCCCTCACCGAGAACCTCCGCACCGCGCGGGGCCTCGTCCGCCATCCCGACCTCACCGGCTACTGCCTGCCGACGGCCCTGGACACCCCGGACATCCGCATCGTCAAGCTCGTCGAGGAACGGGACGTCGTCGCGCCCTTCGGCGCCAAGGCGGTCAGCGCGGTGCCGGTGGTGACGTCCCCTGCGGCCGTCGCGTCGGCGGTCCGCGCGGCGACGGGCCGCCCGGTCAACCGCCTCCCGATCCGCCCCCAGGCGGCGGTGGTGACGGCCCAGCAGTGAGCCGTGGCGCCCGCACGGAGCGACGGCCTGCCCGTCATCCCGGGCGGGCCGCCGGCCGGGGGTAGGCAGGCCTCGGCTCGGGCTCCGGTTCCAGGCGGAGGCTCAACTCCGGCTTCGGTGCTGGCTGTCGGGGGCGGTCGTTGGACGCGTTACGCGCGCGGGGTTCGCGGCGGTCGTTCAGGGTGTGCTGCTGGGCGCGGCGCGGGCCGCCTGAGTCGAACTGGTGTGCGGGGCTGGCGCTGTACGTCGTCGTCCTGGCGGCCAGGGAGGCGGGGCGGGGGGCTGGGCTGGGCGATGAAGGGGACGTGGACGCGGAAGCCTCGGGTCGGGTTGTGGCTGGGCCTGTCGGGGCTGACGGTGGGGGAGGCGTTGGGGGAGACGGTTCAGGAGATTCCCGGGCGGAGGCAACGGGCGGGGGTGGTTCGAGCGTCTGACGGTATGAGCCCCTTTCTGCACGAGCCCCTTTCTGCTTCTGCATGAGCCCCTTTCTGCGGGGGTGTTGCCTGGCCCGGGGGCGTTGTCAGTGGTGGCGCGTAGGGTTTTGAGCGGTGGGAGAGGGCCGATGGTTCGGCCCGTCACCGCTGCCCCTGCGAGGGGCGGGGCGGGGCGCGGGAGACTTCCGGGGGAACGGAAAGATGAGCACGATGAACATCGCCGTACCGGCGATCACACTGACCGACGACCAACTCGATCCCTACGTCACGCACGCGGCGACGCGCGGCTGGCTGACGGGACACGGACTGCCGGGCGCGAGCGGCCTGTTCACCTTCGAGGGGCTGCGTGACAGGGGTCTGCGCACGGTGGCGGACTCGGCCGGGGCTGCGGTCTCCCCGGAGCTGCGGGACCAGCTCGTGATAGGCGCCCTGCGTGCCCCGGGCGCGGTGGACGCCGGGTCGATCCTCCTCGACGGCGCGACGGGCGCGGTCGCGACGACGTCCTTCCTGCCCGGCCACCCCGAGCTGATGGACCGCGCCCCGCTGGCGCCGTCCCTGTGCACGCTGGTGTCGTTCGCGACCGCCGCGGACGAACTGGCGGGCCTGCGCGGGAGGTTCGCGTCGTTCGCGGGCCGCTCGGGACCGAAGGCGGCGGCGGAAGCGTCGCGCAAGCTGCTGGAGGTGTTCGAGGAGGGAACGGACGGCGAGCTGTCGCCGTTCTGGAGGATGACGGCACTGATCCGCCCCCTCTCCCTGGTGCCGGCCCCGGGCGCGGCATCGGGCCTCGCCCTGGAGCTGCCGGGGCGGCTGCTGGACCAGGAGTTCGGGCAGGGGGCGGTGTGGCGCTTCGAGGAGGTCGACTTCCCGCCGACGCTCACGCACGGGCCGACGCGCCGGTTCCTGCGGGAGACGGGGCTGCCGGAGAGCGGGCCGCTCTTCCAGTTGGACACGGACGTCCCGCTGCCGACGCTGCGTGAGCACCACGCGCAGGACGACGCCGAGGACGGTGTCGAACTCCCGCTGAGGGCCGACCAGTTGATCCGCCTGGGCTACCTGGCCGAGGATCACAGCCTGGTCGTGGACGGCGAGACGGGCGCGGTGCTCACGTTCAGCGAGCCCGAGGCCACCCTGACGCCCCTGAACACCGACCTCTCCACCCTCGCCTTCACCCTCTGGCTCCTGCACCGGGAGAAGGCGCTGGACGGCGCCCTGTCGCACGCGCTGACGACCGAGGCGTACGACCAACTGGCGACGACAATGCTCCAGACCCTGGCGACCATCGACCCCACGGCGGTGTCCCTCCCCCCGACCGACTGGCACTACTGGACAGAGGCGTTCCAGGACGAGGCGGGCGGAGCACTCTGATCCTGACGCGACGCCCGGCTGACTTTCCAGGGGGCTCTTCACGGGGTTCCGGGCGGCGTCCATGAAACCTCGCTCACCTCGTCGACGTGGCTTTACCCGACTACGCGAATATTGGCGTAGCCGGATGGACGGCCATGGCGGGCCCTCGTATGGTCTTGGCCGAGGGACCCGGCAGGGGCGAAAACAAAGGATGTCCAGTGTGTCCTGCGAGGAAATGACCAGATGTCCCCGGGGGGCGATCCTCGCTCTTTATCCGACAACGTGAATAACCCTTGTGTTGTCCGGCGCTGCTCGGCACTGTCGGGTGAACGCAGAAATGCTGAGCCCCATCCCGGCGACCCGAACGGGTCTGAAGAATCCGAAGATCATTCTGGACACCCCCGTCTACTTCGCCTTCTGCGAGGCGTACAACGGCGGGCGCTACAAGCATCACGCCCCCCTTGTGGAGCGGCGGCGCGACGGAACCGTCCTGCGCACCGCTGAACTCGTCCGGCAGGCCGGCTTCGAGGTCGACGTCGAGCTGTGGGAGGTCGGCGCGTCCGACTGCGGGCCGTGCGACGACAAGGTGCCGGACAGCCACTGACCGACCCGGTGGAGTGCGCCGCCCCTGCTCTTCGGACGGGGCGGCGCACTCGCCCCGTTCAACTTGCCCTGTGAGGAACGACGTTGGTATCCGTCCACAACTTCGTGCACGAACGCGCCGTCTGGGACACGTACGCCGAGTCTGCGTGGAAGGACATCGCCGAATCAGCCCCGGTGTTCCGGTGGACCCAGTACAAGGACCATGGACCGGGGCCGGAACTCCTCGGTGATCCAGGGACGGTGCTGGAGATCGGGTGCGGTACGGGTCGTGCCTTGGCGTCGCTCGCGGAGCAGGGGGTGAAGACGCGCGGGGTCGATCTGTCCCCGACCATGGTGGCGAAGGCCGGTGAGCGGTGGGAGCCGCTGGGAGTGGAGTTCGTGTGCGCCGAGGTGCTCGACTTCCTGAGTCAGGACACGCGTACCTATGACGCCGTCTACTCGGTTTTCGGGGCTGCGTGGTTCAGCGACCCGAGGAAACTCTTCCCGCTGGTTCTGGGACGGTTGAACCCGGGTGGCGTGTTCGTGTTCTCCCAGCCGCCCGCCATCCCTGGGGCCTACGGCCGACAGGGCATGTACAAGGGCGGCTTCGCCGGCCCGGCCATGTACACCTACCGCTACAGCCACACGCCGAGGAGATGGCGGAGTCTGCTTCTCGCGGCGGGATTCGAAGGAGCCGACCCCCGTGTTCTTCAGGCGCCGGACCCGGACAGCATCGGGACCCTGATCGTGCGTGCGGTCGCTCCGAGGCAGGGGCGTTCGAAATGAGGGCGCCTCACCCACGCCGGTCTCCCTCATGAGCGGCTGGTGCCCGGCGCCGTGCAGTCCGCGTCCGCGGGGCCGGCACGCTTTACCCGACAACGCGAATATCGGCACGGCCGCACAGACATCCAGGACCGGTCCCGGTGCCGTCGCATCCAGGGCGAGGTGTCCCACGCGTTCGATGCCCCGAGCGGGGAAGGGATTGTGGAGATCCCGGAAGAGACGCTGAGGGAGGCTTTCCCATCGTTTCCCGCCCTCTGTCCGACTACCTGCGCTTCGAGTTCATGTACTACCAGCCGCACCTGTGGGCCGGTGAGGACATTCGCATCATGGATGTCACCGGACGCCCCAACCCTCTTGAAGAGGTTCAGGACTTCTGGATGTTCGACCGGTCGGAAGTCGTGCTCATGCACTATGAAGCAGACGGAACGCAGATCGGTCGCGAAGTGCACGAAGGGGAATTGGCGCCGTTCCTCGAATATCAACGCATCGCGTTGGCCGAGTCGGTGCCTTTTGAGGAGTACGTGAAGGGTCTTGACGTTTGAGCCTGAATCCCTGGGTCGGTCGAGATCCGACCTGGCGGAAGCACTACGCAACGAGCGCAAGCGGGCCGGGTTGGCGCAGACCCGGCTCGCTCAGCGCTGCAACATGTCAACACCCGACTATGTGCGGGCGAGCCTCGTGCGGAACTCCGGCGATCTGTCCAAGACCGTGGCCAAGAAACTGGAGCGGCAGCACGTTCTGCTGGATTCGTCGAAGTCCTTCACCTTTGTGCTGACGGAGCAGGCCGTGCGATGGCCGCTCGTCTCCCCCCTCGCCATGGCCATGCAACTCGACCGGCTGGTGTCCGTCTCGCGCATTCCGCAGGTGCGGCTGGGCGTCATCCCGCTCGGTATGGGCGGCCCTGTCGTCGACACCCCACTGAGTGTCTTCACCCTGTACGACCGGCGACTGGTCCAGATCGAGACCAATACGGGGGCGCTGATCCTGCGCGACCACAGGGATGTGAACGCGTACCGAGACGACTTCGAGCGGTACGAGACCTATGCCGTCTTCGGGAACGAGTGCCGGGAACTTCTCTCCGACTGGGCCCTGGGTTTCAGCGGGCTTGGTCGGTGAGACCGGGCTTTGGAGGCCGTGGCGGGAATCGAACCCACGTAACTCGCTTTGCAGGCGAGTCCCTAAACCACTCGGGCACACGGCCGTGTTCGTGAGGACGACGTTACGGAGGGGTGGGGGGTGGGGGCAAGAGGTGCAATGTGACTGCCATGCCGCGTTCATGAACGGCTGGAGGGGGTGGCGTTGTGACGTCAGTCCCAACCGGGGTGGTGGTGGGCTTGTCCGCGTGTGGGGGGTGGTGGGGCGCCGGTAGGGTGGCCCGGTTGTCATACGTAGACGAGCATGCGCCGGCCGGCCGCCGGTTCATGGACCGACCGACCCCCTTGCTACGGAGACCGTGACTACCACCGCCGCTTCCTCCTCCGCCTCCCACCACCTCTCCCCGGCCTTCCCCGGCCGTGCCCCGTGGGGTACCGCCAGCAAGCTGCGCGCCTGGCAGCAGAACGCCATGGACAGGTACGTCCAGGAGCAGCCGCGCGACTTCCTCGCCGTCGCGACGCCGGGCGCCGGCAAGACGACGTTCGCGCTGACCCTCGCCTCCTGGCTGCTGCACCACCATGTCGTGCAGCAGGTGACCGTGGTCGCGCCGACCGAACACCTCAAGAAGCAGTGGGCCGAGGCCGCCGCGCGGGTGGGGATCAAGCTCGATCCCGAGTACAGCGCGGGACCGCTCGGCAAGGACTACGACGGCGTCGCCGTCACCTACGCCGGTGTCGGCGTGCGCCCCATGCTGCACCGCAACCGCGTCGAGCAGCGCAAGACCCTCGTCATCCTCGACGAGATCCACCACGCCGGTGACTCCAAGTCGTGGGGCGAGGCCTGCCTGGAGGCGTTCGAGCCGGCCACCCGGCGGCTCGCGCTCACCGGAACGCCGTTCCGCTCGGACACCAATCCGATCCCGTTCGTGACATACGAGGAGGACAACGCCGGCATCAGGAGGTCCGCCGCCGACTACACGTACGGCTACGGGTCCGCGCTGGCGGACGGAGTCGTCCGGCCGGTCATCTTCCTCTCCTACAGCGGCAACATGCGCTGGCGCACCAAGGCCGGTGACGAGATCGCCGCCCGGCTCGGCGAGCCGATGACCAAGGACGCCGTCAGCCAGGCCTGGCGCACCGCGCTCGACGCCCGCGGCGAGTGGATGCCCAGCGTGCTGCGCGCCGCCGACCAACGGCTCACCGAGGTCAGGAAGGCCATCCCGGATGCCGGGGCGCTCGTCATCGCCTCCGACCAGGACTCCGCGCGCGCCTACGCCAAGCTGATCCGTGAGATCACCGGCACGAAGGCCACCGTCGTGCTGTCCGACGAGGCCGCCGCCTCGCAGCGCATCGACGACTTCAGCGCGAGCACCGACCGGTGGATGGTCGCCGTTCGCATGGTGTCCGAGGGCGTCGACGTGCCCCGGCTCGCGGTCGGCGTGTACGCGACGACGATCTCGACGCCGTTGTTCTTCGCGCAGGCCGTCGGGCGGTTCGTGCGGTCACGTCGGCGGGGTGAGACGGCGTCGGTGTTCCTGCCGACCGTGCCCGATCTGCTCACCTTCGCCAACGAGATGGAGGTCGAGCGCGACCACGCCCTCGACAAGCCGAAGAAGGACGGGGAAGAGGACCCTTACGCCGAGTCCGAGAAGGAGATGGACGAGGCGAACAAGGAGCAGGACGAGGACACGGGGGAGCAGGAGCAGTTCTCGTTCGAGGCGCTGGAGTCCGAGGCCGTTTTCGACCGGGTGCTCTATGACGGGGCCGAGTTCGGGATGCAGGCGCATCCGGGGAGCGAGGAGGAGCAGGACTACCTCGGGATTCCTGGGCTGCTCGAACCCGATCAGGTGCAGATGCTGTTGCAGAAGCGGCAGGCTCGGCAGATCGCGCACAGCCGGAAGAAGCCGGATGATGAGGCGGATCTGTTGGAGTTGCCCGCTGAGCGGCGGCCCGTTGTCTCCCACAAGGAGATGATGGAGTTGCGTAAGCAGCTGAACACGCTGGTGAGTGCGTATGTCCATCAGAGTGGGAAGCCGCATGGGGTGATTCATACCGAGTTGCGGCGGGTCTGTGGGGGGCCGCCCAGTGCGGAGGCTACGGCGGGGCAGTTGCGGCAACGGGTTGCCAAGGTTCAGGAGTGGGCTACTCGGATGAAGTAGGCCCACTTCGGGACAGGCGGGCAGTTCGTCGGGTGCGGCGCCGTCGTGGCTGGTCGCGCCCACGCGGCGGAGCCGCACATCGATACAGTCCCGCGCCCCTTATCTGCGTGACCTGAGCCTTTCTCGGGAGGTGCCCCGGGTCTCTTTAACGGCGGGGACTGAGCCGTGTTGGGGCGGTGGCCCGGGCTCCATGTGCGGCGTGTACTGGTCCGTGTTGGGGTGGCGGCCCCTGTCTGAAGTTGGGGCATAAGTGATCAAAAGTGGGCGCCTCCCGTTCGTTGGTGACCGGATTCTGGACGGAGGGTTTCGGTGAGCGAACCTTGGCCGTTACTGTCCCGCTACGCATACGCCCCGTGGCAGCGCCGCCGCGGAGCGCAGCCGTGAAGCGACGCGGTTCGGCACCAGGCCGGGCCGCCGGCCGATCGGCGGCCTCTGAAGCGCGTCACTGACGGGACTCGGTGACGCAACTGCCGCGACGGAGGGCGCCGACTCACCACCTGGAGGAGTGGGCGTCGTGACCGCGGAGACCTCTCAGACGCTCGACCGGGGACTGCGTGTCCTCAAGCTGCTGGCCGACACGGACCACGGGCTGACCGTCACCGAGCTTTCCCAACGCCTTGGCGTGAACCGGACCGTGGTGTACCGGTTGCTCGCCACGCTGGAACAACACGCCCTGGTCCGACGTGACCTCGGCGGCCGGGCCCGCGTCGGGCTCGGCGTGCTGCGGCTCGGGCGTCAGGTGCATCCGTTGGTCCGGGAGGCCGCGCTGCCCGCGCTGCGTTCGCTGGCCGAGGACATCGGGGCCACCGCTCACCTCACCCTCGTCGACGGGTCCGACGCCCTCGCCGTGGCCGTCGTCGAGCCGACCTGGACCGACTATCACGTCGCCTACCGGGCCGGGTTCCGGCATCCGCTGGACCGGGGTGCGGCCGGCCGGGCCATCCTCGCCGCCCGCATCCAACCCCCCGGCGAACCCGGCTACACCCTCACCCACGGCGAACTGGAGGCCGGTGCCAGCGGCGCCGCCGCGCCCCTCCTGGGGGTCACCGGCGTCGAGGGCAGCGTCGGGGTCGTGATGCTGGCCGACGCCATACCGGACCGGGTCGGCCCCCGGGTCATGGACGCGGCGCGGGAAGTCGCGGAGGCATTGCGGTAACGACGCCTGCGGGCACGGGAGTTGAGTGGCGGACCCCTGCGGGGCGGACCCCTGCGGGGCGGACCCCTGCGGGGCGGACCCCCGCAGCCCCCGGCGCCGCCCGCGCTTCCCAGTGCCTCCGCCGCCCCTGGAATCTCCGCAGCCCCCGCAGTCCCTGCCGCCTCCGCCGCCCCCGGAGTCCCCGCCGCCCCCGGACTCCCCGGCGCCTCCGCAGCCCCCGGGATCTCCCCCACCCCGGCCCTCTGTCGCCACTTGCCCCGACCCCCGGCACCCCCAGGTTTCTGGCTGGATCAGGGGGGCGCGTTAGATTGATCTCGTGCTTTCTCGTCTTACGCGCCCGTGGGCCGTTGCCGTCTGTGCTGTGCCGGTTGTGGCGTTGCTCGCCACCGCGGCCCTCTCGCCGTTGCCGTTCTCGCTGGCGCAGCCCGGGATGACGGCGGATGTGCTCGGTGAGTACAAGGGGACCCCGGTCATCACCATCTCGGGGGCGAAGGCGCGGGCGACGACCGGGCAGCTGCGGATGACGACGATCGAGGCGACCAACCCCGATGTGCGGATCTCGCTGCGGCAGGTCGTCGACGCGTGGTTCGCGACGGACCGGGCGGTGATGCCGCGCGACGCGGTGTACCCGAGCGGCAGCAGCACCAAGGAGATCGAGCAGCACAACACCGAGCAGATGACCCAGTCGCAGGACGCGGCGACCCACGCCGCCCTCGACTATCTCCACCTGGAGGACAAGGGCATCAAGGTCAGCCTCAAGCTGTCCGACGTCGGCGGGCCCAGCGCCGGGCTGATGTTCACCCTCGGGATCATCGACAAGCTCGACAGCTCCGGCGCCTCCCACGGCGGGCTCACCGGCGGCCGGGCCATCGCCGGGACCGGCACCATCGCCGACGACGGCACGGTCGGCGCCGTCGGCGGGGTGCCGTTGAAGACGATGGCCGCCCGGCGCGACGGCGCCACCGTCTTCCTGGTGCCGAAGGCCGAGTGCGCCGACGCCACCTCCGAACTGCCCAAGGGGCTGCGGCTGATCCCCGTCACCACCCTCAAGGGCGCGATCAGCTCCCTGCACGCCCTGGAGACCGGCAAGGGGAACGTTCCCGCCTGCTGACGTCAGCCGCCCTTGACGAAGCCCTCCTTCTTCATCCACTCCAGGGCCACGTCGTGCGGGTCCTGGCCGTCCACGTCGACCTTCGCGTTCAGGGTCTGCGCCACCGTGTTGTCGAGCTTCCTGGTGACCGGGTCGAGGACCGTCGCGATCGCCGGGTACTTTTTCAGGGCCGTGGAGTTGATCTCGGGCGCCGCGTTGTAGTTCGGGAAGAACTTCCGGTCGTCCGCCATCACCACCAGGTGCATCGACCTGATCCGCCCGTCGGTCGTGAACACCTCCCCGTACGTGCAACTCCCCTTCGCCGCCTGCGTGTAGATGATCCCGGTGTCCATCTGCGTGATGTTCTTCGCGGGCAGGTCCATCCCGTACGCCTTCTCCATGCCGGGCAGCCCGTCCGCCCGGTTGGCGAACTCGCTCTCCACGCACAGGGTCACCGCACCCGGGTCCTTCCCGGCCAGCGCCGCGACCTCGGAGAGCGTCTTCGTGCCGTACTTCTTGAAGTGGGCCTCGTTCATGGCGAGCGCGTACGTGTTGTTCAACGCGGACGGCGCCAGCCAGGTCAGGCCGTTCGCGCGGTCCGCGTCCCGCACCGCCGCCCACTGTTTCCCGGGGCTGACGATCGGCTTGCTGTGGCCCAGGTAGGTGATCCAGGCGGTGCCCGTGTACTCGTACATCCCGGCCGCCTCCCCGCTCTTGACGGCCTCGCGGGCCCCGACCGACCCCTGGATGCCGGTGCGGTCCAGGACGTCAGCGCCGGCCGCCTCGAAGGCGATCCCCATGATGGCGCCGAGGATCAGCTGTTCCGTGAACTCCTTTGAGGTGACGGTGAGATGAGCCCCCTTGAGCGGCAGCCCCGTGCCGATCGAGCCCGGCGTCACGTCGTCCACCATCGGGGAACCACTGGTCAGCCCACATCCCGACCCGGCCAGCAGGGAAAGGGCCACCAGGAGGGAGAGGGAGGGGAGTTGGGCCCGTTGCGCCCCGGTCCGCCGCACGCCGGCCCGTTTCGCGCCCGTCCGCTTCCCGTCCGTCCGCTTCCCGTCCGTCCACCCGGCATCCATGCCTCCGCTCATGTCGTCACCTCCAAACCCCGTGGGCGCAGCAGGAGTTCGGCGAGTGAGGCCAGCCAGTCGACCAGCAGGGCCAGGGACACCGTGAGGATCGAGCCGAGGACCAGCACCGGCATCCGCTGGTTGGTGATGCCGGTGGTGATCAGCACGCCGAGCCCGCCGCCCCCGCCGAACGTCGCCAACGTCGCCGTACCGACGTTCAGGACCAGGGCGGTGCGGACGCCGGCCAGGATCAGCGGGACGGCGAGGGGGAGTTCGACGCGGCCGAGGACGCCGAGGGGCGACATGCCGATGCCCCGGGCGGCCTCCAGGAGGGTCGGGTCGTTGGCGCGCAGTCCGGCGATGGTGTTCGACAGCACCGGCAGGACGGCGTAGATGATGATGCCGATCAGGGCGGCCTTCATGCCGGTGCCCAGCCAGATCACCAGCAGCGCCAACAGGCCGATGGCGGGCGTGGCTTGACCCATGTTGGCGAACGTCATCGCGACCGGGGTGGCCCGGCGGAACATGGCCCGGGTGAGCAGGATGCCCAGCGGGATCGCGATGATCAGCACGAAGAACGTGGAGATCACGGTGAGTTCGACATGCTGCCAAAGCGCCTTGGACACCTGCCCGTTGGAGAGGGCGTTCGTCGAGATCGCGTCCAGGTGCGCCTGCCGGAACCAGAGCCAGGTCGCCAGCAGCAGCGCCACCAGGAACACCGGCAGGAACGTCAGCCGCTGCCAGCTGATCCGGCGCCGGGGCCGTACCGGGGTCGGCGGGGGCGCCTCCGACTCGACCTCGCCCTCGTCGCGGAAGGCGAGCCCCTTGACCTCGTGCTCGCCGGGTGGCCGCCTCGGCGTCGGATCGCTCACTCGCCCGGCCCTCCCGCCGCACCCTCCTGCTCGGCCCGGGTCTGCTCGGCCCGCGCCTCCTCCAGCTCGTGCTGCGCCTCCATGGCCTCCAGCCGGTCCGCGTCGAGGAGTTCGTGCACGGAGTTCATCAGGGTCTCCATGTCGACGACGCCGGTGTACTCGCCGCGCCGCCCGGTCACCGCGACCCGGCCCGCGTTGTCGGTGAGGACCGCCTCCAGGGCGTCCCGCAGGGTGGCGTCCCGGGTCACCGTGTCGTGCACCAGCGTGCCCGCGCGGGCCAGCGAACCCCGCGCCCGCATCAGGTCGCCGCGCCTGAGCCACTTGTAGGGGCGGCGCCGTCTGTCGAGGAGCAGGATCTCGTTGGTGCCGCTCTCCCGCAGCCGATTGAAGATCGACTGGAGCGGGTCGTCGACGGTCACCGTCGGATAGTCGGTGATCTCGACGTCCCGCACCCGGGTGAGGTTCAGCCGCTTCAGGGCCGCGCCCGCGCCGACGAAACCGGAGACGAAGTCGTCCGCCGGGTTGGTGAGGATCGCCTCCGGGGTGTCGAACTGCGCGATGTGGGAACGTTCCCGCAGCACCGCGATCCGGTCGCCCAGCTTGATCGCCTCGTCGAAGTCGTGGGTGACGAAGACGATCGTCTTGTGCAGCTCGTGCTGGAGCCTGATCAGCTCGTCCTGAAGATGGTCGCGGGTGATCGGGTCGACGGCGCCGAACGGCTCGTCCATCAGCAGCACCGGCGGATCGGCCGCCAACGCCCGTGCCACGCCCACCCGTTGCTGCTGCCCGCCGGAGAGCTGGCGCGGATAACGGCCCCGGAACTCACCCGGGTCGAGCCCGACGAGGTCGAGCAGCTCCTCCACCCGGTTCCTGATCCGGGACGTCGACCAGCCGACCATCTTCGGCACCAGGCCGATGTTCTGCGCGACGGTCATGTGCGGGAAGAGACCGGCCGACTGGATGGCGTACCCGACCTTGCGGCGCAGCTTCACCGCGTCGATGCGGGTGACGTCCTCGTCGCCGATGCGGATGCGGCCGCTGGTCGGCTCGATCAGCCGGTTGATCATCTTGAGCGTCGTCGACTTGCCGCAGCCGGAGGGGCCGACGAAGACGACCAGTTCACCGGCCTTGATCTCCATGGTGACGCTGTCGACGGCCGGTTCGGGGCTGCCGGGGTAGCGCTTGGTGAGGTTCTCCAGCTCGATGGTGGCGCCGGTGGTGGGGCGCTCGGGCGGCTCGGGGGCCCGCCGTTCCGCCGGGAACGCGGCCGTCTCGGGTGTCTCAGGCACGAATCCCCCTGGGAATGGTCAGCCGGCCGAGCAGGACGTACGCGGCGTCGAACAGCAGCGCGAGGATGATGATCCCGACCGTGCCCGCGAGCACCTGGTTGAGCGCGTTCTTGCTGCCCAGGGAGGCGATGCCGCGGAAGATCTCGTTGCCGAGCCCGGGGCCCGAGGCGTAGGCGGCGATCGCCGCGATGCCCATCAGCATCTGCGTCGAGACCCGGATGCCGGTCAGGATCGGCGGCCACGCCAGCGGCAGCTCCACCCGCAGCAGCCGCATCGTGCGGGACATGCCGATGCCGCGCGCCGCGTCCACGAGCGACGGGTCGACGCCGCGCAGCCCGACGATCGCGTTGCGCACGATCGGCAGCAGCCCGTACAGGGTCAGCGCGATCACCGTGGGCGGCACGCCGAGCCCGACGATCGGGATCAGCAGGCCGATCATCGCGAGCGACGGGATGGTCAGGATCGTCGAGGTGGCGGTGGTGGCGAGGGTCCCGGCCCAGTCGCTGCGGTAGGTGACGACGCCGATCAGCACGCCGATCACGGTCGCCACGACCATGCACTGGAAGACGGCGCTGGCGTGTTGGTACGCGTCGGTGAGCAGCTGCTGATGGCGGTTGCCGAGATAGTCCCAGAAGTTCACACGCGCTCACCCCAGGGTGTGGTCGGCTACGTCCGGTCGGCGTCCTCCGCCGCCTGCTCCACCAGCGGGATGATCCGCAGCGGAACGGGGTTCTCCATCACGATCGCGGTGGCGGCCCGGACGATCCCATCAAAACCGACAACCCGGTCGATGACCCGCTGGAGATCGGCGTTGGACCGCGCCACGAGCCGGCACAGCATGTCGCCGCTGCCGGTGGTGGTGTGCAGTTCGAGCACCTCCGCAACGGTGGCCAAGTGGGCCCGCACGTCCGGCCCTTGGCCCTGCCGGATCTCCAGCGTGGCGAAGGCGGTGACCGGGTAGCCGAGGGCCGCCGGGTCGACCTGCGGACCGAACCCGCGGATGACTCCGTTCGACTGAAGCCGGTCCAGGCGTGCCTGCGCCGTGCCCCGCGCCACCCCCAGCCGCCGGGACATCTCCAGGACCCCGATCCGCGGCTCCCGCGCCAGCAGCACGATGATCCGCCCGTCCAGCCCGTCGATCCCCACAGCACCCCTCCGGTCATGGTCACGCGTTGACTGTCCATGGTCATCCTGTACAGAGAGGGCGGGAACTCCCTCCTCTTGCTGTACAGAATGCTCCATGAAAACGTGAACTGTTGCGCACCTTGCGAAGCGGCCACACGCTGGTCGTATGACGCAGACCACACAGCACGCTCCCGACGCGACCGCCCGGCAGGCCGACCCCTTCCCGGTCAAGGGAATGGACGCGGTCGTCTTCGCCGTCGGCAACGCCAAGCAGGCGGCGCACTACTACTCCACCGCCTTCGGCATGACCCTGGTCGCGTACGCGGGCCCGGAGAACGGCAGCCGCGAGACCGCCAGCTACGTCCTGGAGAACGGCTCCGCGCGCTTCGTTCTCACCTCCGTCATCCGCCCCGCCACCCCCTGGGGCGAGTTCCTGGCCCGGCACGTCGCCGAGCACGGTGACGGGGTCGTCGACCTCGCCCTGGAGGTCCCGGACGCCCGCCGCGCGTTCGCCTACGCCGTCGCGCACGGGGCGCGGGCGCTGACCGAGCCGCACGAGGTGACCGACGCGCACGGGACCGTCGTTCTCGCCGCGATCGCCACGTACGGCGAGACCCGGCACACGCTGGTCGAGCGCACCGGCTACACCGGGCCCTACCTGCCCGGATACGACGCCGCCGAGCCGCTCTCCGCCGCGCCCGGCCGCCGTACCTTCCAGGCCATCGACCACTGTGTGGGCAACGTCGAACTCGGCCGGATGAACGAGTGGGTCGACTTCTACCACCGGGTCATGGGCTTCACGAACATGAAGGAGTTCGTCGGCGACGACATCGCCACCGAGTACAGCGCGCTGATGTCGAAGGTCGTCGCCGACGGGACGCGGAAGGTGAAGTTCCCGATCAACGAACCGGCCGTCGCCAAGCGGAAGTCGCAGATCGACGAGTATCTGGAGTTCTACGGGGGTGCGGGGGTTCAGCACATCGCGCTCAACACGAACGACATCGTGGCCACGGTGCGGGCCATGCGGGACGCGGGGGTGCGGTTCCTCGACACCCCCGACTCCTACTACGACACCCTCGGGGAGTGGGTGGGGGAGACTCGGGTGCCGCTCGACACGTTGCGGGAGTTGAGGATTCTCGCCGATCGGGACGAGGACGGGTATCTGTTGCAGATCTTCACCAAGCCGGTGCAGGACCGGCCTACCGTGTTCTTCGAACTCATCGAGCGGCATGGGTCGTTGGGGTTCGGCAAGGGGAACTTCAAGGCGTTGTTCGAGGCGATCGAGCGGGAGCAGGAGCTTCGGGGCAACTTGTAGTCGCCGGTTCCCTGTCCTGGGGGAGGAGGGGAGGGGTTCGTTCTCGGGTGCGGCGCCGTCGTGGCTGGTCGCGCCCGCGCGGCGGAGCCGCAGATCGATACAGCCCCGCGCCCCTTAAAGGCAGGCGGTTGCCCGGCCCGGCGTTGCAACGTTCCGGTTTCCTGTGCAGGAGCCGTGAGTCCGGTGTCGGTCGGGTCAAAGGGCCTTCTGTTGGCGGGGGTTGCGGGTATCAAGGCCTATGGATGTCCGTGGGACTTGTGGGGGTGGGTTGTGGTGGGGGCTATTGATCTGGGGGTGGCGGCTGAGCGGTGGTTGTGGAAGGAAGGGTCGCTGAAGGAGCCGACGGTGCTTCAGTCGTTCGCCTTCGACGAGGTGCACCGGAATCTGTACGCCCTTCAGCTCACCAGGACCGGGCAGGCGGCCGGGGACCTCTGCCTCAACAGGCTTGACTACCAAGGGGCGTTCCTGGGCCACATGTACCTGCGCGGCTTCGGGCACGGCGTCAGCGTCGGGGTGCAGAACGAGTCCGACGGCAGCGTCTGGATCTGGACCGAGGCCGCTGCCCGCAGCGGTTACGGGCAGGGCGTCACCCGGTTCCACTTCTTCGACGGGGCCGTCCGCACCGGCGCCGACGTGGCGATCCGGTACCCGATCCCCGGGTCGACCAACAACCAGCCGACGGTGTGCATGGAGTCCCGTCGGCTCGCCGTGCGGTACCGGATCAAGGGCGTGCCCCGGTACCGGATCTGGGACCTGGACGCCTTCGTGGCCCGCGACTACGCCGACCCGGTCGCCGACATCGCGCAGACCGGCGCCCACCCGGACCCCGACGTGCCCTTCCAGGGGTACGCCCTGCACGGCGACTTCCTCTACCAGGTCGCCGGGTCCGCCTACGCCACCGGCACCAACCCCCCTGCCGGGCACGGCAATACGTATCTGTCGTGCCTCGACATCACGACCGGCGCCCTGCTCCAGCGCAGCCGCACGGAGGCCGGGTACTCGCTGACGTTCCGGGAACCGGAGGGGCTCGCGGTCCGGCGGTCCCCGACGCCGACGCTCTGCCTGGGGCTCGCCTCGGGCGAGGAGGGCGCCCGCAAGTTCTCGGTGTACACCAAGAACTCATAGACGCCGTAAGGGAGTTACGCGGTCGGGGCGGGCGTTCCGGTCGGGAGCGGTTCGTCGGGGACCTCGCCCAGGGACGCCAACGCCGCTTTCGCCAGCGGGACTCGGAGCGGCGAGAAGTGCGGGTTCACGCGCAACGCGTCCTGGAGATGCCGACGCGCGGGACCGTACCGTTCCAACTCCCGCTCGATCAGGCCCCGGTGGAACGCGAACAGCGCGCTGCGCACCCCACCCCCGTGCGCCTTGTCGGTCGCCGCCGTCGCGAACCGCAGCGCCTCCTTGTCGTCGCCGGTGCGGTGCAGCGCCCAGCCGAGCGCGTCGGCCACCTCGATCCCCGGCTGCCTGCGCCACTCCGCCCGCAACCGGCGTACCGCGGACGCCGGATCACCGTGGTCGGCCTCGAACACCCCGAGGACCAGCTCGTCGTCGACCCCGCCCGCCGCGTCGGCCCGCACCCGCGCCCGCAACAGGTCGTACTGCACCTTCGCGGCCTGCCCGAGCCCCAACGACTCGTACAGTTCGCCCAGTTCGAGCGCGTACTGCGGGCACGGCTGACCGTCCAGGGCCACCCGGTAGGCGTTCAGGGCGTCGGTCGTGCGGCCCAGGGACGCCAGCGCCCGGCCCTGCCCGGCCTGCGCCGCCCGCTGGTCGGGATCGAGCCGGACGGCCTCCTGGAAGTGGCGCAGCGCGTCCTCCCGTTCACCGCGCTCCCAGGCCAACTGGCCCGAACGTTCCAGCCAGGCGGCCTGTTCGGCCGGGGTGGTGGCACCGGCGGCCGCGTCCGCGAGGTTGGCCGCCGCGTCCTCCCGCCAGCCCTTGTCCCGGTAGACCCAACCGGTGCGGGCCAGCACCGTGGGCCCGGAGCGCAGCTCGGTCAGCTTCTCCAGGACACGCCCGGTCGCCTTGTAGTCGTTCAGCCCGGTGTACGCGTCCAGCAGCAGCGGATACGTCGTCCAGCGCTTCGGCGCCGCCTTCAGCGCGGCCTCGCCCCAGGTGCGGGCGGCGCGGAAGTCCCGGCGGGCGTTGGCCAGCGCGGCCAGCGCGCCGAGCGCGTCGACGTTGGCCTTCGGGCGGGCCTTCAGCGAGGTGCGCAGGGCCTGCTCGGCGCGCGGATAGTAGGTGGCGTCGGCGGTCCTGCGGCCCTGTTCGACGTAGGCGGCGCCCAGCACGGCCCAGGAGCGGGCGTCGGCCGGATGCTCACGGACGGCGGCCTCCCGTTGCCCGATCAGCACCGCGAGGTCGGGCAGCGCGGCCGGTACCCCGAAGGTGACGGCGGCCAGCGCCTGCGCCCCCGGCGCCGGAGCGGGCGGCTGTTCCGGGGCGTCCTCGGTGGGCCAGAACCAGACACCGGCCCCGGCGAGCAGGGCCACGACGACCCCGGTGACCAGCCGGCGGGCGCCGCGCCGACGCCGTTTCCCGCCCTCCTTGAGGCCGGCCGCCTGGCCCCCTTCCCACACGTCCCTGCGGGCCGTCGCCAGGGGATTCCGCTCGTTCTCCATGCCGATCACTGTGCGTCAATAGGACGAGCTACCCGGGCATACCGCAGTCGGCGCAGACGGGGTTCACACCGATGGCCCCGGGTGCGACGCTGTGATCATGAGCCGCATCGAAGCGCCCCGTGACGAGCACACCGGCGATCTCGTCGGCCGGCTGCTCACCGGACTGCCCGCCGAGGCCGTGCTGACCGACCCGGACGTCACCGCCTCCTACGCCCACGACATGGCGAGCTTCTGCCCGGCCGGTGCCCCCGCCGCCGTCGTGCTGCCCCGCACCGTCGAACAGGTCCAGCACGTCCTGCGCGTCGCCACCGAGCTGCGCGTGCCCGTCGTCCCGCAGGGCGCCCGCACCGGACTGTCCGGCGCCGCCAACGCCACCGACGGCTGCGTCGTCCTCTCCCTCACCAAGATGGACCGCATCCTGGAGATCGACCCGGTCGACCGCATCGCCGTCGTCGAACCCGGCGTCGTCAACGCCGCCCTCTCCCGCGCCGTCGCCGCGCACGGCCTCACCTACCCGCCCGATCCCTCCAGTTGGGAGATGTGCACGATCGGCGGCAACATCGGCACCGCGTCCGGCGGCCTGTGCTGCGTCAAGTACGGGGTCACCGCCGAGTACGTCCTCGGCCTCGACGTCGTCCTCGCCGACGGCCGCCTGCTGTCCACCGGCCGCCGCACCGCCAAGGGCGTCGCCGGGTACGACCTCACCCGCCTGTTCGTCGGCTCCGAGGGCACCCTCGGCATCGTCGTCCGCGCGGTCCTCGCGCTGAAGCCGCAGCCGCCCCGACAGCTGGTGCTGGCCGCCGAGTTCGCGTCGACGGCGGCCGCCTGCGACGCCGTCTGCCGGATCATGGCCGGCGGTCATGTCCCCTCCCTCCTCGAACTGATGGACCGCCCCACCGTCAAGGCCGTCAACGCCCTGACCCGCATGGGCCTGCCCGAGACCACCGAGGCCCTGCTGCTCGCCGCGTTCGACACCCCGGACCCGGCCGCCGACCTGGCCGCCGTCGGCGCGCTCTGCGAGGCCGCCGGGGCCACCGCCGTGGTGCCCGCCGACGACCCCGCCGAGTCCGAACTCCTGCTCCAGGCACGGCGATCGGCCCTGCCCGCACTGGAGGCGGTGAAGGGCACCACGATGATCGACGACGTGTGCGTGCCCCGTTCCCGGCTCGGCGACCTGCTCGACGGCATCGAGCGGATCGCCGAGAAGTACCGCCTCACCATCGGCGTCTGCGCCCACGCGGGCGACGGCAACACCCACCCCACCGTCTGCTTCGACGCCGCCGACCCCGACGAGTCCCGGCGGGCCCGTGAGTCGTTCGACGAGATCATGGGCCTCGGCCTGGAACTCGGCGGCACGATCACCGGTGAGCACGGGGTGGGCGTGCTGAAGAAGGAGTGGCTGGCGCGGGAGATCGGCCCCGTCGCCCTCGACCTCCAACGCCAGCTCAAACACGTCTTCGACCCCCTCGGCCTCCTCAACCCGGGCAAGGTCCTCTGACGCCAGCGGCCCGGCGGGGCGGCCGGTGGCCCTGACAGGGTTCCCCTGACATCCCGGCGGGGCGGCCGGTGACCCTGACAGGGTGACCCGTAACCCCGGTGGGGCGTCGGGAACGTCCCCTAGGGGTGCCGTCACTGGGCGAGCAGCTGGTCGAGCGCGTCGTCGATGCCCAGCTGCTCGGCCTCGGTCCCCGGGGGCACCACCCGCAACGTCCGCTCCAGCCACGCCGACACCTGCGCCGAGGGCGCTTCGAGCAGCGCGTCACCGTCCGGCGAACTCAGCGCCATCAGCACCACACTCCGCCCCTCCGCCTTCGTCGGCCACACCCGCACGTCCCCGTGTCCGCAGGGCCGGAACACCCCCTCGATCAGCAGTTCCCTGGAGAACGTCCAGTGCACCGGATGCTCGGAGTTGATGTGGAAGGCGATGTGCACGGCGTACGGGTCGTCGGTGCGGTACCCGAGCAGCGCGGGCACCGGAATGCTCCGCTCCGGCGCCAGGATGAGCCGCAGCTCCAGTTCACGTTCCACCACGGTGTAGGGCATGACGGGTGTCCTCTCTCCAGATCTCTCACGCGTCCCCGAGCCCCTAGGGGAGGCCCGTACCTGGAGAGACAGCGGTCGGCGCCGACCATTACGCGGGTTCCCGAAGATTTTTTCCGTACGTGTGAATCCGGTGCACGAGGTTGCCCGAAAGGGGTGGGTACGGCGGGAGAGGCGGTGCCGGTCGCACCGGTCTGATAGATGTGGAGCCCCCATAAAGACCCCCGAGCAGATACGGGACGACGGACATGAGCGCCCCAACCCCGGCCCCCGGTGACGACAGGCCCCGCGAGGGGTACTACCCGGACCCGTCCATTCCTGGATACGTCCGCTACTGGAACGGCGCGTCCTGGGTCCCCGGCACCAGCCGCCCGGCCCCGGCGGGCGGCGAGACCCTGCCCCCGCCGCCGGGCTCGTCCCCCGAGCCCGGCTGGCCCCCGGGGCAGTCCAACGCGCCCGCGCGGCACCCCGGTTCGGCAACGGCGGCGCAGGCGCCCGGCACGCCCACCGGTGCGCCGCCCGCCTCCGTCGAGGTGACCGGGCCGCACTTCTTCGACGAGGACCCCGACGCCGGTGTCCCGTCGCAGGCCGGTGACGCCCAGCGCGGCAGCCGGCCCGAGCCCGCGACCGCGTGGGGCGCCGACCGGTCCCGGCAGGCCGGGTTCGGCGCCGACCCCGATCACCGGGTCTCCTGGGGGTCCCCGCCCGGCGCCGACCCGCGCCGCCCGGCCGAGACCCCGGCCGGGCCGCAGACCCCGGCCCCTGCGCAGACCCCGGCGCCCGAACCGCCGCCGTCCGACGGCACGTTCGTCTTCCGCCGCCCCGCGACCGGCCAACCGGCGCCCGCCGAAGGGCCCGGCGCGGACCAGGGCACGATGACGTTCCGCGCGGTGCCTCCGCGCGCCGACCAACAGCCGGGCGCGCAGGGCGGGTTCGGCCCGACGCCGCCCGCCGCCTCGGGCCCGGGCTTCGGTGCCGGGAAGGCGGCGGCCGACCGCGCGGCAGCGGCCCAGGCGCAGGCCCAGCCCCTGCCGACCCAGACCCCGCCCCCAACTCCCGCCCCCGCAGCGGCGGTTCCGCCCCAGGCCGCAGTTCCGCCCCCGGCTGCGATGTCCGGCGGTCCCGGTGGCGGCCAGCACTCCTGGGCGCAGCAGGTCCACCAACTCGCCGGTGCCGGTGACGAGTCGCCCGTCGTGCCCTGGAAGCAGCCGCCCGCCGAGGACATCTTCCAGGCGGCGGCCCGGCGGCAGGCGGCGGCCCGCCCCGCGTCCCTCGTCAAACGGCTGGTGGCGCGGCTCCTGGACACCCTCGTCCTCGGCGCCGTCACCGCGCTGGCCGCCGTTCCGCTGGGCGCCAGGGCGATGGCCCACGTCGACGAGAAGATCGAGGAGGCCAGGCTCTCCGGCGAGACCGTCACGGTCTGGTTCCTCGACGGCACGACCACGCTCTACCTGGGCATCGTCGTGGCCGTCCTGCTCCTGACCGGCGTCCTGTACGAGGCCCTGCCCACCGCGAAGTGGGGCCGCACCCTCGGCAAGAAGCTGCTCGGCCTGGAGGTCCGCGACATCGAGGGCCACGAGCCCCCGTCCTTCGGGGCGGCCGTACGCCGCTGGCTCGTCTACAGCGTGCCGGGCCTGCTGGGCATCGGCGTGGTCGGCGCCGCCTGGTGCCTCTTCGACCGACCGTGGCACCAGTGCTGGCACGACAAGGCAGCGCACACCTTCGTTGCGGAGTAGGGGAGTTGGGGGGTTGGCGAGCAGGAGGGGCTGAGGAACTGGGGAGTTGGGGGCGGGGAGCAGGGGGCTCGCGTCCCGCGCCGCCGGCCCGGGCGCTCGGGGATCGGCACTCGGCGCCCCGACCGGTCCCTGATCCCGGGCCCCTGCTCCCCGACCCCGGTCAAGCCGTGCCAGGGGCCTCGCTCCTTTGGGTGTTCCGTCCGCTTTGCCCTTCCTTGGGGCCCTCCTGGGCCGACAGAATTCTGGTGGTCCCGGAGGGGCAACAGCCGCTCCCGGACCCCGAGTTCTTCTCAGGAGGTCTGCATGCAGCGCAGTCTGATCACCGCACTCGCGGGAGCCGTCCTGTCCCTCGCGGCCATCGCCCCGGCCGCCGCCAACAACATCCGCTACTTCGCCTACGAGGACCCGGCCCACACGGGCGTGGCCAAGGTGGTGAACATGGTCGACCGCGCTCCTCAGCACACCGACGAGGCCCAGTGGGGCGTGTGCAAGCGCCTCACCATCGGCCGGGACTTCATCAACGACACCGGCGGCACGGTGTTCCTCTACGAGGACGAGGGCTGTGCGGGATCGCCCAAGCACCGGCTCGACGACACCGAAGAGGTCGTCAACATGCCCAGCAAGTCGATCAAGTCGGTGAAGGTCATCCTGACGCCGTAGCGGCCCGGCCGACTCCCGGCCCCTTCGGCCGCGACCCGGCCGCCGTCGACGAACGGCGGCCGGGTCTCCGTGGTCGTTCGTCCCCCGACGCCACCGCCCCGAGGAGGGCACCATGCGCCCCTGGTCGACCGCCCTGGCCACCGTCGCGCTCCTGCTGGCCGCCGCCGCCCCGGCCGCCGCGGACAACATCCACTTCTACGTCTACGAAGACCCCGGCCAACCGGGCCGCGCCCGCGTGATGACCGTCGTCAAGGACTACCCCGCCCCCTCGGAGCAGCAGATCGGGACGTGCCGGAACGTCCACGGCACCGGGGATCTCGTCAACCACACCGACAACGTGCTGTACCTCTACGCCCTCCCGAACTGCGGGACGACGGCACAGTTCCCGGCCCGAAGGATCAACGACGGTGAGCGCGTTCCGGACGCCGCGTTCCAGTCCGTCCACGTCGGACAGCTCGTGCCGCCGGGTTCGTGAGGCGGGGCCCGGCGGGGTAGGCCGGGTCCGGCGGGGCAGGCAGGGCAAGCCGGGGTCCGGCGGGGCAGGCGGGGACCGACGGGGCCGTTTCCTCCCTCCTGAGTCCCCTCCCCCTTCCTGAGTCGCTCCCCGCGTCCCCCGGACGGCCGCTCGCCGGATGCGGAGCGTGGGGGATCGCGGTCGACTCGGGCCATGAGCAGCCAACCGCCCCCCGGCTCCGGCGGGACCCCGGATGACGACCCGTTCAGGAAGCAGCCCCCGTCCTACGGCGACTCCTCGCAGGGCGGCAACCCTTACGGGTCCGGGCCCCAGGGCGGCGGCAGCCCCTACGGGCAACCCCCGGAGGGCGCCCCGTACGGGAACGACCCTTACGGGAACAGCCCCTACGGGAACGACCCCTACGGGGGCGGCGGGCCCGGGGGCGGCGGGCCTGGCGGCGGTCCCGGTGGACCCGGCGGGCCCGGTGGGCCGTTTCCCGGTGAGGGGGACCCGCTCGCCGGGATGCCCCCGCTGGCGGAGAGCGGCAGGCGCACGCTCGCGCGGATCATCGACCTGATCCTCGTCGGGATCGTCGTCTGGCTGGTGACGTGGCCGCTCGGGGCGCACCAGTACAACGTCGGCGGCACGGTCACCTACGGGAAGTCCCTGGTGCAGTCGGTGATCGCCGCCGTTCTCTACATCGGCTACGACACCGTCATGATCAGCCGCACCGGGCAGACCCTGGGCAAGAAGTGGCTGAAGATGCGGGTCGCCAACCTCGACAACGGCGCCACGCCCTCCGTGCAGACCAACCTGATCCGCGCGGCGGTGCTGTGGATTCCGTTCGCCTTCTGCTGTGCCTGCATCTGGACGGCGATCTGCGGCGGCTGGAGCTTCTTCGACAAGCCCTACAAGCAGGGCCTGCACGACAAGGCCGCCAAGACCGTCGTCGTCAGCACCACCGACTGAACCGGCGCCGGACGACGCCAGGGGCGCGGACGCGGCGCCATGACGTCATGGCGCCACGGGGTGCGGTGGTGACGAGGTCATGGCGTCATCGAGGCAGGGGTTCAGGAGGAGGTCGAACGGCCTGTCGCCGCCACTGGCACGGGCTGTTCGGCCTGTTGCCGTGCGGGCTGGGGGGCGGGTTCGGCTTCGGTCCGCTGCCGGGGCAGGGGCACCGTCATCGCGACGAGCAGCCCGAGCGCGAGCGCCGCGAGCGCGATGACCGCGACTCCGACACCGGAACTGGTCTCTGACAGCAGCAGCATGGCGAGCGTGGAGAGGACCACGGTGCAGGAACCGTAGACCAGCTGTGCGGCAGTCGGACGAGGCATGGCAATCGTGTCCTCGGAGATGGGGGTCACGGGGGCGTTTGACCTGGCTTGCCGCCAGAGTTCGGGGGCGTCCGCCAATCGACTCTAATCGCCTGCATGCCCGAGTGGGACCGCAAGTAAGCGTGACCTCAGTGACAGGACCGGAGCACGGGGGGCGCACAGAATCATGCCGCCCGCCCTCCGGGCAGGTGCGCGCGCCCGTTCGAACGGGGCCTGAGCTTCGTCACGTTACGGTCATGTGTCCGCAATGCGATCCCCGGTGCCCGTTAATGCACTTGATCTGTCCAAGTCAAGGTCTGTTTTTTCTTCTAAACCAGTAGTCAAATGGCGTCACTTGACTACACGCGTATACCGCGCGCGGACTTCCACCTCGGGACCCCCGATCCGCGCGGACGGACGCGTTAGGGGAGGACATCAAGTGACCAGTAGATCCTGGACGTTCAGAGCAGCGGCGACGGTCGTCGCGCTCGCCGCCGCGTCGGCGACGTTCACCACCTTCGCCGTGGCGCAGGCGGCCGAAGGCCCGGCGTCGGCACCGGCGTCGGACCAGCACGACCCCCAGCCCGCCAAGGCCAGGGAGCACGACTTCGACGGACCGCTGACCCGGACGCAGACCGCGCAGCGTGAAGAGGCGCTGCGCCAGGTCATATCCGGCAAGGCGGCGGTCAAGGACCGCGACGGCTCCAAGGTCGTCCAGCTCAAGGGCAAGAAGGGCGACAACAGCAAGTACGTCGAGCTGGGCCGCGAGAAGACCGACAAGATCTTCACGATCCTGGTCGAGTTCGGCGACGAGGTCGACAGCCGCTACGGCGGCACGGCGGGCCCGCTGCACAACCAGATAGCCGCGCCGGACCGGAGTACGGACAACTCGACGGACTGGAAGGCCGATTACAACCAGGCCCACTACCAGGACCTCTACTTCGGCACCGGCGCGAACACCGAGTCCCTGAAGAAGTACTACGAGAAGCAGTCCTCGGGCCGCTACTCGGTCGACGGCCAGGTCACCGACTGGGTCAAGGTCCCCTACAACGAGGCCCGTTACGGCTCCAACGACGCCGCGACCGGCGCCTGGTACGCCGTTCAGGACGGCGTCAACGCGTGGGTCGCCGATCAGGAGGCGGCCGGCAAGTCCGCCGCCGAGATCAAGGAGACGCTGGCCGGCTACGACCAGTGGGACCGCTACGACTACGACGGCGACGGCGACTTCAACGAGCCGGACGGCTACATCGACCACTTCCAGATCGTGCACGCCGGTGAGGACGAGTCCGCCGGCGGCGGCGCGCAGGGCGAGGACGCCATCTGGGCGCACCGCTGGTACGCGTTCGGCACCGACGCCGGTTCGACCGGCCCGGACACCAACAAGCTCGGCGGCACCCAGATCGGTGACACCGGCATCTGGGTCGGCGACTACACCATCCAGCCGGAGAACGGCGGACTCGGCGTCTTCGCCCACGAGTACGGCCACGACCTCGGTCTGCCGGACGAGTACGACACCTCCGGCGGCGGCGAGAACTCCACCGGCTTCTGGACGTTGATGTCCTCCGGTTCCTGGCTCGGCACCGGCAAGGAGTCGATCGGCGACCTGCCGGGCGACATGAACTCCTGGGACAAGCTCCAACTGGGCTGGCTGGACTACGACGTTGCCCAGGCGGGCGTGAAGTCCTCGCACAAGCTGGGCGTCGCGGAGTACAACACCAAGAACCCGCAGGCCCTGGTGGTGACGCTGCCGGACAAGGAGGTCACCCAGGAGATCGTGACCCCGGCCGAGGGCGCCTCCCAGTGGTGGAGCGGCAGCGGCAACGACCTGAAGAACACGCTGACCCGGAGCGTCGACCTCACCGGCACGTCGTCCGCGAGCCTCAGCCTGGACGCCTGGTGGGACATCGAGCAGGACTACGACTTCCTGTACACCGAGGTCTCCACCGACGGCGCCAACTGGACGCCGCTGGACGGGACTCTGGCCGACGGCACCGCCATCCCGCGCGACGGCAGCGACAAGCCGACCCTCACCGGTTCGGTCGACGCCTACCAGAAGCTGACGTTCCCGCTCGACGCGTACGCCGGTAAGAACATCCAACTCCGGTTCCGTTACGCCACGGACGGCGGGCTGGCGCTGAAGGGCTTCACGGCCGACGAGATCACGGTGACCGCCGACGGCGCGACCGTCTTCTCCGACAACGCCGAGACGGCGGACGCCGGTTGGACCGCGAGCGGGTTCTCCCGCATCGGCGCGGCCATCACCGACGACTACCCGCAGTACTACCTCGCGGAGAACCGTCAGTACGTGTCCTACGACAAGGTCCTCAAGACCGGTCCGTACAACTTCGGTTCGGCCGCCCGTCCCGACTGGGTCGAGCACTACGCCTACCAGAACGGCCTGTTGATCTGGAAGTGGGACACCTCGCAGGCGGACGACAACACCAGCGAGCACCCGGGCGTCGGTCAGATCCTTCCCGTCGACGCGCACCCGGACATCCTGAAGTGGACCGACGGCACCCTGATGCGCAACCGCGTGCAGGCCTACGACTCGACCTTCAGCCGGTACCCGACGGACGCGATCACGCTCCACAAGTCGGACGTCGCGACGAAGATCAAGTCCCGTGCCGGGGTGCCGGTCTTCGACGACGGCCGGTCGACGTACTACGACTCGGCCAACCCGCTCGCCGGCGTCAAGATCACTGACACCAACACCTCCATCAAGATCACGAACGAGCCGTTGGACGGCTCCACGATCAGCCTGAAGGTTGGACCGTCATCGAAGTAATGACGTTTTAGCAGGTCAGACGCGTATCGGCGGCAACCCCTTGGCGGGTCGCCGCCGATCGTGTTTAGGTGCGTCCTGTGACTTCCTTATTGACACCGACGCACACGGGGGTGTGACCGCATGGCCGCAGGAGGCTTCTGCAAGCTGCCGACCGGCAGTGTCGTGGTGGCGATGAATCTGCCCAGTCCGGTCGCCGACGGCACCGGTGTCCGGGTGCTGGTGCACGCCCACAACCGGGCGCGGGCGCTGACGCGGCTGCGGAATCTGGGGTTGCGGGCGGTGTATCTGCGCGGGAATGCCGCGCCGCCTACGCCGGATGAGATCACTGCGGTTCTGCATCATCCGGACGGGTTGATATGGCGGGGGTCTGGGGACGCCCCGCTGGCGAAGGGGGTCACGGCTACGGAGCTGTGGCATCCGATCCGGGCGTTGCCTCGGGGGCCGGTGGTTCGGTTGTAGGTGGGCCGGTGGGCCGGTGGGCCGGTGGGCCGGTGGGCCGGTGGGCCGGTGGGCCGGTGCGGCGCCGTCGTGGATTGTCGCGCCCACGCGGCGGAGCCGCATATCGAATACAGCCCCGCGCCCCTGGGTGGGCTGCCTGGCCGTGGGCTGCCTTGTGCCGGTGGCTCGGGGGTAGGTAGGTGGTTGGCTGCGGCGCCGTCGTGGTTGCTCGCGCAGTTCCCCGCGCCCCTAGGTGGGCTGCCTGGCCGTGGGCTGCCTTGTGCCGGTGGCTCGGGGCTGTTGGGTGCGGCTCCGCGACCCCTAGGTGGGCTGTCTGGGCCTGGGATTACATGGGGGTCGGGGTTGACCAGGGGCCTGTGGCGAAATGGGGGCCGGTTTTCTGGATCTCCAGGGCTCCTGGGCCGGCGAAGTGGGACGGGATGAGGAGTTCTCGTTCGTCTGCGGCTCGGGTGAGGATGCGGTGGCGGGTCGTGGCCGCTTGGGCCGGGGTCTGGCAGGCGTTGGAGTTGCAGCAGGGGGCGAGGATCTGGATCGGGCTGTGCAGGATGTCGCCCACGAAGATCGCCCGGTCGGTGCCGGAGGCCAGGCGCAGCACGGCTGAGCCGGGGGTGTGGCCGGGGGCGGACTCCAGGGTGAGGTGGTCGTCGATGCGGTGCTCGCCGTCCCACAGCACGGCCTGCCCGGCCCGGTGGATCGGCGCGATGCTGTCCTCGTAGATCAGGCGGTCGACCTCACGCGCACCGTTCGCGTACCCGTTGTCCGGGCCGAAGTGGAAGTCGTCGGCGGCCGGGATCAGGTACTGGGCGTGGGGGAAGGTCGGCACCCACTGCCCACCCGCGTCGACGGTGTTCCAGCCGACGTGATCGACGTGGAGGTGCGTGTTGACGACGACGTCCACGTCCTGCGGGCGGACCCCGGCCCTCGCCAGGAGGTCGAGGAAGTCGCTCGGGGCTTGAGGGAACGTTCCCATGCCGGGACGTTCGCGCCCGTCGCCCACCCCGGTGTCGACCAGGACGGTCCGCCCGCCGCTGCGCAGCACCCAGCTCTGTAGGGCGACCACCACCCGATCGCCGTCCGGCTCCCAGTGGTCCGGCGCCAACCAGTCCGCGTTGTCCCTCCACACCTCGGCACCGGCCTCCGGGAACATGGTGGAGGTGGGCAGGAACGGCTCCTGCCACTCGATGACCCGGATGACCTCGACATCCCCCAGCATCATGTGCTGCACGCGCTCGTTCTCGTTCATCATGGGCTCGACCCTAAGAAGGCTCGGGTGAGCCTTCCAATGCGTATCGGGCTCAGAAAAATACGCGTCCGGCTCACAACTCATACGGGAGATATTGTCGACGTATGGATGTGGTGAGCGACGCGATCTCCGCCATGCACCTCGGGCACCCGCGATCCAACCGGTTGCGGATGGGCGGGAGCTGGTGCACGAGGCTGGACCCGTACGACGGCGCCGGATTCCACGTCGTGCTGAAGGGCCACTGCTGGCTGTGGACCGAGGGCGGCGACCCGGTGTCCCTCGGGGTGGGGGACGCGGTGCTGCTGCCGCACGGAACCGGTCATGTGATCGCCGACACCCCGCCCGGCGTGGCGGACCCGGCGCGGGAGCCGGTGCCGTTCGAGCGATGGTGCGCGGAGGCCGGGGCGGAGGTCCGTGGCGACCGGGAGGGCACGGAGATGCTCTGCGGCAAGTACTGGCTCGACGGCAGCCGCATGCATCCGCTGCTGGCCGAGCTGCCCGAGGTCGTCCACCTGCCCAGCCGCGTCGGCCGCCACCTGGAACTGCGCGCCGCGATCGACCTGCTCGCCGGCGAACTGGACGAGGTGCGGCCCGGCTCCTGCGTGGCGCTCCCGAACCTGCTCGACCTGCTCCTCGTCTACATGATCCGTTCCTGGATGACCGAGACCAGCAGCGGAGCCTGGCCCGGCGCGCTGGGCGACCCGGTGACGGCCGCCGCCCTGCGGGCCATGCACGCGGACCCGGCCGCGCCGTGGACCAACGACCGCCTGGCCGCGGAGGCGGGCGTCTCCCGGCCCACCCTGGCGCGCCGGTTCACCGCCCTGGTCGGCCGCCCTCCGATGGCGTACCTCGCGTGGTGGCGCGTGGTCCGCGCGGCCGGTCTGCTCCGCGACACCAAGGAGACCCTGGCCACCATCGCCACCCGCGTCGGCTACGGCAGCCCGTACGCCCTCTCCCACGCCTTCGAGCGAGAGTTCGGCACCACACCGGGCCGCTACCGAGCCCAGGCCACAGGCCGCCCAGCCTCCGTCCCCCCACCTCAACGGCCGCCAGGACAGGGCGACTTCGGCGACACGGCGGGGCGACGCCTGTCCGCCCTGCCACGTGCTGAGCGCTGAGTTCTCGACGGATCAGGCGGTGCTGCCGGGGCGAAGCGCGTGGGCGACCCCTTGCGGACTGCACGGCAACTGTTCCAGGAGGCGGCGCCACGGGTTATCCGCTTGAGACCTTCAGGCGCCCCGGAGCTGTAGAGACGTTCACCGGTAACGGCCTACTCGTACGCCCAGGCCCTGCCGGTCTGGCGGTACTCCTCCACGGGGATCGGTTCGATGCCGGTACGCATGCGGGCGGTGTACAGCAGGCCGTCGAGGTGGTCGATCTCGTGGTGGATGAGGCGGGCGAGGCCGCGTTCGTACACGGTGGTGACGGTCTCGCCGGTCAGGGACGTGGTCTCGACGGTGATCTTCAGGGGGCGGGGGACGAGGCCGCGGACGTCGAAGAAGCTCAGGCAGCCCTCGTACTGTTCGTCCAGTTCGTCGAAGCGGTCGGTGATCCGCGGGTTGAGCAGGATGACGGCGGGTGCGTCACCGGGCGGTTGGACAACGGCGGCGGCGCGGCCGATGCCGATCTGCGGGGCGGCGATGCCCATGCCCTTGGCGAAGGGGTGGACCTGGCCGATCCGTTCCATCGCGGCGAACAGTTCGTCGGTGATGCGCTCGGCCTCGTTGCGCTCGGCGGGCAGGGCGAAGGCGCGGGCCGGTTCGGCCAGGATGCCGGCGCCGTGCTGAACGACTCCGAGGTCGCGCATCTGCTCGCTGGGCCGCACGTCCATCACCTGAAGTCCCCTTGTTCCATGTTGTGTTCGGGCCGTGCCCGGAACCTCCATTCAAGACGGTACCGAGCGTGGAGTGCGGGTGTGGTCGTGATCCATGTGAATTGCCGGAGCTCACCGTCGTCGCTGCGGACGGGCGGGGTCCGCAGTGGGGAGGCCTCGGCTGTCATGGAGGTCTCAGTGCCCCATACGACAGGGTCGAGAGCGGCGGGAAAGGCAAGCTGGACTTCGAGCTGTTCGGTGGGCAGCCGTACGGCCCGCTGGAACCAGTTGCCCCATTTGTCGTCGCCGACGGTGTAGGCGTACTCGATCCACACGGACTCGCCGGGGTAGAGCGGGAAGCGGCCGTGGTCGTTGTCGAACAGCAGCCAGACTTCCTTGAAGGCGTCGCGGTCGTGCTTGGCCTGCCGACGCATCGCCTCGCCTCGGCAGGTGGCGGTGAGGTCGAGTTCGTCCCAGGTCAGCGGGTGGACCCGATAGTGCGCGTTGGACTGCTCGGGGTCGCCGGGATAGCGGTCGACGGAGATACGGATCAGGTAGCGGGTCACCGGTTCGTCGCCGGTGTTCCGCAGCAGCCGTCGCATGGTGAGCCGGTAGGCGCGGCCGTCGTACTGGAGGCGGGCGGCGTCGTGTTCGACGACGAGGGCGGACCCGGTGGCGTACGGCTGCTCGTGCCTGCGCTGGGCCGGAGGGGCCGCAGGTTGGCGCCGGGACCTCGTCCGGGGCCGGTTCATCAAGGAGATCGAGGCCGGGAACGACGTCGTCCTGGACCACGGCCTGTGGCGCCGCGCCGAGCGCGACGCCTGGCGGCGGGCCGCCCGCGAAGCGGGAGGCCTGCCCGTTGTGGTCTACCTGCCGACCGAGCGCGACGAACTGCTGCGGCGCCTGGCCGAGCGCAACGCACGCGAGGACGCCAACGCGCTGATGGTCACCCCCGAGGCCCTGGCCGACTTCTTCGCCCGCTTCGACGCCCCGGCCGATGACGAAGACGTGATCATCTATACCGGGAACCCGGACGTGCTGGTGACGGCACTGACCGAGGCTCGGGGCCGGTAGCGCCGACAAGGGGCGCGGGGTCGGATGCGCTATGCGGCTCCGCCGTGCGGGTGCGACCCGTTACGGCGGTGCCGGACCCGGAGTCCCCCGTGTGACGGCCTCAGCCCTTGAGGTGTGCGATCGACAACGTCGTTGTGGTGGGGGAGTTGGCCGGGAGCGGGGTGCTGTAGTCCGGGGTCGCTGCGGCGAAGGCCCAGGTGAGGGAGCCGTCGGGGAGGGTGGCGATGTCGCCGGCGATACGGGCGTTCACGACCTGGTCGGCAGAGACGGTCGTGCCGTTGGCGTCGATGACCTGGAGGTGGGTCCCGGTGAACTTGCCCGTGCAGGTGCCGTCCTTGCAGCTGGCGTCGGCGACGCTCTCCCAGGAGACCAGCAGATTCTTGCCGTAGGGCGTGACGTGGACGTTGACGTGGTCGGTGGCGGGGTCGTCGGTGAGCTGGACCGAACTGCCGGGAGTCGAGGCGTCCTTGAGGAGCGCGACCGTCACCTGGTGGGTCGCGGTCTTGGGCGTGACGGTCCAGCCGCGCCCGCTGCTGTCGTCGGGGTTCTTGACGGCGGAGGCGGCCCCGCGACTGGCGAAGGCGGTGGCGTAACCGCCGTTGGACGTCTTCACCAGGTCACCGGAGGAACCGGGGTACGCGCCCCCGCAGTACCCGGCCCAGCACTGCTCGCGCCCTACGACGGGCGCCTCGTTCGGGGCGCCGATGCCGGTGCTGACGAAGAGGCCGGAGCGCCAGTCGTCGAAGCACAGGGAGGCGAAGTCGCCGCTGGTGGAGGGGGCGAGGGCGATGCCCTCGTTGTGGCTGCACCCCCAGTTCCAGCCACCGGACTGGGTGGTTCCGGCGTCGTTGACGTAGGCGAGCTTGTCGCCGAAGTGGCCGTCGGCGAAGCCGCCCGCGCCGTGGACGACGAAGTAGGCGCCGTACTTGCTGCCGTTCCACTTCAGGGCGCCGTCCAGGACGGGCGCGGTGTCCTCGCTCGCGGTGCCGGTCAGCTTCTTGTTGAAGACGGCGGAGCCGTTCTTGTAGCGGATGAGGGCGGCGGCCGTCTCGTTCCACTTGTTGGTGTCCGGGACCCGGGTCAGCAGGGCGAAGCCGTCGTCGTGCGCGACGAGTCCGCTGACCTCCTTGGTCCCCGCGACGACGGTGTCGCTGCCCTGGCGCTCCAACGACGGTGACAGCGAGGTGACATGGACGCCGTCGGCGGCCGGCCAGGCCACCCGCACGGAACCGTCGGGCGCGGCCTGGGTGTCGACGCGGGTCCACTGGGCGGCGCCGTTGTAACCGGCCTCCTGGTAGCCGAACGCCGACGGCAACGTCACCTGGGAGACGGTGAGTTGACCCAGCGGGTCCGCGGCCGCCGCCGTGCGGGAGTAGCCGGCGGGGTCGACGGTCGCGGCGTGGGACTCGGACTGCGAGAGCAGCAGATACGGGCCCAGCATCGCCGGTATCCCGAGGGCCAGACCGGCCGTGGTCCAGCGCCTGCGGTGGCGGCCACGCGGTCGTCGACCGGCGCCGGGCGCCTGGTCCACCGCGCTCGAATCGGCCGTGGGGACAGGGGAGTTGACGTCACTCATGCGGTTGTTCTCCTTGCGCACTTCGGGGCTCGGAGGGGAGCGCCCTGAATCAGCCGATGAGTGGTCGCAGAGGAGGGAAAGGTTGCCGAACGGCGGTGATGTGACCCGATCCATCACCGGGTGGCCGTCGAGTACCGATCGTAGAGGGGCCCAACGGCCGTGCGCATACGGTTACTTGGCGGCCCGGGGTGGCTCAGGGCTGGAGCCGCCGATGCGTCCACCCGGCATCGGTATCGGCGTCGGCATCGACGATCGGCCGCTCGTAACGGAGCCTGCGATGAAGGCGATCGGGGCTGCCGTACCAGAACTCCACTGCGGTGGGCCGGAGTCGGTACCCGGTCCACTCGTCGGGACGCTGAACGACGGTGTCGGCGTCGTCGACCAGCGCGCGGGCGTCGGCGCGCAGGGCGGCCTCGTCGGTGAGCGGGCGGCTCTGGAGGGAGACGGCGGCGCTGGCGCGGGCGGTGCGGGGCCGGGTGGCGAAGAGGGCGTCGGACTCGTCGGCGCCGACCTGTTCCACGGGCCCGGCGACGGTGAGCTGCTGGAGGGTTTCACGCCAGTAGAAGGTGAGCGATCCCCAGGGGCGGACGGCGAGTTCGCGGCCCTTGCGACTGCCGGTGGAACTGGCGAAGAGCAGGCCCCATTCGTCGGCCTCCTTGATCAGCACCACCCGGGTCGACGGCAGCCCGTCGGCACCGGCGGTCGCCAGCACCGCCGCGAACGGCTCCCGCACCCCGCGCCGCACGGCACTTTCAAGCCACGCACGCAGCAACGCCAGCGGCTCGGCGGGCGGGTTGTCGAACTCGGGGAGTTCGAGGGTGGCGTCACCACTCAGGGTGTTCGGCAGCGAGGACATGGGCCGCGTTCTCCTTGCGAGTCGGTGAGGAGAGAAGAATAAAAGGAGTTGATGTGAAGGGCCTCTCACAAGGAACCATTGGCCCATGCACTCTTACGAACCAAGGAACACCCACTTCGACGACCCTCGGGCCGTGCCTGCGGGTACGCCTCGGGTCACGCCCTCCGACGAACCACACGCCACGCAACCTCCCCCAGACCCTCCACCGGACGACGGCTGGAACGTCACCCACGACGTCGAGGCCTTCCTCGACCGGACCGGAGACTTCCTGCACTCCCAACCCGCCCTGCACACCGTGCAGTTGACGGTGACGGAGCGGCTCCGCACGCGGGGGGCGGACACGTACGGTTCCGAAGTTCCCTTCCTCGGCTGGTTGGAGGAGGGGGACGACATCCACGCCACCTATCTGCGCACCCCGCCCCATCCCCTGGTCCTGAGCCCGCTCACCACGGCTCAGGCCGACACCCTCGCCGCCCGCCTCGCCGCCCTTGGTCACCAACTCCCGGGCGTCGACGCGGATCACGCCACCGCCACGGCGTTCGCCGAGGCGTGGCAACGGCACACAGGCGTGGCGTCGATGCTCCGTCGGCGCCACCGCCTGTACCGGCTGGGCACGTTGACGCCACCGTCACCGTGCCCAGCGGGCCGGGGCCGCCGGGTGGATGCCGCAGACCGTGGCCAACTCACCTCCTGGTACAGCGAGTTCATGAATGCCGTGGGAGAGGGCCCGGTCACGGACGCCGCTTCCCTGGCCGACCTGGGCATCAGCCGTGGGCTGGTCACGTTCTGGGAGACGCCGGAGGGAGCGGCCGTTTCCATGGCCGGGGTGACACCGCTGATCGCCGGGCAGATCCGGGTGACGACGGTCTACACCCCGGCTCACCTGCGTGGACGCGGTTACGCGGGCGCGGTGACGGCCGAGGTGAGCCGGGCGGCGCTGGCGGCGGGGGCACAGGAGGTCCTCCTCTTCGCGGACCTGTCCAACTCCACCAGCAACGGCCTCTATCAGCGCCTCGGCTACACCCCGGTCGAGGATTTCGCGGCGTACGACTTCGAGGCCGGGTGACGGGGCGGGGCTAACGGACTTGACGAACAAGCTTGACCAACAAGGGAGTTGGCGTCGCGGGCTGCGTCGTTCAGCTGCCGATGGGGCGCTGTTCGTCCTTCGGCAGGGCATCGTGGGCCGCGCGGTAGGCCTCGCGGAGGCGTTTGGCGTGGTGGCAGTCGATGCCCTTGAGGCGGCAGGCGCCCTTGCACCCGGCCGCGTGTACCAGCCACTCGCTGTAGATGCGGGCGCGGAGTTCCTGCGGAGTCTCGTCCGGTCGCGGCGGGACCGGGGCCGTCGGGCTCATCGGCAACTCCCTTGCCCACGAGGGTGGTTGGGCTTGAACCACGTGTCGCGAGGTGAGCGGGAGCGCCAGCAGGGCTCGTCGGCCAGCGGCAGCAGCATCCATCCCTCGGCCCGTGCCCGCCGCCCGCTCTTGCACCACCGGTTCCAGCGGGCGTAGTAGGGAGAGGGAAGCGGCGAGACGTACGGGTCCCGGGGGCGGGGAGAGTAGGGAAGCCCTTGAGGGTCCGGCCAAGTCGCCGCCGACGAAGTCGACTTGCGGCGACGGCCGAGTAACGCGCCCAGCCGGAGGCGGAGTTGGCGCAGGGGACGTTTCATCGGGGGTCGGCTCCTGTGGGGGTGTGGGCGGGGCGCTTGCGCCGGGGGACGCCCCAGTCGTCGAGGCGTTCGGCGGTCCAGACGGGGCTGACCTGGTACTCACGGGCGAGGGTGGTGACGGAGGTCCCGTCGAGATAACGGGCGGTGACGTCGGCGCGGTCGGCGGTGAACTGGGCCTGGGCGGCGCGGACTTCGGCGGTGGAACGACGCCGGGTGCGCCCCCGGAAGACGTGCCCGGCAGGCCGCCGCAGCGCGTGCGCCTCGTGCCGGTGCCGCCGAGGAACCCCCCACTCGACGAGCTGTTGCCCGAGCCAGTTGGGGGTGACGCCGTAGTCGTCGGCGATCCGGGCGATGGGTTCGCGGGCGTGGTACCGCTGGATGATGACCTCGCTGTCGGCGCGGGCGGCATCGCGGGCGGCGGTCTTCTCGGCCACGGTGGTGGGGCGGGGGCGTTGCATCAGAGGTCGGCTCCTGCGGGGTTGTGGTGGAGGGGACACCGGCGCCCAGGTGGAGGTGGGGGGCCCTGGGCGCCGGCGGAGGCTCGACCGGCGGCCGGGGGTGCGCGCCGGGAACCTCGTTCCTGCCGTGGGGTGTTGGGGGTGTCACCCGCGCGACAGGGTCTAACGGCAACGGGAGGCTCTCGAAGCCCTAGAAGATCCAGGGCCCCTACGGGTTCTGGGGGAACGGCGGTGAGGTGAGCGTCTTCTCGGCCCACACGGTCTTGCCGATGACCTCGCGGGTGACGCCCCAGGCGCTGGAGAGCGCGTCGACGATCGCGAGCCCCCGCCCCCGTTCCTCGTCCCGCTCGGCCTTGTGGAGGTGCGGCAACCGGTCGCTCTGCGTGTCCCGCACCTCGACGCGGAGCACCTCACCGGTCCTCGCAAGGGTGAGCCGCACCCGCCGCCCGGTGACGCCGGGGACACGGCCGTGGGTAACGGCGTTGCTCATCAACTCGTCGACGAGGAGGACGAGTTCGTCGGCGAGGTCGGCGGTGACGGTTGCTCCGCAGGTGGCGAGGAAGGTGCGACAGTCGGTGCGCGCACGGCTGACGGACCGCTTCGCGGTGGGATATTTGAAGCTGGCGAACGTTTCGGGCATGACTGACATCCCCTCGGAGGGCACGGCAGGGCGACAGGGCGGTTGGTGAGCGTCCGACTCCGGACGGTTGCGAACAAGGTTGTACCCTTGCGGTACCTGCGCACAACCTTGTACCAAAAATTCGCTCTTTCGAGTGGTGCCCGAGTTGTATGGTGTTTCCGCGCTCCGGCGGCTGCTATCGCTGGTCAGACCAGGAAAGGGGGGCCAACTCATGGCAACGCGCCGGTTGTTGCAGCCAACTGCCCGTCAGGTCCGACTGGGGTCGATCCTTCGAGGCCTGCGGGACGAGGGATCGCACGGCAGTCAGGCCGCCATCTGTAGTGAACTCGGCTGGCCAGAATCCAAGTTGAGCCGCGTCGAGTCGGGTCGCTTGGGAATCAGCGAGGCCGACTTGGAGCTGTTGCTCGACCGCTACGACGTCAAGGACAAGAGCCTGCGCGGCTACGTCGTCGACCTGCGCCGACGGGGCAACGTTCGCGGCTGGGAGACCGATGTTCGCTCGGTCGTGACCGCGCCGTACGCCGACTACATCGGTTACGAGGCAGATGCCGCAGAGACGTATAACGCTCAAACGACTCTGATCCCTGGCTTGTTGCAGACCCACGAGTATGCGGCAGCTGTATTTGACCAGCAGAGTCCCGGTACAACTGAGGAAGAGCGCCGAGAGCGACTCGCGATCCGGGACAAGCGGCGTGAGGTGTTCGACCGTGCCCGTCCGCTGATCTTCTGGGGCGTCATTTCGGAGTCTGTGTTTCGGCACGCGATCGGCGGCCCTGATGTGATGGCTGGTCAACTTGGGTACTTGCTGGATCTTTCCAGGGACTACCCGAACACGATCAACCTTCATGTGCTGCCAGAGGACGCGCCGTCCCATGCAGCCCTGTTCGGCCCGTACGTAATCCTCACGTTTCCCCAGCGCTGGGAGCCTGACATCGTCTACTTGGAAGGCTTCACAGGCACGAGGTTCCTGGAGACCACGGACCAAGTGCAGCAGTACAGCCGGTTGTTCAGGCGCCTGATGATGACGGACTCGCTTCGAGGCCCGGAGTCGTTGAAGGTGCTTGAGCGTTACTTCAATGATTACCGCAAGGATGGATAGGGATGTCGCAGCGAAAGATTATGGACTCTTCGGCGATAGACGTTTCTTGGCAGAAGTCTTCGGCCTCCGGCAAGGAGGGCGACTGCGTCGAACTCGCCCCCTACCGGGGCGCCGTAGCCATCCGCGACAGCAAGGCCCCGCACGGCCCGGCGATTCTCTACCCCCGCGCCAGCGTCGCCGCGCTGATCGCCGGTATCCAAGCGGGCGCGCTCGGCTGCTAGTTGGCTGAGAGGGAGGGGGGCGGGGAGAGGCGTTGCAGTCTCCCCGCCCCCCTCTCGCGCGGCTTCGGCTCTGGCGGTCGTTGTGGGCCGGGCGGGATCTTGAGGCCCCGAGTAGCCCATGGCAGGCTCACGCCGCATGATCGACGAATTCGCGAAGGACAACCTGCACGCGAGACTGCGGCGGGACCGCAAGGCGTTGCTCTGGAAACTCGACGGCCTCTCCGAATACGACGGCCGTCGACCTCTGACCGCGACCGGGACCAACCTCCTCGGCCTGGTCAAACACGTGGCCGGCGTCGAGGCCAGATACTTCGGCGAGGTCTTCGACCGCCCGTGCCCGGAACCGCTGCCCCGTTGGCAGGACCCCGACGGCAGCGATCTGTGGGCGGCTGAGAACGAGACGCGCGATCAGATCATCGCGTTCTACCGACGCGCGTCGGAACACTCGGACGCGACGATCGACGAGCTTGCCCTCGACGCCCCCGGCCACGTGCCGTGGTGGCCGGAGCCTTATACCCGCACGAACCTGTTCGCCGTCCTGGTCCACGTCCTCGGCGAGACCAACCGGCATGCCGGGCACGCCGACATCCTCCGCGAAGGCGTCGACGGCCGAACCGGGATGCGCCCCGAACACGAGACGCAGGTCGATGAGGAAGCCCGCGCCGCCTACCGCGCGAAGATCGAACGGGCCGCCAGATCGGCCGCGTCAGCCAAGCGATAGAAGGCTGTGCCACGTGACTGCCGTGTCGGGTACGCACCCGCACGACGGTCTCGCCCTCAAACCGCTCCTCCTCGGCATTCCCGCCCTCCGGTCCCACCGGGGGCCACAGCGGCGCCGGCCTGTCGGACTGGGGTGCCGGTAAGAACGCTGTCACCAGCCGCAAATGAAGGGGCGTCACGTCCGGCGACGTGCGGCGGGGTCACGCTCGGCGACATGACGGGCGACGGCGTCGACGCCGGGGCGGGCGTACCGCTCCAGGGAGCGGACGGAGGCGTGGCGGGAGCGGGCCAGCAGCATCGGCGTGGACGTGCCGTCCTCGGCGTCGTGTGTGAGGGCACTGTGGCGTAGCCGGTGGAGGGTCCAGCCGTCCAGATCCTCGATGTCTTCGGGGGAGGCGAGCGGGTTGGCTAGCAGCCGGGTGTTCTCTTCGAAGATCTCTTCGGCCCGGCGGTAGGAGAGCCGGGCCCGGCCGGTCTCCGGGCACACGTCGAGCGTCGGTGTCCCGGCCGGGGCCTTGCGGTCGGTGAGGAACAGCGGTCCGCGGGTGCGGCGGGCGATGAGGCGGGGCAGCAGTTGGGCGGTGCCGGACTGCCAGTGGATCCACTCCGTGGCCCCGCCCTTGGCGGTGATCTTCCCGCGTTTGTCCTGCGGGTACAGGTCTTCCACGTTCAGGCACAGCACCTCGTCGGCCCGTGCGGCCGACTCGTAGAGCATCTTCCAGAACGTCTTCTCCCGTAGGGCGACGTCCAGGCGCCACAGGGCGGCGATCTGGTTCTCGGCCAGGGCCTTGGTGCGGTCTGGCGGTGCCGGCCGCCGCTCGATGCCGATCGTCGGGTCGCCGTCGATCCAGCCCTGGCGCTGCCACCAGCCGATCGCCTTGCGCGCGATGGACAGCTCCCGGTTGACGGTGTCGGCGTCCATCTCGTCCGCCCGCGCCGCCGCCAACTCGGCCAGCACTTCCGGCAGCGCCGGATCGTCGATCGCGGCGACGGGGAAGACGGGCGGCTTCGCGCCCCGGCGGGCCGGGCCGGTCGGCGCCGCCTCACCGGCGAGCATCCACCCCCACGTCGTCAGCGAGATCCGGTAGATCCGCGCGGAGGATTTCGAGATGCCCGCACCGGTGAGGTACCGCTCGACCGCCGCGGTGTACGACGAGGGCGGAGCGGACAGCGGCACCACCCGGGCACGCGGCAAGCGAAGCGCGCCCCCAGTCCCGAGTTCGGTCACTGGTTCGATCGCCGCGCCTGTCCCGTCCTTCCAGCGCTACCGCAGTAAATGCGTACACCTCGCCTGCGGCGGCCGGAGGGTCTGCCGCAGTAAATCCGGCATTTACTGCGACAGCAACCCAATGCAAGGTCGAGATCAGGCCCGCGGAGAGCCGTTCCACGGCAATGGGCTTGTGGAATGCCATAAGGTCCCAGAAGGAACGTATCGTCGGCCCCCATCACTGGAACGTGATCCCCGAGTCGGCGCCGTGTCCGCCACGGGAGGCAGTGATCCGTGGCAAGGACGGGGCAGGGGGTACGGGCATCAGCGCCGGTGGAGACGACACGGGAGGAAGACCATGCACGCGAACGGCAGCGCAAGGAGCAATGAGGCGGAGAGCAGCCGGCCATCGGCCCGCACGCCTACCGGCCGCGCCGCGACGCCGCTTCCTGCGCTCTTAGCCCTCCAGGGCAGGGTCGGCAACACGGCAGTCGTCCAGATACTCCGCCGGGCCGGACACCCCTGGGCCCAGGACCGACACCGGCACAGCGCCGGCTGTGGTCACCAGCAGGCCGAGCAGCCCGTACAGCGCTCCACGGGCCGCCCCCTCAGCGACGCCGCCGCTCGGCCGGTCCAGCGAATGCTCCAGGGAGGACGCAGCACCGTGCACGGGCCGGGCGGCGAGCTGGACGGCTTGGACTCCGAGGGTAATTATTATCGGTTTGGTCATCAGCATGTGCGCGCGAAGGCGTTGCACGACGAAGCGCACAATCTGATCGGGATATCTTTCCCGACCAAACCGGAGGACACGAGCCAGGTCACGGAGTGGGCAAGGCAGCCCCACCGGACCTCGGACGTGGAGGTCTACAACGTAACTGTCAGCGGCGATATTCGAACACCGACTTTCAGTGTCGAGCCCCCCGAGCCTGCACCATGGCGTAGTAGCCGTCCCCTGTATGTCCATGCTCATGCGGCCTATGAATTTTTTGACGTGCCGGTGGCAGTGGACAGGTCGACTGTCATGAAAATAAAAGTCGACGGGGCCACGTTCGGCGAGATCTTACGAAGTCACCCGGGGTACCAGCAGGCCGCCAGCAACAGCTCGGGTACAAACCCAAATGGCCTGCTCATGGCCTGTATGTCCGGCCATCCGCGAGCCACCGCGGCCGCAGAGATGGCGCAGTACATGCACGATCAAGGCTCGGACCGGACGTGGTACGCACCGACCGGAATGGGCACCCGGATTTATCCTTTTCCGGACAGGCCGAACGCATCCGGCTACGGCTCGACGCAGACTGTGGACGAAAATGGCAACGCGATACCCGGGGGTTTCGTCAGTTACCCTCCCCCTCGGAGGTAGACGTTCGGTTCTCACCCATCTAACCCTCGGCGTATGCACCCATGCCTTACCCGTCCAATTATGCGAGTCATACACCCGACCCTTACCAGGCCCACGGCCTCGGCAAAGTTCCGAGTTGAAGGCTTCTGCCTGCTGAGATTTGATTCGTGAGGTTATGTCTGGTCAAACGTCAGCTTCGTTTCGGCGAGGAAGCCGTCGATCAGGCCGTCGGTGCCGCCGAGCAGCGGCTTGAGGTTGACCAAGCCCAGCCGCAAGTTCGCCCAGACGTCCTCCTGCGGGTTCAACTCGGGCGCCTAACCGGGCAGCTGGAACAGCGTCAGCCACTCGCGCTGGGTGGTCATCTTCCGCATGGCGGCTCTCGCGCATCCAGCAGGACATGCACAAGCGGCTCCAGCAGACTTGGCGGTTGGTCCAGTAGGCGAGTTCGACGCCAGACCGGTGGGCATAGCGGTCATCGTCCGGCAGACGCCACCATGCGGGCGAGGCCAGCGCGGTGGCCCAGGCGCGGACCTCCGGGGCAGCCAGGGGTACGGGCCACGGTTGTCGATCGTCCTCTCGGGGCCTCACCCCGCGCAGCTGTACGACCCCAGACTCACCCACACGGGTGACACCCGCGCAAGATCACCACCGTTTGCGGCTGGTGACAGCGTTCTTACCGGCACCCCGAACTCCGTACCGCTACCGCCGCCTGACCGTCCGATTCGAACGAGAGGCCCGCGCCTCCTCGGCCTGGCCGCCGCCCTGACCCGCTAGAAGAAGCTCTCCCCCTTCTCGGCGAGCCTGGTCGGAGTTCCGTCCGGGGCGAACGAGTGGTGGAACGTGAAGGCGTGCGGCGCGGAACCATGGCCGTGGAGGCGTTCCAGCCTGGATACCCCGTCCTGCCAGCTGGGTATCACGCCGTCGGAGACCCACCAGCACACGTAATTCGGGTGCCCTGTCCTCTCGAACCAGTCGTAACGCCTGTTCAGCGCCTGGCGGTGCGGACCGGTGTAGACGGCGTCGAAGGCGGGGTGCAGGTCGGTCCAGAGTGAGAGGGACGCGGCCAGGGCGGTGGTCTCCGCCGTACGGCCCTTGACGTACCAGGCCGGTGCGGCGAACTTCCCCCACGCACCCCAGTCCGCCTCGAAGAGTTCGCCCTGTTCACCCTCTGCCGCTTCAGCGTGCGCGAGATATCCGGGGTGCTGACCGATCTTCCGGTAGACGGCCTCGCCCAGGTCGTAGAACTCGCGAGTGAGAGGTGCGGGGTCGGCGAGAGGCGACTTCAGGACGCCGAATGTGTACAGAGCAAGCTGGGGCATGCGTCTCTCCCTGATGGAGGCTGCCTGGCGTGCGCCCGGTTCGGTGACTTACGCGGGCGGCGAGGAGGCGTGGGGCGCGACCGACCCATCCCGTCACGGGTGGCTCAGCCTGACGGAACTCCCGCGAAATCGTGGGCGATCGCTGAGGACCAGGTGAAGGTAGCTGCCTCTGCGGGCCATGTCGACGTTGCGTTTTCCTCGCCCAAGTGGCCTCCCGCACTGGTCATTTCAGGGCCGTCCACGGTGACGTGCGCTTCGGCCAGGTAGACGAGCCGACAGGCAGGGGCCTCCGAGGTGAGCCGGACGGAAGCCGTCGCCTTCGTGCCGCCTTTCAGAGCATCGCCGCGCGACCGATCAGGGTCCCGATGTGTCGAGAAAAGTCGGTGCGGGTCTGTTGTGTCCGCCGGTCCCGATACATGAGGCGGAGCGGGAATCCGGCAGAGGTCGCCCGGGGCGCGGGCATGTACCCGGCGAGAAGTCGGCCTCCGGCAAGGAGGGCGACTGCGTCGAACTCGCCCCCTACCAGGGTGCCGTAGCCATCCGCGACAGCAAGGCCCCGCACGGCCCGGCGATTCTCTACCCCCGTGCCAGCGTCGCCGCCCTGATCGCCGGTATCCAAGCGGGCGCGCTCGGCTGCTAGTTGATTGAGAGGGAGGGGGCGGGGAGAGGCGTTGCAGTCTCCCCGCCGCCTCCAACCCACCCTCCAACTCCGCCCTGCGGCCCGTTCCAGCCCGGACTGGTCGAGCTGATCAGGCTGGATGGCCACCGTTCACGTACTCCTCGAACGGCACCGACTCCGCGATGGCGATGCGCTGGTACTCGACGAACGGGGAAACGTCGCCCTCGAACACCTCGCGGTTGATCTGAGCGCCGTCCACCTCATAATTCATGAGGACCACCTCTGACCGGTCGAACATCCAGAAGTCCTGCACCCCCTCAAGAGGGTTCGGCCGATCGGTCACGTCGAGGATACGAATGTGGTCGCCCGCCTGGACGTGCACCGCGTAGTAGCGACTGAACTCGAACCGCAGATAGTCGGAGAGCGGTCGCGTCACGATGTGCACGCGGCCCTGGTGCTTGCCCTCGGTCCGCTGGCGCGCGACGCGCTCGCTGTACGCGGACGTCGTGTAGGGAGCCAGCGGCCGCCCCTCACGAAAGGCCGAGAACTCTTCGGCCTCCTGCGGTACCAGGTACTGCGGGAGAGTTTCGAGCCGCCATGCCTCACGAGTGATCTCCGCGAATCGGCGGCTCCAGTTCTCACCGTCCAGGAACACGTACGGCCTCCCTCAACGTCTCCTCCGGAATCTCCACGAGTCCTTCCCCCTCCGGGGCGCCGAACGCGTGGGACACGTCGCCCTGAACCACGAACGATCCCTTCGCCGTACGGTAGACGTTCGGGCAGTCATCCCCTCCGCACGTGCCGTTTCCATTGCCGGTGAGCCGGGTCAGTTCCTCACGAGCCAGGATTGAACCCCTTGTGCCCGGGGCCGGTTGCCCCTGACGATCACGACGGTACGGACGTGCCCGCCGGGCGTCCACGCGAGGACGCGACTATGCACGTTGTGGCATAAACCCGCACGCCCGGAGGCATACGGAGCACCGAGCCGCCCCTCACAGCACCCCCGCAGGTCGACCACGTTCAGGGCGGCACCGGCGAGGTATCGGGATGCCCGGCCCGCGGCGAAGAGGTCGCGTCGATCAAGGGCACGGCCGTGCCACCCCCAACTCCGCTGCCAGCAGTTCCCGTTGCCCACCCGCTCACGCTCGCCCAACGGCCCAACGGCCCAACGGCCCAACGGCCCAACGGCCCAACGGCCCAACGGCCCAAGCGGGACTTGGACAGGGCCATCGGCCACCACGTCACCCTCGGCCACTGCCAGGGCGACGGCCCCGGCAGCATGACGATCTGCTACTCCTGACCCCGGTGGACAGGTGACGTTCTCACCGCAGGCCGGGCACCCGGCGCAGCTCCGTGACCTTCAGGAGCCGGGCGAGGACGAGGTACCCCACGGCTGTCGTGAGCGTCCCTGCCGCGAGGGCGACAGCCGTGGGCACCGTTCCGCCTTCTGGATCGGCGCACGCGCGCGCCACGGCCCAGCCCAGCCCCGCCGCCGGGCCCGCCGCGCAGAACAGCTTGACGTAGGTGCGGCGCAGGCCACCGTCGTCGAGGCGAACCCCGAGCCTTCGGCGCAGCAGGTACGCGGTGAGGGCGAGGCCGGCCACGTAGGAGAGGGTGTAGGCCCCGGCCATGCCCACCACCGCCCAGCGAGCGGGCAGCACCAGATGACAGGCGGTGGCCAGGGCGACGTTCACCCCCGCGATCCACGCCGCCATGAAGAACGGGGTGCGCGTGTCCTCGAACGCGTAGAAACCGCGCAGCAGCAAGTACTGGGCGGAGAACGGCACCAGCCCGAGCCCGAAGGCCTGGAGCATCTGCCCCAGCGGGCGGGCCGAGGCCGCGTCGGCCGCCCCGTGGGCGAACAGCAACGACGAGATCTGCGGGCCCAGGGCGAGGAAGAGGAACGCGGCGGGCACGATGACCACCCCGCTGATCCGCAGCGCCCGGGACAGATCCGCGCGCAGATCCTGGACGCGCCCCTCGGCGACGGACCGGCTCATCCGGGGCAGCAGCGCCGTCACCAGGGACACGGTCACGATCGACTGCGGCAGCATCCAGATGGTCTGCGCGTAGGTGTAGGCCGAGTAGCCCGCACCGGCCCGCGGCAACTCCTGGTCGGCGGCGTTGGCGTAGTTCGTGACAACGGTCAGGGCGACCTGGTTGGCCAGGACGAACAGCAGCGTCCACTTCGCCGCGTGCACGCTCCGCCCCAGCCCCGTACCCCGCCAGTCGAACCGCGGCCGGAACCGGAAACCCGCCGCCCGCGCGAACGGCACCAACGCCAGCGCCTGGACGACGATCCCGGCCGTCGACCCGATCCCCAGCAGCCGCACCTGGCCGGCGGTGATGTCCTCGACCCGGTCGGGCACCACCATCAGCCCCAGGTAGGCGGCGAACATGCCGACCAGCACGACGTTGTTCAGCACCGGCGTCCACATCATCGCGCCGAACTTCTCGCGGGCGTTGAGGACTTGGCCGTAGATGCTGAACAGTCCGTAGAAGAAGATCTGCGGCAACAGGAACCGCGCGAACGTCACCGTCAGCTCGAACGCGTCGTGACTGCCCGGGGTGTCCCGCATGTACAGGCCCACGATCTGCGGCGCCGCCCAGACCGCCAGCGCCGTCCCCACGCCCAGCACGGACACCACGAGCGTGACCAACCGCTGCTCATAGGCCCGCCCACCGTCGGGCTCCGTCGCCCTGGCCCGCACCAACTGCGGTACCAGAACGGCGTTGAGCGCGCCGCCGATCAGCAGGGTGTACAGGCTCGTCGGCACCGTGTTCGCGGTGTTGTACGTACTGGCCAGCAAGCCCGTGCCCAGCGCCGCGGCCTGGAGCACCTGGCGGATGAGCCCCGTCGCCCGTGACACCACCGTGCCGACCGCCATCAGCAAGGACGAACGAGCCAGCCCGCCCTTGTCGTTGTTCCGCCGGGCGCTGTGCCGCCCGCTCGCCTGCTGCTCCTGCGGCATGGTCCGCGCCGCCGAGTCCGCCCCCTCAACCATGCCCGCCAACCTACGCCTTCACGGTTCCCCGACCCCAACTGCCCACAGAGTCGGCAGACTTCGAGGAACCGAGGAGGCCCGTGTCACCAGAACACGGGCCTCCCCTTTTCGCGCGCATTCCAGGCTTTGAGGATGCGTCAGTACTTGATGACCCACATCATCTTCGGGGAATAGCTCTTCCCGTGGTTGATCAGAATGCGGCTGCCGCACAGGACCTGGCCGTTGACCACCTTGAAGTAGCCGCAGTGCGCTGCCCCGATGGTGGTCTTGGCCTTGTTCTGGAGGCTGGAGTAGAAGAGTTGCGGGGCGTCGTGGTAACTGCGCCCGTACACCGGCTTGTTCCGACCGGCCTCTCCCAGGCAGTAGTCACCGCCGATGGAGACGTAGTTGCACAACTTCGCGGAGTCGTTGGCCCACCACTGCCACTTCGTCTTCCGGCACTTCTCCTGCGTGATCTTCTTGTTGGTGCCGTTCCACTCCAGACACTTTCCCGTGTCCTTGCTGACGATGTAGAAGAATCCCGTCCCGGCGGCCTGCGCGGGCGCGGCCGGTGTGAGAACCGAGAAGCCGAGAACGAGAGCCGCTATCGCCAGCAGCATTTTCTTTACGTGTTTCATGAACTGTTTCCCCCGAGCTCATGTCGATCGTGCACGTGTCCGGCGATCCTCGCCGCGCCGAGGAGCCGAGGCAAAGAGACTTGAGCAACAATTGAGGCTCCCCATCCACCACATACCTTTTCCTTACCGAACCCCCCTCCGAGCCACCTTCCGGCCCCCTTCAGCGCCCTTCAGCTCCGCCCCGCGTCAACTCCCCTTCCTGGACACGGCCGTTGAGGAAACCCCGGGTGGCCGCGAGGCACTGGCGGAGCCGGACGTCGACCGGTCGGCGCCGCTCGATGCGATCCAGGCTCCCGTCGGCGCATCCGACGGCGAACCGGCGCAGCGGGCAGCCGCAGGACCCGGTGTGACCAGGGCCGTTCCGCTCAGTTGGGGAGCGGCGCCAGGGCTCGGCGGATGACGTCGGCGGGGGCCGCCGCGATGACGTCGTCCAGCGCGTTCATGGAGGACTGGAGGTCGTCGATGGCCTGCGCGATGCGGACGCGCTCCCGGTGGAGGTCGGCGACCAGGTCCGCGCAGGTGGGCACGAGGCGGTCGCCGGTGTCCCGCAGACACGGCAGCACCGTGGTGATCGTCGCCGTGCTCAGCCCCGCCGCCAGCAGACTGCGGATACGGCGGACGACGGCCACGTCCTCGTCGACGTACTCCCGATAACCGCTCGGCCGCCGCTCCGGGTGCAGCAGCCCCTGCTCCTCGTAGTAGCGCAGCAGATGCACGCCCACGCCGGTCCGCCGCGCCAACTCACCGATCCGCACGGGACCTCCCTGGTCCGCTCGGGCTTGACTCTCACATCAATATGAGACTTTAGCGTCTGCGGCATGAAGAGGAACGAGGGCTGCGCGACGCTCGCCGCCCCAAAACCGCCGAGTACCTGGCCGCCGGACTCCTCCCGCAGATCCCGGTGCTGCTTTCTCCCGCCTTTCGATTGAGTTGTTCTACAGAAGGAGATCGGCATGTACGCCGTTCAGATCGATCGTCACGGTGGGCCCGGCGTCCTGGTCGTCCGGGAGGTTCCCGCACCCGTTCCGGGTCCCGGCGAGGTGCTGATCCGCACCGTGGCCAGCAGCCTGAATCCGGTGGACTGGAAGACCCGCGCCCGGGACATCGGGCCCGAACTGCCCGCCACCCTGGGCTGGGACCTGGCCGGGGTCGTCGTCGCCTCCGAACACCCCGACCACCGGGCGGGCGACCAGGTGATCGCGATGTCCGCGCAGATCGCGACGGGACTCGGCACCTGGGCCGAGCAAGTCGTGCTGCCCGCACGGCTGTTGGCGCCCGCACCCACGACCGTTGCGTTGGCCGACGCGGCGGCGCTGCCGCTGGCCGGGGTGACGGCGTTGCAGGCGCTGGAGCTGGCGAAGGTCGGCGCGGGGGACCGGGTGCTGGTCACCGGCGCGGTCGGGGGCGTGGGCGGTATCGCCGTCCAGCTGGCCCGGCGGGCCGGGGCCACCGTCGACGGTCTGGTCTCGCGCCTCGAACACCTGGGCGCGGCACGGGAGTTGGGGGCCGTGGACGTCTGGCACACGCCGGTCGACCTGCCCGGCCGTACCTATACCGCCGTGCTGGACACGGTGGGGATCGACGCCGGTGCCGCCCTGGTGGAGGGCGGACGGTACGTCTCCGTCTCCGACGAGCCGCTGGCCGACATCCCGGGTGCCGCCGTGAGCTACGTCCAGGAGAACCAGGACCACCTGGCCCACCTCGCGGCTCTGGTCGACAGCGGCGAACTCCGGCTCCGCGTCGCCCACCGCCACCCCTTCGCGGAGGTCAGGGCCGCGCACGAGCGGTTCGAGGCGGGCGGGGTGCTCGGCAAGGTTCTGCTGACGTTCTGAGGCGGGCGGTCGGCACAGGCGGCGCAGGTCGGCTCAGGAACGGGGAGCGCCCCCGACCGGTGCGGGGCGAGGACGGTCGAGGTCCTTGTTCCCGCTGGTCAGGGGCGCTGGTCGAGGGCGTCGGTCTGGTGAGTTCGCCGGAACTCACCAGGCCGGTGCCGGGCCGGTCCTAGGTCAGGGCGTCGCCGGTCTCGCCGGTGGTGGCGGGCAGCGGCGTGGCCGCCTTCCGTCGGCGGAGTTCGCGGAACGCGGCCCACAGGACGGCCAGCAGGGCCAGCCCCATCAGGACGGCGGCGATCCGCATCTCCCACACCGCCCAGCTCGACACGGTCGACGAGCTGCCGCCGCCCATCCCGCCCGCCGGTCGCGCCCCGCCTCCGCCGCCGGGCCCGCCGCCGGAACCAGGTCCGCCGCCGGAACCGGGCGCTCCGCCGGGGAGGCCCCCGCCACCGGCGCCCCGGCCGCCACCGCCGCCCTGGCCACCGGGGCGACCGCCCCCGCCCGGGCCACCGCCACCGGGCCGCATACCGCCCGACCCCATGTCACCCGAGGCCGACAGGAACTGCCAGTACGCGCAGAACGACGCCGCCTGCACCAGCACCGGCACGTACCAGAGCCGACGCGGCAGATGGAACGCGGCCAGCACGCTGAACGCGTCGGCGAGATAGAAGTAGCGCTCGTGCATCGCGGGCAGCAGGTACGGCACGAGGATGACCGAGGCGGTGCCGAGCAGCACCAGCTGGTTCTGGGTGAGTTCGGGACGGCGCCAGCCGACCCACGGCGGCCTGCTCCCGGTGCGCCGCAGCGTGACCCAGGCCGTCAGCGCGAGCAGCACCACGCCGGTGGTGACGATGCCGGTCCTGCGCAGGACATCCGAGGTCTCGCCGCTCGCGAGGAACTGGTAGATGTTCGGCGCCCCGAGGGTCAGGGCCTGGTAACTGCCCGTCTGCCGGACGTAGATCGTCAGGAGTTCGGTCGGCGAGGCACCGACCAGGAGCGCTGGGACGTCGAGGAGCAGGAACGCCGCCGGTACCGCAAGCAGCGCCCGCCACGGAACCCACCGGCACAGCACCAGGACGAACAGCAACGGCAGGATGAAGATCGTCTGGAGCTTGAAGCCCAGCGCGAGCCCGATGAACACACAGGCCCACCAGGGCCGTCGGCGGACCAGGAAGTAGAACCCGCCCACCGCGAGCGAGCTGTAGATCGAGTCGGCCTGCGCCCACCAGCCGCTGTTGGTGGCCACGGTCGGCAGGAACAGCACGATGGCCATGGCCGCGATCGGCTGCCAGGAATTCTTTGCGTAGCGCAGTGCCACGATCCGGTGGACGAAGAACGCCAGCAGCAGATCGAAAACGATCGAAGCCGCCTTGACGCCCGCCAGCGCCGGAACCGGTATATACGTCACTATCGCCAGGAGATAGAGATAAGGGACGTTGTAATCGGAGAAACTCGGGTCCTTGAGGGCGCTGAATCCGCCGTTGCTCTTGATGTGCGCGTACCAGTTCGACACGAACACGTTGTAATCGAGCGACTGGTACCGGTACATCGTGGCCCGGACGGCCAGTGCGGCGATGACGATCACCGCGACGAGGACGGCCCGGCCGCTTCTCTTCTCCAGGAGGACGGCTCGCGCTCGGGCCGGCGCGTTACGGAGCCGATCCGCCGGAGGGGGTGCGGTGGAGACGTCCGACATGGGGGGTGACTGCCTTTCGTGAGCGTCAAGGCGATTGCAGACAGTCACCGGAAGGTAGCGGCCGGATATGTGAACTTCCTGGTCGCCAACTGAGAGTTCGCTGTCCCTGGTGGTGCCACGGTCCTGGCCGGTCCCGCGGACCGGGGGTGCGTGCTCGCGCGCGGGGAGACGGCGAAGGGGGACCCGGGCGACAGCTGCGGGTCCCCCTTCGGGTACGTTCCTGGCCGTCCGGGACGGCGACCTCGGAGCGGCCGCCTCGATGACGCTGGGTGCCGCTCAGTTCGTTTCCGGCCAGGGGGAATTCGTTTCGGCCAACCCTGTTGTCGGGGCTCGTGGTAGTGACTTGACGGAGTGGCGCGCGTGCGTTGTGCTATCCGGGAAAGGTTTCCCTGTGCAGTCATCGGTTGCGCCGGGGTGATGCCCGTCCCGTTCCCTTGGCGCCGGACGGTGTTTCCACGCATCTCCCCGCCCCGTTGGTCTCAACGCCGAGGCCGTCTCCAGGACGTGACCCGCGTGCGGGCGTTCCGGTCGGAACGCCCCGTTTCGGAAACCGTCACGGGCGCTGCCGTCGGAGTGCCGGGCCGCACGCCGGAAACCGAATCGGTAAAGAGTCGGCAAATGATGTGACGAGGATATCCGGGGGAGAACATGAAATCCATGGGAGAACGACCAGCATTCCTGGCGGAACACCCCGCCACCCGCGCCCACGAGGGCAACCTCCGCATCGGCGAGATGGTCGACCGCACCGGCGTCAGCGAACGGCTGCTGCGCTACTACGAGAGCCGCGGTCTGCTCAAGCCGGAGCGCACGTCCCAAGGACACCGCCTCTACCGCCCCAACGACGTCTCGCGCGTCCAGCTGATCAGGCTGCTCCTCGACGGCGGAATCAGCACGAAGAACATCCAACTGCTGATGGACTGCGTCCACGACGGCATGGACCTCTCGCGGATCTGCGCGGAACTGGACGAGACCCTCGACCGTGAGTTCACCCGCATCTCGCGCGAGATCGAATCCCTGGAGCTGACCCGCCGTTACATCGAGGCCCTCGCCGGCCGGGCCGTGCTCACCGAGCTGACCCTGACGTCGGCAGCACCGAGTTGACGTTGGCGTCCGCCGCGATGAGCGACAGCCCCCCGTCGATCACGAACGACTGGCCGGTGGTGTACCCGGCGTCCTCGGACGCGAGATAGCGGATGAGCCCGGCGACCTCGCCCGAGGCGCCGGGCCTGCCGAGCGGGACGACCGGGCGGACCAGCGAACGCGGGTCCACGCTGTCGGCATGGCCGTTCATCGGCGTCACCGTCTCGCCCGGGGCGACGGAGCTGACGGCGATGCCCTGCGGGCCCAGCTCAAGCGCCATCGTCTTGGTGAGCATGCCCAGGGCGCTCTTCGCCGCGCAGTAGGCGCTGCCGCCCGCGATGGGGATGTGCTCGTGCACGCTCGTGACGTTGATGATCCGGCCGCCGCGCCCCTGCCGCACCATCGCCCGGGCCGCCTCCTGAGCCAGCAGGAACGGGCCGGTGAGATCGATGGCCAGCACCCGTTCCCAGTCCTCCTGACTCTCCTCCAGGAACGACGCCCGCCGGTTGATCCCGGCGTTGTTCACGAACACGTCCACCCCACCGGCCTCCTCGACCGCCCCGCGCAGCGCGAGGACCGCCGACCGCGGTTCGGCCAGCGGCAGTTGCACCGGCCAGGCACGCCGGCCATGGTCCGTGACCAGCGCGTCGACGACCTCCTGGGCGCCCGCCTTGTTGTTCCCGTAGCCGACCACGACATCGAAGCCGGCCCGGCCCAGCTCCAGCGCGGTGGCGCGTCCGATGCCCGAACTGGCGCCTGTCACCACAGCCACTCGCCGTGTCATGTCGTTCCTCCGTAGCCGTCCCAGGCCGTGGGTTCTCCCCGGCCGACGGTCAGTCGTTCGTCAACAGCGTTCACATCAAGGACAGTTGAGGGGCGGTGCCGTCAACGGTCGGTCAGCAGATCCTCGTTCAGATCGACGACCAGACGCATCACCAGCGCGTCGTCCACCACCCGGCCGTCCTGCGCGATCATCCGGTTCATCAGGTCCGCGCCCGCCGCGAGGGACCGCCGATGGGTGAGCAGAACGTCGTACCCGCCCCCGGCGCGCTCCAGTTCCGCCGCCGCCGCGGCCAGCGCCTCGCCCCGCACCCCGCGATTGCCGGTGAAGCGGACCTCCGGCGTCGACCCGTCCGACCAGCTCACACTGTGCGGCGGGACCGGGCCCCCGGTGTTCGCCGCCCGCACCCCGGGGAGATCGACCCCCGGGAAGTACCGGCTCGCGGAGTCCGCGTACACGCCACCGACCACATGCACCGCCCGCACCGCCGAGCCGTACGCCGCGCGGACCAGGTCGAGGGCCTCGACCGTGCGGTCCCGGTGAGTGCCGATCAGCACCGCCACCGGGCCGCCCGCACCGGCGTCCGCCCGTGCCGCCAACTCCTGCGCGCCGACCTGACGGACCTCCCCGGGCAGATGCCGCGCCGACCAGTCCCGGCCGACGGCACCGCCGTGCACCAGCGTCACCCGCACCCCGCCGGAGCGGGCCGCCCGCAGCGCGGCGAGATTGCCGATCAGACCGTCCCCGACGATCACCAACTCCTCGTGCGGCGACAGCGCCAGACAGTCCGACGCGTACGTCACCACCGCCATCGGCTCCACCAGCGTCGCCGTACCGGAAGCGAGCGCGCCCCCGATCGGCACCAGCAGCCCCGCCGACACCGCCGACGACGCGATCCGCACCCGCTGCTGGAACAGACCGTCGACATTGTGGCCGAGCAGGAACGACGGGTCACCGGGATGGGTCGGGTTGACCACCACCCGGTCCCCGAGCGCCACGCGGGTGACATCCGCCCCGACCCCGACCACCCGGCACGCACCCTCGTGCCCGAGCACCGGCGACGGGTCGTCGCGCACCCCGCGCAGCATCTGGAGGTCGGTGCCGCACAGACTCACCGCCTCTGGAGCGAGCACCACCTCACCCCGGCCCGGCACGTGAGTGGGCCGCGTCGTCACCTTGCTGACCCCGCCGAGGCGTTCGATCGCCAGATGCTCCATGTCCGTGCTCCCTTGCCCGAGTTCAGCTGCGGTGACGTTCATGACGCGACGACGGTGAGGAAGCCGTCGGCCATGTGCTGGGCGCCCCGGATCGGGTCGACCGCGCCGGGCCCCAGCACCCGGACCGCGTCCCGGCCGCGCGTCCCGGCGCCGTCGGAATAGTTGGCGGGCTGCTCCAGATGCGCGTACAGGGCCCGCGCGTAGTGCTCCGTGAGCCCCTCCGCGACCCCGCCGCCGATCCCCACCAGGTCGAGCAGCGGCTGCGTCGCCCACAGCCAGCGGACCAACTGGGCCACCGGATACGTGATCACCCGCAGCAGCGCGCCCGCCTCCGGGTCACCGTCCGCCAACCGGTCGGCGAACCCGGCGGGTTCGAAGGCACCCATGCCCAGCACCGCCGCGACCCTCGGCACGGCCGGGCCCGACGCGAGGGAGGCGACGTGCCCGGTGCCGCCGCACTCGCACGGCAGCGCGAGCAGCCCCGGGAACCCGGCCGGGACCGGCGTCGCCAGATGACCCACCTCGCCCTGGAGGCCGTTGCCGTCGACCGCGATCCGGCGGCCCGGCAGATCCGCCACCTTCAGCGCGATGCCGCTGCTGACGGTGAGGTAGCCGACGTGCCGGTGCCCCTCGTCCGCCACCGACGCCGCGAAGTCCGCGAGCGCGCAGGTCACGTCGTTGTGGACGTACCAGTCGGCGTCGGGACGCCGCCGCCGCAACTCCCCGACCAGGTCGCGACGGAGCAGGGCGTCCCCCCACAGCGGGGCCGATCCGTAGACCCGCGCGGTGACGTCGTTCATGGCCGCGCCCAGCGACACCACGACCCGCCCGCCGGCCGGCGCCACCGGCGCCAGCGCGTCGAGCAGCATGTCCGTCAGCTCGGCGGTCGACCGCCCCGGATGGTTGAGCAGGCTCGGCGCGGGCCGCCGTTCGGTGCCGCCGTCGGTACGAATCCGCAGCCAGGTCCCGCCCACATCGACCCCGACCGTCCCGCCCACGCGACGCTCCGCCTCCCCAACGGTCATGACAGCTCCCCGAGTTCAGCGGCGACCGGCAGCCGCAGCTCCAGCAGCCCCGCGGTGTCGCGCCCGACGGCGAGCCCGCGCAGATCACTAACCCACGCGTGCGCCGACGACGACGGCGGCGCCGTTCCGACACCGACGCACCGCGCGCCCGCCGCCCGACCGGCCCGCAACCCGACCTCGGCGTCCTCGAAGACGACACACGCCGAGGGCGCCACCCCCAACTCCCCGGCCGCGCGCGCGAACCCTTCCGGGTCCGGCTTCCCGCGCGTCACCGACTCCTCCGCGACCAGCACGGCGGGCACCGGCAGACCGGCCGCCGCCAGCCGCGCCCGGGCCACCTCACCGGGCGCCGACGTGACCACCGCCCACCGCCCCGGCGGCAACGCGGCGACCAACTCCCGCGCCCCGGGCACCGGTTCGATGCCGTCGGCCGAACGGATCTGCGTACTGCGGATGCGGGCGGCCTCGGCACGCACCTCCTCGGGCGAGGCGAGGAAACCCGCCAGGATGTCCCGCGCGGTCCGCCCGGGCAGCGCGGCGAGCACCTCGGCCACCGGCAGCCCCCGGCCCACCGCGAACTCGGTCCACACCCGCTCGATCGACGCGGCCGAGTCGATCAACGTCCCGTCCATGTCGAAGAGGACGGCGGCACAGGAGAAAGCTGCGGTCATGACCTCACCGTTCGATCGACTGGGCGTGACGGAACACGTTCGTGGGGTCCCAACGGCGCTTCACCGCACGGAGACGCTCATAGTTCCCCCCGTAGTACAGCTCCCCGGCCGAGACCCCCGAGGTGTTGTACGCGGGGTCGGACAGATCGGCGTTGGGGTAGTTGACGTAACTGCCCGCCGTCACCTCGTCGTAGACGGGCGCCCCGCCGGTCTCCCGGAAGATCCCGTGGTAGGCGCCGCGCAGCCACGCCAGGTTCGGGGCGTCGTGCCCGGCGTCCTGCCAGAACGTCTGCACGAGCAGCTTCATCGTCGCGTCCCGCTGGAAGACGGCCGTGTCGCCCGCACCGGGCACGGAGATCGCCCCGCCCAGCGCCGCCACGTCGATCCCGGCGGAGAGCGACCCCTCGATCGGCTCGTGCAGCGCCCGGTACATCTCGGCCTGCTGCACCGGGGTGAACCGCCCCCGGAAGTTCGCGGAACCCTGCTTCCCGCGCCGGTTCGGGTTGCTGTTCTCGGCGCTCGCCGTGCCGATCAGACGCACCGAGTTGAGCCACGGCATCGACTCGGACGTGACATAGGAGGGCCCGCCGTCGTAGCCGAGCGCCGCCCCCAACTCGGCCACGAGCGCGTCCCCGACGGCCGTCGACGCCGGGTCCGCCACCTGCATCACCATGCCGATGCCACCGGTGTCCCGGTGCCGGACGGTCAGCCACGGGAAAACGGCGTCGGAGCCGGGGCTGCTCGCGTGGTGGCGGGCGCACCAGTCGGCGAAGACGGTGAGGAACGCGCCGAACCGCTCCGGGCCGACCCCCTCCCACGGCCAGTCACAGGTCACGATCCGCACCGAGCCCGGCGGCGAGATCAACGGCCGCTCCGCCCCCGGCGTACGGAAGTCGAACCGGGTGACCAGGCCGAAGTTCCCGCCGCCGCCTCCGGTATGGGCCCAGAACAGATCACCGAGCGCACCGGTGCTGTCCCGGTCGCAGTACGTCAAGGACGCCCTGCCCCGCTCGTCGACGGTCACCACTTCGACGCCGTGGAGATGGTCCACGGTCAGCCCGTGCAGCCGGGACAGCAACCCGTAACCGCCGCCCAGCACATGGCCGCCGACGCCGACCGAGTAGCAGACACCGCCGGGCACGGCGACGCCGTACTCGCGGTAGAGGGTGTCGTACACGTTCAGCAGGCGGGCGCCCGCACCGACCGTGTAGACGCCGCGCGCCGCGTCGTGGCCGACGTCGTCCAGGGCGTTCATGTTGATCAGGCACTCGACGTCGGGGGAGAGCGCGAAGTTCTCGAAGCAGTGCCCGCCGCCGTACGCGGTGAACCGGCGGCCCGCGTCCAGCGCCCGCTGCACCCCGGCGAGCACCTCGGCGGCGTCCCGCGGGGTCAGGATCTCCGCGGGCCGTATGTCGAAACGGCGGTTGTAGCCGACCCGCAGCGAGTCGTACTGCGGATCGACGCCCTCCCGGACCACCCGCACCTCGCTCGCCCGCACCCGGGGCGCCGCCCGCACCCGGGGCGCCGCCTTCGCCCGGGGCGCCGCCTGGGCGGGGGAGGCGTCCCGCACCGTCGCGACGCCCGCGATCCCCGCACCGGCCGCACCCGTCAGGAACCCGCGCCGGCCCAGACGTCCCCCGTCGGTCCCGGCCATCCCTACGACCCGGCCCGTATGCCGGACACGGACGCGACGCTGCGCTCGAACGGGGCCAGGAACGCGCGCAGTTCGGCAAGACCGACCGACGGCGCGAGGGTCGCGATCTGGTCCACCCCGGCGTCCGCGAGCGCCTCGACGACCTGGGCGTCATGCGGCACCCCCATCACCACGACCGGGATGTGCCGCCCCAACTCCTGCTCCAGCAACCGCAGTTCACCCAGCCGAGCGAACAACTCCGCAGGCGTGACCGACCCGTAGTCGGGCATCCAGCCGTCGCCGAACGCGCGGATACGGTCCAGCGCGCGCGGCCCGGCACCACCCACGTAGATCGGCGGACCCGGCGACTGCAACGGGGTGGGCAGCACGACGACGTCCTCGAAGTCGATGTGCTCGGAACGGACCGTCGTCGGCCGCCCCGACCACAGCGCCTTGACCGCCGTCGCGTGCTCGGTGAGCCGGGCGTTGCGACGCCGGGGGTCGACGCCGTGACGCAGCATCTCGTCCTCGATCCAGCCCGCCCCCACACCCACGTCGAGCCGGCCGCCGATCACCCGGTCCAGGGTCGCCAGCCGCTTCGCCATGGCGATCGGCTCGTGCTGCGCGAGCAGCGTCACCGCCGAGCCCACCCGCAGCCGCTCGGTGACGCCCGCGGCGGCCTGCGCGGCGACGAACGGGTCGAACGTCTCCTTGAACCGCCGTTCCAGGGTGGGCGCCTGGGCCGCGAACCGCAGCGACTGATGGGTGTGCTCGCAGAAGTACAGCGCGTCGTAGCGCGCGTCTTCGAGGTACCGGGCCAGCTCCGTCACCGGCGCGGTGTCGGCGGTCTGGAAAATCGAGATGCTGATCTTCATCAAGCTGCCGTGCTCTCCAGTTCGTGCATCGAGGACTTCAGCGCTCTGATCAACGAACCCGCACGATGGTCGTTGTTCCCGATGTCGAGCAGCCGATTCGGTGTGTAGGAAAGGGAGATACCACTCCCGGGCCACGCGAAGTGCGCGGAGCCGCCGCCGCCGTCGTGGCCGAACATGTCGCCGTCGACCCCGGTGCGGGGCACACCCTTCAGCCGGAACCCGCCCCGCCCGTAGGCGAACGGGAACCCGAGCGTCGGGTCGTCCTGCCGGACGAACAGGGTCAGCGCGTCCCGCACGGTCGACCGGCGGGCGATGTTGCCCCGGCTGTCGTCGTCGCGGTGCAGGTCCTCGACGATCAGCCCGTACATCCGGGCGATGTCCCGCGCGGTACCGACGACGTTGGCCGCCGGTATGTACGCGTCCCGCCGCCCGGCCGCGTTCCAGACGACCTCACCACGCGGGAACGGCACCGGGTTCGCCCATATCGCCTGGGCGAGGGCGTCCGTGCTGGTGTTGAAACGGTCGTACTGCGAGGTGAAGTCGTCGTCGTAGGTCACCGCGGCGACCTCGCGCGGCGTCCACGCGCTCCAGTCCACGTCGAGGGCGTGCGGCCGGGCGATCTCCTGGCGGAAGAAGTCCCGCAGGGTCTGCCCGGTGGTCCGCACACACAGTTCCTCAAGAATCCAGCCCATCGTGAACGGGCCGTAGATCAAACGGGGTTGAGTGATCGGCTCCTGGTCCGCGAGGTGGGCGGCCATCGCGCGGGCGTCGCCGATCAGCTCCTGGTCGACGGTGCGGGCGGTGACGGCGGGCAGCCCCCCGGTGTACGTGACGCACTCGCCCACGGTGACCGCGCCCTTGCCGTGCGCCGCGAACTCGGGCCAGTACCAGGACACCGGCCGGTCCAGGTCGAGGACGCCCGCGTCGACCAGCCGCAGCAGGGTCGTGGCGACGATGCCCTTGGACCCGGAGAAGATCTGCGCCCGGGTGCGTTCCGTCCAGGGCGCGCCGGTCGACACGTCGGCCGTGCCGCCCCAGAGGTCCACCACGCACCGGCCGTGCCGGAAGACCGCGAAGGCCGCACCGGCCTCCACCTCGCCGAGGTTCGTCTCGAAGCACTCCCGCACCGCTTCAAAACCGGGCTCGACCTGCCCGTGCGCGGTACGCGTCGGGTTCGGGTTCGGGTTCGTCATGCCACCGACTCCTGCCACGGGGCGAGCGAGCTGACGTACGACTCCACGAACGCCGCCCCGGCCGCGATCTGCGCCGGTGTCACGTCGTTGACGAAGACATGTGTGCCGATGCCGTCGGTGAGGGGCAGTCGCTGGAAACCGTCGCGGTGGCGCACGGTGTCCTCCAGGGCCTCGGTCAGCAGGCCCTGTCGTGCCAGTACGTCGTTCCACGGGGCCAGACCGAGCCCGGCGATCACATCGAGGACGCGGACCGCGTCGGGCTCGCTCAGGAGGCCGCGTTCGAGGGCGATGCCGGTGGTGAGCGCGATGTCGATGGCGACGGCCTCGCCGTGCAGCAGCTCCGCGACGGCGTGCATCTCGATGGTGGGGCTGAAGGTGTGCCCGTAGTCGACGCAGCGCTCCAGGGTGCCTTCCCAGAGGTTGGGCTGAAGCTCCTCCAGCATCAGGTGGATGGACTCCTCGATGACGTAGTCGGCGAGGCCGGCATGCTGGTCGTCCTCGAAGAGGACCCGCAGATCGCCGCGCGAGGCCCGCTCGACGTGCTCGAAGAGGGGGCGTGACTTCACCAGCGCCACCTTCAGGATCTCCGCCATGCCGTTGCTGATGTGCCGCACCGCCAGCGAGGACAGGAACCGGGTGTCGAGCAGGCTCAGCAGCGGCTGGGCGTAGGTCCCGATGCGGTTCTTGCCGGCCCGGTGGTTGACCCCGGTCTTGACCCCGACGCCCGCGTCCACGAGGCCGATCAGTGTGGTGGGGATACGGACGTAGGGGGTGCCGCGCCGGTAGATGCTGGCGGCGAAACCGACCACGTCGCACAGCACGCCGCCGCCGATCGCGATCACCGGCTCCCGGCGCCGGTCGACACCGAACTGATCCATGGCCGCGAGCACCGCGTCGACGCTGCCCCAGTTCTTGACCTGCTCGTGCGCGTCGAGGACGAGTTTGGCGGTGGTGAATCCATGGGCGATGAAATAGGCATCGATCGCCGGGCCGTACAACGTGTCGACCACTTTGTCGACGATGAGAAGACGCCGGTCGCTGGAGTTCCCGGCACCCGCGACGCAGCCCCGCAGGGCATCGGCGAGAAACGGGTCGTCGACCTTCAGCAGATCCCGGCGCACCAGGACGTCATAACTGACCTGCTTGACCGCGTCGACGGTCCAGCGGCCCCTGGAATCGCGTTCCAGGCCGTGTCGATAATCTTTAGCGCGGACCATACTCCACCCCCATGGATTCGAAATGAATTCGAGATTCCCTGATCCGATTGGTTACTCTGATTTATTTGTCAGAAACGGAAGTCCTGTCGCCGAAACAGGACTTCCGTTTCTGGTTCAGACGCCCCCGGTCGATCCGTCGACGAGAGCGTCCGCGTCGGACCGGCCCGGCTGCGCTGCGCGGGTCCGGCCGTAGGCGGTGTACAGGTACCAGGCGACGGCGGCGGCCACCGCGGCCGGCGCCGTCGCCAGCAGCGGCAGTCGCTCGACCGGCCCGTCGGAATTCAGGTAGGCCGAGCCCACCCAGCCCGCGAGGGCGATACCGACGTTGAAGGCCGAACTGTTCAGCGCCAGCGCGAGGTTCGGCGACAGGTCCTCGGAGTTCTTGGCGACCCAGGTGTTCAGCGCCGGGAACGTCGAGAAGTAGGCGAGGCCGACGAGGACCATCAGCACGACCGACGCGACCTTGTTGCCCGGCCACGCCGACAGCCCGATCAGGACCACCAGCGTCGCGGTGACCGTGATCGCCATCGCCCGGACGACCTGCCGGTTGGCGAGCCGCCCGCCGATCGTGTTGCCGACGATGCAGCCGATGCCGTAGGCGAGCATCACCCACACGATCACCGAGGAGTCCAGCCCCGCGCCGTCGGTGAGGAACGGCGCCACATAGGTGACGACCGTGAGGGCCGCCATCCCGGTGAGCGCCGTCGTGACGACGCCGAGGACGACCTGCGGGCGGCCGAGTCCGCGCAGGTTCGACAGCCGTCCGCCGGGCGCCCGTTCGGGCCGTTCGGCATCCGCCGGGAACGTCGCGACGACCGTCGCGAGGCTGATCGCGGTCAACGCGGCGACCAGCGCGAACGCCGACTGCCAGCCGACGTGCTGGCCGAGGAACACCCCGATGGGCACGCCGAGCACGGTGGCGACGGACAGGCCCAGAGTGATGGTGCCCGCGGCGGACGCCTGCTTCTCGGGCGGCGACAGACGCATCGCCGTCGTCATGAAGATGACCAGAACGGTGGTGTGCACGAGGCCGGTGAGGACGCGGGCGATGAGTGCCTCGGTGAAATTCGTGCTGACCGCCGCGAGCAGCGAACCCGCGAGATACAGGGCGATCGAGCCGATCAGCAGCCGTTTCGCCCTCACACCGTCGAGGAACATCGTCAGCAGCGGACCCGCTATCGTCACGGTGCCGGCGTAAGCGGTCACCAGCAATCCGGCCGAACCCTCGGACACACCGATTCCGTGGGCGATGTCGGGGAGGATTCCCGCGACCACGTTCTCGCTCGTGCCCAGGGCGAAAGCGCCGATGATGAAGCTGGCGAACAGCAATCGCCTGCTGGATTCCCGTAACGCTGTCTGAACCATGCCTAGACGCTAGGGCCTGACATCGTGTGAGGCTGAAGCGCGACTGGCGGTGAGGTGGGTCACATGGCGCTCGTGCCCCTCAACGGCGTTGTCCAGGGCCCTTGTTGTCAGGGCTGGAGCACTGGGTTGCCTGTCAGGTGGACGCCTGCCTTTGTCAGTTCCTCCAGGGCTCGGGTTGTTGTCTCCTGGGAGACTCCCGCTGTCAGGTCCAGCAGGACCCGGGTGTGGAAGCCCTCTTGGGCTGCGTCCAGGGCCGTTGCTCTGACGCAGTGGTCCGTGGCTATGCCGACGACGTCGACCTCGGTGATGTCGCGGGTGCGCAGCCAGGCGGCCAGGGAGGTGCCGTTCTCGTCGGTGCCCTCGAAGCCGCTGTAGGCCGCCGAGTGGGCGCCCTTGTCGAAGACGGCGTCGATGGCGCCGGAGGCCACCGCCGGGGCGAAGTTGGGGTGGAAGCCCACCCCTTCGGTGCCGGCGACGCAGTGGGCGGGCCAGGAGTGGACGTAGTCGGGGTGGGCGGCGAAGTGGGCGCCGGGGTCGATGTGGTGGTCGCGGGTGGCCACCACGTGCTGGTAGCCCGAACCCGCCGTCTGCCCGATCAACTCGGTGACGGCGGCGGCCACATCGGCGCCCCCGGACACGGCGAGGCTGCCTCCCTCGCAGAAGTCGTTCTGCACGTCCACCACGATCAGGGCTCGGCGCATGGGTCATATCCCTTCGAAGGAGGCGAGGCTACGGCCTGTCGTTCGGACTACCCGAGGTGCCCTGGACGTACTCCGTGGGCAGGACCGGTTCGCCGCGCGAGAGCTGGGTCGCCGACAGGGGCAGGCCCGCGCGGACCGACGCGTGCCGGTCGCGGACGACGTCCAGGGGCTCGCGGGCGACGACCTCGCCGCCCTTGACCAGCTCGACGAGGAGCTGCCGGTCGGCGAGGCCGGCCGGTACCGGGCCGGTGCCGACGACCTCGGCCTCGGCGACGCCGTACGCGTCCAGGCGCCGCGCCGCCCACTTGCGGCCGCCCATCGACGTCTTGCCGCCGCTGGACCGCTTCGCCACCGGCACCAGCGGCGCCGCCGGGTCGGCGGACTCGGCGCGGGCGACCAGCTTGTAGACCATGGAGCAGGTGGGGTGCCCGGAGCCGGTCACCAGCTGGGTGCCGACGCCGTACGCGTCCACCGGCGCCGCCGCCAGCGAGGCGATGGCGTACTCGTCGAGATCCGAGGTCACGACGATCTTCGTGCGGGTCGCGCCCATCGCGTCGAGCTGCTGGCGCACCCGGTGCGCGACCAGCAGCAGGTCCCCGGAGTCGATGCGGACGGCGCCCAGGTCGGGCCCGGCGACCTCGACCGCCGTGCGGACCGCCTCGGCGACGTCGTAGGTGTCGACCAGCAGGGTGGTGCCCCGGCCGAGGGAGTCGACCTGGGCGCGGAAGGCGTCGCGTTCGTGGTCGTGGAGCAGGGTGAAGGCGTGCGCCGAGGTGCCGACCGTCGGGATGCCGTAGCGGAACCCGGCGGCGAGGTCCGAGGTGGTGGCGAAGCCGCCGACGTAGGCGGCGCGGGCGGCGGCGACGGCGGCCAGCTCGTGGGTGCGGCGGGCGCCCATCTCGATCAGCGGGCGGCCACCGGCGGCCGAGGACATCCGGGACGCGGCGGCGGCGATCGCCGAGTCGTGGTTGAGGATCGACAGGATCACGGTCTCAAGCAGCACGCACTCCGCGAACGAGCCCTCCACCCGCAGCACGGGCGAGCCCGGGAAGTAGACCTCGCCCTCCGGATAGCCCCAGATGTCGCCGCCGAAGCGGTAGGAGGCGAGCCACTCCAGGGTCGGCCCGTCGACGATGCCCCGCTCACCCAGGAAGGCGAGGACATCGGCGTCGAAACGGAAGTTCTCGACGGCGTCCAGGACGCGTCCGGTGCCCGCGAGGACGCCGTAGCGGCGGCCGTCCGGCAACCGCCGGGTGAAGACCTCGAACACACTCCGCCGCTCGGCCGTCCCCGCTTTCAGGGCGGCCTGCACCATCGTCAGCTCGTACTGGTCCGTGAAGAGCGCGGTAGAGGGAACATCCACCGGCAGCCCGAGGTCCGCTGTGTTCATATGCGGATCGTACTCCCTTCTCGTCGGTGTGACGATTTCCGGGATGCGTGGCAGCATGGCCATGTGACGTCACCCGCTCCCCTAGAGACCGAACGGACCGAGCCGGCCCAGGAGGTCTTCGCCGTTCCCGAGCCGGACGTCCCCTGGGTCACGATCGTCCACAACGACCCGGTCAACCTCATGAGCTACGTGGCGTACGTCTTCCAGACGTACTTCGGCTACTCCAAGGAGAAGGCGAACAAGCTCATGCTCGACGTCCATCACAAGGGCCGCGCGGTCGTCTCCAGCGGCAGCCGCGAGGAGATGGAGCGCGACGTGCAGGCCATGCACGGCTACGGCCTGTGGGCCACCCTCCAGCAGGACCGCAAGTGACCCGCCCCCGCGGGACCCGCAGCAGCCGGCCCCGCCCCAGCCAGCAGGACCGGGAGTAGCGACCGCCTCCATGCCAGGAACCTTTGAACCGATCGCCGGTGGCGGTGCCGCCGTCGCCCTCGACGACGTCGAGATCTCCATCATCCGGTCGCTCGCCGTGCAGCTGCTGGAACTCATCGGTCCCGGCCCCGCCGAGGGGCCGTCCGACGACCCGCTGGCCGAACTGTTCACCGACGGGCCCACCGAGCCGCCCCAGGACCCGGTGCTGCGTCGGCTCTTCCCGGACGCCTACACCGACCCCGAGCAGGCGCCCGACTCGCCCGCCCAGGCCGAGGAACGCCTCGCGCACTCCGCCGAGTTCCGCCGCTACACCGAGAACGACCTGCGGGCCGGCAAGCGCGAGAGCGCCCTCGCGGTGATCCGCAGCCTCGACGTGCTGACCCCCGGCGGCGACGGCGGCGCCGTCCTCCATCTCACCCCGGACGAGTCCAGGCAGTGGCTCGGCGCCCTCAACGACCTGCGCCTCGCGATCGGCTCCCGCCTCGACATCACCGCCGAGGACGACACCGACGCCCTCTACGGCCTGCCCGACGAGGACCCCCGCAAGCCGATGGTGATGGCCTACCTCTGGCTCGGCGGCCTCCAGGAGACCCTCGTCTCCACCCTCATGGTGTGAGCCGCGCGCCCCTCGCCCGGGGTGCCGCGCCCGGGCATGTGGGGATCTCGTGCCCACCTCCGTGAGGCGCCGTGCGTTCGCTCAGAGGACGCTCAATTCCGGATAACGATCCCGTCACCGCCGTTGCCCGTATGGTCCACGGCGGTGTTTTTTGTCCGGCTCTCCCTGTGGCGCACGTCACAAACGTGGAGGGCGGTCAGTGTGACGGGCGTGATAAATCTTCACGATCGCCCGGCCGACACCACCCACTGTCCGGCCGGGTGCGCCACCGAGCCGACGACCGTCGGCCAGGCAGGAGCGGACTCCGAGCAGGCCGCTCGACTCCATCAATCCGGGGGGATCGAAACCCGATCCGGGGCCGAACGAGGCCACCGAATCGGCATGGAGAAAGGCGCACCACAGACAATGACCTCCGCTCAGGTCGACACGGAACAGACCCCCGAAGAAGAGGGGTACGAACGGGGCCTCGGCAGCCGCCAGGTCCAGATGATCGCCATCGGCGGCGCCATCGGCGTCGGCCTCTTCCTCGGCGCCGGGGCGAACATCGCCAAGGCCGGCCCCAGCCTCATCCTCATGTACGCGCTCGCGGGCGCCATCATCTTCTTCATCATGCGGGCCCTGGGCGAACTGCTCCTCTACCGGCCGGTCTCGGGCTCCTTCGCCGAGTACGCCCGGGAGTTCATCGGCCCCTTCTTCGGCTACTTCACCGGCTGGACCTACTGGCTGATGTGGGTCGTCACCGGCATGGCCGAACTGACGGCCGCCGCGATCTACGTCGACTACTGGTTCCCGGCGATCCCCCGATGGGTGACCGCACTGGTCTTCCTGGTCGTCCTCTTCGGGGTCAACCTGATCTCCGTGAAGGTCTTCGGAGAGCTGGAGTTCTGGTTCTCCATGGTCAAGGTCACCGCCCTGATCGGCATGATCGTGATCGGCCTCGGCGTCCTCACCTTCGGCTTCAGCAGCGCCGGTGACACCGCCGCCGTCTCCAACCTCTGGGCCTTCGACGGCTTCTTCCCCAAGGGCGTCGGCTCCTCCCTGATGACTCTCCAGGGCGTCATGTTCGCCTACCTCGCCGTCGAGCTGGTCGGCGTCACCGCGGGCGAGTCCGAGAACCCCGAGAAGACCCTCCCCAAGGCCATCAACACCCTGCCCTGGCGCATCGCCCTCTTCTACGTCGGCGCCCTCACCGTCATCCTCTGCGTCGTGAAGTGGACCGAGTTCGCACCGGACGTCAGCCCCTTCGTCGCGGCGTTCGCGAGGATCGGCATCCCGGCCGGCGCCGGCATCGTCAACTTCGTCGTCCTCACCGCCGCCCTCTCCTCCTGCAACTCCGGCATGTACTCGACCGGCCGCATGCTGCGCAACCTGGCGGCCAACGGCGAGGCCCCGCAGCGCTTCCAGAAGCTCTCCGGTACGAAGGCCCCCGCCTTCGGCATCACCGTCTCCGTCCTCTTCATGGGCATCGGCGTGATCCTCAACTACGTCGTCCCCGAGAAGGCCTTCGGCTACGTCACCTCCATCGCCACCGCCGCCGGCATCTGGACCTGGCTGATGATCCTGATCAGCCACGTCCTCTACCGCCGCGCGGTCGTCGCGGGCCGACTGCCCGCCTCGTCCTTCCCGGCACCCGGCGGCTCGGTGTGCAGCTGGATCGCCATCCTGTTCCTGCTCTTCGTCACCTGCCTGATCGCCCTCGACCAGGACGCCCGCGTCTGCCTCTACGTGATGGCCGGCTGGGCCGTCGCCCTCTCCATCGGCTGGGCCGTCCTCAAGCGCCGCAACCCCGAGGTCGCCCAGCGCCGCGACCACACCCTGGAGAAGGCGGTCTGACCCCGCCCCACCAGCACTGTCCGGCATTCGGGCCGGCCCGTACCACACCTCGGTACGGGCCGGCCCTTCTGCTTATCCTGTCCGGCATGCTGACCATCACCCAGGACCTGTACGACCGGATCGTCGCGCACGCCCGCGAGGACCACCCCGACGAGGCCTGCGGCATGATCGCCGGACCCGAGGGCTCCGACCGGCCGCAGCGGTTCGTCCGGATGCTCAACGCCGAACGGTCGCCCACCTTCTACAAGTTCGACGACGCCGAGCACAAGAAGCTCCACGACGAGATGTGGGACAACGACGAGGAGGCCGTCGTCGTCTACCACTCCCACACCGCGACCGAGGCCTACCCCTCCCGCACCGACATCTCCTACGCCCACGAGCCCCAGGCCCACTACGTCATCGTCTCCACCGCGGACACCGACGGCTTCGGCGACTTCCAGTTCCGCTCCTACCGCATCCTGGAAGGCGTGGTGACGGAGGAGGAGGTCACCGTGGTGGAAACCTACTGACCCCGCCCTCCACCACTTACCCCCCTCACGAATGCCCTCAAAACCCGCCGATCTCACACCCCGGACGGATTCGGTCCGATCCATGAGATCCCCCTCGGGAACCCGGACCGGGAATCGATACGATGAACCCATGGTTCTGAACGACGTGAGCGAGAAGACGCCGGGCACGATGCTCGTGGCGCGGCTGCACGTCGACCTGTGCAGGCTGAACAGCGCCATCTGTTGACGTACCCCGCCCTCCGCACGGCATGACGCCTGCGGTGGGCCGCAGGCGTGCCCATCCTTCCCATCCTCCCGACAGGAGCCCGCGACCATGGCCATCGAGGTCCGCATCCCCACCATCCTCCGCCAGTACACCGACGGCCAGAAGGCGGTGCAGGGCACGGGCGAGACCCTCGCCGACCTCTTCGCCGACCTGGAGAACGCCCACCCCGGCGTCCAGGCCAGGATCGTGGACAACGGCCAGCTGCGCCGCTTCGTCAACGTCTACCTGAACGACGAGGACGTCCGCTTCGTCGACGGCATCAACACCAAGCTGACCGACGGCGACATCGTGACGATCCTGCCGGCCGTCGCCGGTGGCATGGCCTGATCGTCGATGCGGTACGACTCCCCGCTGGCCGCGGTCGGCAACACCCCCCTGGTGCTCCTGCCGCGGCTCTCGCCGTCCCCCGAGGTCCGTATCTGGGCCAAGCTGGAGGACCGCAACCCGACCGGCTCGATCAAGGACCGCCCGGCCCTGCACATGATCGAACAGGCCGAGCAGGCCGGCCGGCTCACCCCCGGCTGCACCATCCTGGAGCCCACCTCCGGCAACACCGGCATCTCCCTGGCCATGGCCGCCAAGCTCAAGGGCTACCGCATGGTCTGCGTGATGCCCGAGAACACCTCGCAGGAACGCCGTGAGCTGCTCGCGATGTGGGGCGCCGAGATCATCCCGTCCCCGGCGGCGGGCGGCTCCAACACCGCGGTCCGCGTCGCCAAGGAACTCTCCGCCGAGCACCCCGACTGGGTCATGCTCTACCAGTACGGCAACCCGGACAACGCCGGCGCCCACTACGCCACGACCGGCCCCGAGATCCTCACCGACCTCCCGACGATCACCCACTTCGTCGCGGGCCTCGGCACCACGGGCACGCTCATGGGCGTCGGCCGCTACCTCCGCGAGCACAAGCCCGACGTCAAGATCGTCGCCGCCGAACCCCGCTACGACGACCTCGTCTACGGCCTGCGCAACCTCGACGAGGGCTTCGTCCCCGAGCTGTACGACGCGTCCGTCCTCACCACCCGCTTCTCGGTCGGCTCCGCCGACGCGGTCACCCGCACCCGGGAACTCCTCCAGCAGGAGGGCATCTTCGCCGGCGTCTCCACCGGCGCGGCCCTCCACGCGGCCATCGGCGTAGCCAAGAAGGCGCTCACAGCAGGCGAGACCGCTGACATCGCCTTCGTAGTAGCCGACGGCGGCTGGAAATACCTCTCCACAGGCGTCTACACAGCCCCCACAACAGAAGAAGCCATCAAAACCCTACAAGGCCAACTCTGGGCATAGACCCTCCAGTTGAGGCCGGGGGACTATCTAGGGAGACAGCCGAGCAGCCCACCTAGGGGCGCGGGGCTGTATCGATGTGCGGCTCCGCCGCGGGGCGCAACCAGCCCCCACGCACCCGCAGCGAAAAGACGGCCCGTCTTTTTAGGGGCGCGGGGCTGTATCGATGTGCGGCTCCGCCGCGGGGCGCGACAAGCCCCCACGCACCCGCACCCGAAAGCGGCCCCGCACCCGAAAAGCGGCCCCAGCAAGCGCAGCGCAACCTCACTGCGCAAGGTGACGGACCCGGTCCCACAAGGCCGGGTCCACCTCACCCACCCGCCGCCGAAACTCCCGCAAGGGCACCTGCCGAAGCTCCCCGGTCTCCAGATAGCTCGCCCGCCCCCGAGCATCCCCCACCGCCCCCGCAGGCAGCGCCAGCACCCCCGCCCGCTCCCCGTGATACCGACTGGTGATCTTCGCGACCGTCACCCGCCGCCCCCGCACAGCCAGCACCAGGCACGGCCGATCCTTCGCCCCCGGCCCCTCCTCGAACGGCACGTTCGCCCACCAGATCTCGGCAGGCCGAGGCCCCCCGGCCGCACCCGCCCGCCCGGACCCCGGCCCCCGCCGCCGCGCCGCCCCCCGCCCCCAGCCATCGACCAGCGCGGCCACCAGAGCGAGCAGAACGACCGCGGCGAACGCGAGCCACCATGACGTGTTCATACCGACGACGTTACCGGCGCCCCCCACCTCCCCACACCCAAGCTCCCCGCGCCCGACCGCCCCGCGCCGAACCTCCCCGACCCCACCCGCCACGCGCCCACGTGCGCCCCCATGTGCCTCATCCGCCCCGCTTCCAGCCGAACCGGTGACAGCACAGGTGAGTTCGCCCACAACAGCCCTTGGCGGAGGAGCTACCGCGGGTTTCGCGCCTTACGCTCGACAGCACCGCACGACCCCCGACGCCCCATTCCCTGATCTTCCGGATCTTCCGGGTTTCCCGCCAGCGGAGGTTTCTGCTTTATGAAGCTCACCGTCGTCGGCTGCTCGGGGTCGTTCCCGTCCGCGGAATCGGCCTGTTCGAGCTACCTCCTAGAGGCCGACGGCTTCCGGCTGCTCCTCGACATGGGCAACGGCGCCCTGGGCGAGCTTCAGCGCCACTGCGGTCTCTACGACCTCGACGCGATCTTCCTCAGCCATCTGCACGCCGACCACTGCATCGACATGTGCGCCTACTTCGTCGCCCGTTACTACCGGCACGACGGCGGCCGTTGCGACCCGATCCCCGTCTACGGCCCCGAGGGCACCGAACACCGGCTGACCACCGCCTACGCCGACACCCCGACCGCCTCCTCCATGAGCGAGGTCTTCGACTTCCACACGGTCAAGCCGTCGACGTTCGACATCGGCCCGTTCACCGTGCACACCGAACGCGTGGCCCACCCCGTCGAGGCCTACGGCATCCGGGTCGAGCACGGCGGCCGGTCCCTGACCTACTCCGGCGACACCGGCGTCAGCCCCGCCCTGGACGAACTCGCCCGCGACACCGACCTGTTCCTGTGCGAGGCCGCCTTCACCCACGGCAAGGAACACATCCCCGACCTCCACCTCAACGGCCGTGAGGCGGGCGAGACCGCGACCCGGGCCGGCGCCCACCGCCTGGTTCTCACCCACATCCCGCCCTGGACCGACCCGGAGGTCAACCTCCGTGACGCGGGCACCGCGTTCCACGGCCCGGTGGAACTGGCGATGCCCCGGCGGACGTACGTGATCTGAGGCGCGGCGCGCAGCCGAAAGGGCTCCGGAAGCAGGAACGTTCCGGAGCCCTTCGTCACGTCGCGGGAGGCGACCCTCACGCCTTGGTGAGGTCCTCCACTTCCTCCTCGGGCTCACGGCCCGGAGTGGCGAGGTCGAACTTGGTGATCGCGAACCGGAAGACCGTGTAGTAGATCACCGCGAACACCAGCCCGATCGGAATGATCAACCACGGCTTGGTCGCCAGGTTCCAGTTCAGCACGTAGTCGATCGCGCCCGCCGAGAACGTGAAGCCCGCGTGCACGCCCAGCGCCCAGGTGATCGCCATCGACAGCGCCGTCAGCACCGCGTGGATCGCGTACAGCACCGGCGCGATGAACATGAACGCGAACTCGATCGGCTCGGTGATGCCCGTGACGAACGACGTCAGCGCCAGCGACACCATCATGCCCATCACGGCCTTGCGACGCTCGGGCCGGGCGGAGTGCGCGATCGCGATCGCGGCGGCAGGCAGCGCGAACATCATGATCGGGAAGAACCCGGACATGAACTGACCGGCGGTCGGATCACCCGCGAAGAAACGGTTCAGGTCACCGTGCACGACCACACCGGCGGAGTTCTTGTAGTCACCGATCTGGAACCACGACACGGTGTTGACGAACTGGTGCATGCCGACCGGGATCAGCGCCCGGTTGATCAGCCCGAACAGCCCCGCCCCCAGCGCGCCGAGACCCGTGATCCACTCACCGAAGTCCGAGATGACCTTGCCGATCGGCTCCCAGACCAGCCCGAAGAAGACACCCATCGCGGTGCCCACGAACGCCATGACGATCGGCACCAGACGGCGGCCGTTGAAGAAGCCCAGCCAGTCCACCAGCCGCTTGCGGTGGTAGCGCTGCCACAGCACCGCCGACAGCAGACCCATCAGGATGCCGCCCAGCACACCCGGGTTGTTGTAGGTCGCGGCTATGTCCGCACCCGCCTGGACCTTGGCCTCGGTGACCGGGAACGCCTTGAGCACATTGCTGTAGACCAGGAAACCGACCAGCGCCGCCAGCGCCGTCGAACCGTCCGACTTCTTCGCGAACCCGATCGCCACACCGATGCAGAACAGCATCGGGAGGTTGTCGAAGATGGCCCCGCCCGCCGTTGCGAAGACCGCCGTCACCTTGTCGGGGAGGTTCAGCTTGTCATGGATGTCCTGCTGGCCGAGACGGAGCAGGATGCCCGCCGCCGGCAGTACGGCGATCGGCAGCTGGAGGCTGCGGCCGACCTTCTGAAGGCCCTGGAACAGGCCAGAACCCCGCTTCTTCGCGGGGGCCGCCGTATCGGTGGCGGTGCTCATAGACTTCCTCCGTCGTGGTGGTCTACACCACTCAGTGGTGTAGACCTTTTGTAGCACGATGAAGGCAAGATAAGGAACCCGCCGAAAACCGCGACCGGACCGCCGCCGAACGAGTCACAGAACCGACGCCACGCCGCCGTTCCCCACACCCCAGGACCGCACGCACTACGCCTTCGTGACGTCCTCGCGCACCTCCTCCGCCTCCCGCCCCGGCGTCTTCAGATCGAACCGCGTGATCGCGAACCGGAACAGCACGTAATAAACGACGCCGAAGCACACCCCGATCGGCACGATCGCCCACGGCCGCGTCGCCAGATTCCAGTTGATGACGTAATCGATCAGCCCCGCCGAAAAACTGAACCCGTCATGCACCCCAAGACCCCACGTCACCGCCATCGACACCCCCGTCAACACCGCATGCACCCCATACAGCACCGGCGCCACGAACAGGAACGAATACTCGATCGGCTCGGTGATCCCCGTGACGAACGACGTCAACGCCACCGACAACATCAACCCCCCGACCTCCTTACGCCGCCCCGGCCGCGCACAATGCGTGATCGCCAACGCCGCAGCAGGCAACGCGAACATCATGATCGGGAAGAACCCCGACGTGAACTGACCCGCACCCGGATCACCCGCCAGGAACATGTTGATGTCCCCATGCACCACCGTCCCGTCCGGCTCCGTATAACTCCCGAACTGGAACCAGATGGGCACATTCAGAAACTGATGCAACCCCACCACCAGCAACGCCCGGTTCGCCACCCCGAACACCCCCGCACCCCAAGCCCCCAGACCATCAAGCCAGTTGGAGAACGACTCCAGACCCGACCCGATCGGCGGCCACACCCACAGACACACCGCCGCCACCACGATCCCCACGAACGCCATGATGATCGGCACCAGCCGCCGCCCATTGAAGAAACCCAGCCAGTCCACCAACCGCGTCCGGTGAAACCGCGCCCAGAAGAACGCCGCCAGCAACCCCAGCACGATCCCCCCGAACACCCCCGGATTCTGATACGTGAACGCCGACACCGTGCCGTCCCCACCCTGGCACCCGACCCCCACCACCGCCTTCGCCCCACCCCCACACCCCTTCGGGAACTGCCGCAGCACGTTGTAGTAGACGAGAAACCCCGCAAGCGCCGCCAACGCCGTCGAACCGTCCGACTTCCGCGCCATCCCGATCGCCACACCCACACAGAACAACAACGGCAACCCCAGCGACCCGTCCAACAACGCACCGCCCGCCCCCGCCATCACCTTCGACACATTCGTCCAGCCCAACCCCTGATCCCCGAACACATCCGGCTGCCCCAGCCGATTCAGAATCCCCGCCGCAGGCAACACCGCGATCGGCAACTGAAGAGAGCGCCCCATCTTCTGCAACCCCTGGAACACCCCACCCCACTGACCCCGCCCCCCACCGCTGACCGTGCTGTCGGCCGTCATCGACATCCCTCCGCACTCCGCGTTTGGCGGCCGTCCCCCTTGTGGTGTAGACCAGTTGGCGCACGGTTCCGCTGTCGTGATCGCCATCCTTCGGCACCCGCGACACGACCGCTCGCAAAGATGGGCCAACTGTGGGTTACTGCGACAAAGCGGTTCGGATCAGGGAGAAAGACCATGGCCAGCAAGGCTGAGAAGATCGTCGCCGGACTCGGCGGCATCGACAACATCGACGAAGTCGAAGGCTGCATCACCCGCCTCCGCACCGAGGTCCACGACGCCGGCAAGGTCGACGAAGCCGCCCTCAAAGCCGCCGGCGCCCACGGCGTCGTCAAAATGGGCACCGCCATCCAGGTCGTCATCGGCACCGACGCCGACCCCATCGCAGCGGAGATCGAAGACATGATGTGAGCCCCCCCGCTCACCCCACAGGGCCCCTCCCCCCACCGGGCAGGGGCCCTACGCGCATGCCGATAGGCTCCACACCATGTCTCGCATCGACGGCCGCACGCCCGAACAGCTCCGCCCCGTCACCATCGAACGCGGCTGGAGCAAGCACGCCGAAGGCTCCGTCCTCGTCTCCTTCGGCGACACCAAAGTCTTCTGCACCGCCTCCGTCACCGAAGGCGTCCCCCGCTGGCGCAAAGGCAGCGGCGAAGGCTGGGTCACCGCCGAATACTCCATGCTCCCCCGCGCCACCAACACCCGCGGCGACCGCGAGTCCGTCAAGGGCCGCATCGGCGGCCGCACCCACGAGATCTCCCGCCTCATCGGCCGCTCCCTCCGCGCCGTCATCGACTACAAAGCCCTCGGCGAGAACACCATCGTCCTCGACTGCGACGTCCTCCAAGCCGACGGCGGCACCCGCACCGCCGCCATCACCGGCGCCTACGTCGCCCTCGCCGACGCCGTCACCTGGGCCCAGAACAAGAAACTCATCAAAGCCGGCCGCCGCCCCCTCACCGACACCGTCTCCGCCGTCTCCGTCGGCATCGTCGGCGGCACCCCCCTCCTCGACCTCCGCTACGAAGAAGACGTCAAAGCCGACACCGACATGAACGTCGTCTGCACCGGCGACGGCCGCTTCGTCGAAGTCCAAGGCACCGCCGAGGCCGAACCCTTCGCCCGCGACGAACTCAACGCCCTCCTCGACCTCGCCCTCACCGGCTGCGCCGACCTCGCCGCCGCCCAGCGCGCAGCCCTCGCCACCACCCTCGAAAAGTAAAGGGAACGCCAAGAAAGATCGCCGCCCGGCGCAACCCCCGCCACCGGCACCGCGTCCCTACCAGTGCGGGCGCACGGCACACCACCGTGCGCCCGACCAGCACACGGGGGCCCAACGGGCCAGGTACCAAGGGGAGCACACCGTCATGGCCGTCAGCCGCCGCCGTCGCCTCACCGTCACCGCCGCCCTCGCGGCCACCGTCCTCACCACGGGAGTGACCACCGGCTGCGCCGCCGTCGACAAGGCCCTGGACTGCGTCCAGACCGCCGACACCATCGCCGACAGCGTCACCCAACTCCAACAGGCCGTCGAGAACGCCTCCGACGACCCCACCCAACTCGACCAATCCCTCGCCGACATCGAGAAGAACCTCGACAAAATAGGCGACAAGACCGACAACGCCGACGTCAACAAAGCCGTCGACTCCCTCGGCGACGCCGTACAGAACGTCCGCACCGCCGTCAAGAACGGCGACGCCACCCCCGACATCAGCCCCGTCACCGCCGCCGCCGGCGAACTCACCAAGGTCTGCACCTCATAACCGACGCCGGCACGGGCACCGCCACGGCGACCGGAATACTGGCCCCATGACCACCCGCCTCATCCTCGCCACCCGCAACACCGGAAAGATCACCGAACTGCGGGCCATCCTCGCCGCGGCGGACCTCCCGCACGAACTCGTCGGCGCCGACGCCTACCCCGACGTCCCCGACGTCCGCGAAACCGGCGTCACCTTCGCCGAGAACGCCCTCCTCAAGGCCCACGCCCTCGCCCGGGCCACCGGCCTGCCCGCCGTCGCCGACGACTCCGGACTCTGCGTCGACGTCCTCGGCGGCGCCCCCGGCATCTTCTCCGCCCGCTGGGCCGGCCGCCACGGCGACGACAAGGCCAACCTCGACCTCCTCCTCGCCCAACTCGCCGACATCGACGACGCCCACCGCACCGCCCACTTCACCTGCGCGGCAGCCCTGGCGCTCCCCGACGGCACGGAACGCGTGGTCGAGGGCCACCTCAAGGGCGTCCTGGTCCACACCCCGACGGGCACCAACGGCTTCGGCTACGACCCGATCCTCCGACCTGCCGGAGACACCCGCACCTGCGCGGAACTGACCCCACCCGAAAAAAACACCATCAGCCACCGAGGCAAGGCCTTCAGATCCCTGGTACCAGCACTCCGTGAACTGCTGGGCTGAGCCGGCCTACGAAAACGGCCTGCGCATCGATCTTCGATTCGCAGGCCGTTCCTGTGCGGCGGAAGGGATTCGAACCCTCAAGCCCGATCAAGGGCCACAGATCCTAAGTCTGCCGCGTCGCCGTTGCGCCACCGCCGCTCATGCCGGTCACTGTCCTTGACTGGCGGTAGCCAGTGTACGGGGGGATCGCGTCACCCAGCGAGGGGCATCGACCCCTTCCGGCGGCACCACGTCTCTGTCAGCGCGTGGCAGTTGGGGCACAGGTATCGGAGATTCTCCCGGCGGTTGTCGCGCCACTCCCCGTTGACATGGTCGATCTGCAAAGTGATCGGCTGCCCCAGCCACTCGCCCTCGTTGCCACAGTTGGAACAGGCGTAGGGCACCCCGATCTCGCTCAACGCCCGGTGGAGTCGCGTCCTGTTGGTCCGTGCGGCGTGATCGGGGAGGACCACGAGAACTCGGTCGGCGGTCGGTTCGGGCGCCGGACGTTCCGGCCGTCCCCAGGCCCTGCGCGTGAAGTGGCCTGTGTCGAGGCCGAGTCGAGCCGCCGCCCGCCGGACTCGCCGGTGATTGGTGTCGTTGACGTCCAGGCCGAGGCCGCGCATCACATCGGCGTAGCTGGTGGAGCGCGCTACGAGATCGCGGAGTGCGTCCTCGGGGATCGGTACGCGTCGGTACGAGAAGTGCCCGGTGTCGATGTGCCGGGCGCGCAGCATGCGATGCAGGGTCGCTCGGGAGCGGCTGTCGTCTGGCACGCCCAGGATGCGAGCCACGCCGCGCACGCTGGTCGCTTCTTCGGCGGCGGCCCTCAGCTCTTCGGTGGTGAAGGGCAGGTCCAGATCGGCCCTGTTGATGCCGGGGAAGTGGCTGATGTCGATGCCCGCTGAGTGAATGCGGCGGCGGATATGGGACAGCGTGCCCGTGGCCGGGGTGGCGTGCAGCTTCAGTGCCACTTCGCGCAGCGAGGACGACGACGCGGCGGCTTCGGCGATGGCCGAGTCGGGGTACTTGCGCCATGGGCTGCGTTTGGCGAAGTGGCTCGTGTCGAGGCCGTGCCCGGCCACTTTCTCCTGCAACACGCGCCGCTGTCCCCCGCTTGTCCCGAGGCCGAGCCGCCTCATCAGGTCGGTCCAGTTACGGGCCTTGGCGACGACCGGCGCGAGTCGCTCCTTGTCGTACATGTACATCCCCCTCCGCTGTCGGCCAGACATTCGCAGTCCGGGCATGTGTTCGTTGCCCGTATGGAGTAACGAACCGGATGTCGGAGGGTTACGTCCGGAATGGGGAGTGGCCCGCGCCGGGGGTCCGGGGCGGGCCGTTGGGGGGGGAGGGGTCAGACGGCCAGGTCTCTGATGATTTTGGCTACGTGGCCGGTGGCCTTGACGTTGTAGAGGGCGCGTTCGACCTTGCCCGCTTCGTCGACGACGATCGTGGAGCGGATGACGCCGACGACCGTCTTGCCGTAGAGCTTCTTCTCGCCGAAGGCGCCGTAGGCCTCCAGGACCGACTTGTCGGGGTCGGCGAGGAGGGTCACCTTGAGGGACTCCTGGTCGCGGAACTTGGCGAGTTTCTCGGGCTTGTCGGGGCTGATGCCGATGACGTCGTAGCCCGCGCCGGTCAGCAGGTCGAGGTTGTCGGTGAAGTCGCAGGCCTGCTTGGTGCAGCCCGGGGTCAGGGCGGCCGGGTAGAAGTAGACGATGACCTTGCGGCCCTTGTGGGCCGAGAGGGACACCTCGTTGCCGTCGGCGTCGGGGAGGGTGAAGTCGGGGGCCAGGTCACCGGGCTGGAGTCGCTCGCTCATCCGGCAAGCGTAACCGGGGGTCCTGACCGTGCGGCGGCGGCTGGAACTGACAGACTGTGCGGGACAGAGCGACAGCAGACTTCGGAGGCCGAACGGTGGCGGACACGTCGGACACCAGGAACCCCGCGCAGATCGAGGCGGACATCAAGCGCCGCCGCGAGGTGCTGGCCGAGACCCTCGACGAGATCGGGGTGCGGGTGCACCCCAGGACGATCGTCGGCGACACGAAGGCCAAGGCGGTCTCCACCATCGACCACACGCTGGGGCGCGCCTATGTCGGCGTGAACCGTGCGGTGAGCGAGGTGAAGGCGCAGTTCGTCGATGAGGAGGGTGCGCCCCGGCTGGAGCGGGTGGTTCCGGCCGCGCTCGTGGTCGTCGGTGTCGTGGGGCTGATCGCCCTCGGCTCGCGGCGTCGCAAGGGCTGACCCGGCGGCGTACGGAGGTGGCCGGGACAGGTAGGTTCAGGGCGTGAGCGCCAACAGAAACGACCACAGCACGCAGCACGACAAGCTGCCCATCCGGATGCTGCACGACCGGGTTCTCGTGCGGCAGGACGTCGGTGAGGGTGAGCGGCGTTCGGGTGGCGGGATTCTGATCCCGGCGACGGCGGCCGTGGGCCGTCGGCTGGCCTGGGCGGATGTCGTCGCCGTGGGGCAGAACGTGCGGACGGTGGAGCCGGGTGATCGGGTGCTGTACGACCCGGAGGACCGTGCCGAGGTCGAGGTGCGGGGCGTGGCGTATGTGCTGATGCGGGAGCGGGATCTGCATGCGGTGGCCGCGGACCGGTTCGAGGGTTCCGAGGATTCGACGGGGCTTTATCTCTAGAGGGGGCTTTGTCTCCGGAGCGGTTTTTCTGAGCGGGTGCGGAAGGGCTGGTGACTGTGGTCACCGGCCCTTTTGTGTGGGCCTTTGTTAGCTTGGTGGGACCCGACGAGACGCGCCGTACCGGGTTGTCGAGGCTGTGGTGCCTCGGGGCAAAGACGACGCACCGATGTCCGTTGTCGTCTCGGAGGTGTGTCGTGGCGTGGGTTCTGTTGGTGGTCGCCGGTCTGCTGGAGGTGGGCTGGTCGGTGGGGATGAAGTACACCGACGGGTTCACCCGGCTGGTTCCCAGTGTGTTCACCGGTGCGGGGATCGTGGTGAGCATGGTGCTGTTGTCGTATGCGGCCCGGACGTTGCCGATCGGTACCGCGTACGGGGTGTGGGTGGGGATCGGGGCGGCTGGGGCGGCGGTGGTCGGGATGGTGGTGCTGGGTGAGCCGGTGACCGCCGCCCGGATCTTCTTCGTGGGTCTGTTGCTGGTCGCCGTCGTGGGGTTGAAGGCGACCGGCGGTCATTGATCGGTGCCTGGTCCCGCTGTGGTGCCGGTGCTGGTGGTGCCGGTGTCGGTGCCGGTCGTGGTGCCGGTGGAGGTGTCGCCGGTGGTGCCGGTGGTGCCGGTGGAGGTCGAGCCGTCGGTGGTGGTGCCGCCGGTGCTGGTGGTTGCGCCGTCGGTGGTGGTGCCGCCGGTGGTGGGGGTGGCTCCGGTGGTGCCGCCGTCGGTCGTGGTGCCGCCGTCGGTGGTGGTGGCGCCGGTGTCGCCGCCCGGGGTGGGGGTCTGGTCGTTCTGGCCGCCGGTGGTGGTGCCGCCGTTGTCCTGGGCGCCGGTGGTGGGGTCGGTGGGCTGCTGGGAGGGCGGGGCGACCTCGTCGGCGCCGGGCTGGAGGTCGAGGTCGAAGTCGGTGACCGGCGTGCCCTTGAGGGCGGCCTTGGTGAACTGTGCCCAGATCTGTGCGGGTGCGCCGCCGCCGTTGATGCGTTCCTGGCCGAGGGCGCCGTAGAGGGATTTGTGCTGGGCGGTGACCGGGTCCTGGCCCATCACGGCGACGACGGTGGCGAGGTCGGGGGTGTAGCCGGCGAACCAGGCGGCCTTGTCCTCCTCGGCGGTGCCGGTCTTGCCGGCGGCGGGGCGGCCGGCGGCCTGGGCGGCGGTGGCGGTGCCGTTCTCGACGACGCTCTGGAGGACGGAGGTGGTGGTGTCGGCGGCTTCGCGGGAGACGGCCTGGTGGGTCTTCTCGGCGGGCAGGGTGATCTTCTCGCCGTCCTTGGTGACGGAGTCGATCATCGTGTAGGTGCCGCGTTTGCCGTGGTTGGCGAGGGTGGCGTAGGACTCCGCCATGTCGAGGACGCTGGCGGTGGCGGTGCCGAGGGCGATGGCCGGGCCGGGGCTCAGGTCGGGGGTGCCGGCGGGGATGCCGAGGGCGACGGCGGTCTGCTTGACCTTGGCGGGGCCGACGTCGACGGCCATCTGCGCGTACACGGAGTTGACGGACTTGTCGGTGGCGGTGCGGACGGTGATGTCGCCGTAGTCGACCTCGTCCTCGTTCTCCGGGGCGTAGGTGCCGCCGTTCCAGCCTTGTACGGGGCGTTTGTTGGTGCCGTCGTAGTAGGTGTTGGGGGTGATGGTCTGGCCATCCTGGGTCTCGGAGTCGTTCTGGACGGCCGAGGTGAACACGAACGGCTTGAAGGTGGAGCCGACCTGGAAGTCACCGCGGGTGGCGCCGTTGGTGTACTGCTTCACGTAGTCGACGCCGCCGTACATGGCGACGACCTTGCCGGTCTTGGGGTCGACGGAGGCGCCGCCCGCGCGGACGTAGTCGTCGACCTTGTTGTCCTTGCTGAGTTTGTCCATCACCTGGTCGTTGACGGCGTCGACGAAGGCGTTCTGCTTGTCCTTGTCGAGGGTGGTGGTGATGCGGTAGCCGCCGGCTTCCAGGGATTCCTTGTCGACGATCTTGTTCTCGGTGAGGTAGTCCTTGATGGCGTCGACGATGTAGCCGCGCTGTCCGGACAGGCCGGTGGAGACGGTCTGTTCCTTCGGCATCGGGAATGTGAGGCCGGTGCGCTTGGCCTGGGTGAGCCAGCCCTGTTTGACCATGCCGTCGAGGACGTAGTTCCAACGGGCCTCGGCGGCGGCCTTGTTCTCGGGGTGGGCGATCACGTCGTACTCGCTGGGCGCGTTGACCAGGGCGGCCAGGTAGGCGGCGTGGGCCGGGTCGAGCTGTTCGGCGTCCATGCCGTAGTAGGCCTGGGCGGCGGCTTGGACGCCGTAGGCGTTGCGGCCGAAGTAGCTGGTGTTGAGGTAGCCCTCAAGGATCTCGTCCTTGGATTCCTCGCGGTCCAGCTTGATGGAGATGAAGAACTCCTTCACCTTGCGGGTGACGGTCTGTTCCTGTCCGAGGTAGTAGTTCTTCACGTACTGCTGGGTGATGGTGGAGCCGGACTGCTTGCCCTTGCCGGTCGCGGTGTTCCATCCGGCGCGGAGCATCGCCTTGGGGTCGATGGCGGACTCGGTGTAGAAGTCGCGGTCCTCGGCGGCGAGCACGGCGTGCTGGGCGTTCTTGGAGACCTGGGCGAGGGAGACGTTCTCGCGGTTGATCTCGCCGTCGCGGGCGAGTTGGGAGCCGTCGGCGTAGAGGTAGACGTTGGACTGCTTGGTGGCGAGGGCGTTGGCCGGCGGGATCTGCACCAGGGAGTAGCCGAGGAAGAAGAGGCCGATCAGGGCGAGCACGCCGAGCACCAGGATGCCGAGGGTGATGCGCCAGGTCGGGACGGCTCGTCGCCACCCGGTGCGCTTGGGGCGCTTGGGCTTGCCCCCCTCGTCGGCGGCCTGCGGCTCGCTCGGTGCCTGGCCGTCGGGCTGCTGCTGCTCGTCACTCATCTCGTGCACGGACTCCTGTTTCGCGTCGTACGTTCCCGTACGCCCTCAAACGCCTTCTGCGCCCCCTGTTGAAGACTCTCGCACCAGGCGTTCCGTTCCCGGATCACGGCACGCTTCCGGTCCGGAAAAGACGTGGTGTACCTCGCCACCTGCGGGCTAGGCTCCTGCGCTTTGGTGTCGGACCGGTGGGGAGGGCTGTGGAATGGGCTCGGGACGGTTGTACACGGCCGTCGCGGCGGGCGGATTCAGACGGTACGCGACGTACCGGGTCGCGACTGCCGCCGGGGTGTTCACGAACACGGTCTTCGGCCTGATTTTCGTCTACACGTACCGGGCGCTGTGGGACGCGAAACCCCACCTTGGGGGGTACACGCAGGCGCAGGCGATCACCTTCGTGTGGGTGGGGCAGGCGATGTTGTCGACGCTGGCGATCGGGGGGAGCCGGGTCGAGGCGGAGCTGATGGAGCGGATCAGGACAGGTGACATCGCGGTGGATCTGTACCGTCCGGCCGATCTTCAGTGGTGGTGGCTGGCGACGGATCTGGGGCGGGCGTCGTTCGAGCTGATCGGGCGGGGGGTGCTGCCGTTCGCGTTCGGGGCGCTGGTGTTCCCGTTGGCGGTGCCCGGGGAGTGGACGACGTGGGTGGCGTTCCTGGTGTCGGTGGGGCTGGGGATGGTGGTGAGTTTCGGGCTGCGGTATCTGGCGGCGTTGCTGACGTTCTGGCTGATGGACGGCGCGGGGGTGACGGCGATGGTGATGTTCGTGGGCCTCTTCTGCTCGGGGATGACGTTGCCGTTGAACGTGTTTCCGGGGGCGCTCGGTGAGGTGGTGCGGGTGCTGCCGTGGTCGTCGTTGTTGCAGCGGCCGGCGGATGTGCTGCTGGGGCGGGGGGATGTGTGGGGGACGTTCGTGTTCCAGGGGGTGTGGGCGGTGGTGTTGCTGGCGCTGGGGCGGTGGGTGCAGTCGGTGGCGACGCGGCGGGTGGTGGTCCAGGGTGGCTGAAACGGTGGGGCGGTCGCGGGTGGTGGAGGGGGTCCGTGCGTATGGGTTGATCACCGCGATGTGGGTGCGTTCGACGATGGCGTACCGGGCGTCGTTCGTGCTGACGACGCTGGTGGGGGTGGTGCTGACCGGCCTGGATTTTGTGACGATCTTGTTGATGTTCTCGCGGGTCGACACGCTGGGCGGCTGGCCGTTGCCGGAGGTGGCGTTCCTGTACGGGATGTCGTGTGTGGCGTTCGGGGTCGCGGATCTGGCGATCGGGTCGATGGATCGGCTGGGCACGCGGGTGCGGGACGGCACGCTGGACTCGTTGTTGGTGCGTCCGGTGCCGGTGCTCGGGCAGGTGGCGGCGGACCGGTTCGCGCTGCGGCGGGTGGGGCGGATCGCGCAGGGTGCGGTGGTGCTGGGGTATGCGCTGGTGGCCGTCGATGTCGACTGGGGGCCGCTGAAGGTGCTGCTGCTGGTGGTGGCGTTGGCCAGTGGGGCGGGGATCTTCTGCGCGGTGTTCGTGGCGGGGGCGGCGTTCCAGTTCGTGGCGCAGGACGCGTCGGAGGTGCAGAACGCGTTCACCTATGGGGGGACGACGTTGTTGCAGTATCCGCCGACGGTGTTCGGGCGGGAGTTGGTGCGCGGGGTGGTGTTCGTGCTGCCGCTGGCGTTCGTCAACTGGGTGCCCGCGGCGTATCTGTTGGGGCGTCCGTTGCCGTTGGGGCTGCCTGTGTGGGTGGCGTTCGGGTCGCCGTTGGTGGCGGTGGTGTGTCTGGCGTTGGCGGGGCTCGCGTGGCGGGCGGGGCTGAAGTCGTACCGGAGTACGGGGAGTTAGGGCGCGATGGATAGGAACGGCAAGAGCGGCAAGGGTGTGGGGGACGGGGACTTCATTCGGCTCGACGGGGTCGAGAAGGTGTTCCAGGTGCGGCGCAGGACCGGGTTCCTGCGGCGGGAGCGGCGTGAGGTGCGGGCGGTCGACTCGCTCTCGTTCTCGGTGGCGCGGGGCGAGATGGTCGGTTACATCGGGCCGAACGGTGCCGGGAAGTCGACGACCATCAAGATGCTGACCGGCATCCTGACGCCGAGCGGGGGTCGGCTGCGGGTCGCGGGTATCGATCCGGCGCGGGAGCGGACGCGGCTCGCGCGTCGGATGGGGGTGGTGTTCGGGCAGCGCACGACCTTGTGGTGGGACCTGCCGCTGATCGATTCCTATCGGCTCGCGCACCGCATGTACCGCATCCCGGACGCCCGTTACCGGGAGAACCTCGACCGCTGTGTCGAACTCCTCGAACTGGGCGACCTGTTGGAGACTCCGGTGCGTCAACTCTCCCTGGGGCAGCGGATGCGCGGGGACATCGCGGCGGCGTTGCTGCACGATCCCGAGGTGCTGTACCTGGACGAGCCGACGATCGGTCTGGACGTGATCTCGAAGGCGCGGGTGCGGGGTTTCCTGCGGGACCTGAACGCCGAGCGCGGCACGACGGTCCTGCTGACCACGCACGATCTCCAGGACATCGAGCAGCTCTGTTCCCGGGTGATGGTCATCGACCACGGGCGGTTGATGTACGACGGTCCGCTGGCCGGGCTGCACGAAGTGGGCGAGAGCGAGCGGCTGTTGGTGGTGGATCTGGAGCGGGAGTCGCCGCCGATCGAGGCGCCGCCCGCGCGGGTGGTGAAGGTGGAGGGGGCGCGGCAGTGGCTGGCGTTCCCGGCGGGTGAGTCGGCGGCGGCGCTGGTGGCGCGGGTGGCCGCCGGGTATCCGTTGCTCGATCTGTCGGTGCGGGAGCCGGACATCGAGGCGGTGATCGCGAAGATGTACGAGGGCGGGGCCGAGGGGGCCGCCGGTGCGGGTGGGGCGGTGGGTTCCGGGCTCGTGGCCGACGGGCGGGGGACCTCGTAGGCTGCTGTCCATGACCGACGATGCCGTCCCGGACCTGAGAGCCTCCGACGACGACCGTGATCGGGTCGCCGAGATACTGCGGGACGCCGTCGCGGAGGGGCGCCTCGACCTGGCGGAGTTCGATGAGCGCCTGGAGGCCACCTATCGGGCGCGTACCTACGGTGAGTTGGCGCCGCTCATCCGTGATCTGCCGGTCTCCGGGGGGCCGTTGCCGCCGTCGCTGCCGGTGTCGCTGGTCAAGGAGCCGCTGGCGCTGGGGGGTTGGGCGGGCCGGGTGGTGGGGGACCGGGGTGCCGCGCCGTGGGCGGTCGCGGTCCTGTCGGGGTTCCAGCGCAAGGGCCGCTGGACGATGCCGAAGCGGCTGAACTGCTTCGCCTTCTGGGGCGGCGGTGAGATCGACCTGCGGGAGGCGGACTTCGCCGATCGTGAGGTCCAGATCAACTGCGTCGCGATCATGGGCGGCGTCAACGTCGTGGTGCCGCCGGGCGTCGAGGTCGTGATGCGGGGTGTCGGCATCATGGGCGGCTTCGACAGTGGCGAGGAGGGCGTGCCGGGTGACCCGGGCGCACCTCGCGTGACCGTCACCGGCTTCGCCTTCTGGGGTGGCGTCGGCGTCGAACGCAAGGTCACCAAGGCGGAACGCCGACGTCTGAAGGAGGAACGGCAGCTCCTGGAGGAAGAACGCCGCCGAGCCGGGCTGGAGGGCGGGGCACCGATGCGGGGACGTCCCGACGCCGGTACGGACTCCGGCGGCTCCGACGCCGGCCGCCGCGCTCTTGAGGGCCGGTCCGGTGGGCAGGCCCATGAACGCCGTGAGGAGCGTCGGGAACGGCACGAGGAACGCCGCGCACGCCACGAAGAGCGCCGGGAGCGTCACCGGGAGCGCCGCGAGCGGCGGGGGCGGCGCCGGAACGGGGAGTACGGGGAGCACTGAGGGGGCGGGGGAGCCTCCGGGGTTACAGCTCTGCCGGGGCTGAGCCGCGCAGGCTGTTCAGGTCGAAGGTCTGGGCCATGCGGGCGTAGCCCTGGTCGCTGGGGTGGAGATGGTCGCCGGAGTCGTACGCGGGCTTGAGGCGGCGCGGGTCGAACGGGTCGCGCAGGGCCTTGTCGAAGTCGACGACGGCGTCGAAGACCTTGCCGGACCGGATCACGGCGTTCACCTGCTGGCGGACGGTGTCGCGGGCGGGCGTGTAGCCGCGGTGGCCCTCGAACGGCATGAGGGTCGCGCCGACGACCTTGATGCCCCGGGCGTGGGCCTGCCGGACCAGGGTGCGCAGCCCGGTGACGATCCTGTCGGGGTCGGCGAGTTTCGGGTTGCGCAGGATGTCGTTGACGCCGAGGTCGATGACGACGACCTTCACGTTGGTGCGGCCGAGGACGTCGCGGGGGAAGCGGCCGAGGCCGCTCTGGTTGTCGGCGGGGCGGCCGAGACCGTCGGCGAGGATCTGGTTGCCGCTGATGCCCTCGTTGACGACGCTGTAGCGGGGCAGGTCGTGGCCCGACTGGATCGCGGTGTGCAGCCGCCCGGACAGGACGTCGGTCCAGCGCCGGTTGGTGTTCAGGGTGGAGGTGATGCCGTCGGTGATGGAGTCGCCGAAGGCGACCACGGTGCCGTCGGACTCGTTGCTGAGCACGTCCACGGCGGTCAGGTAGCGCCAGTACGGGGTCGGCGTGGTGTAGGCCGTGCCGGTGACGTCCTCGGTGAAGTCGCCGTCGGCGAGGTAGGAGATCTGCCGGGCGTGCGGGTGGTAGGTGACCGGCCCCGAGGCGGTGGGGGAGTACGTGGTGACGAGGAGGTCGCTGTCGTGCGGGACGAGGAGGCGGACGGCGTCGCTGAGGACCTGCTGTCCGGCCGGGATGACGACCGAGGTGTTGCCGTCGAAGGTGAGGCGCCGCATGGTGTCCGCGACCGCGCCGGCCGTCCGGGTGCCGGCGGCGACGGCGATGCTGGCGTGCGCGATGGTCAGCGCCGACTGGCCGTACAGGTTGGACAGGGTGATGCGGGCGTTGGTGCCGCTGACGTCGGTGTGGATGACGTTGCGGACCGAGCGCCCGGCGTAGCCCTGGGTCTCGGTGCCGGGCTCGGCGCCCGCCGGGGACGCGGACCAGGTGCCGACCCAGTCGCCGGTGGAGGCGGGGGCGGCGGAGTTGTGGGGTCTGGCGCCCTGGGCGAGGCTGCTCCGGCCGGTTTCACCGCCGTTCTCGTCGGCTGCGACCCCCACGTATATGGCGGCCGACAGGCCCACCACCAGCGCGATGATCGCGGAAAGCAGGGCATAACCGTGACGCCTGGTCATGCGGCGCGTGTCTCCTCGGGCGAACGGGAGCCCCAGGCTCCGATGTGATCATCCCATGATGCTCCATGGGATGAGGGGTAGTGGAACAGGACCCCCCATTGGGTCACCGGAGTTCACGGACGAACTTCCCCTCCAGCATGACGCCGGGAACTCCTGTTCCGTTCCAGGAGTCGGTCAGGAAGGGACAATATGTGCAGCAGATCACGAGCGGGTGGAGTGGATGGAACGCACGGAACCAGAACAGACCGGGACAGGTGACGTGGACAAGCATGCCCGTCCGGCGCCCGCCGATAACGGGCGCGGACCCGCCGACGCGACCACTCCTGTGGCCGGCGCCACCCGCGTCGACGGCGCTCCCACCGCCCCCACCGGCACCGGAGCCGCCGCCGCAGCCGCCGTCGACAGCGGCCTGCCCGCTTCGGCCGTCCGTGCGATGACGACGTTCAGCGCGGCGGACGAGGAGAAGCAGCGCGGGGTGCGCCGGATGAAGCTCACCGCGACCGGCCTGCTGCTGCTCGTGGCCGTCGTCTACGTCCTGGCGAAGTGGGCGCAGAACTCCGGCGCGGGACCCTGGGCCGGGTATGTCGCGGCGGCGGCCGAGGCGGGCATGGTGGGCGCGCTCGCCGACTGGTTCGCGGTCACCGCGCTCTTTCGGCACCCGCTCGGCCTGCCGATCCCGCACACCGCGATCATCCCGACCAAGAAGGACCAACTCGGCGTCTCCCTGGGCGAGTTCGTCGGCGAGAACTTCCTCTCCGAGACCGTCGTACGGCACCGGCTGCGCTCCGTCGGCATCGGCAACCGGCTCGGCACCTGGCTCGCCGACCCCGACCACGCCGACCGCGTCACCGCCGAACTGTCGGCGGCCCTCAGAGGCGCCCTGACCGTGCTGCGGGACGCCGACGTCCAGGCCGTCGTCGGGGAGGCGATCACCCGCCGGGCCGACGCCCAGGAGATCGCGCCCGGCATCGGCAGGATGCTGGAGCGGATCGTCGCCGACGGCGGCCACAAGCGCGTCGTCGACCTGGTCGTCGCGCGGGCGCACGACTGGCTCGTGCTGCACGACGGGCAGGTCATGGACGCCGTCCAGGGCGGGGCGCCCGGCTGGACGCCGCGGTTCGTCGACAAACGGGTCGGCGAACGCGTCTACAAGGAGCTGCTGCGCTTCGTCACCGAGATGCGCGACATGCCCGCGCACCCGGCCCGCGGCGCCCTCGACCGGTTCCTCTCCGACTTCGCCGCCGACCTCCAGGCCGACACCGAGACCCGCGCGCGCGTCGAACGCCTCAAGGGCGAGGTGCTGGGCCGCGGCGAGGTCCAGGACCTGATCGCCTCCGCCTGGACGGCCGTACGGTCCATGATCGTCTCGGCGGCGGAGGACGAAGGCAGCGAACTGCGGCTGCGGGTGCGGGCCGCGCTGCTGTCGCTGGGGCAGCGGATGGCCCACGACGCCGGGCTCCAGGCCAAGGTGGACGGCTGGGTGGAGGGCGCGGCGGTGTACGTCGTGGCCACCTACCAGGGGGAGATCACGTCCCTGATCACGGACACGGTGGCCGGCTGGGACGCCGAGCACACCACCCGGAAGATCGAGGCGCACATCGGGCGCGATCTGCAATTCATCCGGATCAATGGCACGGTGGTGGGATCACTGGCGGGTCTGTTGATCTACACGGTGTCACGGGTCCTGGGAGCGTAGGCCGGCGGCGGACTACGCCCTGGGCGTGGGTGCGGGCGTGATCGCGAACGTGGTTGCGGATGGGATCGCGGGCGGGGCCCGTAGTACGCGGGTGCCACCCCGGTGGGCTTATCCCTTCGGGGGTGTGGTCCCTCGAAGGGCGTGATACCCGGGTACGTGGGCATCCGGCAGGGGTCCGGGCAGCGGTGCTGGTAGGGGTCCGGGCAGGAGTCTTGGAAGGAGTTCGGCACCGGTCCGTTCCTGTTCGGCGGATCGGTTCGTTGGTTCGCTCGACGAGGAGGGAGCCCATGACCGGAGCGCAGGCCTCGGCCGCCCGCACCATCACCACCGACATCCCGGCCCGCCTGGACCGACTTCCCTGGTCGCGCTGGCACTGGACGATCATCATCGGCCTCGGCACCGTGTGGATTCTCGACGGCCTGGAGGTCACGGTCGTCGGCAACATCTCCGGGCGGCTGTCCGAACCCGGCAGCGGACTGGCGATCAGCTCCGGCCAGATCACCGGCATCTCCGCCGCGCTGTACGTGGCGGGCGCGTGCGTCGGCGCCCTCTTCTGGGGGCGGCTGACCGACACCTGGGGCCGCAAGAAACTCTTCATGATCACCCTGGCGGTGTATCTCGCGGCCACCGCGCTGACCGCCGTGTCCTTCTCCAGCTGGTGGTTCTTCACGTTCCGCTTCCTGACCGGCTTCGGCATCGGCGGCGAGTACGCGGCGATCAACTCCGCGATCGACGAGCTGATCCCGGCGAAGTACCGGGGCCGCGTCGACCTCGCGATCAACGGCAGCTTCTGGGCGGGCGCGTTCTTCGGCTCACTGCTGGCCATCCTCGCCCTGGACGAGTCGCTGCTTCCGAAGGACGTCGGCTGGCGACTGACGTTCGCCCTCGGCGCCGTTCTCGCCCTGGTGATCCTCCTGGTCAGGCGGCACGTCCCGGAGAGCCCACGGTGGCTGCTGATCCACGGCCGTGAACAGGAGGCGGAACGGATCGTCGCGTCGATCGAGAAGAAGGTGGAGGCGGAGACCGGCGAACGGCTGCCCCGCCCCGAGTCCGAGATCACCATCGAGCAGCGCGGAAGCGTCGGCTTCGGCGAGATCTCCCGGACCATCTTCTCGACCTACCGCAAGCGGGCCGTCCTCGGCTTCTCGCTCTTCATCGGGCAGGCGTTCCTCTACAACGCCATCACCTTCGGGTTCGGCGCGATCCTCACGAAATTCTTCAACGTCCCTACCGGCAACACCGGTTACTACTTCGCCGTCATCGCGCTCGGCAACTTCTTCGGCCCGCTGCTGCTCGGCAGGCTCTTCGACTCGGTCGGCCGCCGGGTGATGATCTCGTCGACGTATCTGGTCTCCGGCGTTCTTCTCTTCGCTACCGCCTGGCTGTTCAGCCGGGGCTCGCTCAACACGACCACCCTGACGGCCTGTTGGTGCGTGGTGCTGTTCTTCGCGTCGGCGGGGGCGTCCAGCGCCTACCTCACCGTCTCGGAGATCTTCCCGATGGAGACCCGGGCGATGTCCATCGCCTTCTTCTACGCCCTCGGCACGGCGGTCGGCGGCATCAGCGGACCGCTGGTCTTCGCCGACCTCACCGAATCCGGCGTGATCGGCGACGCCGCCCTCGCCTTCCAGATCGGCGCGGGGCTGATGTGTGCGGCGGGGCTGGTCGCGCTGTTCCTCGCGGTGAACGCGGAACGCCGTTCCCTGGAGGACATCGCGAGGCCGCTGTCGGCGGTGGCCGGGGTGGCGGCTACGGCGGTGCGGGCGGCGAAGGAGAAGGGGGCGGGGCGCAAGGGGCCGGGGAAGGGGCCGGGGAACAGTTCGGGGAAGGTGTCGGGTGAGGGGGGTGCGGGAGGTGGGGGTGTGCCTCCGGCGGCGCCGGGGTCGTTGGACTCGGCGCCGTGAGGGGCGTTGGGCTGTGGGCCCGTGGGCCCGTAGGGGGCTGGGGGTTGGATCTCGGGGGAGCCCGTAGCCCTGTGCGGGTGTGCGGGCGGGGCGGGGGGTTCGTGGAACCCCCTTCCCCTGCGGGTGCTACTCGGCGTTGCTGCGGCGGACCTTGTCGCGGCGGCGGAGGAGGAGCAGGCCTCCGGCCACGGTGGTGAGCCCTGCTGCTGCGGCCCAGCCGAGGGCGTCGTTGGAACCGGTGTCGGCGAGGTCGCGGCCGGCGGCGGGGGAGGCGCCGGAGGAGGGGGACGCGGCGGAGGAGGGGGATGCGGCGTCGGCGTCGGGGGCGGCCGAGGCGGCGGCGCTGGCGCTGGCGCTGGCGGAAGGCGTGGCGGCTCCGGCGTCCGGCACGGTTCCCGTGCCGTTCCGGTCCCTGGTGAACGCCAGTGTGCCGAAGCCGAGTTGGTCGTAGCCGCCGCTGTCGGGCCCGTAGTCGCCGCCGCCGCCCTCGGGGGCCGACTTGGCGGCGATCTGGGTGAGATAGGTGGCGCTCAGTCCGCGTCGCTTGGTGTAGTGGTTGGCGATCATCGCCCAGATGGGCCGGATCATGTTGGGGTTGACGCCGGCCGCGGCCGTGGCGGTCTCCTTGCCGGACCACCCCGCGACCGCACCCTTGCGCCGGGTGTTGGGGGTGTAGGGCACGGTGCCGCCCATGCTCCACTTGGCCACGTACTGGGCGCCCTTGAGGAAGCGGCTGTCGTCGTAGCCGTAGAGGTCGATACCCTGGTTCCAGGCCATCTCGCAGACGGTGCCCATGAGTCCGACGCCGAGCAGCGCGTGCCCCTGGTCGCGGCCCGCCTCCAGCCACTCACCGAGACCGTCGGCGTGCAGGACGGGGATGGCGTTCTTCACGGAGCCGAGTCCCTCGCCGTGCTTGAAGTACTCGACGGCACGCGTGACTTGGGCCCGGTCGTCGTTGAAGATGCCGACCGCGAGAACGCAGGCGACGGCGGCGAGGTCCCAGTTCGTCCAGTAGTTGCTGGGGACAGCGTCGTTGTGCTTGACGAGGAAGCTCTCGCTCAGCGGCGCGAACACGTCACGGAGCATCTGCTGGAACTTCCCGAGCTGGAAGTCCCCGTGATCACGCACGAGTTCGGCGGCGTTGGCGAACTGATACCCGTACAGCCCGGCCGCGAGGAACCGGTCGGCCGTTCCCTGCACCGAAGTGAGCGTGTTCGCCCAGGCGTTGAGGATCGCTACGGCAGTGTCGGCGTGCGCGCTGTCGCCACTGACGTGGTAGCGCAGGGCGTTCTGGTAGGCGGCGTGGATGTCGTTGTAGAGGGAGGCGTAGTTCTGCGGGCTGCCCGACCCTCGGTAGACGATCTCCTTCGGACTGGCCCCCCAGCCGCTCTGCGCATGCCGGTTGGCGGTCAACTTGGCGAACCCGGCGGTGTAGGGGGCCGCCCCGGCCTTCACCTTGGCGGCCATGCGGGCGAGGTCGGTGCGGGTGTGGAGCAGCCCGGGGTGCGCGAGGCCGCCGGCCGCCGAGGCCGGGGCGACCCCCGCGACTCCGACGGCGGCTGCGGCGACACCGGAGGCCTTGAGGAGGGTACGGCGGCTGAAGTCTCGTGACGCGTGCATGCGTGGGAGACGGGGAGGGAGGGGGTGGATAACGAAAACTGGGGGTGCGAGCCTTGGCGTGCGCGCCTGGTGGGTGCCGGGTCGTGCCGGGGGGTGCCGGGTCGTGCCGGGGGGTGCCGGGGGGTGCCGGGGGGTGCCGGGTCGTGCCGGGGGGTGCCGGGGGGTTGTGGGGGTGTCGGGGGGGGGGGGGGGGGGGGGGGGGGGGGGGGGGGGGGGGGGGGGGGGGGGGGGGGGGGGGGGGGGGGGTGGGGGGGGGGGGGGGGGGGG